>NZ_JAIQZA010000032.1 GCF_020164485.1 Salegentibacter tibetensis
CAGCGAAAGAGCAAGCTCTTCCCTGTTACCCCTCGACTTGCATGTGTTAGGCCTGCCGCTAGCGTTCATCCTGAGCCAGGATCAAACTCTTCATCGTTGTTTCTTAATATAATTACAACAATCAATTGTCTGTACTCAAAGATGACTTCTCTAGTCTTAATTCTAAATTATTTGTAAAAATTGCAATTGCAATTTTACGCGCTGTCAATTCAATAAATCAATGAACTTAACCCCTCCGCCTTCGGCACCTCCCCTTAAAAAAAGGTGAGGATATCTCCGTCTCCGGAAGGACATTTCTTGTAGAAACTAAAGGACTCGAACCTTAACTCTTTACTTACCCACCCGGGATTTCTTTTCAGTATTTTCGGGAACTCATTTCCGCTGTAAGCGGCTGCAAATATACACTACTTTTTCTTTATACACCAAATATTTTTTAGAAAAATTTTTGACTTTATTTTAAAAGCAACCCTTCAAAAGAACTTTAAAAACAACGCCACTTTTTAAATAAAACCTTAGCTGTTTTTGCGGCTGCAAACATACAACCTCTTTTGAATCTGGCAAAAAAAAATATTATTTTTTTGCTTTTATTTTTTAAAGCTTTTTCAAGACTTAAAAATTCGCATTTCCCAGTATGTAATGAACTTCCCGCTTTACTCCGCAACCCTCGTTGCCCTTGTAAGCGGCTGCAAATATACTGCTGTTTTCTTCCCCCGCAAGGCTCAAATAACAATTTTTTAAAGAAACCTTAAAACTAATTTCTAAGCCTTTCAACTAAAGGAACTTGTAAGATAAAAAATTTTATAGAAATCTTGGGAAGGGAAAAAGTTAATTTAAACGACCTCTTCCTGCACTCCATTTATCGGTAAGTTCAACATACTCAAAATCCAGTGCAGTGGCCTGCGGCTCCAGGATATCATTAACAAAAGAGCGCTGTAGGATATCTTCAATCAAAAAATCTTCGTGATTATTTTTGGGGTCAAATTCTTCCTTCAGTGAAATTTCAAATAAGCTGGCAGTAGTATTATACCAGAATGCCCGCCATCCACTTTTTAAATTCTTGATAAGGTTAAAAGCTGTAGTCCCCGTTTGGCGATGTACCAACTTCACCAGAATTTGACCTTCAGTATGAGTAAGCTTTTTTAATTCCGCAGAAAATTCTTTCTCTATATAATCCTGAACAATCTTAGTGTATTTTCTTTGTGCCGATCTGGACTCTATTCCTTCAAGCCTTGCATTAAGCGCTACCAGCCTTTCAGAAGCAAGTTTAGCATAAGGATATACCTTTCTGGTTTTCCTCCTTAATATAAGGTATCTTTTTCTCTCCTCAAGATTATCAAAATGAAGCTTCTTTAAAATCACCACCTCATTAAGGTCTATACTTTCCCGCGGCACAGTATCGCCCGCAATAATCATATACTTTTTTTGCAGGGTATCTTCAACAGGAATACTATCCTGGGCGAAAAGTCCCGAAAAACTAAAGAAGAATAATATAAAAAGCGTTCTAAGCATTCACCAAATATTTAGCTTGCTAGCGTACTAAAATCATTCCAAAATTAATCAATAATCAGTTGCCATAGATTTAATTCTTATTAAATTCGTGAAAATTCAAATCTATGAGCAAAGACAGTATACTTGATAAGGAATCTATAGAATTCCTGGAAAAATATTTAAATAATGCGGCGCCTACGGGATATGAATCTGATGGGCAGAAATTATGGATGGATTATTTAAAACCATATGTTGATGAATTCTTTACCGATAGCTACGGAACAGCGGTGGGGGTTATAAATCCTGAAGCTGAATTTAAAGTAGTAATAGAAGGACACGCCGATGAAATTTCCTGGTATGTAAATTATATAACTGATGAAGGTTTTATTTATGTGGTAAGAAACGGCGGTAGTGATCACCAGATAGCTCCTTCAAAGCGCGTTAATATTCACACTAAAAAAGGCATTGTAAAAGGCGTTTTTGGTTGGCCTGCAATTCACACCCGTGATAAAGATGAAGAGCAATCTCCAAAAATCGATAACATTTGTATAGATGTGGGTTGTACCAGCAAAGACGAAGTCGAAGAATTAGGTGTTCACGTAGGTTGCGTAATAACCTACCCCGATGAATTCTTTATTCTGAATGAAAACAAGTTTGTATGCCGGGCTTTAGATAACCGTATGGGCGGATTTATGATCGCGCAGGTTGCTAAATTATTAAAAGAGAACGGGAAAAAATTACCTTTTGGCCTATATATAACTAATTCCGTACAGGAAGAAATAGGACTTCGGGGTGCTGAAATGATCACTCACCGAATTAAACCCAATGTAGCCATTGTTACCGATGTAACCCACGATACCAATACGCCAATGATCAATAAAAAGAAAACTGGCGACACAAAAATTGGTCACGGCCCTGTAATTGCCCACGCACCTGCGGTTCAAAATAAATTGAGGGAATTGCTTATTGAAACAGCCCAGGAAAAAGAAATTCCTTTTCAGCGAATGGCAAATTCAAGATTTACAGGAACAGACACCGATGCTTTTGCTTACAGTAACGGTGGTGTTCCTTCAGCATTAATTTCACTTCCTCTAAGATATATGCATACCACGGTAGAAATGGTTCATAAAAGCGATGTGGAAAACGTAATAAAATTAATTTATGAAAGTTTACTTCATATAAAAGAAGGAGAGAGTTTTAGTTATTTCGACTAAACAGATCATTACCTTATTTATTGTAACAAGCCCTTTTCGGAATTCTCCGGAAAGGGCTTTTGTCATTTCATTAGATATACTTTCACAATTATTTACCATCTGCCTGTCGCTTTTCAGTCTATATTTAATAAAAAACAAAAATGACTATTTCTCCTGAAGAGGTAAATATTCTTATTTCGAATCCCTATGAAGCTGTAAATTTCGCAAACCTCACTTATGTTTCGGAAGAAAAACTTTCAATTAAAAGAAAGAAAGTAGGTAGAGGGTTCTCCTACCTATATAAAGGAGAACGCATAAAAGATGATAAAACTATAAATAGGATCAAAAGTTTGGTAATTCCGCCGGCCTGGCAGGAAGTGCGTATTACTCATTTAAAAACGGGGCATCTACAAGTTGTGGGACGTGATGAAAAAAACCGAAAACAATACATTTACCATTCTACCTGGAGCAAATTAAGGAATGAAACCAAATTCTTTAAAATGACCGCTTTTGGCGAAAACCTGTCAAAAATTAGAAAACAGGTAAATCAAGACCTGGACTTGCCGGAAATGAGTCGAAGAAAAGTACTCGCATTAGTCCTTCGGCTTATGGAAGAAACCCATATTAGGATCGGAAATCAATACTACGCAAAGAACAATAAAACCTACGGTCTTTCCACATTTAGATCCAGACACCTAAAAACTTCTAAAAATCAGATCAAATTCGAGTTTATTGGAAAAAAAGGAAAAGAACATTCGGTCTCTGTAAAAAATAAACAGTTGATTAAACTTGTTAATCAATGTGAGGAAATTCCGGGTTGGGAGCTTTTCAAATTTTATGATGAAAAAGGAGACAAACAAGCGATAGACAGTGGAATGATCAATGATTATATTCACGAAATTAGCGGCGACCAGTTTTCAGCTAAAGATTTTAGAACCTGGAGCGCAACAAAGATTTTTTTTGAAACCCTGCTAGAACTTGGTTATACCGAAGACGAAAAACAAAATAAAAAGAATTTAATCCAGGCTTTTGATGCCTCAGCCGAAGGTTTGGGAAACACCCGGGCCGTGTGCAAAAGTTATTATGTGCACCCTAAAGTTGCAAACTCCTATGAAACCGGTGAAATCGTACCTTATTTTAATAAAGTTAAACCTGAAGAAAAACAAAACTATATTTCCCTTTCTGAAACAGAAAAAGTGATTCTTAATATGATTAAAGATTACGAGGTGAAGATTTAAATTCAAAGGAAAAAGCTCTGTTCATTTTTGATTAAATTAGCAGTATGAAGAACACGATTGCTTCCCGTATAGCCGATTTCCTTAAAAATTATCCTCCTTTTAATCTTTTAAAAAAGGAAGATTTATTAATTATCTCAAAACAGGTTAAGGTAAAATATCTTGAAAAAGGAAAGAGACTATTTTCTGAAGGTGATATTGGCCATAAGCGCTTCTATGTGGTGAATAAAGGGGCGATTTCCTTAGAACGCGACAACAACGGTAAACGAGAAACAATAGACAAGTGCGATGAAGGCGATATTTTTGGACTTCGGCCGTTGTTTGCGAAAGAAAATTACCTCATCAATGCCATTGCCGAAGAAGAAACAATTCTGTATGCAATTCCTATAAAAAAATTCAAACCTCTTTCAGAAGAAAATAAAGAAGTCAATAATTTTTTGATTCAGAGTTTTGCCTCAAACACCCGAAACCCATATTCTGAAGCTCATAAAGGAAAATTAATTTCAGAAAAAGAACCTGTAGAAAGTCAATATAAACCCAACAATAATCTTTTTGAACTTCAGCCGGCACCGGTAACCAGAAAGGTGGTCATGACATCACCTGAAACTACTATAAAAGCTGCGGCCCAACTAATGAGCAAAAAGAAAGTAGGTTCGGTTTTAGTGGTAGAAGACAATATCGCTAAAGGCATTGTAACCGATGAGGATTTTAGGGATATGGTAGCTACCGGCGCATATGGAATTGAAACCCCTGTTTCAAAAATTATGGCATCTCCAGTAATTTGTTATCCGCAGGGCCTTACTATCGCACAGGCACAGCTTACGATGATGAAACATCATATAAACCACATTTGTATTACCGAAGACGGTACGCCAAATACTAAGGTTGTGGGAATACTTTCTGAACACGACATTATGGTTTCTGAAGGCCATAATCCTTCGGTTTTAATGAAAGCAATTCAGCGAAGTAATAACACCAACGAATTAAAGAAAATTCGGCATAAAATCACCTTATTGCTCAGGGGATTTCTAGCTTCCAATATTCCGCTAAATCATATCTCCAGAATTATTTTTGAGCTGAACGACGCCACTATTAAACGAATTATAGAGCGCTGTATTAAAAAGCTACCTACTCCCCTGCCCTGTGATTTCACGTGGATTTCCCTCGGAAGCCAGGGACGTAAAGAACAACTTTTACAAACCGACCAGGACAATGCGCTTATTTTTGAAGATGTTCCGGAGGAAAAACTGGAAGAAACCAGGGCCTATTTTTTAGAATTGGCGAGAAAAGTGAACAAGCGGCTCAATATAATCGGCTACGAATATTGCCCTGCCGAAATGATGGCAAAAAACCCAAAATACTGCCTCAGTTTAAGTGAATGGAAAGAACAATTTACCAAATGGATTATAGATCCCGGAAACGACGAAATTTTACTCTGCTCTATTTTCTTCGATTTTGATATTTCTTACGGAAATGTAAATTTATCTAATGCGCTTGCCGATCATATTTTTCTTCTAACTAAAGACAATCGCAAATTCTATGCGGTAATGGGCGCCACTACATTGAGAAACCCATCTCCGCTTGGTTTCTTCAGGCAGTTTTTATTAGAAGAAGATGGAGAAAATAAAGATTTTTTCGACATTAAAAAACGAGGAATTACGCCTTTAACTGATGCGGGCAGGCTCTTAATCTTATACCACCAGGTGAAAAACATAAGCAATACTGCAGAGCGCTTTGAAAAACTGGCACAACTAGAGCCGAATAACAAAGAGCTATTTCTATCCTGTGCCTATGCGTCTAAAGTTTTACTGAAATTTAGAACTCAACACGGTTTGGAAAATAGGAATAGCGGCAGGTTTATAGATCTGGAGAATTTGAGCAAAGAGGAAAAGATCAAACTAAAACGCTGTTTTAAAAGTATAAGACAGGTGCAGGAATTAATAAAATACCGTTTTGAAGTAACTCCTTATATCTAATGCTAAATTTATTCAAAAAGAAACCTGATAATCTGCCTGAATTCTGGCATGATTATGAAGTTAAATTTCAGGAAAAACTTCCGAAAGAAATCGAGGAAACCAGGTTTGTTGTTTTGGATACCGAAACTACAGGCTTTGATCTTAAAAAAGACCGGATGCTTTCTATTGGTGCAGTTGCCATTAATAACAAATCTATAGATATTGCCGACGGATTTGAAGAGTACATTTCCCAGGAAACTTTCAACCCTAAAACCGTAAAGATTCACGGGATTATTCAGAATGAACGTATAAAAACCCTTTCTGAAGAAGAGGCAGTAAAAGCTTTTTTAGAATATATCGGAAATTCTGTTTTGGTGGCGCACCACGCGGGTTTTGATCTTGGGATGATCAATGAGGCTTTAACCAGAATGGGTTTGCCAAAGCTGAAAAACAAGGTTTTAGATACCGTGAATTTATACCGTGGTACCCGAATAATCTCCAATCTTATTAATCGGGAGAAAAGTTATTCGCTAGACGAAATCGCCGAAACTTACAATATTGACATAAGAGACAGGCACACCGCCGCCGGGGATGCTTTTATAACAGCCATAGCTTTCCTAACTATCCTGGGTAAACTAAATACCGATGGAAAATTAAATTTAAAAAAATTGTTTAGGGTTTAATTAGGAACAAAATTTAGAGAATTATTAAAGCTCCTACCTTTTTTCAAGGGGAGCCCGCCTAATTAACTATGTCGGGCAGGGTGGCCAGAGGCCGGTGGTGTTATTTTCTTGAAAATGCTAAATTTTAAAATAAATTCTATACTAAAAAGATCTCACAGGTTTTGAAAGCCTGTGAGGTCTGAGATTTTGTATAAAATTTTACTGCAAAAAACTAAGATTAATCCTTACAAAGCATCCTTCATAATCTCCTCTACAACTTCAGGATTTAATAAAGTTGAAGTATCTCCAAGATCTTCTGTTTCTTTAGATGCTATTTTTCTTAAAATTCTTCGCATAATTTTTCCGCTACGCGTTTTTGGTAGGCCGCTAACAAACTGGATTTTCTCCGGTTTGGCAATTGGCCCTACTTTGTCCCCAATCTGCTGATTTATTTCCTTCCTGAGGTTATCGTGATTTCTGGATTCTCCGGATTCTTTTAAGGTTACAAAGGCATAAAGTGCATTTCCTTTTACTTCATGAGGGAAACCAACAACGGCGGATTCAGCTACCGCCGGATGTTCATCCATCGCATCTTCAATTGGCGCCGTTCCTAAATTATGGCCTGAAACTATAATTACATCATCTACCCTACCTGTAATTCGGTAATAACCTACTTCATCCCTAAGAGCACCATCTCCGGTAAAATACATATTTTTAAAAGTAGAAAAATAGGTGGTTTTATAACGTTCGTGGTCTCTCCAAACGGTTCTGGCAATAGCAGGCCAAGGATATTTAATACATAAACGACCATCTACTTGATTGCCCTTTAATTCATTTCCGTTCTCATCCATTAAAGCGGGCTGAATTCCGGGAAATGGCAAGGTTGCATAAGTCGGTTTTACAGGGGTAACATAAGGTATTGGAGTAATCATAATTCCGCCGGTTTCGGTTTGCCACCAGGTATCTACAATAGGACTTTTATTTTTCCCCACATTATCGTTATACCAGTGCCAGGCTTCCTCGTTTATGGGCTCGCCAACGGTTCCCAGTACTTTTAAAGAAGAAAGGTCATGACTCTCTACAAATTCTATATTTCTTTTTGCCAAAGACCTAATAGCCGTTGGCGCAGTATAAAACTGATTTACTTTATGTTTTTCTACCACATCCCAAAACCTTCCAGCATCGGGGTAAGAAGGAATACCCTCAAACATTACCGTGGTAGCTCCATTAGCTAACGGACCATATAAAATATAAGAGTGTCCTGTGATCCATCCAATATCTGCAGTACACCAATAAACATCATCTTCTTTATATTGGAAAACATTCTTAAAAGTATATGCTGTGTACACCATATAACCGGCGGTGGTATGCAACATGCCTTTTGGTTTTCCGGTAGAACCTGAGGTATATAAAATAAACAAAGGATCTTCAGCATCCATAGTTTCGGCTTTACATTCATCTGAAGCTTCATCTAATAAAGGCTGTAGCCATTCATCCCGACCATCTTGCATTTCAATATCAGAATCCAGTCGCTTCGCTACTAAAACGCTTTCCACACCCGGACAATCTTCCAGGGCCTTATCTACAATTCCTTTAAGATCTATCGTTTTGTTTCCGCGGTAAGAACCATCAGAGGTAATTAGCATTTTACAATCGGCATCATTGGTCCTGGTAGCCAGAGCTTTAGAAGAAAAACCTGCAAAAACCACCGAATGTATAGCACCAATTCGTGCACAAGCCAGCATAGCTACGGCAAGTTCAGGAATCATTGGTAAATAAATACAAACCCGATCCCCTTTTTTAATTCCTTTAGCCTTTAAAACATTCGCGAATTTATTTACTTTCTTATGTAATTCTCCGTAGGAAATATGTTGGGCTTCTTCTTCAGGATCGTTAGGCTCCCAGATAATCGCAGTTTTATCAGACCTATTAAAAAGAAAGCGATCTATACAGTTTTCGGTTATATTAAGTTTGGCATTTTCAAACCATTTCACTTCAGGTTCATTAAAATCCCAGCTTAACACATTATCCCATTTCTTTCGCCAGGTAAAATGCTCTTCAGCTATTTCCTCCCAGAAGTTTTCCGGATCTCTTACCGATTTTCTATAAACTTGAAAATATTCCTCTAAATTCTTAATATGATAATTACTCATAACTTAAATAAATATATTGATGGTTCTATGGGTTAATTTTGAAAAGAATAAAATATCTTTCCTGCAATTTATAAAAACCTACGGAAACCAAACACCCAAATCCCGTTAATATTGGGCTTTTTCAAGTTTTACGGGAAGTTTAATAGAATGGATAAATTCGATGAAAAGTAGAAAAATATTCAGCAAAAGTTTTCAATTGAAATTAGAATTTAAAAAATGAAGTGATTTAGATTGAATATCAGCAAGAATATTCAGCAATTTAATGCTCAACAAATTTCTGATGATCCTTTAGCCACTTATCTAAATGAGCGGCATCCTTAGGAGAAACTTTTTTATTGGTTTTTTCCTCCCGCCAGGTATTTTCAGAATCTTTTCTGATGTAAATTTTAGATTTCTGCCCTATAGCAACTCCAAAAGCCTTTAAAGTAATTTCGGCTTTAGCAACATAAGCATTATCGGTGTTTTGTAAATAAACAAGTCTCATTTTTCAGGTGTTTCGATTGATTAGCAAATACTGCAACCGTCACTTTGCAAAGACTATGCCCCCCAGCCAAACTATACCCCACGAAGTCTTCTTTTTACCGAAAATTTAACTTGTGAAAAACTATGTTTATAACTCAATTAGGTTTTTATAAAACCACCGCAAATTCCTTATAACTTTACTCTTGTAAAATCATACCGGCGGGTATTACTTTTTGTAATAAACAAGGGGAATCATGTGAGAATCATGAGCTGTTGCGCAACTGTAAAGTAGATTATCTACAAGCCAGACTACCTTCCCAACCGGGCTGACTTTTGCTTTCGCATAAAAAGTAAATGTCCAGGACAATCTTTTTGCGGGTCTACCGCAACTTCACTTTTCCATAGACACCAATTTGCTTTTATGCTTTTGATTTTAAAACTAAAACAAAAGTAATATGAGTATTTTTCAAAAACGAGTAAACTACAAACCATTCGAATACCCCGAAATCCTACAGTTTACTGAAGCAATAAACCGTTCGTTCTGGGTGCATTCTGAAGTAGATTTCACAGCCGATGTACAGGATTTTCATTCGCATCTTAGTGAAAATGAAAAGCAGGTGATTAAAAAGAGCCTTCTAGCAATTGCCCAAATTGAAGTAGCCGTAAAATCGTTTTGGGGAGACCTTTATCAGCACCTTCCAAAACCAGAATTTAATGGACTCGGAAGTACTTTTGCCGAATGTGAATTCAGACATTCTGAAGCCTATTCCCGTTTGCTTGAAGTGCTGGGCTACAACAATGAATTTGAAAAATTAATTGAGACCCCGGTAATCAAAAAAAGGGTGGCTTACCTTTCTGAAGCTTTATCGAATACAAAATCTTCAGATGAAAAGAAATATGTGTTTTCGCTTATTTTATTTTCAATTTTAATCGAAAACGTTTCACTTTTTAGTCAGTTTGCCATAATCCTTTCCTTTAGCCGATTTAAAGGAGTAATGAAAAATGTGAGCAATATTATTGCGTGGACTTCGGTAGACGAACAAATTCACGCCAATGCCGGAATTTATATCGTAAACCAGATCAAAAATGAATTTCCTGATTTTTTTAACGATGAAACCAAAACTAAAATAAGGGAGATTATAGCGCATTCTATGGAAGTAGAATCTGAAATCCTCGATTGGATCTTTGCTGATGGTTCATTAGAACAATGCAAAAAAGAAGACCTCCTGAATTTCATGAAATATCGCGTAGACGATAGCCTTGAAAAAATAGGTTTGGAAAAACTCTATTTCGTTTCAGAATACGACTATAAAGCGATGTTGTGGTTTGAGGAAGAAGTTTTCGCCAACAGTTTAGACGATTTTTTCGCCAAACGTCCGGTAGATTACACCAAACACGACAAGAGCATCACCGCAGATGACCTTTTTTAAAGAATTTTCCCTCAGAAATATTTCACCTAAAATCCCAGCAAAATGCCCGAAACTATAATTAAAGAAACGCAACAGGAACGCCTATGGTGGCTTAATGAAGAAAGTCAGCAAATACTTAACCGTGGCTATTTATTAAAAGGAGAAACCGCAAAGTCGGCTATAGAACGCGTAGCCAATGCAGCGGCAAAAAGGCTCTACAAGCCGGAACTGGCTGAAGCTTTTATTGAAATGATAGAACGCGGCTGGATGAGTTTAAGTTCGCCAATTTGGGCAAATATGGGCACCGAGCGGGGTTTGCCCATCTCTTGCTTTAATGTATATGTACCAGATAATATTGAGGGCATTACCCACAAACTTGGCGAGGTGATTATGCAAACAAAAATTGGTGGCGGTACTTCCGGTTATTTTGGAGAGCTAAGAGGCCGTGGAAGCGCCGTAACCGATAATGGGAAAAGCAGCGGCGCAACCAGTTTTATGAAACTTTTTGATACCGCGATGGATACCATTTCCCAGGGCGGTGTACGCCGTGGGGCTTTTGCAGCTTACCTGGATATAGATCACCCCGATATTAAGGAATTCCTTGAAATAAAAAATATTGGAAATCCAATTCAAAATTTATTCTACGGCGTAAGTGTGCCCGATTACTGGATGCAGGAAATGATAGATGGCGATAGGGAAAAACGAGAGATTTGGGCCAAGGTTTTAGAAAGCCGGCAACAAAAAGGATTGCCATACCTTTTCTTTAAAGACAATATTAACCGGTTTAAGCCACAGGTTTATAAGGATAAAAATTACACCATACATTCCAGTAATCTTTGTTCAGAAATTGCATTGCCTTCAACCGAGGATGAATCCTTTATTTGTTGTCTTTCCTCAATGAATTTGGAACTTTATGATGAATGGAAAGACACAGAAGCCGTAAAACTGGCCATTTATTTTCTGGATGCTGTTTTACAGGAGTTTATTGCGAAAACCGAAGATAATTACTACCTCTCCTCTGCCAATAAATTCGCTAAAAGGCACAGGGCTTTAGGACTTGGCGTTATGGGATGGCATTCTTATTTGCAAAAAAACAGGATCCCTTTTGAGGGATTAAAGGCCAAAGGCCTAACAAATTCTATTTTTAAAGACATTAGTGAAAAAGCTACCAAAGCCAGTAAAGAACTGGCCAATATTTACGGTGAACCGGAAGTTTTAAAAGATTACGGTTTAAGAAATACCACTTTAATGGCCGTTGCTCCAACAACTTCCTCTTCTGCTATCTTAGGGCAGGCGTCACCGGGAATAGAACCTTTTAGCAGCAATTATTACAAAGCAGGTCTGGCTAAAGGTAATTTTATGCGGAAGAATAAATATTTAAAGGAATTGCTTAAGGAAAAAGGATTGGATACCGAAGAAACCTGGCGTAGCATTATGCTAAATCACGGGAGTGTTCAGCATTTGAAAGAGTTAAGTGATGAAGAGCGTATGGTTTTTAAAACCTTTAAAGAAATCAGTCAGTTAGAAATTATCCAACAAGCCTCGGTGAGGCAGAAATATATTGACCAGGCACAAAGTTTAAACTTGAATATTCCTTCAGATCTTCCGGTTAGGGAAGTAAATAAATTAATGATAGAAGCCTGGCAGCTGGGTGTAAAAACGCTTTACTATCAAAGAAGTCAGAGTGTTTCCAAAGAATTTATAGCCAATATGGTAAATTGCTCGAGTTGTGAGGCTTAGGTTACAGATAAGAAAAGCTGTTTGAAAAATCTGCAGAACGTAACCCTGAATTTATTTCAGGGTATAACATGTTGAATATTGAAAACATGTTAGAAGCTGAAACAAGTTCAGCTTGACGAAAAGAATTTCAAACAGCTTTTTATTTTTTCCGTAAATCTAGTTTACTTCGCTCCCCATTCTTTTAGAGAGTCTTTATTCATTTTTACATAATCCTGGTTTCCGGCTTTTTCAGCTTCGGCCAAAGATTTTTTGGCAGCTGCAATCGCTTCGTCTTTTTTACCAAGATCGGCAGCGATAAGGGATTTCCTTCTTAAAATCCAAAATGCATTTGGGTTACCCATTTCAAGGGACTTATTTACCCATTCGTAGGCCTGCTCCAAATCCTTATTAACATCATGATAATATGTGGCTGCAGCGAAATAATCAGCAGCTCCCGGGCCGCTCATAACCTTTTCAATACTGGCCATTGCTTTTTCTTCGGTTGGCACTTCAAATCTTAAACTTGCAGCGGTATTTGCCCAGATAAAGCTAAGTGCAGCAGAATCGTGTTTAAGCTCATCTATCATAATGGTAAAAGTTTCCATTTCAAAAGGAAGTTCCATTACTTCTGCAGTAGCTTTTAAGGCAACTTTATCATCATTCCATTCTGCAGGATTTCCCCAGTTGGAAGCATCCTTATAAAACATTACTTCCCATTCGTTCTCCTTCGGAATAGTATAAATAGCATAGGTTCCCGCTTGTAGCTCATTACCCTGAATAGTAACATCGTCACTAAAAGTGATTTTGGTATTCTCATTAGCGCCTGTACGCCAAACTTCACCGTAAGGTACCAGATTGCCAAAAACCTGTCGGTCTCTCATTCCTGGACGGGAATATTCAAGAGTAACATCGGTAAGTCCAACTTTTTGTTCAACTTTAGTAAAGGGACTCGGTTGTGGAGCCTGCACCTGGGCCTGAGTAGCACTCATAATCCCCGCTGTGCATAAAAATAGAAATAGTTTTTTCATTATTTAATATGTTTTTAGTTCCTCAAATATACCGAGAAATTGATTATAAAATAAAATTTAAAACATTTTCATTTATATTTTGTTTAACTATAATAATTTTATTTTAAACAAAACTACTCTTAATTTTGGTTTCAAATAAAAAAGATGAAAATCTACACCAAAAAATCGGTTCAAAGACTTCCCATAAGTCTAAAAAAAGCCTGGGAATTTCTCTCCAGTCCGGGAAATTTAAAGACTATTACTCCAGATTATATGGGGTTTAATATTATTTCAGGCGCTGATAGACCAATGTACCCTGGACAAATCATCCAATATATAGTCACGCCGGTAGCCGGGATTAAAACCAAATGGGTAACTGAAATCACCCACGTTAGGGACAAAGAGTATTTTGTAGACGAACAACGTTTTGGCCCGTACGCACTCTGGCATCATAAACATTTTTTAAAGGAAATCCCAGGTGGGGTAGAAATGGAAGATATTGTAGATTATAAATTACCCTTCGGAATTTTAGGGCAAATGGTTCATCCCATCCTTGTGGCTCTAAAACTGAAGGAAATCTTCGATTACAGACAGAAGAAACTCGTGGAACTTTTTGGTGAATTTGAAGAACCTAAAACTAAAAATTCAACGCTGAACCAAGATATAATAGCTTAGAACTAAATATTAAATTATGAAAAGAAATATTTTACTTATTGGCGGTTCTACCGGAATCGGCCTTGAAATCGCCCACCAACTTGTTAAAGAAAATAAAGTAGTTGTCGCTTCCAGAAATAAAGGGGAATTAAGTGATGATGTTGAACATTTAGAATTCGATGTTTTAAAAGACAATATTGAAGATCTCGATTTGCCGGCAGAAATTCACGGATTGGTATATTGTCCCGGAAGCATTAACCTAAAGCCTTTCAAAATGCTGAAACATAAAGATTTTGAGGAGGAAATGAATCTGAATTTCTTAAGTTCGGTAAAAGTAGTCCAGGCTTTAATGCCGAAATTAAAAAGTGCTGAAAATGCAAGTTTGGTATTTTTTAGTACAGTGGCTGTAAAAGTCGGAATGCCTTTTCATACCAGCGTTGCTGCAGCCAAAGGTGCCATTGAAGGTTTTGCAAAAGCTCTGGCAGCCGAATATGCTCCAAAGATGCGTGTAAATGTCATTGCACCTTCTCTAACCGATACGCCCCTGGCTGAAAAATTATTGTCAAATGATTCCAAAAAAGAGAAAATGAGCGAAAGGCATCCTTTAAAAAGGATTGGAAATGCAAAAGACATCGCCAATGCAGCCACATTTTTGTTAAGTGAAGAAAACAACTGGATTACCGGGCAAATTATTAGTGTAGACGGCGGACTTTCAACTTTAAATATTTCGTAAATGAGTGAAGCAGTGAATATATTTTGGTTTAGACGTGATCTTAGGTTGGATGATAATGTAGGATTTCTTAAAGCCTTAAAATCTGAAAAACCAGTACTCCCAATTTTTATTTTTGATACCGAAATCCTTGATAAATTACCTAAAGATGATGCGAGAGTAAGTTTTATACATGAGCAACTTCAGCAAATGCGGCAGGAACTTCAAGATGATTATGGTAGTTCTATCGCAATGTATCACGGAAAACCAAAAGAGATCTTTCAGCAAATAATTAAAGATTATAAGGTTACTGAAGTATTTACTAACCACGATTACGAACCCTATGCAGCAAAAAGGGATAAAGAAATAGCTGAATTACTTTCTGAAAATAATATTGAATTTCATACTTTCAAAGACCAGGTTATTTTCGAAAAGGATGAAGTGGTTAAAAAAGACGGCGATCCTTATGTCGTTTATACGCCTTATATGAGGGTTTGGAAAGAGCAGTTTAAATCGCTAGATCCTAAGATTCACTATACCAGCCAATATTTAGATAATCTCGTGAAGAATACAAGGTTACCTAATTTAAGTTTAAAGGATATTGG
Organism: Salegentibacter tibetensis; assembly: GCF_020164485.1. GTDB lineage: Bacteria > Bacteroidota > Bacteroidia > Flavobacteriales > Flavobacteriaceae > Salegentibacter > Salegentibacter tibetensis. The sequence goes on from NZ_JAIQZA010000032.1 coordinate 15,252, forward strand.
TTTTACAACTTCAGAAATTAAAGTGCCCGATTATGATGTCACGCCAACTTTAATCCAGCAATACGAAAAAACCCGGAATATTCCCGGAAAAGAGGGAACTTCCCGTCTTGGTGCTCATCTTCGCTTTGGAACCGTAAGTGTGAGAAAAATGGTAGAAAAGGCTAATGCTGAAAGCAATAAAACTTTTCTTGAAGAATTGATTTGGAGGGAATTTTTTATGCAGGTTTTATACCATAATCCCGATACGGTAACCGATTCTTTTAAAAAGAAATACGACCGAATTGAATGGAGAAACAACGAAGACGAATTTGAAAAATGGAAAGCCGGCAAAACTGGTTATCCTTTAGTTGATGCAGGAATGCGCCAGTTGAATGAAACCGGATTTATGCATAATCGCGTAAGAATGTTAGTGGGGAGCTTTCTTTGCAAACACCTACTTATAGACTGGCGCTGGGGAGAAGCCTATTTTGCTGAAAAACTACTTGATTACGAAATGTCGTCAAATGTTGGTAACTGGCAATGGGTTGCCGGAAGCGGTGTAGACGCAGCCCCTTATTTCAGAATATTCAATCCCACCACCCAAATTGACAAATTTGATAAGGACAAAAAATACATCAAAGAATGGGTAGAAGAATTTGGCACCGACAAATATCCAGAAAAAATGGTAGACCATAAAGAAGCCCGCGAACGGGCTTTAAAAGTTTATAAAGATGCGGTAAGCTAATTGTTCCAGATCTTCCTGGCTTTTTCAAGATCTTCAGGAGTATCTATTCCTATAGTCTGCATCTCGGTTTCCACCATTTTTATATTTTTTCCATATTCCAGGAACCTAATCGCCTCTATTTTTTCAGCAGATTCTAATGAAAGCATCGGTAAATTATAGAAATCGATAAGCGCCTGTTTTCTGAAAGCGTAAATCCCAATATGCTTAAAATAAGTCACATGAGCATCAGTATTTCTCGGGTAAGGTATTGGAAACCTTGAAAAATACATCGCGAAATCATTTTTATTGGTAATTACTTTTACATTGTTTGCATTGGTAATATCATCACTTTCGGAAAGGGCCGTCTTTAAGGAAGCAAGATCTATCGCAGAAGCATCATCTTCCCTAAAAACAACCAGTAATTTCGCCAGGCTATCTTTATCTATAAATGGCTCATCTCCCTGCACATTCACCACAATATCCACATCCATATCCTGCACTGCTTCCGCAATACGGTCGCTTCCACATTCGTGTTCTTTGTTACTTTTTATCGCGTTGCCGCCGTTTTTATTAATTTCTGCATAAATTTTATCGCTATCGGTCACCACGTAAACTTCATCAAAAAGACCGGTGTTTTTGGCAGCTTCGTAGGTTCTGGTAATTACCGTTTTGCCATTAAGGTCTTTTAAAAGTTTCCCCGGAAAACGAGCAGCCTCGTAACGAGCGGGAATCATAGCGATTATTTTAAGTGGATTATTCATCGAAATTAGTTGTTTTGAAAATTAAATTTAGGTTTTAAAATTTGATTTCTTGGCAGATCCTAAATTATTTGTTTATAAAAAAGTCGTCTTTAAAACCTATTAAATAGAGTTTATCGGTTGCCCGTGTTACAGCTGTGTAAAGCCATCTTAAATATTCTTTACCCACACCTTCGGGCAGGTAGGGTTGCTCAATAAAAACCGTATTCCACTGCCCACCCTGGGATTTATGGCAGGTCATTGCATAGGAAAACTTAATTTGTAAAGCATTGAAAAACTTATTGTTCTTTACCTTCATAAATTTCTTGTATTTAGAAGTTTCATCTTCATAATCCTTCATCACCTCCTGGTAAAGTTCGTTAGATTCTTCATAGGAAAGCGAAGGCGTGTTGCTGGTTAAGGTATCTAACATCACCACGGTTTCAAAAGGTCTCATTTTGGGGTAATCTACCATTTGCACCTGCACTTCGGCAAACCGGAAACCGTAGAGCTCTTTTATACCGAAAATCTCAAGGACTTTTACGATATCACCGTTAGCTATAAATCCGGCTTCGGAACTGGGTTTTATCCAGAAATAATTATTCTTCACCACCATAAGATAATCTCCGGCTGAAATCTCTTCTTCCTGGAACAAAATTCTGGACCTTATTTGCTGATTGTACAAATTTGCCCTTTTATTAGACCGAACTATAAAACTGGTTTCCTCATTTCCTAACTCATTATAGCATTCCTCGATGGCATTCATAATTTCGTAACCATCCTGCAACCTAATAACATCTGCTTTAGGAGTGATTTCAAACTGAAAACTATCATAAAAACCGTCTTGCAGACTTTGCCTTATTTTTGTGGCATTTAGCAGAATATCGCTTTCTTCAGCCTGTCTTACTACTTCGTCCAGCTCGATATGATGAACTTCCTTATTATAAGAAAACTGAAGTTTTTCTGCCTCCAGAGCGGGGCTAATTTCCATTTTTACAGGAGGAAGCTGCGCAGTATCCCCAATTAAAATAAGCTGACAATTTTGCCCGGAATATACAAATTGAATAAGATCGTCTAATAAGCTTCCATTTTCCATTAATTTGGAATTTGTTGGCGTATCAGAGATCATTGAAGCTTCATCTACAATAAAAATACTGTTTTTGTGTTTATTCGGCTGAAGCACAAATTGCACTCCGCTCCCACCGCTTTTCTTAGGGAAATAGATTTTTTTATGAATAGTAAAAGCTTCTTTTTTAGAATAATTGGAAATCACTTTAGCCGCCCTTCCCGTGGGTGCCAACAAAACACCAGATTTTTTAATTTGCCAAAGATTTTTTACTAAAGTGCTGATTATGGTAGTTTTACCGGTACCAGCAAAACCTTTTAAGACAAAAAGTTCATCTTTATTATTGTTCAAAACAAAGCGGGAAAGTTGCTGTAAAGCAAGATCCTGCCCTACTTTAGCTGTAAAACCCAGATCGCTTAAAAGAAGTTTATAGAATTTGGAAGCATCAAGATTTTCCATAGAAGATTTATCAAAAATCAAAGATAGGAATGGATTTTTACGGAAGAAACTTTTACGAATAAAAAAAAATTGTAGATTTGTCCTGAAACACTAGTAATTTTAAAACAAAATTTAGAAAGCATGAGACTTGCAATTCAATTACTTCTTTGGGTAGTTATCATAGGATTAGCCTACCTAACTTTTAACGCTGTTTACGAACCAATTCAATTTAATAAAATCAAAGAAAAGCGTTATGCTAAAGTAGTTGAAAACTTAAAGGATATTCGTAAAGCAGAACTAGCCCACAAGGAGGTTATAGGTACTTTTGAAGATGATTTTGATAAGCTAGTGAGATTTTTAGATACTGCAGAATTTGCGATTACCCAACGTCGTGATACTACTGTTTTAGATGAAGAGTATAAAAAACAATACGGTGTAGATGAGTATATTGAAAGAGTAATTATCGATACACTTGGCTTTGTACCGGTAAAAGATTCATTATTTAAAGGAGATAAGGAACGTTATACGAATATGATAAATGTCCCAATTGAAGGTGTGGATGCTAAGTTTGAACTTGATGCAGGTACTATTACAAAAGGACAGACCAAAATTGCAGTTTTTAGAGCAAGAGTTGCTAAAAGTGTTGTATTACAAGGTTTAGACAGGGAACTTATTTTACAACAAAATTTAGTACAATCTGTAGACGATATAAACGGTCGATACATCAACGTTGGCTCTTTAGAAGAAGTTAATACCAAAGGAAACTGGCCAACCCAATATGGCGACGAGTAACAGTAGAAAACAAATAATTTTAGAACTGTCCATTCAGGTTAGCCTGGATGGACTTTCTTTTTGTACCCTAAATTCTGCTGAAAATGAAGTGGTACATTTCAAAAAAATACGCTTTCCCCAACAGCTGGACCCTGTGAAATTGCTTGCGGAAATTCAAAAGGTTTATGCTGAAGAAACTAGTATTGCAGAAGCCAGCCAGGTTAAATTAATTTTTGACAATGCGCTTTATAGCTTAGTTCCTGCAAATTTATTTAAGGAAGAAAATGCTTCAGATTATTTAAAATTCAACACTAAAATCCTTAAAACCGATTTTATTGCTCATGAAGAAATTGGCAACACCGGGATTATCAATGTTTATATTCCGTATACAAATATTATAAATTTCTTCTTTGAGAAATTTGGGGAATTTGAATATCACCACCTTAATACCGTGTTAGTTGAAAATCTACTGGCTTTACCAAAAGCAGACAGGCCACAAATATTTGCGCACCTTAAAAATAAGCAGTTTGACCTTGTAGTAATTGAAAATGGTGAACTCCTGCTTTGTAATTCTTTCAGCTTTACCGAAAAAGAGGATTTTTTATATTATATTCTATTTACTGCTGAACAACTCAATTTAAACCCTGAGAGTTTCAGGTTGATTTTACTGGGAGCTATTAGCAAGGCTTCTCCTCTCTTTAAAATTGCCTTTGAGTATATTAAACATATTGAGCTTTTAGAAACCGATTTCAGCTTTAAAAAGGAAAAAGAGCTTTCCGGTTTAAACGAACTGGAAGAATATGTATTAATCAAGAACCTCGGGGTAAACCAACGAGGTAATTGAAAACTACATTATAATTTCTATACGAAACTGCCTGAATGATATGGGCAGGCCTCGCAAAAACTAAATCCTCAATGAGGGATTAAAATCATTTAAATGAGAATAATTTCAGGAACGCATAAAGGAAAAAGATTAATTGCTCCCAAAAAGCTACCGGTACGCCCTACTACCGATATGTCCAAGGAAGCCCTTTTTAATATTTTGAACAACAATTTTCAGTTTTCACAATTAAGCGTTCTGGATCTTTTTTCGGGAACCGGCAATATCGCCTATGAATTTGCTTCGCGCGGAAGCCAGGAAGTAACTGCAGTAGATGCTAACTACGATTGTGTGAAATTTATAAAAAAAACGGCTCAGGAATTAGATTTAAACATTACCACCATTAAAAGTGATGTCTTTAAATTTCTTGAAAAAGCTTATGTAAAGGCCGACATTATTTTCGCCGATCCGCCTTATGATTTCGAGAAGGAAAAATTTCTCCAAATCCCCCAACTCGTCTTCGAGAAAAACCTACTTAATCCAAATGGGCAATTAATTATTGAACATTCCAAACACACCGATCTCTCAGATTTCCCTAACTTTATAGAAGGTCGGCGCTATGGAGGTTCGGTTTTCAGTTTTTTTGAAAATGTAAAATAAATTCTTCTGTAGAAAAAGAATAAAGGTTAAAACAGGCTTACAAATTTGATGTTATGACGGAGCGGATCAAGACGATTGAACTTATTGATGTTAACTTAGAATTTTATGACGGAATGGTAATTTCTGAAGTAAAAGATGATGTAGTGTTTGAAATTGAACACGTGGAGCAAATCCTAAAAGTATGCAATGAGGTTTATGAAGGTGCAGATTTTGTTTATATCTCTGACCGAAAAAATAATTATAATGTAAATCCTACAATTTATTTTGAATTGAAAGACGTAAAATCTTTATTGGGAATAGCTATTGTAAGCCAACGTTATGAAGCTTTAAAAGTAGCTGATTTTGAAAAACAATTCTCCCCGGTTCCTTTTGATATTTTCTCCCATATGGAAGAAGCCCGGGCCTGGGCAAAGACATTATTATAAAAAAGCAGGCCTGTAATCCGGATTCTGTTCCTCCCGGTAAACCGGGATTCCCCTTATCATTTATCTCAGGTTTTTGTTGCCAAAAACTTTTAGCTGCCTACCCTCCGGTAGCAAGCGGGCCGCTTGCAAACACCGGTTTACATGGCATTGCACCGCATAGAGTTTACCTGATTTCACTACAGCATTACCTGTACATTCTTTCTGTTGCACTAGTCCTGATCCCGATAGCTATCGGGACCGGTGGGCGTTACCCACTATGCCGCCCTTTGGTGTCCGGAATTTCCTCCACCGAATTAACTCGTTGGCGATAAGGCGGCCTGCTTGCTGCAAAGGTAGTTTTTTAGAAAGCATCGCGATTAAAAAATTGTTGATTTCTTAAGTTTAATTGTTTAAAAATATAAGCGATTGCCTTAGAACTTATGGAGGCTATTTTTATATTTGTAATTCAATAAAATTCAATGGAACATTTTATAGTATCAGCTCGTAAGTACCGCCCACAAACTTTTAAAGATGTGGTAGGGCAACAAGCCATTACCAATACTTTGAAAAACGCCATTGAACACAATCACCTGGCACAGGCGCTTCTGTTTACGGGACCTCGCGGAGTAGGAAAAACAACCTGCGCGCGTATTCTGGCAAAAATGATTAACCACGACGGCACCCAAAGCCCCGATGAGGATTTTGCCTTTAATATTTTTGAACTCGATGCCGCTTCTAATAACTCGGTAGACGATATCAGGAATTTAATAGACCAGGTTAGGATCCCGCCGCAAGTTGGGAAATATAAAGTGTATATTATAGATGAGGTGCATATGCTCTCCCAGTCGGCATTTAATGCGTTTTTAAAGACTCTGGAAGAGCCACCGCAACACGCTATTTTTATCTTAGCTACTACAGAAAAGCATAAGATAATCCCAACCATACTTTCTCGTTGCCAGATCTTCGATTTTAAAAGAATTACAGTAAGCGATGCTAAGAATTATCTGGGGTATATAGCACAGCAGGAAGGTGTTAATGCTGAGGAAGACGCTTTAAACATCATTGCGCAAAAAGCCGATGGTGCAATGCGTGATGCCCTATCTATCTACGACAGGGTAGTGAGTTTTAGCGGCAAAGACCTTACCCGGCAGGCAGTTACCGAAAACTTAAATGTACTTGATTATGATACTTACATTAAGGTAACCGACCTTATTTTAACTAATAATATCCCGCAATTACTGCTTAGTTATAATGAAATCCTTTCCAGCGGATTTGATGGCCATCATTTTATTAGCGGCCTGGCTTCGCATTTCAGAGATCTTTTGGTTTGTAAAGATCAGAAAACGATTCAGCTTTTAGAAGTTGGGGAACAGACCAAAGCTCGCTATTTTGAACAGGCTTCCAAAACAGATCATCAATTTTTAATTAAAGCGATAGATCTTGCAAATGATTGTGACCTCAAATATAAAACAAGTCAAAACCAACGTTTGCTCGTTGAACTTTCTTTAATGCAGCTTGCCTCTATCACTTTTGATGGAGAAAAAAAAAAGTTTGAACAGTCAATAATTTCCGCTTCGGTTTTTGAAAAACAACCTGCCCCACTTTCTTCGGAAGAAAAAAGTATGGTGCGTGAGAATGAGCATGGTGAAACTTCAGCTGAAGCTCCAAAGGAAAGTCAGTTGCCTTCAGGAGAAAACAAAACTCCCGATAGCCATTGCGCTGATGATAATGAAGACAATTATCATTCAGAAGAAACAATGGTTCCCCAAGCCACTGAGGTTAATGAAGAACCGGCTCCAGACCTTCCCCCCGCTCCAGAACCAAAACCGGTAAGCGATCCTGAAGTAAAAAAAGAAAAGGTCTCAGGGCTTTCTCTAAAAAGTATTCAGAAGAAACGGGAAATAGAAGCCCGCCAGCAGGAAGCTGCTCCAACAAAGGATGTTGTACTTAACGGTAAGTTCAGCGAAACTCAATTGCAGGCCACCTGGAATGACTATGTAAAACGTATTAAAAAGCAGGGATCAAAAATTCTTGCTTCTATTCTTGAAACCGATTTACCTAAACTCCAGGAAGAAAATCGCATAGTTATAGAGTTACCAAACGAAACGATGAAAATCAATCTGGAGCGGGAACAAAATAAATTGATGTCTTACCTGAAGCAAAAACTTCAGAATACAGAAATCAGATTGGTGATTAATGTGAACGAGCAGTCGGCAAAGAAATATGCCTTCACTCCTATTGAAAAATACAATAAATTGAAGGAGAAAAATCCTTTGATAGATAAACTTAGAAGTACATTTGATTTAGACGTATAGATATGCTAGGATTAAAACTTCCCACAGACCCGCGTTGGGCAAATATAGCCGAAAAGAATATTGAAGAAATTCTTATTGATCATGCTTATTGTGAACAAAAAGCTGCTTCAACAGCAATTTCGCTTATTGTTTCTTTCCCCGAATATCCCGAATTAGTAGATGAAATGATCGCTTTATCCAGGGAAGAAATGGGACATTTTAAAATGGTGCACGAACAACTTCTAAAACGCGGCTACGTTTTAGGTCGGGATAGAAAAGACTTATATGTTATTCAATTGCTAAGTTTCTTTCCCAAAGGAGGAAGCAGAACCAACCAGTTAATTCATCGACTCCTAATCGCGGGATTAATTGAGGCCAGAAGCTGTGAACGTTTCAGACTGCTTTCCGAAGAATTAAAAGACGAAGAACTCGCTGAATTTTACCACAAATTAATGATAAGCGAAGCCAACCATTATACGATGTTTTTGAATTTTGCCCGAAAATATGGCGAACGTAAGGAAGTAGATAAAAAATGGGAGGATTTACTCGATTTTGAAGCTGAAATCATGAAAGATCTCAGTAAAGACAAAACCATACACGGTTAGATTTTTTGAATGAAAAGTAAAAACCCAGATAACCAATTTGGAAATCTGGGTTTGATTAAAACATCTATTACTTTTTTCCGTTATAAAGCGATTTTATAATTCCATCAGCCAGTCCTATTTTTGGTACAAAAATATTATCGGCCCTTGCCCATTTCATGGAGTTTAAATAAATCCTTGAAGCCGGGATAATCACATCGGCACGGTCACTCTTAAGCTGCAGGTCCATAACACGTTCCTCGTAGCTTAAAGAATTCAGCAATTCGTTATACTTCTTAATGTAGGACAGGCTTAAAGGTTTTCCTTCCTTTTTACCACTGGTTTTAAAAATATTATTGATGTTCCCACCAGAACCTATGAGATCTATATCCTTATAAGGTTTTGTAGTTTCCCTAACCCATTTCTCCATCTCTTCCCAGGCACCGTCTTCAACTAAATTATTTAAGAGACGTACGGTTCCAACTTTAAAAGATCTTGAAGCTACGGTTTTACCGCTGCTGTATAGTGTGTATTCAGTACTACCACCTCCCACATCTACATAAAGGTAATTACAATCGTTTTTAATAAGTTCGTGTAAATCTGTAGCTGCAATAATAGCGGCCTCGTGATTTCCATCAATGATTTCAATTTCAACTCCAGTTTCAGCCTTGATTTTTTCAACTACTTCAGCTCCATTATTGGCTTCCCGCATAGCTGAGGTTGCGCAGGCTTTATATTTTTCAATCCCATGAGCTTTCATTAAAAGATTAAACGCCTGCATGGTATCTACCATACGCTCAATATTTTTTTCTGAAATCACATTTTTTTCAAAAACATCTTCCCCAAGCCTAATAGGGACCCTTACCAGGGAAGTTTTTCTAAAATCTGTATCTTCCCTGCCTTTTTGTTCTGTAATCGTAGAAACAAGAAGCCTAACGGCATTTGATCCTATATCTATAGCAGCGTAGTTTTTTTGTGTAATCACGAGTTAAAATTTTCTATTTTACTCACTAAGTGAGATTTATAAAGATTTGAGGTTTGAGACTAAACTATTTTTTCTCTTTTTTAGAATACTTTTCCGGCTCTTTGGCCGGTAGCTTATTTAAATAATAATCATACAATTCAAATTGGGACCGAAGTTTTTTAGAACTGCTATTTCGGTAGGCATTATCCTGTTTTGAGGTGATCATCCTGGCTTTTACATTATCGTTCCAGCTAATATCAAAAGTTTCTATAATTTCCTGTTTTATATCTTCATCATAAATTGGGCAGGAAATTTCAACACGAAGGTCCAGGTTTCTTGTCATCCAATCGGCTGAAGAAATATAAACCTTAGAATTTCCGCCATTTTTAAATATAAAAACCCGGGGATGCTCCAGGAATTTATCTACAATACTTATCACTTCTATGTTATCGCTTAAACCTTCTACCCCGGGAATAAGGCAGCACACCCCACGAACAATAAGTTTAATTTTCACTCCTGCCTGGCTAGCCTGGTACAGTTTATCTATCATAGGATAATCTGAAAGACTGTTAAGCTTTAAAGCGATGCCCGAAGGTTTTCCTTCCCTGGCGTTTTCAATTTCTTTTTGGATCAAGCCCACAAAAGCCGTTCTACTGTAATGCGGGGAAACAATTAGATGTTTGTATTTATTGACCTTATAATTAATTTCGAAGAAATCGAAAACCTTGTTTACTTCTTTTAAAATTTCAACATCTGCAGTAAACAATGTGTAATCGGTATAAATGCGCGAGGTAGATTCGTTGAAATTCCCGGTGCTAATAAAACCGTAACGCTTCATTTTACCTTCTTCCTCCCGCTCAATCACACAAGCTTTACAATGAACTTTAAGACCCGGCACTCCAAAAATAAGTTGTACGCCTTCAGCCTGCATTTGTTCAGCATAACGAATATTGGCCACTTCGTCAAAACGCGCTCGTAATTCAATTTGAACGATCACCTTTTTCCCATTTTTCACCGCATTAATTAGTGAACTGGCGATATGGGAGATTTTTGCCAGTCTGTAAATAGTGATTTTTATGGTTTTAACTTTGGGATCTAGCGCTGCTTCCCTTAAAAACTTAACTGTGTAAGCAAAACTTTGGTAAGGCGCATACATGAGAAAATCCTTTTTTGCTATACTTCCAAATAAACTGGTTTGCAAAATAAGTCCTGGAATTGGAAGAGGTTCTATAGGTTGATATAGCAAATCTTCGCGACCAAGGCTGGGAAAGTTCATATAATCGCGCCGGTTATGGTAACGGCCACCGGGAATAATACTATCGGTAGATTCTATACCCATTTTATTCATCAAATAAGACAAAGTATCATCGGCAATATTCATATCGTAGACAAACCTTACCGGTTCTCCTTTAATTCGGTCTTTAACACTGCTGGAAATCTTTTCAATAAAACTTTTACTCAGGTCACTATCAATATCTAACTCGGCATCTCTTGTTATTTTTATCATATGTGCCGAAATACTTTCGTATTCAAAAATGTTGAAAATAGTTCCCAGATTGTACCGTATTAAATCATCGAGCAGAATGATGTACTGGTTTCCATTTTCGTTGGGTAATACCACAAAACGTTCTATGCTACGAGGAATCTCTATAAGCACATATTTTCGCTCTTTTTCTGTTTTGTCTAAAACTTTAGAAATTCCTTTTTGAGGTTTTTCTTCCTTCATCACCATTTTCACGGCAAGATAAGCGGCACTGTCTTTTAAACTCGGGATTTCAGGAAGATCATTAAGAATAATGGTAACCAATGCCGGGCTTACTTTTGAAAGGAAAAAATTTTTAATAAATTTTTCCTGTGAAGCAGAAACCTGTTTTTCGTTAATTATATGAATATTATGATCTTTCAACTGATGCTGAATATCATGTAGTACCTGCAAACTTTCCGCCTGTTGTTCTATTACAATTTGAGTAATCTCTTCAAGAAGTTTGCTGGCTTTTATCCCACCAAGAACACTTTTCCCTGCTCTACCGGCGAGGTCAATTCTCTTGACGGTTGCATACCTGACTTTAAAAAATTCATCTAAATTATTGGAAAAAATCCCTAGAAATCTTAATCGTTCTATAAGTGGTACGGTCTCATCTTCGGCTTCCTGTAATACTCGGGCATTAAATTGTAACCAGCTGAGTTCCCTGTTTAAATATTTTTTTTGCGGCATAAATTAGCGTAAGTTTTTTGGTAATAATTGTAGCAAAGTTTTGCCGGTTTTAATGTTTTTCCAGTTGTCTGAATCAAAATCTATTACACAAAGACCTGTAGTAGGTAAATTATCGAGAGGTTTATCCCCAAGCCGATTCACCAAACCCGTCATTGCCGGATTATGGCCAAAGACCATTAGTGTTTCTACGTCTTCCGAACAGCTTTTTAAAACTGATAATAAATGGTCGTCATCAAAAGTATAAAGTTCCTTTTTTACCGTGAATTTATCATCGGGTATTTGCAATTCTTCTTTAAAAAGTTTTGCTGTAGTGTGTGCCCTAACGGCAGGGCTGGTCCATAAGGTCAAATCACCGCTTTGAAATTCTTTAAAGGTTTTCAATACCACAGCAGCGTCATTATAAGCACGCTTTTTAAGGGGTCTTTTTTCGTCGGGCAAATTATTTTCCCAGGAAGATTTACCGTGTCTAACAAGAATTAGTCTTTTCATAATTTAAATTTTAGGGTGCCAATCGGTTGCGTTCCCAGGTATCCATTTCTATAAATTCATAGATTATCCTGTCGTGCAGACGGTTATTTCTACCCTGCCAAAATTCAAAACTTCGGGGTGTCACCAAATATCCACCCCAATGCGGTGGTCGGTCTACCTCTTTATTTTGATATCTCTCCTCAATTTCTTTTAAGTGTTCTTCGAGTTCTTTGCGGGATTCCAAAATATTACTTTGGTTAGAAGCCCAGGCTCCTAACTGACTTCCGCGAGGTCGGGAACCAAAATAAGCTGCTGAATCTTCTTCTGAAGTCTTCATTGCAACGCCTTTTATAATCACTTGTCGCTCTAAGGCCGGCCAGAAGAACGAAAGACAAACCCTCGGATTTTCTTCTATATCCCTGGCCTTTTCAGAATTATAATTAGTGTAGAAACTAAATCCGTCTACTCCAAAAGATTTTAATAATACAATACGGTTCTTCGGAAATCCTTCAATTCCACAGGTAGCAAGGCTCATAGCATTCACTTCTGCTATTTCAGGATGTGCTTCTGCCTCCTCAAACCAGGAGGTGAAAAGCGGCAAAGGAAAGGACGGTATATTTTCTTCTAAAAGTTCACTTTTTCCGTAGCTTTTTCGATAATCTTCAAGGCTCTTTTGCATTGTATTTTGCTTTGCTGCAATTTACAAGTTTTAGGCAGAAGCCGGAAAATTTTCGAGATAAGATTGTGCATTCTAAAGATGAAAGCACAGTAGTAGAAAACGAAATAAGAATAAAATGCAATCTTAATCCATAACAAACCAATAAATTCGACAAAATACATCTACAACTTTCATTAATTACATTTCAGCTAATTAAGATGTCATATAGCTAAAATATTTAATAATAATGCATTAGAAGTGAGATATCTTTTAAATTTGTTCAAAATTAATTATTAAGCCTTACTGGCAAATAAAACTAAAAATATAATAAGAATGAATTTCCCTAAGTTTTTCTTACAATATAAAAGTAATATTCTCACAAAGTTCTTCATTGTTGTAATTTCATTATCTGTAGGAAGTTGCTCCATGGGAATGACTAATCCTGATAGCTACAATAGAAACCACGAAGTATATGCTGTAGACTTTAATCCTCATAATTTAGAGCAACTGAAAATTTTTAAAATGGATGAAGGAGATTGGATAGCGTATGAAACAGTAAAAAAGGGCCAGAGCGATCGTTATACCATTGAAGTAGAAAACGGATTCTTAACCGTTATTTCGCATAAAAACAAAATGGATGTGCCCACTTACCAAACCTGGTTAGATTATGCAAGACAGGAATTGGGTTATAGTGTTGAGGATGAATATGATATTTTCACCACTATAGAAGAAGGTTATATCTATGAAATAGACCTGGAAGCACATCCTTTGATAGAAGGAAATGAACATAGAATCTTGATGTACGAACAAAAATAAGTACCCCAACTTTTTTTTTGAAAAAACCATCCAGTTTTGGGTGGTTTTTTTATGTCAATATTTAAGGGTTTTTACTAATCGATAATTTTATATATTATTTTTTTAATCTATTTTTCAAACTTTCCACCCCCTGATTTCCCTTAATTTCTCCCACTACCCTACCTTTTGCCGAAAATATATGCAGTTATATCTAAAAAATCTGCAAAAACTTTATTTATGGTTTTTAACAATTAATTTTACTTCAGATTTAAGATTTAACAAATAGGTCACCCCCAACTTTCCTATAGGTAATACTCCCTAATTTTACCATAATTAAATCGAATTTTTACCATTATTTAACTGTTTTCCCCAAAAAAACAAAGCACAGTGGTTTAATCACAATGTGATTTAACGTACTATATATGAGTTTTTAAAAAAAAGAACTTCTACAAAGAATTATAACATTAATTCTAAACATTATTAATATGATTTGGAAAACTACTCTCGCATTTTTGGTCACCTTATTACATTATAATCTGAAAAACTTTAAGTTTCTTCAGGTTACACCAATAGTAATATTTGCCACTTTTAGTCTTTTCTTAATGGAATCTACTAATTTACAAGCGCAGGTTGCACCAGTGAATCCACCAACCGGAGGATTCCATATAGATGGAAATTTACAAGCTAACATCCTTGATTCAGGAGTTGGAGACTGGATTCCCGGAACTGGCGGTACCGGTGGCTTTGTATTTGATATGAATGGTACTCCCGTAGAAGTGGCACGTACCATTCGTAGTGTAGATTCGTATAACTCGGGACTGGACAACGTATTTCAGGGTGGAAGCAAGTCCAATGATGATCCTAATAACTGGAGTTGGACTAATAGCAAAGCTAATGGAAAAAGCGATATTAATAATGTCTTGATACACATTGCAGAAAACTCTGCCTCAGACAATAATGATCAATGGATAATCATTGCAAGTGACCGTCTGGTGACCAACGGAACTTCTTATATTGATTTTGAGTTTTTACAAAGCGAAATAACAACAACAGGTGGTTCTTTCCAATCTGCCGGTACTAGTGGAGGAAGAACAATAGGAGATTTGCTCATCGCTGTCGAATATTCTAACGGTGGAAACACTGCCGATGTTAAATATTATCGTTGGGAACCTGTGGGTTCAGGGTTTGATTATGTGGAACAAACCAGTGTAAGCAGTAACTTTAGATTTGGGAAAACAAATACGGTGAACGCTCCTACATTTACAGGTGGAGCTTTTGGAACCAATAGTTATTCCCCATATCAGTTTGTAGAGGCAGCGGTTAATGTAACCGAGTTTTTTAAATTTAGTGGGGATCCTTGTGATGAAATAACCATAGGAAATATATTGGTTAAAACAAAAACCTCTAATGCGCCTACGGCTGCCCTGGTTGATTTTGTTACTCCTATAGCTGTTAAATTAAACCTTGGTACAGCAGACATTATAGTTCCGGAAGACTTTTGCGGAGACTCTGCTAAGTTAGAAATTAATGGAGTTCAAAATGGTACTTTTTCTACTGATTCTGGAGATCTGCTAATAGATAATGATGGTTTAATAAGCATTACAGAAGAAAATCGAGGAAATGATTATGAGATTATCTACACCTTTACAACTGCAGGCTGTGAAAAAACAACAACTACAACTATTTCTATCCCCGAAATTCCGGATACTCCTGAGATCATTGCTACAAATGCTAATTGTGATAACGAAAACGGAAGTATCACTGTTTCTAATTTTGACAGCAACCTTAATTATATCCTAATAGATAAAAATGGCGCTGACACTTCTTATTCAATTAATACAGACGGGGAGTTCACCGAAGTAGTTCCCGGTTCTTATACCGTACGGGTTGAAAATGCTGATTGTTCTGCAACTTCAACTTCGGCTACCATTCAAGACAGCAAGCAGACTCCGGATACTCCTGAGATCACTGCTACAAATGCTGATTGTGAGAACGCTAATGGAAGCATCACTGTAACAAACCTTGACAATACTCTGGAATATATTCTAGTTGATGACCAGAGAACAAATACAGCTTATGAAATCAATGAAAGTGGGGTATTTACCCAAGTAGCTCCCGGTTCTTATACCGTAAGAGTAGAAAACGAAGATTGTTCTGCGACTTCAACTTCGGCTACCATTCAAGATAGCGAGCAAACTCCGGTTACTCCTGAGATCACTGCTACCGATGCTGATTGTGGGAGCGCTGATGGAAGTATTACTGTAACGAACCTTGACAACACTCTGGAATATATTCTTGTTGATGACCAGGGAACAGATACAGCCTATGAAATCAATGAAAGTGGGGTATTTACCCAAGTAGCTCCCGGTTCTTATTCCGTAAGAATAGAAAACGAAGATTGTTCTGCAACTTCTGTTTCTGCTACCATCGAAGATAGTGAGCAGACTCCGGATACTCCCGAGATCACTGCTACCGATGCTGATTGTGAGAGCGCTGATGGAAGTATTACTGTAACGAACCTTGACAACACTCTGGAATATGTACTTGTTGATGATCAGGGAACAGATACAGCTAATGAAATCAATGAAAATGGGGTATTTACCCAAGTAGCTCCCGGTTCTTATACCGTAAGAGTAGAAAACGAAGATTGTTCTGCGACTTCAACTTCGGCTACCATTCAAGATAGCGAGCAAACTCCGGTTACCCCTGAGATCACTGCTACAAATGCAGATTGTGAAAGCGCTAATGGAAGTATCACCGTAACAAACCTTGACAATACTCTGGAATATATTCTTGTTGATGACCAGGGAACAGATACAGCCTATGAAATCAATGAAAGTGGGGTATTTACCCAAGTAGCTCCCGGTTCTTATACCGTAAGAATGGAAAACGAAGATTGTTCTGCAACTTCTGTTTCTGCTACCATCGAAGATAGTGAGCAGACTCCGGATACTCCCGAGATCACTGCTACCGATGCTGATTGTGAGAGCGCTGATGGAAGTATTACTGTAACGAACCTTGACAACACTCTGGAATATGTACTTGTTGATGATCAGGGAACAGATACAGCTAATGAAATCAATGAAAATGGGGTATTTACCCAAGTAGCTCCCGGTTCTTATACTGTAAGGGTAGAAAATGCTGATTGTTCTGCAACTTCGACTTCTGCTACTATTCAAGATAGTGAGCAGTCTCCGGATACTCCTGAGATCACTGCAACAAATGCTGATTGTGAGAGCGCTGAAGGAAGTATCACTGTAACAAACCTTGACAATACTCTGGAATATATTCTTGTTGATGACCAGGGAACAGATACAGCTTATGAAATCAATGAAAGTGGGGTATTTACCCAAGTAGCTCCCGGTTCTTATACTGTAAGGGTAGAAAATGCTGATTGTAGCGCGACTTCAACTTCGGCTACCATTCAAGACAGCAAGCAGACTCCGGATACTCCTGAGATCACTGCTACAAATGCTGACTGTGAGAACGCTAATGGAAATATCACAGTAACAAACCTTGATAACACTCTGGAATATGTTCTTGTTGATGACCAGGGAACAGATACAGCTTATGAAATCAATGGAGATGGTGTATTCATCGAAGTAGCTCCTGGTTTTTATACCGTACGAGCGGAAAACGAAGATTGTAATGCAACTTCTGTTTCTGCAACTATTATTCCTAGCGAACAAACTCCGGTAACTCCAGAGATATCTGCTACTGATGCAAATTGTAATAGTGCTGAAGGAAGAATCACAGTAACCAATTTTGACAACACACTCAATTATGTGCTGGTCGATGACCAGGAAACAGATACAGCTTATGAAATCAATGGAGATGGTGTATTCACCGAAATAGCTCCTGGTTCTTATACTGTACGAGCGGAAAACTATGATTGTAATGCAACTTCTGTTTCTGCAACTATTACTTCCAGCGAAGAGACTCCGGTAACCCCTGAGATCACTGCTACAGATGCAAGTTGTGAGAGCGCTGATGGAAGCATTACAGTTTCTAACTATGACAGCAACCTTACTTATATCTTAGTAAACAGCGATGGAGATACTCAATACGCAATCAATGAAAGTGGAGTATTTCCTGAAGTAACTCCAGGAGATTATACCGTAAGAGTAGAGAATGCTGATTGTTCTGCAAATTCTGCTTCTGCAACTATTAATCCTAGCGAGCAGACTCCGGTAACCCCTGAGATCACTGCTACAAATGCTGATTGTGATAGCGCCGAGGGAAGCATTGCAATTTCTAACTATGACGGCAATCTTACTTATATCTTAGTAAACAGTGATGGAGATACTCAATACACCATCAATGAAAGCGGAGTATTTACTGAAGTAACTTCTGGAGCTTATACTGTTAGAGCGGAAAATAATGATTGTAGTGTAACTTCTGCCTCAGTTACTATTGAAGATAGCGAGCAGACTCCGGAGGCTCCTGTTGCAGAGGCTACCCAGCCTACCTGTGATACAGCTACCGGAAGTATCGAAATCACCTCGCAAGGCTATGAGTTCAGTATCGATGGGAAAGAATTCCAGACTTCAAACATCTTTGAGGAGTTAGAAGCCGATACCTATAGCGTTTATACAAGAAATGAAGATGGATGTGTTTCCGAGGCTACTCAATTAACAATTAATGATCAGCCCGGAACCCCTGAGCAACCAACAATTACTTCTACAACCGATGTCACTTGTGGTGAAAATAACGGGGAAATAGTATTTCAGGTTGAAAACAACTTAAGCTATACTTTAACCGATAACGACAATAATACCTTTCAGCATAAAAATGGAGAATATACAGAGCTTTCTCCCGGAGATTACACTCTAAATGTTAGTAATGGAGATTGTGAAATTGAGGTACAGATTATAATTGAAGATATTGAAGACAACGAAGCTCCGGTAATTGCTGAAGTTGAACCAATCAATACAACTACCGATGCAGATTCCTGTGGTGCGATGATAGAAATCATTGCTCCGCAAGTAAGCGATAACTGTTCCGTAGAAAATGCAATTGGAACCCGTGATGATAACCAGGCTTTAGATGTTGAATACCCGGTGGGAACTACAATGATTACCTGGACGGTAACTGACGAAAATGGAAATGAGGCCGAGCCGGTTGAACAAACCGTAACGGTAACTGATGATCAGGCGCCGGTAATTGCTGAAGTTGAACCAATCAATACAACTACCGATGCAGATTCCTGTGGTGCGATGATAGAAATCACTGCCCCGCAAGTAAGCGATAACTGTTCCGTAGGAGATGCAGTTGGAACCCGCGATGATAACCAGGCTTTAGATGCTGAATATCCCGTGGGAACAACAAGCATTACCTGGAACGCCACCGACGAAAATGGGAATGAGGCCGAACCGGTTGTACAAACTGTAACCGTAACTGATGATCAGGCGCCGGTAATTGCAGAAGTTGAACCAATCAATACAACTACCGATGCAGATAGCTGTGGTGCGATGATAGAAATCACTGCTCCGCAAGTAAGCGATAATTGTTCCGTAGAAGGTGCAGTTGGAACCCGGGATGATAACCAGGCTTTAGATGCTGAATACCCGGTGGGAACTACAATGATTACCTGGAACGCCACCGACGAAAATGGAAATGAGGCCGAGCCGGTTGAACAAAGCGTAACGGTAACTGATGATCAGGCGCCGGTAATTGCTGACGTTGAACCAATCAATACAACTACCGATGCAGATTCCTGTAGTGCGATGATAGAAATCATTGCTCCGCAAGTAAGCGATAACTGTTCCGTAGAAAATGCAATTGGAACCCGGGATGATAACCTGGCTTTAGATGCTGAATACCCGGTGGGAACTACAATGATTACCTGGACAGCAACTGATGAAAATGGAAACGAAGCCGAACCGGTTGTTCAAAGCGTAACCGTAACTGATAATCAAGCTCCGGTAATTGCAGAAGTTGAACCAATCAATACAACTACCGATGCAGATTCCTGTGGTGCGATGATAGAAATCACTGCTCCGCAAGTAAGCGATAATTGTTCCGTAGAAGGTGCAGTTGGAACCCGCGATGATAACCAGACTTTAGATGCTGAATACCCGGTGGGAACTACAATGATTACCTGGACAGCAACTGATGAAAATGGAAATGAGGCCGAGCCGGTTGAACAAAGCGTAACGGTAACTGATGATCAGGCGCCGGTAATTGCTGAAGTTGAACCAATCAATACAACTACCGATGCAGATTCCTGTGGTGCGATGATAGAAATCACTGCTCCGCAAGTAAGCGATAACTGTTCCGTAGAAAATGCAATTGGAACCCGGGATGATAACCTGGCTTTAGATGCTGAATACCCGGTGGGAACTACAATGATTACCTGGACAGCAACTGATGAAAACGGAAATGAGGCCGAGCCGGTTGAACAAAGCGTAACGGTAACTGATGATCAGGCGCCGGTAATTGCTGAAATAGAAAACATTACGGTTAACACTGACGTGGATAGCTGCAGCGCGATCGTAGATTTTGATATTCCTTCAGCCAGCGACAATTGTGGCATAGCGAGTACAGAACTTACTGAAGGTTTAGCTTCAGGGTCTGAATTTCCGTTAGGAGAAACTACAATAACCTTTACCGCCACCGATATCAATGGAAATTCGGTTAATTCCAGCTTTACAGTAACTGTGATAGATAATGAAGCTCCAGTAATCGCATGTCCGGAAAATATTTTATTAAACGTAGAATTTGGCACCGAAGCAGTAGTTGTAAATTATGATACTATTTCGGTTTCAGATAATTGTTCGGAAACCAGTATTGAGCTAATCGAAGGTTTTGCTTCCGGGGAAGAATTTCCTGTAGGTGAAACCAGAGTAACTTATGAAGTAACCGATGCTGCAGGAAATTCTGCCAGTTGTTCCTTTACCGTAATCGTTGAGGAAGATCCGGAAGAAACTCCACCTGTGCCAGATGCTCCGCTAGTTGAGCTTATTCAACCTGACTGTGTTACGCCAACCGGAGTGATTTTAATTGATACTCAAGACGGACTTACCTATAGCATTGATGGAGAAAATTATGAAGCTGTAGAAGAATTTACCGAGCTTGAACCGGGAACTTACGAAGTAACCGCCAGAGATGAGTTCGAACAAATTTCAGAAGCTACCGTGGTAACTTTAGAAGAACCAGTAGCAGACGAAATTGAAACCAGTACTATTAGTCTTTGTACTGAAGATACCACCTTTGATCTTTTCGAATTACTGGAAGGAGATTATGACACTTCCGGAACTTGGATAGATACAGAAGGCACCGGCGCATTGAATCAGGGCTTTATTGACCCGGCAATGCTGCAGGTTGGCACTTACACATTTGAATACCAAATTGAAAATGGTATTTGTAATTCTACTACAGAAGTTACGGTATCTATCAACGATGATTGTGTGGTTCTACCTTGCAGCCTGGAAGATATTCAATCCAGTATTTCTAAAGCGGTAACACCTAATGGCGATAACCATAATGATTATTTCACTATAGATTTCGCGAGCGAATGTGGATTCACTTACGATGTAAAGATCTTTAACCGATGGGGAAACAAAATCTATGAAGCTACTAACTATCAAAACGATTGGGATGGTTATTCAACAAATTCAGCAACGAGTTCAAATCAGTTGCCTTCGGGAACTTACTACTATGTTCTAGAAATTAGAAATAGCGGATTTGAACCAATTCAAGGTTACATCTATTTAGGAACAAAATAAAAAAGAAAGACCATGAAAAATATATATCTACCCCTATTTTTTCTAATGTTTTCGGCATCTGCCCTGGCTCAGCAATTGCCGCAATTCACCCAATATATGTATAATATGATATCTGTAAACCCGGCCTATGCCGGGAGCCGGGACGGATTTTCCATAACTGCTTTAAACCGTAATCAATGGGCGGGAGTAAGTGGAGCGCCAAATACGCAAACCCTGTCTGTTCACTCCCCGCTTACCAACGATAGAGTAGGCTTGGGACTTTCGGTTATTAACGATAAAACCGGGTATGAGAATTATACTTACGCCTATGGAGATTTCTCCTACAGATTAGATTTCAGTGACGATATCTCCCTGGCGATGGGTTTAAAGGCAGGAATGAGCTACTACAACCTGGATCGGGAATTATTTAACGATCAACAGGTTTTGAATGATCCATTTTTCGAAGACCGATTTAATAAATGGACACCAAATGTTGGGATTGGTTTTTATCTCTCAGCTCAAAATTGGTATGTAGGAGCATCTGCCCCAAAACTGATTAATAACAATAACCACGAGTACAACGAATTTCTGGCCATGGAACAGGTTCATTATTACCTAACCGGGGGTTATGTTTTTGATCTCAACGAAAACCTGAAATTCAGGCCTACTTCTTTACTGAAAATGACCGCCGGAGCCCCACTTTCGGTGGATTTTTCAGGAACTATGATCTTTAATGAGAAATTTTACCTGGGAGCCAACTGGCGAATAGACGATGCCCTGGGTGCTTTTCTGGATGTAGAACTTTTTGACGGTTTTAGAGCAGGTTATGCCTACGAATATTCAATTTCAGATATAAGACCATACACCTCGGGATCCCACGAAATCCTGCTTATTTATGAATTCAGATTCCAAAAAACCAGGTATAAATCTCCCCGATTCTTCTAATTTAAACGCTGCTGATTATGAAAAAACAATACTATTTAATCCTTTTATTCTTAGTGTTTAGCATAAACTTGCAGGCACAATACGGTAAACAAAAAAGAGCAGATAAACTTTACAGCAATCTCGCTTATACCGAAGCCGTTGATGTTTTCAAAGAACTTATAGAAAACGACTATAATCTCAAAGAAAACAGATTGAAACTGGCCGACACTTACATGAAATTAAGGAGTCCGGAAAATGCCGTTTTTTATTATGAGGATATTCTTAAAGATTCTACAGATATTTCTGCGGAATACTATTATGAATACGCTCAGGCTTTACGCGGAGCGAAGAGATATGACGAATCCCGGGAATGGTTGCAAAAATACCTGGAAACCAACGGGGAAGCTTCAGCTGAAGTCAATAAAATGCTGAACAAAAACCATTCTGAAATAAAGACTACTTACACCCTTAAGAAAAGTGACTTTAATTCAGAGTTTAGTGATTTTGGAGCTGTTAAGTATGACGGTGAAACTTATCTTGTTTCAGCCCGGAATTTTGAAAATTCAGACAAAGAATATTCCTGGAATAAAGAACCATTTTTAGATGTTTATAAAATAAATTCAAGCGGTGAGGTCTCCCCTATTTCCGGAGAAATAAATACTAAATTGCATGATGGCCCAATAAGTTTTAGTCCAGATGGAGAAACCATGTATTTTACCCGAAACAATTATTTCAATAATAAAGAAGGAAAAAGAGATAAAGAAGCTACCAACCATTTAAAAATCTATTCGGCTCAAAAATCGGGTGATAGCTGGATAAATATTCAGGAATTGCCTATTAACAGCGATGAATATTCTGTAGGTCATCCTTCGGTTTCTCAAGACGGAAAAACGCTATATTTCGCCTCTAATATGCCGGGTGGTGAAGGTGGCACCGATCTTTATAAAGTTTCCATAAATGCTAATAATAACTTTGGAACTCCTGAAAATTTAGGAAATAGGATCAATACTGCTGAAGACGAAAACTTTCCTTTTATAGATGAAGATAATGTGCTTTATTTTTCTTCTACCGGTCATGGTGGCTTCGGCTTAGCCGATATTTTCATGACAGATTTGCAAGCCCAAAATGCTGAAATTCAAAACCTGGGAGAAACTATTAACAGTAACTTAGATGATTTTAGCTATTTCAGGGAAACTGAAAATAATGCCGGGTTTATAGCTTCTAACCGGGATGGAGCAGATAATATTTATGGATTTAATCAATTGCTTCCTTTAATTTTAAAAGGAAAGGTGACCGATGCAGTAAATGGAGAACCTATCGCCCAGGCTACAATAAGACTTTTCGATGAAAATAATGAGCAAATTGCATTTTTAGAATCTGATAAAGATGGAAATTATCAAACTACGGTGAATAGAAGTGTGGAAATACCGCTGGAAGCAAAGCAGATTAAATATAAAAATTTCAGCGATACTCTGAATACCCGAAATATGGAAGATTTAGAAGAAATGGAATACAATATTTCACTCCAGCCAGTAGCCGATGTAGAATACCTGGCCGAAATTGAAAATATTTACTTTGATTTTGATAAAAGCAATATCAGGCCTGATGCTGCAAAAGAACTGGATAAACTTGTGAGATTAATGCACGACGAATATCCCGATTTGGTTATCGAAATCGGTTCCCACACCGATAAACGAGGAAACGATAATTACAACGAAGCTTTAGCCGAAAGACGCGCCAAAGCAACCCGGGATTATTTAATTGCTGAAGGCATAAATGGAGATCGCATTAATGAAAAGGGATATGGTGAGCGTAAACCAGCAATTGACTGTGACAGATGCTCTAAGGAACAACATCAACTTAATCGTCGTTCTATGTTTAGCGTAGTAAAGATGGATTAAGGTTAATCTTTTAAAAAATAAAAAGGTTCAGCGAATTGCTGAACCTTTTTTGCTTAATCAATCTATGAAAAACAAAATTTACTTTCTTATAAAAATATTAGTAAAATAGTTTCGTCCTTCTTCATCATCTACCACCGAAACTCCAAAATGAGAATGGTTTCCTTCAATATTCTTTTTATGTCCGTCGCTATTTAACCAGGCATTCACAACTGCTTCTGCAGTTCGGTAACCATAACCTACATTTTCACTTACCGATTTTGCCCCTACAGTTTCCACCAGGTTTTCATAACGAATTCCAAAATTATCGTGGCTCACTTTTCCAACTTCAAGCATATAATAATTATGAGATTCAGCTTCTACTGAAATTTCAGCAATAGGTTCTAAAGGTTTCAAAGCTAAACTTTCTCGGTGTTGATTCACTAAATCAAGAATATTACTTTCAATTTCAGTATAATCGAAATTAACTTTTTCTTCTAGGGTATGATTGTAGGAATTCATTTCCTCTTCGATGCTTTCCTTTGCACAAGAAACCGTTGAAACAGCTAGCAAAACAAGCATAACAAACCTAAGTGTACTTTTTCTCATAACGATCATGTTAGACTGGGAAGATAAAAGTACACTTTTTATCGACTAAACACATACCTTGAAATGCATTTCATCGAATTTATCTGAATTTTAACAGATTCCGTAAGATTTAACCTACTAAAAATGAGTGAAATGAGAAATACGGAAGATTATTGTGTAAGAAGAAATATAGAAAAGTGTTATTCAAAGATAAAAACCTTACCATCATCGGCTATATCAACCTCAGAAAATATGGTAGCGGCTTCTTCTCTAAATAAATTGATATTGGTATATCGGGTGGAATAATGGCCTAAAATAAGTTTTTGAACTCCCGCCTCTTTAGCAATTTGCGCCGCTTCTTTAGCGGTGCTATGTTTGGTTGGGAAAGCCAGTTCGGCTTTATCTTCAAGGAAAGTAGATTCGTGGTATAAAACAGTTGCTCCACTTATCTGCGGAATCATTTTCTGGTTAAACGCAGTATCACTGCAATATGCATAACTTTTTGGTGGTGCCGGTGCTTCGGTTACCAGTTCATTAGGAATAAGCTCTCCGGTTTCAGAGGTTACATCTTTTCCCTTTTTTAAGCTTCTATAGAGTGATACATCAATATTATACTCAACGGCCTTATTGATAAGCAATTTACGATCGCCGGGTTTTTCTTTAAAAAGAAAACCGTTAGTATAAATTCTATGAATTAAAGGGATGGTTTCTACACTTAGCTTTTCATCTTCATAAATAATCTGAGATTCCTTACTACTCAACTCGTGAAAATATAAGGGATAATTGGTCCAGGAATTAGAAAGTTTTAGTTGCAGGGTGATAATTTCCTTAATTCCCTTTGGCCCGTAAACGTGGAGCTCTGTTTCACGATTTAATAATCGAAAAGTTGATATAAGACCAACAAGCCCGTAGGAGTGATCGCCGTGAAGATGGGAAATAAAGATATGTTTTATCTTAGAAAATTTAATCTTATTACGTCTTAGTTGCACCTGTGTTCCTTCACCACAATCAATTAAAAACAATTCGTTTTTCATTTCCAGCACCTGGGAAGTGGGATTGGTAAAACTACGTGGGGTAGCGGCGTAACAACCAAGAATATTAAGCTTCATGCACAAAAGAATCAAAAATCTGGGGGCAAGCCCACAAGATATAAATTGAAAATATCTTTAAATTTCGAGGTCAACCTCGGGGAATAAAACCCTCAATGAGGGTTAAACGCCTAAATCTCGTTGAATTTCATCCATTTGAATAAGATCTTCTGCTTCTCTTAAAGAAGGAACCAAAACGATCTCTTCGGGCAATTCATCTATAGTAATCGCATTGCTTACCAAAACAAACGATTTATTATTCAGCTGATGTGTTTTGGAAATCTCTAAGAACCCCATCACCTCTTCTTTTTTAAGCTTGTGATAAGCCAAAAGACTTACAATCACATTTTTATTATTAAACTCGGCGTGCCTTTGGGTGAGCAAGGAAACAAAATCTACTACGGGAGCTTCTAAAGGTTCTATTAAAATATAATTTTCTTTTTCTGAAATTTTCATAGCGTAATTCTTTAAAATTTAAAGTTAAGAAATCAAAGCCTTTTAGCGGTTTATCTTTGAAGCCAATAAATAGATCACCGCCATTCTAACCGCAACCCCATTTTGTACCTGGTCTAAAATAATCGCATTTTCTGCATCGGCAACATCACTAGTAATTTCAACTCCCCGGTTAATGGGGCCTGGATGCATCACCACAATTTCTTTATTTAGACTCTCCAGGATTTTTTTATTCAATTGAAATTGTTGCGCGTATTCCCTTGTGCTGGGAAAATAGCTAATATCCATTCGTTCATTCTGAACTCTAAGCATATTGGCCACATCACACCATTCCAGAGCCTTTTTAAGGTCGGTTTCCACACTCACACCCAAAGATTCAATATGTTTAGGTAAGAGTGTTTTAGGTCCGCAAACCTTAACCTCAGCTCCCTGAAGCTTAAGTGCAAAAATATTGGAAAGCGCTACCCTGCTGTGCAGAATATCTCCTACAATTACTACTTTTTTTCCGGCTACCTCTCCAAGTCGCTCTCTAATTGAATAGGTGTCCAAAAGTGCCTGGGTAGGATGTTCATGTGCGCCATCTCCAGCATTAATGATACTGGCATTTACGTGTCTCGATAGAAAAATTCCCGCTCCAGGGTTAGGATGCCGCATTACCACCATATCTACTTTCATTGAAAGGATATTGTTCACGGTATCTATAAGCGTTTCCCCCTTTTTTACTGAAGAAGATGCCGCCGAAAAATTAACGATATCGGCACTTAAACGTTTTTCAGCAAGTTCAAAAGAAAGTCGGGTTCTGGTGGAATTTTCAAAAAAAAGATTGGCAATGGTGATATCTCTAAGCGAAGGGACTTTTTTAATGGGCCGGTTAATCACTTCCTTAAAATGATCGGCGGTTTTAAAAATAAGCTCAATATCTTCTTTACTCAGATATTTAATTCCCAGTAAGTGATTTACACTTAATTCGCTCATATATTCAATTATTTAGAAACCAGGTAAACCACGTCTTCCCCATCGTTTTCCTTCCAGTTTACTATTACTTTTTCTTCATTTATCGCATCTACCTGCCGCCCATTATAATCCGGCTGAATAGGCAGGTGACGACTGAATCGCCTGTCTATTAAACTCAGCAATTCAATTTCGGCAGGTCGACCAAAAGATTGCACCGCGGTTAACGCAGCCCTAATGCTTCTGCCTGTGTATAGAACATCATCAATAAAAACTACCTTTTTATCTTCAACTATAAAATCAATCTTTGTTTTGTTCGCTTCCAATGGTTTATCACCTCTTCTAAAATCGTCGCGATAAAAAGTGATATCAAGATGGCCGTAATCCAAATCAGTAATATTATATTCTTCCCTGAGAATTTTTATAATCCTTTCAGCAAGAAAAACTCCACGAGGTTGAATTCCAATAATCACGGTATTCTTAAAATCGGTGTGATTTTCAACTAACTGGCAGGCAAGGCGATGCAGAATAATATTTATTTCAACAGCATTTAGAAGTATTCTTTGGCCCATAGTTTAGTAGCAAAAAGTAGAAGTTCTATCACAAAAGTAAGCTTTTTTATTTTTTTCTGAAGTTGAAAAAGCGCGAGATTATAAATCTTTTCTGAAATGATTTTCAAAATTTTTATCGTGGGAATTAAAAACACAAAGAATTGAAGATTTATCCCTTTCTAAGAAATTAAGAAAACTTTAAATACTGGTTTGATTCTTATTACTGGCATTTCTTCGTAAATTAAGGCTGAAAATCAAACCGATAAAAACTTGAGTTATGAGCTATTATTTTAATACTACTTTAAAAGAAAGAAATTTTGAAAAAGCAATAGAAACAGTTACCTCCGCTTTAAAAGAGGAAGGTTTTGGTGTGCTGACTGAAATCGATGTAAAAGAAACACTAAAGAAAAAAATTGATGTGGATTTTAAGAAATACAAGATCCTTGGTGCCTGCAATCCGGAATTTGCGCATAAAGCCCTTAAAAGTGAAGATAAAATAGGTGTTTTTCTGCCCTGTAATGTGATTGTAGAAGAAAACGACAAAGGTGAAATTGAAGTTTCGGCTGTAGACCCTATAGCTTCCATGCAAGCAGCGAAAAATGATGATCTGGAAGAGATCGCTACAGAAGTTCAACAAAAATTGAAAAAAATTATTGCTTCTTTAAACTGAAAATAGCATCAGGAATACATTACTGGCTTTCAATAGTTTTAGTGCAATAAATTAAGTGATTTAATAGGTGTAATCACAGAAATTATGCTGGTAGAAAGACACGATTACGAAACCGTAAGCCAGGCCATTCATGATCTGGCATTACGCGGTTATACCACCGACTTTAAATTAGAGCCGGAAAAGGATAAAATTGTAGACATTGATAGATCCCTGGAACTTTCTCCCGAAGAATTTGAAATTGATGAAATCTACCGCTTTGAAGGAATGACAGATCCCGGTGATGAAATGATTGTCTACGCTATTTCCTCCCTCGATCATAAAACCAAAGGTGTTTTGGTAAACGCTTTTGGCACATATTCAGATGCAAATACTTATAATATTGTGAAACGCTTGAATAAGCATCTTTAGTTCTTCCTCTTTGTAATTTCTTCAAATCTGAAAATTTTAATAAAATATATAATTTATTATAGCCCCCGAATTTCAGCCCATAATTCCTGTTTGGGCTGAATTATACAAATTCAGCAAAAAAATCAGTTTTACCATTAATTTAACCGAAATGCGGCTGCTTTTTACTTAATTGAAACAAAAAAACTATGGAAGATAAAATACTTGGTTTACACCATATCACCGCAATTGCCGGAGATGCCCAACGCAACTACGATTTTTACACCAAAGTACTGGGATTGAGAATGGTAAAGAAAACTGTGAATTTTGATGATCCGCAAACCTATCATTTTTATTTTGGCGATAAAGAAGGTACCCCGGGAAGCATTCTTACTTTTTTCCCGTGGCAACAGGTAAAAAAAGGAAAAAACGGAGTAGGAATGGCGACAGAAATCGGTTATTCAGTTCCCAGGGGCAGCCTGGATTTCTGGCAAAAACGATTTGAAAAACACGGAGTGGAGTTTGGTAACATCAGGGAGCAATTCAGAGAACAATATTTGCCTTTTCGCGATCCTGACGGACTAAACTTAAAACTGATAGTTCCCAAAGACGAGGATAAACGTGAAGCCTGGGAAACCGATGAAGTTAAAAGTGAAGTTGCTTTAAAAGGCTTTCACAGCGTTACACTTACACTTTACAATGTTGGCCCAACTGCCAGTATTTTATCTGATATTTTTAAATACGAACTAGAAGAAAAAGTAGGTGAATTTTATCGATATAAAACAAATGCCGTAGAAAATGCGGCAATTATAGATATTCACGAAGATCCTACAGCCGAGCGTGGTATTAATGCCGGTGGCACAAATCATCATATTGCCTTCCGTGTTAAAGATGAAGAAACTCAGATGCGTTTTCGGGAAAAAATTGTGCAAAAAGGTTTACAAATCACCGAAAAAATAGATCGAGATTATTTCTTTTCCCTATACTTTAGAGAACCCGGCGGAGTCTTATTTGAGATCGCCACCGATAATCCAGGATTTACCAGGGATGAAAGTTTAGAAGAACTTGGAAGCAGTCTAAAATTACCCGATCAATATGAACAGGCAAGGGATCGTATTGAACGCCTTCTTCCTGAATTGAAACATTAAAATATTTGATAATCAAAAATAGAAGCTGTTTTAAAATTATTATGTATTAGTCATTGCGAGGGACAAAGCAATCTCTAATTTATAGGTAACCTATTAAAAGATTACTTCACTTCGTTCGTAATGACAATTATAGTTTTTTTTGAAACAGCTTTTTTACTTAATCAAAACCAACACCTACTCTACCACATACATTTCATTAGAAGCTTTAATATATTCCTGCGGATTAAAAGTAGATTCAAAACT
This sequence comes from Salegentibacter tibetensis, assembly GCF_020164485.1. Classification (GTDB taxonomy): domain Bacteria; phylum Bacteroidota; class Bacteroidia; order Flavobacteriales; family Flavobacteriaceae; genus Salegentibacter; species Salegentibacter tibetensis. The sequence goes on from NZ_JAIQZA010000032.1 coordinate 45,409, forward strand.
ATTACGTACCAAATTCAGTTTAGCCTTTAGATCTGCGATTTTAGTTTTTAGGTATTCATCGTTTTCATATTTCTTGATAAGCGAATCATATTTCTTTAAATTTTCCAGGATCCTGAAAGTAATAGTTCCAAAACGAATTTTTAAATTCTGTACCGCGATCATCTGGTCGTGATAATCCTGTTTCCAGTTTTCTGGGTTTTTGGCTTTTTCTTCAGCAATTTTATTTTCTGCAATTTTAGAAATATCAAGAATATACTGTGTTCGCTTTTTAGCATCAGTCTCGTTGGTAAAGTTTCTATCAAACTCCTTAGGGTCTATCTTTAAGATCTGCACTAAATTTTCCTGCATCGCCTTTTCCTGAAGCTCTTTCAATTCATCCAGATTTTTATTTATAGATTCCCATTCGGTCTCTATAAGGTCTTTATCGTGGGTAAATTGTGCAACAGTTGTGGTTAGTTTCAGCATTTCCGTACTTTGCTGTTTAAGCTTTTTATCTCCCCAACCCAGGGAATTTATAAAACTGCCAATTCCGTCAAAAACGGTTCCGGCAAACATTCCCGTAAAAGGCGTGCCCTGGGCTAGATCGCCGGTAACATTTAAGATATGACTTAAGGCCGAAAGCCGTGCATCATTCTTTTTTTCTTCTTCTACAAATTTTCTGAATTGTCCAAACCACTCCTGATAACCCTCGTAATGCATTGGGTTGCTAACCTGATCTAGTGTAGCATAAAATTCACGGGAAGCATTAAAGAGATTTAGTGGTTTTATTTCGCGCTCCATTGAGGCTAAATTCAGCACGGCAGAACTGTAATTATATTTGTAAACGCTTATAGTATTTTTATCTATTTCTTCCTGACGTTCCTCCAGGAATTTTACCCGCTCCAGTAGTTTCTCAACCTTTTCTGCGGAAGAATTAGTGTTTTGAATACTCTCATCCAGATTGCTGATTTTCGAATCTATTTCTTTAATTCTGAATTCCAGATTCTGACTTAACAAATTGCGTTCCCTGTTGAGTTCCTGAAGCACTTGCTGAGTAACCGACTGGTCATCAGCAAAGCTTTGTGCCGAAGTATTGTGAAAAAACATCCCTGAAACAAACAGGAAAATAAAACCTAATTTATTCATTATCAATTATTTTAATCAGCTATTTATTCATTTATAACGATCTGAAGGCAATCATATTTTATGCCAGTTAAGTGTTTAGGTTTTCATATAGATTTTACGCTAATAATTTCTCTTAAGTTGAGAGGAGATAAACGGAATTTTAGGAGCAAGGAAATATCCGGTGAGGCTTGCAAAAAAAATAGGTATAAAATAATTAAAACCTGTTAATGTTGCCAACAAAATGGTAGTACTCATAGGCGTTCTGGTCACACAGGCATTTATTGCTGCCATACAACTCACTACACATAAAGCCATATTAATATGCGGAAATAAACTATGAAGAATTAATCCCAAACTGGCTCCCACAAAAAAGAGCGGAATTATAAATCCGCCACGCCATCCTGAAGTAACGGTAATAGAGATGGCAAGTATCTTAGCGAATAAAAGCATAATTAAAAATCCAATAGAGAAATCTCCTAGAATAAGCTCATTAATTTCGTGATGCCCAAAATACCTGGTTAATGGAAAATAATAAGCTATAACCCCAAGCAGAATTCCTCCCAACAAAGTTTTTAAATAGATTGGTGAATGTAATTTCTTAAAAGCATTTTTTAAAAATTTTGTGCAATAGATAAATACCCAGCCCATTGTAGCAGCCAATATCGAAAAACCTACAGCATACAGAAAATCAAATCTATCCTGCATTTCATAAGAAGGCATATCCCATAAAGGCCCCAGACCTAAATGAACAATGATTGCAAAAATTATATAACTAAAGCAGCTTGAAACAAAGGCCGGAATAATTGCTTTATAATATTCTACAGCGTGTTTATGATGAAGTATTTCTAAAGAAAACAAACTCCCTCCCAGTGGTGCCCCAAAAAGTGCAGTAAATCCAGAAGCCATACCGGCAATACTTAAGGATCTTAGCTGATCTCCTTTTAACCTTAGTATTTTACCCAAAAAGGATCCGGTAGACCCGGTAACCTGTACCAAGGGCGCTTCAGGACCTAAACTTCCACCTGAGCCTACACATAAAAGAGAGGAAAGCACCATTGAAGGATTGTTTTTAGGATCAAGCTTTCCTTTATTAAACCTAATATTATTCACTATAAGATCTATCTCGCCTGGATCGCCAAAAAAATGAATAATAAGGCCTGCCGCAAAACCGGCTAAAGCCATTACTGGAATTACCAACCAACCGGTAAAAACACCAAGTTGATGAGTAACCAATTCTAAAACAATCCAGTAAACACCGGCGATAATTCCTCCTAATAATCCCAATAAAGCCCAAAGTAAAAACAAACGACTAAAAGTAAACGGATTAAACCTTACAGGGGCATCCAGAATATTGGTGTAGAAAATTAGTTTTCTGCGTAGCTTTAGGTTCAAAAGATAGAGATTTAAAAAAGGCGCAATATAATAAGTTTAACTAAGTATCCCCAATCTAAAAAGAACAGGAAAAACCACTTTGTTTCCTGAGCCAAAAGCTGCTTTGAGGTCGTTTTCAATAAGATCTACAGGATTTTGGTTATTAGCCTTTTCATAGTGTTTAACAGCACTCCAGGTTTTTAAATAACCTACAAGGTGATTGAATGTCCATTGAAATTCCTGTTTAAAGTGTGGGGTTTCAACTTCCTGAAAAGGAAAAGGGATTGTTTTGTATTTTTCATCTAAATAACGTCGTTCTTCATCCCAGTAAGAACCAATAATATCCTTGTGAAATTTAAGGATTACCTCATCCGTTTCAGGATTACTTTTAAACAGGGAGTAACCTATTACAGCTATAATTCCGTTAGGTTTCAAAACCCGGTTTACTTCTTTATAGAAATCTTTAAAATTAAACCAATGAATAGCCTGTGCCACAGTGATAAGATCGAAATAGTTATCCGGAAAGTTGGTCTTTTCTGCCGGTTGAAGCGAATAATTAATATTTGGCTGTTTTACCGCATTTTCTAATTGTTGTTTACTAATATCGGTAGCCTGAACTTCTTCAAAGAATTTAGCAAGTTCTCCTGCGACCTGCCCATTTCCGGTTCCACAATCCCAGGCTCTTTCTGTTTCTGCTAATTTTCCTTTCAAAAAATCATATAACTCCTGCGGATAAATAGGCCTGAATTTAGCGTAAGCGGGAGATTGTGAAGAGAAATTATCTTTCATTGGGACGATATGATATATTATTATTAAAATTAATGAAATAAAAGACAAAAAAAAGAACCGCCCGAAAAGGCGGTTCTTAAAATATTAAAGTTTCTTATTTCCTTATTGATCTCCCTCAAGAGTATCGGGCTCCTGGCTGTAATCTGAATTATCTACTGCTCCCGGATTACTACTCATTGTCCCGTCAGTATTTGGTGCGTCCATCTCTTCCATTACATCTGCTGCCCTGTTAAAGAACGACCTTAGCTTTTCTTTTGCATCGCTTGCCTGCATATCTATTTTCTGAAGTTCAGCTTTAAGCTCATCTACTTCACCCGAAAGTTCTTCGTAAGCGTTTTCCTGAAGTTTCTCTAAAGCAGCAACAGCGGTCTGCAACTGCGTATTCATATCTTCTACAGGATTGCTAAGGCTATCGCCTATAACTTCAAGCTTTTCATCGGCTTGCATTCCAAAATCCCGACTTCTTTCTGAAACCGCTGCTGCGAATTTCTGCAAAGCAGTTTCAGGATCAATTTCTTCCTGCATTTCCTCGTATTCATCATCTCCATCAATATAAGTGAGATAATCTGCTACAGCATTACTTTCATAGGCATAATTAGAAATTGTATCTTCTTCCGCCTCCATGGTCTGGTCGAATTCTATCTCTGCATCGTCAGCTTTTTTATTGCTGTCATTACAGGAAAACAATAGACCTGAAGCCAAAAGCATCAGTCCGGTTGTATTAATAAAATAGGAAGTTTTAATTTTAGAATTAGTATTCTTTCTCAGTTTCATCTTTTCCAATTTTGGTTGTTTTAAATAAAATTCATTGTTGTCCGGTAAAACCGGGATTTAAATTATTCATCAACTTAAGTTGTTGATATTGAGATGTCATATTTCTGTTTTTTAAAAGTAAGCCCCCTTTATCTCTGGGAATAGAGAATTCTGATAT
>NZ_JAIQZA010000033.1 GCF_020164485.1 Salegentibacter tibetensis
TCAAATGACTGACTGTGTGTGAGCCTTTTCGTTGATAACTCATAGCTCGAAAATATAGATTTTTTCGCAATACTAAAGTGCTGCAATAAAATTGCAGGGTTTAAATCCCTTTTTTGAGACCAATAAAATGCGGGAAGAAACAAGACCGGAAAATAAATGAAAATTAATCTTGTTGAGGAACTACTGAGGTTTCCCTAAAAACAAGACCAAAAAATTTAAAGGTTTCCTGTGCTTTTTTTGAAGCTTCAGCAACTTGAGTTTCGTTGAAATCTTCTGCTTTGAGTTCTTTTACAAATTTATTCCAGGATTTTACACCCTCGCGATCGCCATTAAAGAAATGCGGATTAGCAATATTTTCCAATTCAGGACAATTTGGAATTTCTTTAGAAATATACATTCCACCTAGAGCAGAGCCTAAAACAACATAAGCTGCCCCCAGGGCTTCCTCGTAAGAGCCTATCTTAAATTTATCCTGAAATTCTTTGAAAATTGAAGTATCAACATTTAAATTTTCCAGGTCCTGCGCGAGTTGATGGTTTTTATCAGATTTATAGGAAGGGATGAATTTTGAAATTTCAGCCTCGGTAATTTTATAGGCGATATAGTTTTGAAGAAGCAGGAGCTTATAGTCCTCCAGGCTTATCTCGTGTGAAATAATCTTCCCGGCCAGGTTTTCTTTCTCCAGCTCTTCGTGAAGTTTTTTCGTGGAATTTCTAAGCTTAGTCAGCATCTTCTAAATTGAATTTACCTAAGTTATTTCTTGTTTTCTCAATATCCTCTCCAGGGAGATTTTAAATGTTTGCGAATCTACCGCGAAAATGCGCTTTTCCAGTTAAATAAACGAGTTCTTTTTACAATTTCGAATATTCCTATATTGGTAGGATATGAAAGCTACCTGAAGCTTAAACACGGCTAGGCTTTTAATTTAAAGTAAAAAGTACTACCTACTCCAACCTGGCTCTCTACCCAAATGGTTCCTTCGTGAAGTTGGACAATTTTCTCCACGTGTGCAAGACCAACTCCAGTACCTTCATTTTCATCAGTCTCTTTCACCCGATTAAAGATGGTGAAAATATTCTTTTTATCTTCTTCTGAAATTCCGTAGCCATTGTCCATTACAGAGAAAACCCAATAAGCTCCCTCCCTGAAAGAAGTAATACGAACATCTGGATTTCGCTCTTTTGGAGTATATTTTATCGCGTTACTAATAAGATTTTGAAAAAGAAGGCGTAATTCAACTTCGTGCCCCATAATTTTTGGAAGTGACCCTGCATTTACTTTTGCATTGGTGTCTTTAATTCTTTTACCAAGGTCATACTTTACAACTTCTACAATCTCTTTAGTATTCACCAGGCTTTTTTCTCCCTGGCGGCCAATTCGGGAATGTTCCAATAGAGCTTTTATTTGCTCTGAAAGACGGGTAGAGGCATCTTTAATGTATTTTACATAATCTTTACCTTTATCATCTAACTGGGATGCATACATTTTACCCAGCACATCACTGCCAAATTTAATAGTTGAAAGCGGTTCCTGAAGATCGTGAGAACAAATAGAAACAAATTGTTCCAGGTCTTTATTAGCCCGTTCTAAATCGTCGTGCTGTTGCTTTAATTTCATTTCAGCTTGTTTTAGCGCCAAAATATCAACACAGGTATATCTAATAGTTACAATCTTACCGTCTAAATCTTTTTCTGCAGTGGCATTTAGAATTACAGGAAGCAGATCTCCCGAAGCCGTTAGCATATCCTGCTCCAAATTAACTATGGCCCCGGTCTCTTTAAACTCTTTATTAGATTTTAGAGCTTTAAGTTGTGATTCTTCGTTATAAAGGTCAAAGACCGGTTTGTTAATTAAATCATCCTTGGATTCATAACCCAATCTGGTAACCGCCATTTCATTGCATTGTACAATGAGTTGAGTTTGTGGATCTACACTAATATGAATTACCGGGTCTTCTTCGTAGAAAGATTTAAAACGTTTTTCACTGGCTATCAATCTCTCTTTAGATTTTTGTAACAAACCAACATCTATAAACGTAATTACCACCCCGCTTATTTTCTCATTAGAATCAACATAAGGAGAAATCCTTCTCAGATAATAAGAACCATCTTTGGTCATTACCTGTTTTTCCAGGATCTTACCTGTCCTAAGAACCCTTTTACAACGGGTAATAAGATTGCTTTTTCCCATACTGGAAGTAAAATGCTCTATAGGCCTGCCTTCATCTGAATCAATTAAATTAAAGTGTCTCTGAATTGCAGGTGTAAACTTTCTAATTCTCAACTCTCTATCCAGGAAAATCACCCCAATTTCGGTACTTTCCAGCATATTGGTCATATCGGCATTCAGGGCAGCGAGATCTTCTACTTTTTGAAGGTTTTCAGCATTAACTGTGTTGATTTCTTCGTTTACGCTTTGCAGCTCCTCATTAGTACTTTGCAGCTCCTCGTTAGATGCCAGTAATTCTTCATTGGCAGCCTGCAATTCTTCGTTACTGTTTTCAATCTCTTCTATTGAAGTTTGTAGCTCTTCTTTAGTCTCTTTAAGCTCTTCCTCAAGATCTGCAACATATTCTTTAGTGCGACTGCTAAGGGTAAGTTTACCAAGGGTTTTAACCTCTTTGAGGTTTACTTCTTTCTCGATAAAAGTAATTACAAAATTGGCGCCGCTATCTTCAATACTTTGACCATAAGGTTTCACTATAATATCTACCGACTTTTGCTCACCCTGATGCTCGAAAGAAGCATCCTTATATCTAAGTTTTTCGTTATCTTTTTTTACCTTTTTTAAGGTACTTTGAATAATGTCTTTCAAATCGGTTCCCAGCATATCCAATAAATTCACTGAAAAACCGCTAACCGGTAAATTGGCATATTTTCTAAATTCCCCTACTGCCTGTAAAATATTAAAGTCTTTATCTACAAATACGCTGGCACCGCCAAAAGTATCCAGGATTGTTTCGTTAAGTTCTTCGGTAAGTTTATTCTTTATGGGATTTGAGGATTTTCTATAGGTAAGCTGTTGAACTTCCCTTGGTTCTGATGATAATCTATTAGAAACGCTTGCCTGAGAAACATTGGATTTTAAACGCGTACTGGTATTTTCGTTCTGAAAAATTTTAGCTGCACGATTTATTACTTTTAAGTTGTTTTTCTGAGAAGACACATTCTCACTGGTGCCAAGAACTAAAATTCCCCCAGTTTTTAACGCATATTGTAAAAAATTTAAAGCCTTATTCTGAATTCCGGGTTGAAAATAAATCAATAAGTTACGGCAGGCCACCATATCCATATTACTGAAAGGTGGGTTTTTAATGATATTATGTCTTGAAAAAACCACCATCCGGCGCATCCTATCTATCACTTCGTAACCATCGGGCATACTGATGAAATATTTCAAAAGCAATTCTGAATCAATATCTGCAACAATACTTTCGGGATAAAATCCTTTACTGGCAATTTCAAGGTGTTTTTGTGAAATATCTGTTGCGAAAATCTTTAGGTCTATATTTTTTTTCTGGCGCTCAATTTCTTCGTTAACAATCATCGCAAAAGAAAAGGCTTCTTCACCACTACTACAGGCAACATCCCATAGTTTTAGAACGTCTCCATCTTTTTTCTTGTCTACCAGCTTTGGTATTACTTCTTTCTTAAGTACTTTCCATACTTTTTCGTCCCTGAAAAATTTGGTGACTCCAATTAAAAATTCACGATGTAGTATTTCTGCTTCTTCATCGTTTTTAATTATAAATTGATAATATTCTGAAATACTTTTGCATTTACAAACGTTCACCCTTCTGGCAATTCTTCGGGCCAGTGTCGCGTGCTTATATTCTCTGAAATCAAGACCGGTTTTCTCATCTATAAAGCGAAGAATTTTCATTAATTCGCTTTCATTATAATTAATATCCCCGTCTTTGAAATGAAAAACCGCAGGCGACTCTATAAAACTTCTAAGTTCCTGAGCCATTTTAGAAACCGGTAAAATATAATCTACCATACCGGTATTAATTGCACTGTGTGGCATCCCATCAAATTTAGCTTCGTCAGGATCCTGAACCATAATCATTCCATTACGCTCTTTTATTGCCCTTACTCCCCGGGTCCCATCGCTCCCGGTTCCACTTAAAATTACTCCAATGGCATCTTCCTTTCGCTCCCTGGAAAGTGCTTCAAAGAACATATCTATAGGAAGGTTTAAACCTGGCCTTTTCGGTTTTTCTATAAGGTGAAGCTGATTATCTTCAAAAGTTAAATTGTTGACCGGTGGGATTAAGTAAATATGTCCTTGTTTGATGGTTGTGCGATCTTTAATCTCACGTATGGGCAGATTTGTATTTTTTTTAAGTAGCTCTGCCATCATGCTTTTATGGTCTGGGGAAAGATGCTGAATAACTACATATGCGTTTTTATCGGTTTCGTCTATGCCTTCAAAAAAAGCCTTGAGAGCTTCCAGCCCACCGGCGCTTGCGCCTACCGCAATCACGCGAGGCTCTTCAGTTTTAAGCTTAGTTTCCAGCTCCGATTTAGAAGGGTAGTTATTTACTTTTGTCATTTAGGAATGATTAAGTCAGTCTTTAGAGAATATTAAAAAAGCAAGCACCAAAATTAAAGGTTAAATCTTCAAATTGTGGACTCATTTGCCATTTATAATAACAGAATCTCCATAATGATGGAAATTACCCATTTTACAATTCTTAATTTTAGATTTCAAAGCTTTGAAATTATCACTTTCTTCAAATAGCTTATAAAAATACTTTTTCGAACTCTTTTTAGCCGGAAACTTCCCTCGGTCTAACTTTCTAATTCCCAGCTTCAATTAAACTGATATATATCATTCCTATTAAAGACTTCTCAACCTAAATTTACTTGCAATGTGAGGTTTAAAATGATTCGAAAATACTTCGGAGTATTTTCGAATGCTTTCAGGTAACAGCTCTTATAGCTAATAGAATATTTCAATATGAAATTTTTGTCCTCTTATCAACAAGGTTTTAATTCCTTTTTCATTGAAATTGGGGAAATGGGAAATTTTATGGGACGGTATTTTCGGGAACTTTTTAGCAGGCCCTTTGAATTTAGGGAATTCCTGAATCAATGTTACCAGATGGGCAATAAGTCTTTGCTTCTGGTAAGTGTTACCGGGTTTATTTTAGGACTGGTATTTACCCTCCAGTCCAGACCCACATTAATGGAGTTTGGTGCGGTTTCCTGGATGCCTTCTATGATAAGTATTTCTATTGTTAGAGAAATTGGGCCGGTAATGATTGCACTTATATGTGCCGGACGAATTGGCTCCAGTATTGGCGCCGAATTAGGTTCCATGAAGGTTACGGAACAAATAGATGCAATGGAAGTTTCAGGGACAAATCCGTTTAAATTCCTGGTAGTTACCAGGGTTTTAGCGGCAACATGTATGCTGCCAATACTTGTTATAATCGGTGATTTTGTGGCTCTAATAGGTTCTGCAATTATAGAAAATTCGAAAGGCGATGTTTCCTTTACGCTGTATTTTAACCAGGTATTTGAGGCCCTGGAATTTACTGATCTAATTCCCGCTACTGTAAAAACTTTTTTCTTTGGTTTTGCTATTGGCCTGGTGGGTTGTTTTAAAGGATATAACAGCAAAAAAGGAACCGCCGGGGTGGGTAAAGCCTCAAATTCGGCAGTGGTTTTCACCTCCATGCTGATATTCGTTCTGGATTTTATTGCAGTTTTTATTACTGATATTTTTTACAACTAAAGATGGAAAACAAAGCTGTAATAGAGATAAAGGATTTATATAAAAGTTTTGGGGATCTTGAAGTACTAAAGGATTTCAATTTAAATCTTTTTAAAGGAGAAAACCTGGTTTTAATGGGCAGATCGGGTTCTGGAAAATCTGTGATGATAAAATGCCTGGTAGGTTTAATGGGGTTTGATAAGGGCAGCATTAAAGTTTTAGGTAATGACATTTCTAAAATGAAGCAAAATGAACTGGACCAAGTAAGAACCGATATAGGTTTTTTGTTTCAGGGCAGCGCCCTGTACGATTCTATGACGGTGAGGGAAAACTTAGAATTTCCACTAAGAAGACATCGAAAAAACTCTGAAACTAAAACTGAAGCGCTTGTAAAAGAAGCACTTGAAAATGTAGGTTTACCGCAAGCTATAGATCTAATGCCTGCTGAACTTTCGGGAGGAATGCAACGCAGAATTGCTTTAGCAAGAGCACTAATTTTAAAACCAAAGATCATTATTTATGACGAACCTACTACCGGCCTGGACCCTATTACAGCAAAAGAGATTATTTTATTAATGATGAACATACAGAAAAAATATGAAACCTCATCCCTTATAATTACTCATGATGTAGATTGTGCGAGGGTAATTTCAAATAGAATAATTTTATTACTTGACGGAAAAGATTATGCCGAAGGAAGCTTTAACGATCTGGCGGCATCTGGTGATCCAAAAATTAAAGCATTTTTTAAATAGTATAGTTATGAAATCAAATTCCGGCCGAAATCTAAAACTTGGAATTCTCATTGTCTCCGGGCTCATCGTCTTTACGTTGGGGGTCTATTTCATTGGAAATAAGCAAAACCTGTTCGGGGATTCTATTTTGGTAAGTTCAGTATTTAAGAACGTAAATGGCTTGCAGTCTGGCAATAATGTACGTTACTCCGGCGTAAACGTAGGAACTGTAAAAAATATCAAGTTTTTAAACGATACTGCAATTTGCGTAGATATGCTTATAAACCGGGAAACAGGAAGCCTAATAAAATTTAATTCCCTGGCAACCATAAATTCTGATGGATTAGTAGGAAGTATGGTCTTAAATATTTTACCCCCAGATAAAGCACCTTCCAGGACTATTGAAGAAGGTGATACGCTTGCCTCGCTTAGCCAGATTGCCACAGCCGATATGCTTAATACCCTGAACAAAACCAATGAAAATGCAGCGCTTTTAACCGAAGATCTCTTGAAGATTACCAATAGCATTAATGCAGGAGAAGGTGTTTTAGGTGATTTACTTAAAGATGAAGGTCTTGCAAAAAACATCCAGGAAAGTGCTGAAAATTTAAATCGAACTACTAATTCGGCAAAGGCCGGACTTGCAAAACTAAATGGTATTTTAAACACAATAGATTATGAGAATAGTGTGGCCGGTTTATTACTCAGCGACTCTACCGCCCAAAAAAGCTTTAGTACCATTATTGAGGATTTGCAGGCTACTTCTTTACAAATAAAAGAGATTAGTGCAGGTTTGGGACAATTTTCCAATACTTTAAATTCAGAAAAAGGTGCGCTTAATTATGTAGTTAAAGACACCAGTTTTGTGAATCATCTCGATCAAAGTATGCAAAATATTGAAGAGGCTACTTTTCGCTTTAATGAAAATATGGAAGCTTTAAAGCATAACATTTTATTCCGCGGGTATTTTAGAAAACAAGAACGCCAAAAGGCCAGGATGAAAAAAGAGAATCAATAATCTTTAAGTGGTTTACTATGAAAATGGAACATCTGGAAGAGCGGATCAATGAATACAAAAGTTCGATAAAAACGGTGGTAAATAAAAGAATTACCTGGGAAAACAAAACCAAAGAACTTATTATTACCACCTTAAAAAAAGCTGAATCTGCTTATTCCGTTGGGTGGAAAGTACAGGAATTGAAATGGATTCACACCAACGAAGCGGTAAATATTACGTTTGATTCTTTTCCTGCCGATCTTATAGATTTCACCAATAAAATCCCAACCTATCAATTTTTGCAAGGAGGCGCCCTTGTTTTTTCACAATTACATAATGGGGATGTAGAGGTATTTGTCACATTTCCCATTTTAGAAAATTGGATACTTCCAGAAAATGAAATTGTTGAGTTAGGTGTTTATTCACCAGGTGATATTACAGAAAAACTAATCGTAGAAAAAATAGATGAATTTTTAAAAGAAATGATTAAATGGGAAGTTCCTATTTTAAAAAACAAGCTTGGTTTTAAAACGCAATAAAATAACCGAAGCTAAACAGACCTGACATAAGTTCGGGGCCTTCCTGCGAAAAGGGCAGGCAAGTCCAGGAGCTCCCGATATTTATTGGGATAAATCTCAATTATCGCGTAAAAAAATCATATTCGAATTAGAGCTATTGGGTATTAATAGTCCAGATTAAAACTCATTCATTTAGATTGCTAAATATTCTCCAACCGCCATCTTTTTAACTCGGGAAGTTTTTTTATGAGTTGCTGAGCTTCTTCCAGGCTTATATCTTCGTGCACTTCAGCCATCTCCAATAATTTCACCTCTAATTGATGCAAACTAAGAGACTTATCGGTGAAAGCTCCATCCTGATAGCAATCCCGACAATAATCGGTATTTACCGACCTATCCCGATTTGTAGCGGCAGTGGCTGTAGTAAACGGCCAACCACAACTTTGGCAAATTAGCGTATTCATAACCTTATTTTTATTAAAATATATCTAGAAATTTTGGTTAGTTATTTTTTGATTATCTCAAGTAGTAAGTAAAATTTTCAATTTTGAAAGCATAATGAGCTCAGATTTGTTTTTCCCTGCAAATGAAGCTGCAATAGCATCGGCAGTTTCCCAAATTAACTGATTGATTTGAACGCTAAATAATCGCTCATTTTCCTTTTTATAGTCTTTAAACTCATTAAAAGCCCAATCTGCTTCCGGCTCATTTTCTTCCAGCCAATCAAAGATCATTTCAATTTTATAGGCTTCATCAGTTCCGTATTCATCGGTTAAAGTGTCTATTGGTACCCATTTTTTCTGAACAAGTTCTTTTAAAGTTTTTATTTCTTCGGGGCGCACCACTTTATCTGATGACGCAATGGCATAGAAAAGCATCCCAATATTTTGGTAGAATTTTTCGGTGAGTACTTGTTTCTTAGAAAGTTCCATAATATAATTTTCACCCTTTAAAGATAAGTCTCAGACGATTAGCTAAAAATGATAAAAATCAGTTTTCAGGAAGAAATCCTACCAATTCAGACACATTACTAAATTTCATAAAACTGATTTTCAACGTTTTATAATTTTATAAATTTTAAAAATTACTTTGTATATTTAAGTATTGCAAAAAGCATTTCTCCCCTTCTCCCCCCACTAGAGATGTAAAGCAATCCCCAATTATCTTATTTATTAATTTAAATTTCTCCAGAGATGAAGCGTATTCTTTGTATATCGGGAAAAGGTTCCGGGCATCTAAGTCAAGATGAATTATCGGGTTTAAAAGCCTATGAATGCTTGCAAACCGATTCTTTGAAAAACTTAGAGAATCTAATTACGGAAAAGAAACCTGATCTGCTTATTTGGGGAAGTAATGCGGAAATTTCTTCTGAAATTTTTAATCGAGCTCTGGAAATGTATAAGATCCCATTATTATCAATTATTACAAAAGATGAATTTGATAGCTGGAAGCCAATTCACCCTAACCATCACTATTTGCTAAATTTGTATTCACAGGCTGAACTTTTACAAAAAATAGAATTACTACTAAAACAGAAAAATCTTAATGGCATAGAGAATAAAAAAATTAATAAAACTACTATTTCCAATATTGAGGCTTTAAAATCATATATAGAAGAAAAAGGAGAACGAATAAGCCTGGATAAACATAAAATTATATTCAGAGAGAATAGGCACTCCAGCTTTATCTATCTTATAAGCAAAGGCCTGGTGAAAACTTCCAGGATGGACCAATTGGGGAAAGAATTAATTACCGGGATTTATCGTGAAAATGAACTACTGGGACTTTATGGTTTTCATAAAAACCCCACCTGTCCTGAAATGGCTACAACCTTAGAGCCTTCCAAATTATACCGGATTCTGCATAAAGAATTTAGGGAAATACTGCAGGAAAACCAGGGATTAAGCCTGGATATAGCCCAATATTTAACCGATACTGTTTTAAGGCTGAAATCACAGCTTCTCGAAATGGCCTATGCTTCAGTATTAAAAAAAACCTCCAATACAATTCTTCAATTTGCCGAAGAATTACAAAGCCCGGATTTCCAGGGATTAAGAATTTCCAGAACCGACCTGGCGAGTATTGCTGGAATTTCTCCGGAAAGTTTTATTCGTAGCCTTTCCAGTCTTAAGAAAGAAGGCATCATTGCCATAAAAGGAAGAAAAATAAATATTCTAAAACCAGAAAGATTACAGGAGATCACCTGATCTTAATTTTTTGTTAAACATTGATTTCCTGATATTTGTCATTTTTTTCGAGTATGTTTTAAGCTACTTTTAAAATATTAATCAGCATAACAAAAATATAATTTGATTTCTATGTACTTGTTAGAGTTTGAAAATCAAATTTAGAAGGTATCAAAGGTATTTTTTAGCCTGATATTCAAATTTTACTTCGTGTATTATCACTGATATCAACCAAGTGTTAAATAGTACACTTAATATCTTCTTAAGAAACAGGAGGCAATGGTCTCCTGTTTCTGTGTTTAAAAGGCTTTTCTATAAAATTCAAATAACTGATTTTCATCATATTAAATATCATTTTTAGATTTTAAATTAGTGTGCTTAATTGTAAATTATTAACCATTTAAAATCTAAATATTATGTCTATCATTAAATCTAACAATCGCAGAACTCCTGCCCTGGGACGTTCAATTTTGGCAAACGATCCATTCTTTTCTGACTTATTGGACACCAAAAGAGGAATCTTTAATCTTAACAGGTTCTTTAATGGAGATTTTGACCAGGATCTATTTCCGGCACTAAATGTAAAGGAAAAAGAGACCGAGTTTGAAATAGAACTTGCAGCTCCAGGACTTTCTAAACAAGATTTTAAAATTTCTATAGAGGAAGGCATCTTATCCATCTCGGCAGAAAAAGAAAATAAAGTCGAAGAAGAAAAAGAAGGTTTCGTAAGAAAAGAGTTTAGCTACAATAGTTTTTCCAGGCAAATTGCTCTACCCGAAGAAGTAGATATGGAAAAAGAAGTTGAAGCGAAATACAAGGAAGGTATTTTAAAAATGAGTCTGAAGAAAAGAAAAATAGATAAGTCTAAAAAGACTAAAACTGTAAATGTGTCTTAAAAAAATGAAACAATCCCGAAATTTTTTCGGGATTGTTTCATATTATATCTGTACGATACATCAACAACTTATATCTTTAAACAACTTCATGAGCAGGCCCTTAAACAAGTCCAGAAAGATGGTGACTTAAAATTCAGCAGTCACCTCCGTTTTAAAAATTATGAACCCGCCATTTTTTATTGGGGCCTTTCACACTCACTACATTTTCTCCCAACCATTTAGCCTCGATCTTTGGTGCTTCCCTTAATTTCTGTTTGGATACAGCAACCGGAAATGGACCTTCTAAATTTTAGTATTTCACCATTTTTATCAATTACAACCACATCATATTTATAAGAAAGCACATTCTTTCCCAGAAGTGGGTTTTCTCCAAGTCTCTCTTCTTCCAGTTTTAGCGCCAGGGCTTTTCCATTTGAGAAGTTGGTTACATTTAAAAATTCAGGCTCAATAACTGTTTTTCCTTCCACATTTATAAATCCGTAATAATTAACGCCATCGTGCTGTTTTCTAATAATAGCCCGTTCATCTTTTAGTTGCGGAAATTTCATTCCCGCTACGCCAATATTTCCCCTTTTCGGCTTTTCATTGACAATAAGATCGTTCCTAAGCTCAAATACCAGTTCGCCGTTGGCATTTAAAAACCCCCAACTATTACCTTGTTGTACTGCGGTGAATCCATTCTCCTGACTGGCTACAAAATCAAATTCTTTCGGCTCCTGTGCAAATAACGCAAACGGAATACTTATTAAGATTCCAAAAATTAAATTTCTCATTGTTCAAAGTTTTATAATTAACATTAAATTTAGCGCAATTGTCTGTATTTAAATATGATACCCGTCATACTACGCCAAAGCTCTTATAAAATGTAAAGGCTTAAAAAACAGAAACAAACTGATTTTCCTCATAGTTTAAACTTACCTCATCGGTTAACTTTATAATTCAAAGTTCCAGAAGATGAGAAAGATAATTATACCCACCGACTTTTCAGAAAATGCAAATAACGCATTGCGGTTTGCCTGTCAACTTTTTAAGTATGAAAAGAGCGAAGTCATTCTTTTGCATGCCTACGCAGAAAAGGTTTATACCGATGAAAGTTTGCTAAGCAATGAATTAATGGATGAGTTCAAAGCCGTCACCAAAGAAAAGACTGACATGGCCCTGGCTGAAATAAGTTCGACAATTCACGATGAATTTTGTAATCCCAGGCACAGCATTAAATCTATTGCTGCTTTTGGCGATCTGGTAGATGAGGTAAATAACCTCGTGAATTTAGAAAATGCCGATATTGTTATCATGGGAACCCGGGGTGCCACCAACGACAGGAACCTGGGTTTTGGAAGTAATACCTTACTCGTCTTAAAATATGTGCAATGTCCGGTTTTGGCAATTCCGGCGAATTTCAAATATAAGGAACCAAAAAAAATCCTGTTTCCTACCAATTTTTTAATTCCCTATCAAAAAAGGGAATTAAAAATCGTTGGTGAAATTGCCCGGGATTTTAAATCTAAAATTCACTTTCTCTATTTATCTAAACATAAAGCAACTTCAGCCAGGCAAAAAGATAATCTTGAGTTTTTAAAACAACAGTTCTATAATATAAAGGTAGAAGAATACCAGAACGAGGAACTACATAAAGAAAAAGCAATAGAAGAATTTATTGCTACCAATAAAATAGATCTTTTAGTGATGGTAAATTCCCGCCACACGTATTTAGAAGATATGCTGCTGACTTCTACTATAGACAAAGTGGGTTTACATCCAAAAGTACCCTTACTTGTTCTGCAAAATTTTAATAGGGAATGCAATTAAAACATAGAAATCATGAAAAAAATACTCTTACCCACAGATTTTTCAGAAAACGCATATAACGCTATTTCTTATGCATTAAAAGCCTTTCAGGATGAAGAATGTACTTTTTATCTTCTGAATACCTATACCCCTGTTTTATATGATTCTGAATATATTTTATATAACAGCACTCAGCCAAACCTTGCTGACGCTTACAAGAAAAATTCCCTTGCGGGGTTGAGAAAAGTAGAACGAAAAATAAACCGTGATTTTAAAAACTCAAAACATAAATTTGAGAAAATTTCAGCTTTCAATCTTTTGATAGATGAGATGAAAGAACAATTGAATTCTAAAGAAATAGACCTGGTAGTTATGGGAACGCAGGGCGCAACAGGCGCTGAAGAGATTTTAATCGGCACCAATACGGTACACGCTATAAATAAGCTAAAAGCCCCTCTGTTAATGATTCCTTCTGAGTATGAATACCACCCTCCGGTAAACATTTTATTCCCTACAGATTTCGATTTGCATTTTAGTGCTCCTCAACTGGACCCTATCTTAATCTTTGCAAGAAACCATACTTCAAAAATAAATATGCTACACGTTTTCTTAGGAAAAGATCTGGATGAAGAACAGGAAAAAAATAAGAAAAACCTAAGCAAAATTCTAAAGGACATTACACATCAATTTTATACCGTTGAGGATAAAAGTGTGACTAAAGCCATTAAAAAGTTTCAGGAACAAAACACGGTAGACTTAGTTTTGATGGTGAACAACAAACGTAGCTTCTTTGAAAACCTACTATTTAGGCCGGTAGTGAATAAAATAGGTTTTCATATTAAAGTTCCATTTATGGTAATCCCATCGGGAAAATTTAATTAGTTATGAAAAATATACTCATCCCCACCGATTTTTCGGCTAACGCCTGGAAAGCTACAGTTTATGCATTTAGCTTTTTTCAAAATGAGCTTTGCGATTTTTATTTTTTAAATGCCTGCAAACCGGAATTTTATACTCCCGATATTAATGGGAAAAGTTTATTACAGGCTAAAGCTGAAAATAAGATAAAAATGGATAAGCTGCTGAAAGAAGTAGCTGTGATAAACAAGAACCAAAATCATAGGTTTAAATGGATAATTTTAGAATCCTGGTTAAACGATTCGGTAATTGAAATTCAAAAAGAAAATATTTTTGATCTCATAGTGATGGGCACAAAAGGCGAGACCAAACCCGATGACAGGATCTTTGGCACTAATAGTATGAATGTGATAGAAACGGTAGATCACCTGCCGGTTCTATTAATACCAGAACAAAGTGTTTTTGTACCCGAGGTGAAAAAAGAGATGGTTATGGCTACACGTTATGACAAGTCGTTTTCTATTGCAGAGATTAATTTTTTGATAGATATGGCTAAAAAATTTAAAGCCAGTATTAGAATTTTATATATCCAGGATACCGAAAAACTTACTGAGGAGCAAGAAAATAAAAAAGAAGAATTACACGAATATTTTAAGGAAGTCACCCATAGTTTCCACACCCTGACTAATATAGAAGTTACTAAAGGAATTCATAGTTTCATTCAAAGCAGGAACAGCGATATATTGGTGTTAAACCATAAGAAAAGAGGATTTTTTAGAAATCTTTTTTCCAAATCTTTACTCAAAGAATTAGGGAGAAAACCGCAAATCCCCATCCTGTTTATGCCTTCAGATTTATAGTTTCAAAATCTATTATTCTACAAAAAAACCATTAAAATGGATATCTCCAATCTAAAAGTTATAAAAGCTTCAGGCGAAAAAGCTCAGTTTTCCATTGAACGGGTTGCAGAGTCCTTGAGACGCTCTGGTGCAAATGAAGAATTGATTCAAAAAACACTTCAGAAGCTAAAAGCAGAACTTTATAATGGAATTTCTACCAAAGAAATTTATAATCGGGCCTTTAGTTTGCTTAAAGAAGGAAATA
Source organism: Salegentibacter tibetensis (assembly GCF_020164485.1). GTDB lineage: Bacteria > Bacteroidota > Bacteroidia > Flavobacteriales > Flavobacteriaceae > Salegentibacter > Salegentibacter tibetensis. The sequence goes on from NZ_JAIQZA010000033.1 coordinate 14,803, forward strand.
AAACCATTGCCTCAAAATATAAGTTAAAGACCGCTATTTATGAACTGGGCCCAACCGGGTTTCCGTTTGAAAAATTTATAGCGGCGCTTTTAACCCATAGCGGCTATAAAACGGCCACGGGGAAAACATATCAGGGAAAATGCGTAACCCACGAAATTGATGTGGAAGCAAAAACCGGTACTAAACTTGTGTTAATAGAGTGTAAATTTCACAATGCCGGTAGAAATTGTGATGTAAAAATTCCTCTTTATATAGATTCAAGGTTTCGGGATATAAAAAATTTCAGAAATAACGGACATAACAAACTGGACTTTGAAGAAGGTTGGGTCGTAACCAACACCCGGTTTACTGCAGATGCTGTAAAATATGCCAAATGCGCCAATCTTAAATTATTAAGCTGGGATTACCCAAAGGGCGAAGGTATTAAAGATAGAGTAGACAAACTTGGTCTATATCCAATAACGGTTTCAACTTTACTTTCAGAAAGGGAAAAAAACTTTTTATTAAGCCGGGATGTGGTATTATGTCAGGAGCTTATTGATGACACCTTCTATCTGGATCATTTAGGAATTAATAATCCACGTAAAAATAAAATTCTCAAAGAAATGAAAGAACTCTGTAAACACTAGAAAAGATGGAAAACAAGGTGAAGATTCATTTTCTTGGTGCTTCGGGTACAGTTACCGGATCTAAATTTCTTTTAGAAACACCAGAACTAAATATCTTAATTGACTGCGGGCTTTTTCAGGGAGTTAAAAGTTTACGTAAACTCAACTGGAAAAATTTCCCTTTTGATCCTGCAGCCATTGACCTGATTTTACTAACCCACGGTCACCTGGATCACACGGGATATTTACCACGTCTTGTGAAACAAGGTTATAAAAACGCAATTTTAGGAACACCACCAACTTTAGGAATTGCCGGGGTGATCTTAAAAGATAGTGCGAAAATACAGGAAGAAGATGCCGAAAGAGCAAATAAGGAAGAATACAGCAAGCACCAACCGGCTTTACCTTTATACTCTTTGCGTGATGCTGAAAAAACGATAGGTTTATTTAAAAATATTGAGTTGAATGAGTGGTACCATGTTTCAGAAAATATAAAATATAGATATCAAACCAACGGCCATATCTTAGGCTCGACTTTTATTGAATTGGATATTTATAAAAAGCTTTTTGTATTTTCAGGAGATGTTGGCAGAGATAAAGATTTACTTTTGGAAGCGCCCAAAAAACCAGAATGGGCCGATTACCTCTTTCTGGAAAGTACTTATGGTGACCTGCTTCACCCCAAAGACGATTCAGATGAAATTCTTATTAAAGCCATAAAAGATACGCTCAACCAAAAGGGGAATCTTATAATTCCGAGTTTCGCCGTAGAACGTTTACAGGGGATTATGTATAAGCTTTACCTCTTAATCAAAAAAAATAAAATCCCTGAAATTCCCATTTATATAGATAGTCCTATGGGAAATGAGGTACTTGGCTTATTTGAAAGTTTCAGCAAGTGGCACAAACTAGAGGCTGCTGAATTTAGAAAAATGCTTTCTTATTTTAATATTATTACCTTGTATCGGGATACCTGGAAAACAATAGATGAGAACAGGCCAAAAGTAGTGATTGCCGGCAGCGGAATGGTTACCGGGGGGCGGGTCCTCACCTATTTGCGGTATTTAATAAATAAACCTGAAACGACTGTTTTACTAGCAGGCTACCAGGCAGAGGGTACAAGGGGAAGGCAATTGGAAAACGGAGCTTCAGAAATAAAAATCTTCGGAAAATATTGCCCGGTGAGAGCGAAAATCTTAAAAATTGAAAGTCTCTCTGCTCATGCCGATCAGCAAGAATTGCTGGATTGGGTTTCAGCAATTAAGAAAATTCCGGAAAAGGTATTTTTAATTCACGGGGAACCCACAGCCTTAGATACTTTAAGAGTAAAAATTAAAGATCTGTATAAATGCGAGGTTACAATTCCGGCACTTGATGATATTATAAGCTTAAAGCTCTGAATTCTCAATCTTTCAACGAAAACCTTTTCGTCCATTTTAGCGCAATTTCTCCTGCTATAATGGCAGTAAACTGTCAGTAATATTATAGAATCAATCTAAATTATTGCATATAGTTTTTTCTTATTACGAGGCAAAACCATATAAGAATTCAGCGTTTCCAAAGCCTAATAAGGGTTTTAATATTCCTAATTATACCAAAAGTTAAATTCAAAATCGCTTTTAGCTTACTCCCCGTAAGGTCTAAGCTTCATAGATTTATATATTCAAGAAAATTTGCTAATTTTCTTTTTAGATTAGTTTAACCTTATATTTTAAAAGATACGCTCAAAATAAATTAATTTACTTCTGGCTTTTGTACATTAAGATGGTCTATTAGGAAACATTGCATAGTCTTTGTTCTTAATAGACCGGATTTGGAGATCCAAAAGTCAAAATGAATTAATTAACCAAAAAATATAGAATGAAAGTATTAGTTATTGGAGCAGGAAATATGGGACTTACTTACGCTGAAGGAATGGCGAAGTCTAGTTTACTTAACCACCGAAATCTTATGATTTTCGATAAATCGGCTGAAGTAATTACTACACTGAGTAAGGTAGACCACTTTGATGTTTATGATGATATAGAAGAATGTCTTCCAAAGGCAGACATCGTATTCCTTGCGGTAAAACCATATCACTGTGATGCTTTATTTGAGGAAATTAAACCTTTGGTAAACGACCAACAAATATTTGTTTCCTTAATGGCTGGTGTAACTATCGATAAAATTCAAGAAGGATTAGGCGTTAAAAAAGTAGTCAGATCTATGCCAAATCTTCCTGCCCAGGTAGGAAAAGGGGTTACTTCATTTACTGAAGCTAAAGAAGTATCCAGAGTTGAACTTTTAATGGTAAGAAATTTATTAGATACTACAGGAGCATCAATTCACGTAGATACCGAGAATTTTATAGATGCTTCAACAGGAATTTCAGGAAGTGGACCGGCTTACGTTTTTTACTTTATGAACTCCATGCTGGAAGCAGCTTTAAAAATGGGCTTTTCCAAAAACGATTCTAAAGTACTGGTAAGCCAAACATTTGAAGGTGCTGTAAAACTTTTTAATGAATCAGATCTTTCTCCAAGCACCTGGATGGAGCGTGTTGCTTCTAAAGGAGGTACAACTCGTGCAGCTTTAGATTCTATGGACGATAATAACGTAGAAGAACTAATTAAAGATGCAGCCTATGCAGCTTTTGACAGAGCTGTAGAATTAGGAAAAGAGTAATCTAAGTCTAAAGAAGGAAGTTTAAATATAACTTTACAAAATGGAAAAAAAGAGAATTGTGGTTAAGGTCGGAACTAATGTGATGACCAATAAAGATAATAGGATTTTAGGCCCGGTACTAAAACATCTTGTAGAACAAATAGCTACACTATATGAAGAAGATATAATGGTAGTTCTCGTTTCTTCTGGATCGGCTATTGCGGGGAAAGAAGTGCTTGGAGATGTAGATATTGAAGATGCCTCTAAGAGAAGACAGGTATTTTCTGCGGTAGGGCAACCTCGTATGATGCGCCACTATTATAGTATTTTTCACGATTATGGAATGCGTTGTGCACAGGTCCTTGCTACTAAAAGAGATTTTAGCCCGGGAATTCACCGCGAAAATATGATTAACTGTTACGAATCTTTATTGTCTGAAGGGATTATCCCAATTGCCAATGAAGATGATGCAGTTTCGGTAACTATGTCTATGTTCTCTGATAACGATGAACTGGCAAGCCTTGTTGCTGAACTCATACAGGCAGATTCCTTAATCATTTTAAGTGATACCGATGGTCTATACACCGGTCATCCTGAAGATGACGAATCTGAAAAACTCAACAAAGTCACAGTTGACGAAAATGTTGAAAAATATGTTCAGGAATCTGGAAAAGGTGAAGGCGAAGGCCGTGGTGGTATGGAATCTAAAATAAAGATTGCAAAAGGTACCGCTGCCAAAAATATTACCACTTATATCGCTAATGGTAAACAAAGAAATGTGATTTTGGATATCGTAGCCGGAAAACCGGTAGGTACCAAATTCACCGCTTAAAAAGCTACAAAAATTGAAGTTTAATTAAACTAAAATATAATGAAATTATTAGATTCTAAAACAAGAAATAACGTTCTGCAATCCATGATCAATATCCTGGATAAAAGGCGTAAAGAGATCGTAGCCTCAAATCAAAAAGATCTTGATGCTTTTGGCGAAGGAGATCAGGCTATGTATGATAGGTTGGTAGTTAATGATGCCAAGGTAGACGATATGATGCGCTCTGTAAAAGAAGTTATGGACCAGGAAGATCCTGTAGGCCAGACTATAGAGCATAGAAGATTAGATACGGGATTGGATATCACCAATAAAACCGCACCATTCGGAACAATTATGATTATTTATGAGTCTCGTCCCGATGTTACTATTGAAGCTGCTGTACTTGCTTTTAAAGCAAATAACAAGATCTATCTAAAAGGTGGTAAAGAAGCCAATCACTCAAACAGAATTCTTGAGGAATGCTGGCACGAAGCACTTCAGGAAAATAACCTGGAAAAAGACTGGATCGAGCTATTGCAATTAAATAGAACCGAAACTCAGGAATTTCTTAAAAATCCACCACAGCATATCGATTTAGTAGTGCCACGAGGTGGTGAGAAACTAATCGCCTTTGTTAAGGAACATTCAACCGGTGCTGTTTTAGTAAGCGGACGGGGAAATAATTTCCTTTATGTTTCTAAAAACGCCGATTTTGATACCGCTAAAAAGGTAATGCTAAATGCCAAAGTCGATAAGATTTCAGGGTGTAATGCATTAGATAAGGTATTGATCGATAAAAATCTGCCAGACTTTGAAAAAAGAGTGAAAGAGCTTTATGATATGTTCACTGAAAATAAAGTACAGATTCAGGTAGATGATGATATCGCCAAAGTACTTCCAAACGAAGAAAAAATACCTTCTGAAGACACCTGGTATGAAGAATTCCTGGCAATGAGAATTGTACTTGGTGCTATAGATGGTAATGATGCCGCAATGGATAAGATCAACAAATATTCGGGTGGTCACTCTGCTGTGATTATCACTAAAGATAAAGAAGAAGCTGCCAATTTTATGGAGCAGGTAGATAGCGCTGCCGTATACCACAACGCCTCTACCCGATTCACGGATGGCGGTCAAATGGGAGTTGGAGCAGAGCTCGCTATTAGTACCGATAAACTTCACCACCGTGGACCACTTGGTTTAAAACAACTGGTGACCAACAAATACTATGTATTAGGTGAAGGTCATATTAGAGAGTAGTTTACTTTTTCTTTTACGAAAACTAAGTCTATTATGTCGTCATCCTGAATTTATTTCAGGATCTAGTTCTAAATGAAATGATTTCATATTAGAAGCTGAAATTAGTTTGACGATAATATAGCTTTAAAAACCGCTGATAAATTCAGCGGTTTTTTTTATGCCTAATTTGTAACCCTGATTGAAAATGAATACCCAGCCAGAGCACATTTCCATAATTTCGCGTCCAATTTTATTAAAATCATAATTTCAGACTAGATAATTGTAACTTTTAAGCATTTTTGCAGTCATATAAATAAAGAAAAGTTTATCAATGAAAAAAGCTATTTATACGCTGGCGTTTATTTGCGCCCTTTACAGTTGTAAAACCACACAAACCTCAGAAAAAGCTCAACCGGTAATTGCAAGTATAGACCTTGTAAATATTGTAGAAGACAAAGTTTCGGTAACAGTAGATCCCGATAGGTTCACCACTGAAAATACCACTTTCTATATTCCTAAAACTGTTCCCGGCACCTACTCTATAGATAACTACGGAAAATTTATCGAAAATTTTAAAGCCCTGGATTATGATGGAAATGAACTGGAGTTTGAAAAAATAGACGATAATTCCTGGACAATTCCAAATGCCGCAAACTTAGACAAAGTAAGTTATCAGGTTAATGATACTTATGACATTGAAGGCGAAGAAGGTGTGTTCTCACCCTCAGGAACCAATATTGAAGCCGGAGAAAACTTTATGCTTAACCTCCACGGTTTTGTAGGGTATTTTGAAAATGAACAGGAAGAAGCTTATCGTTTGGAAATTAAAAGACCACATGGTCTAATCCCTGGAACGGCTTTAAGTAAAACTGTTGCAGCTTCAGACAATATGGAGTTTAAAGAAGATATTTATTCTTTAAGTCGGTATTTTGAAGTAATAGATAACCCAATTATGTATGCCAAACCAGATACCACCAGTTTTATGGTAGAAGGAATGGAAGTACTTATCAATGTATATTCTCCTAATGAAGTATATACTTCAGAAAGTATAAAACCGGGGATCCAGGAGATGATTAGCGCACAGAAACGCTTTTTAGGAGAAGTAGACAATACCGGAAAATATGCTATTCTATTATATCTTTCAGATAGCGAAAAGCAGGATGCCCGTGGTTTTGGAGCTTTAGAACACCACACCTCTACCGTGGTTGTGCTTCCGGAGTCTATGCAGCCCGATCAATTACAAAAAACAATGACAGATGTGGTTTCTCACGAGTTCTTCCACATTTTAACTCCGCTAAATGTTCATTCAGAAGAAGTTCATTATTTCGATTATAACGACCCGAAAATGTCCCAGCATTTATGGATGTATGAAGGTGTTACCGAGTATTTTGCAAACCTGTTTCAGATCAACCAGGAGTTAATTGAAAAGCAGGATTTTTATGATCGGATTTCAGAGAAAATAAAAACTGCGCAACAGTTTGACGATACCATGCCATTTACTGAAATGAGCAAAAATATCCTTGAAGATCCTTATAAAAACAGTTATTATAATGTGTACCAAAAAGGAGCCTTAATTGGGATGGCCCTTGATATTCGTTTAAGGGAATTAAGTGATGGAGAAATGGGAATTCTTGATCTTATGAAAGCCTTAAGCGATAAATACGGGATGGATAAACCATTTAAGGATGATGAATTGTTTGATGATATCGTTGAGCTAACTTATCCTGAATTAAGAACTTTCCTGGAAACTTATGTTAGCGGAACTACTCCCATTCCTTACAATGAATTTTTCGCAAAAGTAGGCCTCGAAGAATCTGAGACTGAAATCAACACCGGCTATTTTATAAAAGGCCAAACTCCTTATATAGACGGCGATCCTGCCAAAGGTGAGTTGTTTTTTAGAAAAAATATTCAATTTAATTCTTTTCTTCAGGAGCTTGACGTGAAAGGGGGCGATGTAATTAAAACTGTAAACAATGAAAAATATAATATTCAGAATGTTTATAATTTAATAATGACTGCTGAATCCTGGGAACAAGGAGAAGAAGTTAGCTTTGTGGTAATGCGAGACGGGAAAGAATTAGAACTCACCGCAACAACTGCACAGCCTACAGATACCGACACCACAATTACAGAAAAAAGCCTGCCTGAAAGCAGCGAAGAAGTCAAACTTAGAAATGCCTGGTTAAAAGGTTAATAAATTTTAATCCCTTACCTCATTGAGGGTTTAACCCGCCTGAATGAAATTTATTTCGGGCAGGTTCTCCGAGGCCTGCCCGAATCATTCAGGCGGGCTTGCCTCGAAATTATAAAATAGTTTTCCAATTCATACCTCGTGGACCTGCCCCGAGGTTTTTGGTTTTAAGTGTTTTAAGCGGCGGGTATTCCCGCCGCTTTTTATTTCCATAATTGGGTTATAACCGCTAAATTAGGGCGCCGAACCAACTAAAAAATCGTTTATGGAAATTCCTATTTTACAGGATATTGTAATTATTCTGGGACTTTCAATATTGATTATCCTTATATTCCAAAAGATAAAGGTCCCTTCTATCCTGGGATTCCTTCTAGCGGGAATTATTGCAGGCCCACACGCCTTTAACCTTATAAGTTCTTCACACGAGGTAGAACTACTTTCTGAAATTGGTATTATTTTCCTGCTTTTTGTTATTGGAATTGAACTCTCTATAAAGGAACTTATTGCTATGAAAAACACCGTCCTAATTGGCGGGGGGCTTCAGGTTGGTGGTACAATCTTTTTTACCACGATCATTGCTTATTTCCTTGGTTTACCTTTAAATTCGGCAGTATTCCTTGGGTTTCTTTTCTCTTTAAGTAGTACGGCAATCGTATTAAAGCTAGTCCAGGAACGAGGCGAAATTACCGCTCCACATGGCCGTGTGGCACTTGGCATTCTGATTTTTCAGGATATAATCGTAGTTCCTATGATGCTACTTACCCCAATTTTAGCGGGTGATGGTGGCGATCTCCTAACTACCGTGCTTTTTCTTATCCTTAAGATTGTTGGGGTTGGAGTGGTAATCTATTTATTGGCTAAATATATAGTACCTCGTATTTTTAGTATGGTTGTTAAAACAAAAAGTAAAGAACTCTTTATATTAACAACAGTAGTTTTCTGCTTTGCCATTGCCTGGCTAACTTCTTCGGTTGGATTATCGTTGGCTTTAGGAGCTTTTTTCGCCGGACTTATTATTTCTGAATCGGAATACAGCCACCAGGCTACCGTGAATGTTTTGCCTTTTAGGGAAATTTTTATCAGTTTCTTTTTTATCTCGGTAGGTACACTACTGAATTTAGAATTTTTTATCAAAAACATCTTAATGATCCTTGCCCTGGTAATTGGGGTGGTCTTATTAAAAATGTTAGTAGTGGGTGCAACGGTTATGTTGCTTAAATATCCACCAAGAACTGTATTTTTAAGTTTATTTAGTTTATTCCAGGTTGGGGAATTTTCTCTGTTACTTTCAGGAGTTGGTTTAGATAATAATATTATTCCTGACAGTATCTACCAGTATTTCCTGGCAATTTCAATTATTACTATGGGTTTAACCCCATTTCTAATTGCAGCAGCCCCAAAGATCACTTATTCGATTTTAAAAGCCAGGGTTCCATCTTCAGTAAGGCATAGGCTGGAGAGTCTTAATAAACATAAGACTACTGAAGAAACTGATGAACCCAAAAAATTAGATGATCACCTAATTATTATTGGCTACGGAATTAATGGAGAAAATATCGCGAAAGCAGCCCGTAACGCTGAAATTCCTTATGTTATTCTGGATACCGATCCCATAACCTTCAAAAAGGCAAAAGCTAATGATGAACCTATTATTTTTGGAGACGCTACAAACTCGCTAATTTTAAAACACCTTCACGTTCAGGATTCTCGTGTTGTGGTAATTGCTATTTCAGATCCCGGGGCTACTAAAAAAATTATTAGTAATGTCCGCTTATATTCTAAAACAGCCTACATTATTGTAAGAACACGCTATGTAAGGGAAATTGAAGAAAACATTAAATTAGGAGCCGATGAAGTTATCCCTGAAGAGTTTGAAACCTCAATAGAAATATTTAACCGTGTACTTAAAAAATACCTGGTCCCGTATAATGAAATAATGGATTTTACCGCAAGCATACGTTCTTCAGATTATGAGATGTTAACCTCGGTAAAAGGCAGGCCGCATAAACCATCACTACAACATTTACATATCCCAAACCGGGAAATCGTGACCTTAAGTGTTCAGCAGAATAACAGGGATATTGTAGGGAAAAGTATTCAAACTTCAGGAATTGGCAAGAACTTTCGGGTTACCGTTCTAGCAATAAAAAGAGATACCCAATATATCACTGAAATTTTACCAGACACTCAAATTAAACAAGGCGATCTATTGTATATTTTCGGTAATCCTGTAAACATTAATAAACTAAACGAAAAGCTTTCATACTAGGAAATTGGTACCGAATCATATAATTCAGAAAACTCAATTTTTCCATTTTCACGATGAAAAAATGCAGTGGCCAAACCTATGTTACCTTGAGTGATTCGTTGGTTTAGGTACTGGCTTTGGTTCATAATTCTTTGTTGCGACTCTTTGAGGCTCCAGCGTGTTAAAAGATCGGCATAAGTGTATAAATCTTTCTCCTCGAATTTAGCTGGAATTTGTTTTGCTTTTAAAGCTTCAGCAATAAGGGAATCGGGATTCTGATATCCATTTTCCATATAATCTTTTAAAGCTTCTGCATAAATTTTATTGGATGAATTACCCATAATTAATATAAATCGTGCTCCCTGTTGTTTACAGGAAATTTCTATAGTTTTTATAATATGAGTGTCTACAAGGTTTCCTGCAGCTCTAATAGGAATTAAATCTCCAATTCCGGTATTCATCATCACATTTAGAGGCTCCCTTAAATCTATACAATTTACCACAGTAGCTAACGGTGCCGAATTAATGAAATCCATCAATTCTTTATTCCGAAGACGTCTGGAAACCAGTTTTCCATCTACATAGCGTGAATTTCCGTCCTTTAAATATTCCAGAATCTCCTTTGGAGTAGATTTCTCTTTAGATTCTTCTATATCTTCCCGAACAAAATCCAGCTCTTTCCCTGCAGAATATTTGTCTTTAAGCCCAATAATACTCACGTTAATATTATTCTCCTCAGCGAAAGTTGTTTTAAAATCTTCAAAGATCTCTAAAATATCATGATCTATATAGCTGGCAAAAGTTGCATCTATGATCACGTTAGAATTCTGTGGAACACTCCAAAGACTGTTCTTTATTGAAGCCTTATTAAAGAACGAAACCTCATTAGAAAGTTCCAGCCTTATTGTTTCTCCTTTAAATATCTTGGTATTTTCAATAAAAAAGGCATTATGATAGTTGCTACGCAGTATAATGAAGATACTTACCAGCGATCCTATGAAAATACCTATAAGTAAATCGGTTAAAATAATCGCCACCACGGTAACCACAAAAGGAATAAACTGGTTCCATCCTTTTTTGTACATGGTACTAATAACATCCCAGGAAGCCAGCTTATAACCAACTACCAGCAAAATAACCGCCAGGCTGGAAAGTGGAATAAGATTTAAAACCGTACTTAAGAATAACACACTTAAGAGCAGAAAAATCCCGTGTAAAATTGTAGAAAGTTTGGTTTCGGCCCCGGCATTAATATTTACAGAACTTCTAACAATCACAGACGTTAATGGGATACCACCTACAAGACCTGCTATTGTATTGCCAACTCCCTGGGCAACCAATTCCCGGTTTGGAGGGGTTTTTCGTTTATGCGGGTCTATTTCATCTGCAGCTTCAATAGCCAGTAAACTGGCAATAGACGCGATAAGGGTAATAGTTATCGCTACACCCCAAACCTCAGGATTTGTTATTGCAGAAAAATCGGGAAATGTAATTAACTCGGTCACCGTGTCAATCTTCGGAATATTAACCAAATGAGCTTCTCCCAGATGAAGCACTGGAGCTATATACTTAAAAAGCAGGTTTAAGAAAACACCCAGGATCACCACAATTAAAGATGGGGGCAAAAGTTTGAAATTTTTAAGCGGACTTTTCTCCCAGAATATAATTATGGCAAGGGAAATTATAGATAAAACTACTGCCCCGGGATGAAGCGAATAAAAGAAACCTTTAAACATTCCCGAAACCTGATCAAATATATCACCTCTAGTTGAAAAATAGCCTGCCGGATCTTCTACAAAACCAACAGCATAAGGTAGTTGAGCGATAATTAATATGATTCCAATTGCCGCAAGTAAACCTTTAATAATGTTTGAAGGCATATAATCGGCGATAAGACCGGCCTTTAGAATTCCCAGGATAAACTGAAAAATACCCCCCAGCACCACGGCCATCAGGAAAATATCAAAACTCCCAAGGGAAGCAATGGAGGCCAGGACTACCGCAGTTAAACTGGCCGCTGGACCACTAACACTCACCGAAGAATGACTAACACTTCCTATTACAATACCACCAATAATTCCGGATATTAGTCCGGAAAGCAATGGGGCTCCACTGGCCAGAGCTATTCCCAGGCATAAGGGAAGGGCTACAAGGAAAACTACTATACTCGCAGGTATATCTTTACCAGGACGTGAAAATAATGGTTTACGCAAAGTAGCTTGATCTACTTTTTCCTTAAAATTGAAGTTGCCGTTTTTGCTCACTAAAAATAGGTTTCAGAGGTGAATAAAATAAATACTGAAAATAGAAAATTTACCCGGTAAAATCTTAATTTCTGTAAAACATTCAAAAGGTTTCTTAAATAATGCAAAAAAATGCTTTGCAATTCTTCTCAAATTGGTGTTATAATTTTAAATAGATATCTTTAAAATTAAATAACCTAACAACCAATAACCATATGTCTGTACTTCCCGACGATCTTTTGCGTTACCAGAAATTTATAGGCTTCATGTTAAAATACTGGAACAGCGATTTATTTGCAAACACAGCATCCCAGGCAATGGATGAAACTTCAGATAAAAATAATACCCAAAACACTTACGATCAAAGCCCCGATGAGTTGGTAGAAGATCTAAAAAATATGGGGCCAACCTATATAAAAATGGGACAATTGCTTTCAACACGGCCAGACCTACTCCCCAACGCTTATTTAGAAGCTTTGGCGACATTACAGGATGATGTGCCCGCAATCCCATACGAAGAAGTGCACCGTATTGTTGAGGAAGAAATAGGTACAAGAATTTCCAAAGCTTTTGAGAGTTTTGATGAAAAATCCCTGGCAAGTGCTTCCATTGGGCAGGTACATAAAGCTACGCTAAGATCTGGTAAACCGGTGGCGGTTAAAATTCAAAGGCCCGGAATTAAAAAACAATTCCTTTCAGATTTAGATACCTTAAAAGAGCTGGCTGATCTTGCTGTTAAACACAGCGCCACGGCTAAAAAATATGCTTTTGACGATGTTTTAACTGAACTGAGGCGTATTTTATTGCAGGAACTGGATTATCACAGGGAAGCACAAAATTTAATCACCCTTGGCGATAATTTAAAAGGTTTCAAGGATCTTATCGTGCCGCAACCCATTCAGGATTATTCTTCTGCCAAGGTGCTCACCATGGAGTATATTGAAGGTAAAAAGATCACTTCAATTTCTCCGCTCAAGCAAATTGAAGTAGATTATTCACCACTGGTAGATCAGCTTGTAAAGGCCTATTTACAACAGGTAATCAATGATGGATTTGTACACGCCGATCCGCATCCCGGGAATATTCAGTTTACAAAAGATGATAAGATTGCCCTTATAGATCTTGGAATGGTCGCTAAGTTTAGCCCGGCCATTAAAGAATATATTTTAGAGCTTTTAATGGCTATTAGTAACAATAGTGGCGAAGATACCGCTCGGGTATTGTTAAGTATGAGTGAAGTGAATGAGGATGCTAAGCTTAAATTCTTTAAAAAGACTATCGGTGATATTATCATGGATAGTGAGCATGGTAGGGCAAAAGATATGCAAACCGGCCGCCTGCTTATCCAGTTAAACAGGCTCGCAGCTGAAAGTGGAATTCACCTTCCGGTAGAAGTAAATATCCTGGGGAAAATCCTTCTAAACCTGGATCAGATAATCGCTGTTTTAGATCCTGATTTTGATCTGAGAGATGCCATAAAACGTCACTCTAATAAAATGATGCGCGATAAGATGTATGAGGAATTAAAACCTGAAAACTTTTTCTCTTCCCTCCTGGCATCAAAGAAATTCATAGAATATTTACCCGATCGTTTAAACATTATTTCAAAAAACCTGGCAGAAAACGAGTTTAAAATAAAGATTGATGCCATAGACGAAAAACGGGTTACCGATGGTTTTCAGAAAGTTGCCAACCGCATTACCTTAGGATTAATTATAGCAGCAATGATTATAGGTGCTTCAATGTTGATGCAGGTGCCTTCAGATTTTACCATTTTTGGATATCCCGGTCTTGCTATGCTCTTCTTTTTACTTGCAGCGATTGGTGGAATTATTCTTAGTTATATTATAATATTTAGAGATGAAAATTTGAATAATAAAGATTAACGAATTTGGGGATTCGCCTATTTCGGTGTATTTTTCGTTTCTAAAAATTAGAACCACATGAATAAAATCTTTACCCCACTATTTTTACTTGTTTTTATAACAGCGGCCTGGAGCCAAAAAGTTGAAATTCCAGTAGATACCACAGTTACTACCAATCATTCGGTAACTATTAATTCAAAAAACATCAATTATACCGCTACTACGGGAATGCAACCGCTTTGGGACAACGACGGTGAACCAATTGCCAGTTTATTTTATACATATTACAAGCGAAGTAATGTAAAAGATACTGAAAATCGCCCTTTAGTTATTTCATTTAATGGCGGCCCGGGATCGGCTTCGGTTTGGATGCACGTAGCTTATACCGGCCCCAGGGTTTTAAAAATTGATGATGAAGGTTTCCCAATTCAACCTTACGGAATAAAAGAAAATCCGCATTCTATCTTAGATGTTGCCGATATCGTATATGTAAACCCAATTAACACCGGTTACTCCCGCCCTATTCCTGATGAAGACGGAAAAGTAGATAGAGAAAAATTCTTTGGCGTAAACTCCGATATTAAATATTTAGCCGAATGGTTAAATACGTTTATGAGCAGAAACGAACGCTGGTTATCGCCTAAATACCTTATTGGGGAAAGCTACGGCACAACCCGAGTTTCAGGTTTGGCATTAGAACTGCAAAACAGCCAGTGGATGTATCTTAACGGAGTTATTTTAGTTTCTCCTACCGAAATTGGGATTGAACGCGACGGCCCGGTGGGCATCGCTAATAGATTACCCTATTTCGCTGCCGCAGCCTGGTATCACGATGCTTTACCGGCAGAACTTCAGAATAAGGAATTAGAAGAATTATTAGAAGAAGTTGAAGAATATAGTATTAACGAATTACTTCCGGTACTAGTAAAAGGAGGCTTTACTGAAACCACCAAAAAAGAAGCAGTAGCCGAAAAAATGGCTTATTATTCAGGAATTTCAGAAGAAGTGATCCTTCAGAATAATCTTGATGTAGATTACCGTTTTTTCTGGAAAGAATTAAGACGAAAAGAAGGCACCACAATTGGCCGACTTGACTCGAGATATCTTGGAATAGATGCTAAAGAATCTGGTGATTCCCCCGATTATAATGCTGAGCTGACTTCCTGGTTACACTCGTTTACACCGGCTATAAATCATTACTTGAGACAGGATCTTAATTTTAAAACCGATTTAAAATACTATATGTTTGGCCCTGTACACCCCTGGGATCGCAGCGGGAACAATACCGGCGAGAATTTAAGACAGGCAATGGCACAAAACCCAAATTTAGATGTCATGATTCAGTCGGGATATTTTGACGGGGCTACTACCTATTTCAATGCAAAATACACGATGTGGCAATTAGACCAAAGCGGAAAGATGAAAGATCGCTTAAGTTTTAAAGGTTATGAAAGTGGCCATATGATGTACTTGAGAGCCGAAGACCTTAAAAATGCCAATGATGATATTCGGGAGTTTATAGAAAATAGCCTTCCAAAAGAAGGGGCTCCTGCTAAATATTAATAAACATAAATTGTTTTTGGGAAGCTATCTCTTTTTTAACGTCACCCTAAACTCGTTTCAGGGTCTAGGTTGATATCACTTATCGCTCAACTTAGACCCTGAAATAAATTACCATTGACAGAGTAGATTTTATTATTTATTAGAGAGTTATAGGAGTAGGTATATAATAGAAGGAAATTTAAGCGGCCTATCGAAAATTGATCGTAAAATTCGAAGTGAGATGTCGTTTAAATTTTCTGCTGTTTGAGCGACACCTCTTTTTCTAATTATTCATATTTTCCCCGCGAGTTCAGAAAATTTAGACATCGAACGAAAAATTTAGATCCATTTTCGTAAGCCTAGATTTTTTGGTTCTTTTTCATCAATGGAAAAAGAACAGAATACCAATCTATTTTCAGCTCATTAATAAATTCAGTAATTTCATATTTATCTGTCATTTCCCTCCGCTAGATAAAGCTTCTTTATCACGGGTCTCAGGGTGACGTTAGTTGAAAAAAGCTTCCCAAACAATTTTATAATAAAACTACTGCATCAAATACTCCTTCAATTCAGAGTAATCTGAAATTTCGATGGATTTTTTCTCTTTATTCATCGCTTCTTTAATTGAAGCAGGAATTTCTACCTTTTCTTCAATCACCTCTTCTACTGTTTCGAGGAACTTAACCGGATGTGCAGTTTCCAAAAATGTACCGTAGTAATCAGGGTTTTTAGTTAAAAACTCCTGAAGTCCGAGATACCCAACAGCTCCGTGAGGATCCATTACGTAATTGTGCTTTTGTTTTACCTCTTTTATGGCTTTTTTGGTTTCTTCATCAGAATAACTAAAAGAAGAAAGTTGCTGTGATAGTGGTTTAAACTCATTGTTGAATAATTCCAAAATTCGCACAAAATTACTTGGATTTCCAACATCCATTGCGTTAGAAATAGTTTGTACGCTGGGTTTTGGACTGTAATCCTGGGACTGCAAATAACGGGTCACTACATTATTTTCATTGTTTGACGCGATAAAATGATCTATTGGTAATCCCATTTTTTTAGCAAACATTCCGGCGCAAATATTACCAAAATTCCCGCTAGGTACTGAAAAAGCCAGTTTTTGTTGTTTTTCTACCAATTGTTTATACGCAAAAAAGTAATAGAACATTTGCGGTAACCAGCGCGCTACATTAATGGAGTTAGCTGAAGTAAGCTGGCGTTTCTCACTAATTTCTGAATCAGAGAAAGCTTTTTTCACCATATCCTGACAATCGTCAAAATTACCATTCACCTCAAGAGCTGTAATATTTTGGCCAAGGGTAGTAAGCTGTTTTTCCTGGATTTCACTCACTTTTCCTTTAGGGTATAAAATTACAACATCTATACCATCAACCCCTAAAAATCCATTAGCCACTGCTCCACCGGTATCCCCGGAAGTAGCTACCAAAACCGTGATCTTCCCTAAATTTCCTTTCTTTACAAAATGGCCAAGGCAACCGGCCATAAATCCTGCACCTACATCCTTAAATGCCAGCGTTGGCCCGTGAAATAGCTCCAGTGTTCCCATACTTTCTGATATTGGCACAACCGGAAACTCGAAATCCAAAGTTTTTTTTAGAATTTCCTGAAGTCCGTTTTTATCAATTTCGTCTCCAACAAATTGCTTTATCGCTTCATAAGCGATTTCCTCTTTGGAGAGCTTATCCAGGTTTTTAAAAAATTCTTTAGATAAAACCGGGATTTCTTCAGGAAAATAGAGTGCTTTTCCCGGTGCAAGTCCGCGAACAACCGCATCTTCAAAGGAAACTTTATGATTTTTATCGTTTAAACTAATGTATTTCATCTGTTTATAATTTTATCCCTATTTGGGAATTAAGCACAAACTTATAATTATACTCCTGTTTGTTGCTAATTTTAGGGTCCAGCATCATGCTGGTCTCATTAGGCTATTATTTTTATTCCTTCGGAATTGATTTTAGATAAATGCAGGTCAAAATCTATATTTTTATCCTGATAAAATTCCTGAAATTCGGCTTTTACTTTTTCGGCTACAGTATCGCCTTTACACAAAGCAAAAACCGAAGGTCCAGAGCCGGAAATTCCGAAACCCAGTGCCCCATTAGCTGAAGCCAGAGCTTTAAGCTTGTCGAAATACGGAATTAAAATAGAACGCACGGGTTCAATAATTTCATCCTTTAAACTTCTGCCTAAGAGCTCGTAATCCTGGGTGTACAATGCACTTACCAAAGCGGCTAAATTACCCCATTGACTAATCGCCTTTTTCAGTTCAACATTTTGCCTGATTACAGACCTAGAATCCCGGGTTTTAAGCTCGATTAGCGGATGAAGTACCAACATTCGTAATTCCGGCAAACTTGGTAAACTTATAATTTCAAGGGGTTCGTAGCTTTTCACCAGGCTAAATCCACCCAGGAGGGCCGGCGCCACATTATCGGCGTGGGCATTCCCGCTGGCGAGGCGCTCCCCTTCCATCGCAAACTTTATCAATTCTTTAGCCGAAAATGGTTCTCCCAGTAATTTATTGATTCCAAAAACGGCTCCTGCGGCACTGGCCGCGCTACTTCCTATTCCGCTACCCGCTTTTATATTTTTCTTGATTTCAATATCAAATCCCTGCTTTTCTCCCAGCTCAGCTAACATCACTTTTGCTGAAACCCCGGCCACGTTTTCATCTACATCCAATGGAAGATCCTGGCCGGTTATTTTGGTGATCCTAAGTTTCTGTTCTGAATTTTTAGAAATAATCATCTCATCACCAACACCGTCTAAACAACAGCCCAAAACGTCGAATCCGCAGGAAAGGTTGGCTACAGTTGCCGGTGCAAACAGTTTTATTCTATCCATAACCTATTTCTTTCCTATTCTTATTACATCAGCAAAAATTCCCGAAGCAGTAACCTCGGCTCCAGCACCCGCACCTTTTACAATTAAAGGTTGTTCCGGGTATCTCTCGGTAAAGAACAACACGATATTATCGCTACCGCTAAGGTTATAAAATGGATGTTGGGAGTCTACAGCCTGCAATCCAACCACAGCTTTTCCATCTTCCAGCTGTGCTACGTAT
Organism: Salegentibacter tibetensis; assembly: GCF_020164485.1. Lineage (GTDB taxonomy): Bacteria > Bacteroidota > Bacteroidia > Flavobacteriales > Flavobacteriaceae > Salegentibacter > Salegentibacter tibetensis. The sequence goes on from NZ_JAIQZA010000033.1 coordinate 33,278, forward strand.
TTTAATTGGGCGTCTTTTTCTTCAGCCGATTTATAGATTTCCTGGAATTTAGGTTCGTCTTTTTTCAGCAACTCGAAAAAGTCCTCATTATTGGTGGTCGCCAAACTTTCCTGGGATAGGAAATCTTCACTTTCAATATCCTCCAGTTCCATTTCATATCCACTTTCGCGAGCAAGAATTAGAATTTTTCGCGCCACATCTACCCCACTCAAATCTATTTTAGGATCGGGTTCAGTATAACCTTCTTCCATAGCCATTTCCACAGTCTTATAAAAAGGATCTTCTCCTTTATAAGTATTGAAAACGAAATTTAAACTTCCCGAAAGCACCGCCTGTATTTTCTTAATTCTATCTCCAGAAGCAATTAGATTTTTAAGGGTGTCTATTATTGGGAGACCTGCACCTACATTGGTTTCATATAAAAATGAAGCTCCATATTCCCGTGCCAGGTTTTGTAATTCCTGGTAGTTTTCAAAACTATCGGCGCAGGCAATTTTATTACAGGTTACCACAGAAACCGAATTCGCCAAATATTCTCTGTACCAGGCAGAAATTTCAGCACTTGCCGTGTTATCTACAAAAACACTGTTTCTCAGGTTAAATGCATTAACCTTTTTAAAGAATTCAGCTTTATCAGCTTTTTCCCCTTTTTCAAGGGCTTCTTCCCAATTTTGAAGATCAATACCGTTTTCATCAAAAAGCATCTTTCTTGAATTTGAGAGTCCGTGTACGCGAACCTTTAACCTAAGGTTTTCCAGAAGGAATTTTTCCTGTTTCTTTAATTGGTTCAATAATTTACTACCCACATTTCCAACGCCGGTAATAAATAAATTGAGTTCTTTTGAAGGTACTTCAAAGAATTGCTCGTGTAGAGTATTGAGGGCTTTCTTTACATCCTTTTTAGCGATTACTGCAGAAATATTACGTTCTGAAGATCCTTGAGCGATTGCCCGAATATTGATATTGTTATTCCCTAATGCACTAAACATTTTTCCGCTTAAACCGTGATGGCTTTTCATTCTGTCACCTACCAGGGCTACAATAGCAACATTATCTTCAATCTCTACCGGTTTGATTTTTTTATACTGAATTTCAACCTCAAAAGCTTCATCTAAAGCTTCTTTCGCAAGCTCTGCTTCATCATCTTTTACCGCGATACAGATACTATGTTCTGAAGATGCCTGGGTAATTAAAACCACATTGATATTCTCCTGAAAAAGCACTTCGAAAAAACGTTTGGAAAAGCCGGGGATGCCTACCATTCCACTGCCTTCAATATTCAGTAATTTTATGGAATCTATATGCGTGATCCCTGTAACCCATCGGAAATTCTTTTCTGAAGATTTTGAAATTAAAGTTCCTTCTTCATCGGGTTTAAAGGTGTTTTTAATAAGGATATTGATTTGTTTATCCAGCAAAGGTTGAAGCGTTGGCGGATAAAGCACTTTGGCCCCAAAATGCGACAATTCCATCGCTTCCTGGTAAGAAATATCTTTAAGCGGATAAGCGTGCGGAACAATTTGCGGATTGGCCGTATACATCCCGTTAACGTCGGTATAAATAAGCACTTCTTTTACATCTAAAGCAGCACCATATAGCGCAGCTGTAAAATCTGAACCACCACGCCCCAGTGTACTGGGAACGCCTTGCTCGTTTCGGGAAACAAAACCAGGAGCTATATACAGGGAAGCATCTTTTTCAGCAAAATACTTATCTATATTTTTATTGGTTAGCTGATAATTCACCTGTACTTTTTCATTCGTATTTTTACAAACTATAAGCTCTCGTGAATCAACATACTGAGAATTTATTCCCAGATTTTTGAAATATTCAGCAATAATTAAAGAAGATAAAACTTCCCCGAAACCAGCTACTACGTGGCGTGTTTTGTTGGATAGTTCATTAAGCAGGTAAACACCTTCGTATAAAGTTTCAAGACGATTTAATTCGGTTTTAACTTTGCTTAAAATGCTACTTTGAGAGTTTACCGGAATTAATTCCCGAACCGCTTCAAGATGCCTTTTTTCATTGTTTAATAGAATATCTTTGTAGGCAAGATCTTCACGGGAAGCCAGATCGGCCATTTCCAGTAAATCGTTGGTAACACCACCGAATGCTGAGAAAACAACAAGAGTTTTGTCTTCCTTTAAATGTTTTTGAACTGTTTTTGCTACGAGTTTTATACGCTCTGGAGATGCCAAAGAGGTACCTCCGAATTTTAGGACTTTCATAAGTCGATTGATTAGAATTAGAATGATTTTGTTTTAAAAAAACAGGTGTGTACGCTGGTGCTATGTAGAATTATACCCCAAAAGGGGTAATACGAATAATAGTCATGCCAGAAATGCCCCGGCCGGAAATGCTTTTTGAAGTAGTGAAATCGATATTTTCTTTAATCCTCATTTTTGACCTTATTCTGATGATAAAAGTATATAATTTTAGGGGTAATAAAAACAAAAATGAGGTTACAAGGGAAGAATTATGAATTTCTTTTTATTCCATAAAAAAAATACCCGATTAATAATTTAACCGGGTGTTTTTTCGTTTTATTTCAATAATTATTTAAAGGTCACTTATATAACTTCCGTAAAGATCTTTAAATTGAACCCCTTTGGCAAAACGGTGTTTGCTCAGCTTCTTATATTCTACTAATGCCCACAGCAAAAACTCTTTTAAGAAATAAGAATCTTTCTCTGATATCTCAGGCTGGTACTTTTTAATCAATTCGTTTAACGGCTTTATGGAGTCCAGTTTTTCTTTGTATTCGGCATCAGAAAGGTCGTCGGGAAGTTCAAAACCGCTTTGTTCAAAAAACCATTCTACCAAATCATCATAAGGTGTGGTTTCATCTGGCCTTTGTAACTTTTCAATCTTAGGAAAATATTCAGGAAACAATGTTTTTACCGAATCACCAATTAATTGAAGTGCAACACTGGCTGCTCCTTCTTCTTCTCCTTCGTAAACAAGTTCCACTTTTCCGGTAATGGAAGGAACCACACCCAAAAAATCCCCAAACCTCAACAAGGTTTGATCGTCTCCAGATTTCAACGAACGTCTTTCTGCGGTACTGAGCAGGTTTTCATAAGCCGTAATACTCAATCTGGCGCTAATTCCGCTTTTTTCGTCTATAAATTCACTTTCCCTGGCTTCAAAACTAATTTGTTCCAGCAGGTCTTTTGCGAGTTCCGGAACGTGAACCAGTTCACTTTGTCTTTCATCCAGTTTTGCTTCCTGGGCGGTAATTGTTTTAGCTACCTCAATACTATCGGGATAATGCGTTAAAATTTGAGAACCAATTCTATCCTTTAACGGAGTTACAATGCTACCGCGATTGGTATAATCTTCGGGGTTAGCAGTAAATACAAACTGAAGGTCTAAGGGTAGCCTCAATTTAAATCCCCGAATCTGGATATCGCCTTCCTGGAGAATATTAAATAAGGCCACCTGGATACGAGCCTGCAAATCGGGCAGTTCATTTATTACAAAGATGCTTCGATTGGCCCGTGGGATCATTCCGAAGTGGATTACGCGGTCATCAGCATAACTTAACTTTAAATTTGCTGCTTTAATTGGGTCAACATCCCCAATTAGATCGGCCACGGTAACATCTGGCGTGGCGAGTTTCTCGAAAAACCGTTCATCCCTGTGTACCCAGTTTATAGGAGTTTCATCTGCTTTTTCCTTTAACAGTTCTCTGGCGTACCGGGAAATTGGGTTTAGCGGATCGTCGTTAATCTCTGAACCCTGGACCACCGGCATATATTCATCAAGTAAATTGACCATTAAGCGAGCCAGCCTGGTTTTCGCCTGACCTCTTAACCCGAGTAAATTAATATTATGCCGCGATAAAATTGCCCTTTCCAGCTCCGGGATTACGCTATCTTCATAACCGTGAATTCCCGGAAAAGTAGGTTCGTTTTTCCTGATCTTTTCAATTAAATTCTCCCTGAGTTCCTCTTTAATCCCCCGACTTTTATATCCGGATTTCTTTAATTCACCAAGTGTATTTATATTTTCTATTTTCATGTTTGTTATTTTTTTATTCTTGTTTTAACCCATCCTGCTGCTCAAACCCTCCGCCTGAATTTCTATCGAAATTCAGCCACCTCCCTTTAAAAAAGGGAGGAGCATTATTTGTGGTTAAGATTATCTGTAATTTCCTTTAATACTGAGGGCAGGAAGTCGAATATCATTTTATTTTCAAAACGAATAATCTTAAATCCTAATCCTTGTAAATATTCAGTACGTTTTAAATCCTTCTCTTCGTCGTTGCTATTTAAATGTACTTCGCCATCCAGTTCAATGATCAATTTTTCTGAAGCACAGTAAAAATCTACTATATAGTTACCAATACTATGTTGTCTTGTAAACCGTTTTCCTTCCAGCTTTCTGGCTTTTAAATAATTCCATAGAAAAGCTTCAGCCGGTGTCAGGTTATCTCTAAGGATTTTGCGATATCCTTTTAATTCCTGACGTGTATGAATCTGCTTCCTTATCAATTATTTATTTTTTTAACTGCTCCCCTCTTTAGATAAAGAGGGAAAGTTTTAATTGGATTTAAAATTATCTGTAATTTCCTTTAATACTGAGGGCAGGAAGTCGAATATCATTTTATTTTCAAAACGAATAATCTTAAATCCTAATCCTTGTAAATATTCAGTACGTTTTAAATCCTTCTCTTCGGCGTTGCTATTTAAATGTACTTCGCCATCCAGTTCAATGATCAATTTTTCTGAAGCACAGTAAAAATCTACTATATAGTTACCAATACTATGTTGTCTTGTAAACCGTTTTCCTTCCAGCTTTCTGGCTTTTAAATAATTCCATAGAAAAGCTTCAGCCGGTGTCAGGTTATCTCTAAGGATTTTGCGATATCCTTTTAATTCCTGACGTGTATGAATCTGCTTCCTTATCAATTATTTATTTTTTTAACTGCTCCCCTCTTTAGATAAAGAGGGAAAGTTTTAATTGGATTTAAAATTATCTGTAATTTCCTTTAATACTGAGGGCAGGAAGTCGAATATCATTTTATTTTCAAAACGAATAATCTTAAATCCTAATCCTTGTAAATATTCAGTACGTTTTAAATCCTTCTCTTCGTCGTTGCTATTTAAATGTACTTCGCCATCCAGTTCAATGATCAATTTTTCTGAAGCACAGTAAAAATTTACTATATAATTCCCAATACTATGCTGTCTTGTAAACCGTTTTCCTTCAAGCCTTCTAGCTTTTAAAAAGTTCCAAAGAAAAGCTTCACACGATGTCATATTTTCTCTAAGGGCTTTGCGATATCCTTTTAATTCCTCACGTGTATGAATCTGCTTCCTTATCAATTATTTATTTTTTTAACTGCTCCCCTCTTTAGATAAAGAGGGGAAGTTTTGGTTGTAAACCAAAACGGGGAGTTTGATCAATTCCCCCTTATCCTCTTTTTCCTATTGGTTTCATAATCCTCAAAAATCATTTCACCCAGGCCTTTTAAGCCGGTGTAAAAAGCTTTGCCCTGATTAGCGTAAGTGAACTCCCTTACAAACTGCATTAAGTAGGGATCTTGTGCAATCATAAAAGTGGTGATGGGAATATGTAATTTCCTTGCCTGCCGGGCCATGGTGTAACATTTTCCCAAGATATATGGATCGAGTCCCATGCTGTTTTTATAGTAAGAACCATCACGCTCTCGTAAACAACTCGGTTTTCCATCGGTGATCATAAAAATCTGACGGTTAGTACTTCGCTTTCTTCTAAGAATATCCATAGCCAGTTTTAAACCGGCAACAGTGTTAGTATGATAAGGGCCAACTTTAAGATAAGGTAGATCGGCTATAGAAACCGGCCAGGCATCGTCACCAAAAACTATAATATCCAGGCTGTCTTTTGGGTATCTGGTAGTGATCAATTCAGCTAAAGCCATGGCTACTTTTTTCGCTGGTGTAATGCGATCTTCGCCATATAAAATCATGCTATGGCTAAGGTCTATCATTAACACGGTACTCATTCGGGATTTATAATGGGTTTCTTCTATCACCAGATCCTCTTCGGTCATATTGAAATTTCCGATGCCGTGGTTAATTTGGGCATTTCGCAGACTTTCGGTCATCGAAATCTTATCGGGCGAATCTCCAAACTGAAATGCTCTGAAATCACCTGTATGTTCGTCTCCTCTGCCTGCATGGTTTGTTCTATGGCTTCCGGAGGCACTTTTTTTCAACTTTCCGAAGATTTGGTCTAAAGCTTGTTTTCTTATAGCGCGTTCGGTTTTGGCCGTAATTGCCATTCCGCCGCCTTCTTCTTCGCTTTCTTCTTTTATGTAACCTTTCTTTTTAAGGTCTTCCACAAAATCATCCAACGTATAATCTTCAGTGCTTAATTTATACTCTTCGTCCAACTGTTTCAGCCAGTCTAAAGCTTCATCTAAATCGCCAGAGGTATGCGTGATGAGTTCCTTAAAAACTTCAAACAACCTGTCAAATGGTGATTTTTCAGGTTCTTCAAACTTATTAAAGACAAATCCGCTGCCCTGTCTGTAATCTCTCTTCTTCATATTCTAAAATTAAGGTATTTTAAATAGATTTAGAAAATCTTTAGCTGCAACAGGGATTAAACTTATGTTAATCTATAAATCTGGGAGTGTTATAATTGAGTTTTATATTGTTATTCTTTTCTTAAATACTTCAGCATTTACCATGGAGTTTAGAGATTTGGAAATTAATCAAGAACCTCGGGGCAAACCCACGAGGTATGAATTGGAAAACTATTTTATAATTTCGAGGCAAGCTCGCCTGAATGATTCGGGCAGGTCTCGAGAATTAAACCCTCAATGAAGGATTAAACCTGCAACAATAGAATAATGAAAAAAACACTTTTAATTCTTTTTTGTTATCTTCTTAGTTATAACAGTTATTCGCAAGATTCTCCTTATAAAACCGATCTTTGGAAAGATGGGGCTTATATTGCAGGAACCGTAGGCTTAAACGTACTGGGGTTTACATTTATTCAGAATAAGGATGCACTTACAGAAGACGAAGTAGCTGCTTTAGATAAAAATGATATTGCGGGAATTAATCGTTGGGCAGCAGGATACCATTCTGAGAAAGCTGATGCTGTAAGTTATATTCCGTTTTATGCCGCCCTGGGAATGCCCCTGGCCTTTTTACCGGGTAAAGCAGAACGAAATAATTTTGGACAAATAAGTGTTCTATTTGTTGAAACTATGGCAACCACCGGGGTTATTTACACCATGACAGCCGGTTTAATAGATAAAAGCAGGCCCCTGGTTTACAATGAGGAGCTTCCTTTTGGAGAACGTGCCGAAGGCGGGGCGCAGCGTTCTTTTATTGCCGGTCACACCGCTGTTGCCTCTGCCGGTAGTTTTTTTGCCGCCAAAATCTTCAATGATTTTCATCCAGATTCTAAAGCCGTACCTTATGTATGGGGAGGTGCTGCAGGTTTTTCGGCATTAATGGGCTATTTGAGAACCAAAGCCGGTAAACACTTTTTAACCGATAATATCGCCGGTTTGGTAGTAGGTGCTGCGAGTGGAATCTTAATTCCAGAATTACATAAAAAGGGTAAAGAAAATATTGATGTTTATCCTACGGCTAGATTTAATATTAATGGTACAGGAATAAATACTAAAGGCCTGGCGCTTTCTTATAAGTTTTAAGTTATTCTCCATGGAAATTTCAGAAATTATAATGCTTGTGTTATGTGGGATTTTTTTAATCCCCAGCCTGGCATCTGCAACACGTTTTGACCAATGGTGGATACGTGCTTTTGATTTTCCACGTATTCAAATTTCATTTCTTATTATCGTGGTTATTATTGCTGCATTTCTAGTATTTGATTTTTCTGAAATAATACATTTCATAGCTTTAGGATTACTTATTTTAAGCCTTATATATCAACTTCATAAAATTTACCCTTATACCTTACTGGCTGAAAAAGAAGTGATGGAATTTGAAGATGGGGATCCCAGCGATAATATCGCGCTTTTGGTTAGTAATGTGCTCACTACAAACAACAATTACCATAAGCTTCTTGAAATTATAAACAGAAGACAGCCTGATATTGTACTTACCCTGGAATCTGATAAGAAATGGGAGGATGCTTTAAAAGAATTAGAGAAGGAATATAAATACACCGTAAAAGTACCCCAGGAAAATCTCTACGGAATGCACTTATATTCTAAATTGAAATTAGAAGAAACCGAGATTAGGTATCTGGTAAGAAACGATATTCCTTCTATTCATGGATTCGTACGTTTAGATGATGATACAAAAATTAGAATTCACTGTATGCACCCAAGACCTCCAAGCCCTTCTGAAGCCGATACATCTACCAATCGTGATGCCGAATTATTAATGCTTGGCAGGGATGTAAAGGAACAGGATAAAAGCGTTTTGGTTTTTGGAGATTTAAATGATGTAGCCTGGTCCAGAACTACCCGATTATTTCAGGAAATGAGCGGATTATTGGATCCTAGAAGGGGTAGAGGCTTTTTTAACACTTTTCATGCTAATTATCAATTTTTTAGATGGCCGCTGGATCACGTTTTTCACAGCAATGATTTTACTTTAATAGAAATTGCACGGGAAAAACCCATGGGATCTGATCATTTTCCTATGTATATCAAACTGAATTTTGAAAGAAAAGCGGAAGACGAACAAGAAAAACCTGAAGCCGAGGAAGATGAAAAAGAATGGGCACAGGAGAAAATTGATGATGCCGAACCCCGGGAAAAAGGGGTCTAAACCCGCTCAAAGAAATGACTAATTTCTGAAATCTCTTTAATTTTTTCACAATCTGAAGTAGAGATAGGCTTTTCTATAAAAGAACGGACGGTACTGTACTTCTTAGCTTTCTTTTTATCTTTATTATCAATAGATGAGGTTACCATTATCACATGGTAATTAGATTTTTCTTCGTGATTTTCTAAACAGTCCAGAAAATCCCAGCCGTTCATATTGGGCATATTTATATCTAAAAGAATCAGGAAGTTCTTTCGCTGTTTGCCCTGCTTTTCTCCAATTATATAATCTAAAGCAGCTGCAGCATCGTGAAAGCTAATAGGGTTTATGGCAATCTCGTGATTGGTTACCATTTTCTTTTGGATAAATACCACAATTTGATCGTCATCTACGATAATTACTTCAAGCATTTTAAAAAATTTAGGGCAGGAGCTTAAAATTCTTCTTCGGTCTTATTTGTAATCTTCCGAATCACTTTATCAAGCTCTTTAGACGAATTTAAGATATTATCTATAATTTCCTCAATATTATCAAGGTTATTTCTTTGATTTTTTAATAAATCTATCAAACCCATAATTCTTGCTAAAGGGGCCCTAACCACGTGAGATTGGGTCCAGGCAATTTCACGAAGCCTTTCGTTACTGCGCTCTATAGCATTAATATATTTCCTTCTTTCGGTAATATCCTGTATAGAACCAATTATACGTGATGGGTTCCCGCTATCGTCAGTAATTACATAGCTACGATCCAGAACATATTTATAGTCCCCATCTGAACATTGAAAACGATATTCAATGCTCAACAATTTCTGCCCTCGTTCATAAATTGCATTGGTAGCCTCAACTACGCGTAATCTATCATCAGGATGAATTTGCTCCTGCCACCATTTTTTTGAGGCTCTTAATTCATTTTGAGAATAGCCAAAAATATCGTAAATCGCATTACTATACTGAAAAACATCTTTTTCAATATTATAATCGGTTATAAGATCGCTGGTAGCTTTAGCTACTATATCATAGCGTTCCAGGCTTTCCCTTAACTGTTTTTCCTGCAATTTGAACTTAGTAATATCACGGGAATTTGCTACCAATCCATTTACCGCAGGATCATGCCGTAAATCACTAATAATGGTTTCAAGCCAGCGCCATTCCCCATTTCCGTCTCTATATCTATAAGACGGCAACTGAATGGTCTTTTTCTTTCCTAGATACTGAATTTGTTCTTGGATTTTTGCACGATCGTCCAGATGAATTAATTCAAAGGCATCTCTACCTTCCAGATTTTCAGGTTTTATCCCTAAAATATTTTTTGAACTAGGGCTTACGTAAGCATAATAAAAATTTTCATCTAAAATTTTTATTAGATCACTGCCATCCTGTACCAGGGCCTTAAAACGCTGCTGGCTGTGTTTTAACTTTTCTTCGGCTTTAAGTTTTTCGGTTACATTATGTGCAAGGGTTACCCTTGCTTCCCGCCCTCCAAATAAAATAGGATTGCTCTGTACATCTATGTAAAGCGTATCGCCACCTTTTGTAAAATGCTTTACTTTGACGGTAAACAAATCGTGAAAATTTTCTTCCACGACTTTCTCAATTCTATCGCCCTCTTCAGCCCATAGATCCCTAACCGTCATTTGTAAAAATTCTTCCCGGCTATATCCATATAATTTGATCGCGGCCTGATTTACACTTAGAAACTCAAGGCTATGCCTGTCTAAAACCCACATAGGCAAAGGACTGGAATCAAAAAGGGTACGGTACTTTTCTTCAGATTCGTATAGTTGTCGCTGTACCTTTTTACGCTCCATGCTATAATGAATGCTTTTTGAAAGATTAGAAGCATTAATTTCATCTTTCAGTAAATAATCGGAAACACCCCAGGAAAGGGTTTTAGCGCCATAGTCTTTATCTGTATACCCTGTAAGCACCACTACTGGGGCAGCATTTGATAATGCCAGGATTTCTTTTACAAGAATTTCGGTATCATTAATATCTGGAAGCGATAAATCGAGTAATATAGTATCGAAATTTGAAGAAGCCTGGAGGATTTCTTTCGCCGACTTAAAGGTTTCGGCGCGCTGTAATTCCAGGGCATTATGTTCTTCAGAAAGATAATCTTCAATAAGAATAAAATCTCCCGGGTTATCCTCAATGACTAAAATTTTTAATTCCCCGGAACTTTTCCTCATTTAAATTAATTTTAAATCGATTTATTAGAATTTTATTAGTTGAATAAACTAGCTTAAATCAGGTTTATAAGATGTAATATAAAAAAATCCGAATCGCTTATCGGAAATTAGTTTTTGCCTATTGAGTAAATATACTAAAATTGTTTTGGGATCGTAAAATAAAAGCTACTCCCTTTACCATATTCGGAATCCACCCATATTTCGCCCCCAAAATTCTCTACGATCTTTTTACAAATTGCCAAACCAATTCCTGTTCCTTCATATTCTTCACGCTGATGCAAGCGCTGGAAAATCACGAATATCTTTTCCGTGAATTCCTTTTCAATTCCAATACCGTTATCGCTTATTCTAAACTCCCAGTACTTATCCTTTTCTAAAGCCGAAACTTTAATTTTTGGAGGCCTGTCTTTTGAATAATACTTTAAAGCATTCCCAATTAAATTTGAAAACAGCTGTCTTAAAAGTGGTTCTTCAACTTTCAACGTAGGAAGCTGATCTATTATGATTTCGGCTTTTTTCTCTTCGATACATTTTTTCTGAAGTGATAAGACTTCAGAAACCAAATCCTCAATATTCACCACAGTTACCGTATGCTCCAGCCTGCCCACCCTGGAATATTCGAGCAGATCTAAAATTATTTGCCGCATACGGGTTGCACCATCGTGCGCAAAATAAATATACTGCTGCGCTTTTTCATCCAGTTTATGGTTATATTTTTTCTTCAGCTGACTGAGAAAACTAGTGACCATTCTAAGCGGCTCCTGGAGATCGTGTGAGGCGATATAAGCAAATTGTTCCAGTTCTTTATTAGATAGAGCCAGCTCTTCCGCGTGCTTTCGCAATTGATTATTTAGGTCTTCCAGGGCTTTTTCTTTTTCTTTAATTTCAGTGATATTTCTTGAAATTCCCACTAAACCTTTCTTATTATCCCCGAATTTAACAGGAACCTTAGTCAATAGCGTATATTCCTGATCACCATTAAAATTCTTTACAATATCGCCACGATTTATCACAGGAATCCCCTGATTCATAACCCGGGCGTTATCCTGAATAATTCCCTCTGCTTCTTCTTTCGGAAAATAATCTGCCGGAGTCAGACCCAAGCTTTTTTGTTCGTTTTCCACCCCAATGTAATTCTTATAAAAACTATGATTAGTTAAAATCGTTTCATGTTTTTCGTTTACCACAAAAATACGATCGGGGATATAGTCTATAATTGCCCGAAACATATTACGCTCCTCCCGTAGTTTCTGTTTTATATTTAGTTGTTGGGTTATATCCTTTGCTATGCCGTAAACCCCGGTTATTTTTCCATTTACATAAATAGGAAAATTGGTCACATCCAGAACTTTTTTTGTGCCTTTTAGACTTTCAAAATTTGTTTGATAGTGTTGTATTTCACCAGAAGCTGCCTTGGTAAAATGAGCCATCACCCGGGCACGATCTTCTGCAGGGATTAAAGGCAGAAATGTCATATCCAGTAATTCCTCCCTCGATGCCTCACTAAGTTTTGTAGCACCATTATTAAGGCTTAAAAAATTCCCTTCCAGATCGAAAGAATACACCGCATCAGGATTATAATCGAATAAAGACTGAAATGCCTGCTTGCTATTTTCTGCAATTAACTCCTGATTTTTTCTATCTGAAATATCTACAATCGTAGTACTGGTTCTTTTTTCCCCCTTATGAGTGGTAAAAATAACTGAATGCACTTCACAGGGAAAAGTCTCCCCATTTTTCTTAATTCCTGTTAATTCCCGTCTTATTTCCCCGGCTTCATTTCTTTGCTTTACCGCTTTTTCTAAATCGATGTTTTTTTGAATTATATCTTCCCGACCTAAACCGATAAGCTCTTCAAAAGTATAGCCGAACATTCTACAAGCTGCTTTGTTAACATCTAATATTGGTCCAGCAGGATCGGTTAAGAAAATTGCCAGGGACGAATTTTCAAGAATATTTCTAAGCTGAATTATATTTTCAGACGATGAGGACTCTTTTTTGGAAGTCAATTTTAAACATATAGAAAAGCCATCAATATTTGCTTTAGCATCCAAACAAGGGCTACTTGATAATTCTATATCTTTTGTTGCTGAAAAAGAAAAAGCATTATAAAAAGCTCCTTCATTTTTTTTAAAATCACTTTTGAAGTTTTCTAAAAGTTTTTGAGGAAAAACCTGGTCAATACTTAAACCTATCTTTAATTGTTTATTGAGATTTTCCTTTAAGAATTCTTCCGCAGAGGGATTCCAGGTTATAAGTTCAAAATTATGATTGATTTTTAAAATGGGCGTAGCTATTTGCTTCATTGGGGCGAAGTTTAAAATTGCTGATGTTTTTTATAAAAACGATTTGGAAATAGATATACCGGCACCAAAATTAGGGCCGTCAATTTCACTAAAATCAGTCCCCAGCTGAAGGTTTAGATTTACTATATTTTGTAAAAGACTTAGGTCAAGATAGGTAGAAAGAACGTGGTGCTCGGTGATGTTTCCTCCTCCTTTTGCTCCATAATTTTGCCTAAAACTCCCCAGAAATCTATACGGAACTTTCTTAAAAGCCATTCCGCTTAAACCAATATGATGGGCAACTATTTTATTGTTGTTTATTCTGAAACGATCCGGTCCAAGTGTGATAAATGGAAGTCCCAGGACACGATTTTCATAGGTCCAGCCAGAACGGTACAAATTATTATTAAAGTAATTATCTTCCCCATCGGAAGTTGGGAAGTTTTTACTCTGGTTTTTGGTATAATAAAACTCATACATTACCGCCTGAAACCAGGAGTCTACAGGCGCCGCAGGGTCTTCTATAAAAATCCCGTAACGGCCATCGGGGGTATTTCTAAGAACGCTTCCCGAACCATCTTCAAATAAATGATTATAAATAATTTCAAGATTATAACCGGCTAAAATAGTTTTGATATTTATCTCGTAACTCCCCAGGTGGTTTCCAAGTCCGTTGATTTCTTGTTCTGAAATACCATCGCCGGTATCTTCTCCAACTCCTCTGGCGGTTACTACCCTTGTATAGGCCTCGAAATCTGAAGGTAAATCCCCAAGCTCGGGGTGAGTGCCTCCCCATTGCACAAAATGCCTTAAACCCGCTGAAATTTGAAAACCGGGCGAAGATCTATAGACTAAATGGAAACTTTTATGATGAATACGGGTATTCTCTACATAGCGATCATCGTCCATAAAATATTCTTCCAGGGAAGCCTCAAAACCAAATCCGCTGTTGTTTTTAAAAAATACAGGTCGCTTTGTAAAAAGTCGAATTCCGGGAAGTGGCCTCGCATTTAGAGACCATAAAATACTTTGGTTGGTGGCGCTTAACCCACGATACATTTCTTTGCGCTGTTTGCGGCCGGCAACAACCCCCAGCCAGGAATTATTAAAAGCCAGATAGGCTTCGTCTAATTGCAGTTTATCAGCATATCCATCCTGATAAAGGGCTCCCAGGCCCAATTCTAAATTTGAATTTTCAGAAAGATTATATAGCGCAAAGGCATTTATAAGGCCAGAAAAATTGGTGAGTTCATCTATTCTTCCTCTTTGATTGGTATGCATCCAAAAAGGAGAATTTTCTTCACTAAACAATAAGCCGTTTGTATTTATATTACCCCGGAAGTCTAGTTCCTGAGCATTCACCGATAAGACGAAAGCCACAAATAGGAGTGTAAGTAGTTTTTGTTTCATAAGTAGGCGTTAAGTCATTTTAAATATGCTTAATTCGATTTAAAAATATGTAATTTTATACTCCTAAAACTTAGAAATGCTATCCATTTTTCAGAAAAAAATATTTTTAGCCGATTTATTGGAAGGTTTTACCGATTTCCATAATCACTTATTGCCCGGAATAGATGATGGTGCGAAAAATGTGGAGGATTCTATAGCAATGATTAAGCGATTTAATGAATTTGGAGTAAAGAATTTTATAGCCAGCCCTCACGTTATGGGGGAATTCTATCCCAATACTCCAGATACTATTCTTCCGGCGTTAGAACAGGTAAAAAAGGAACTACCGGATGGAAATTCGATTAAAGCCGCGGGAGAATATATGATGGATCAATTTTTAATAGATCAGCTGGAAAAGGAAAATGTTTTGAACGTGGTAGATAAGTATGTTTTGGTTGAAATGTCTTATTTCCAGGCACCGATTAATTTAGCCGAAATTTTATTTAAAATTCAAAATAGAAACCTAAAACCGATTCTGGCTCATCCCGAACGATATGCGTTTTACCACGGAAGTAACCTTAATAAGTATGAGGATTTAAAAGCCCGGGGCTGTAGTTTTCAACTGAATATGTTATCACTTACTCCGCATTATGGAATCAGTATGCAGAAAACAGCATTCCAGCTCCTTGAAAGCGGCATGATAGATTTTATTAGCAGCGATGCCCACCGTATGGAACACCTGGAAAAAATTGGGAATATAAAACTCAAGAAAAAGCAACTCCACTTGATTGAGCCTGTTATTGAAAATTCTAAAGCTTTGTTTGTTTGATCCTTCACTTGAAAGTGCATTCGTGGCAAAAAAATAAAATCATAAGGTCATTGCGATGGAGGCACGACTGAAGCAAAATATGTTGGTTCATTCAGCAGATTACCACGTCACAATTCTACTTTCGTAAAATTATTCCTCGCAATGACGGTTAAATTAAAAAGAAGGAGTCCAAGAATCAAAAGCTAAGTCTTCAAAATATTCCTGAATTGATGGCTTTTTAGTTATCAGTCCCGATAGCCATCGGGATGTATCGAGAAGTGCCATGGATTTACAACTTCTATTGGGTCTCGATACTGCGCTATTTTCGCTTAAGGTTCAAATACCGCAACTCGACCTGACGGGCCGTCACTTCGATTTCTATGACAAAACCAAGCGATTTTGGTAATATGTTTTGTTTTTAACCAATGCCATAGCAATGTGGATTAACTTGTTTCTTACTGCATTTAATACGCTCATTTTATTTTTCCCT
>NZ_JAIQZA010000034.1 GCF_020164485.1 Salegentibacter tibetensis
GTCCCGCAAGGGAGGGGGGCACTTGAATGCTTACCGCAGTTCTTCTTTATTTTTTGTTTCTTAAAATATGTCAACGTTATTAGGTATGACATTTAGTACGGATCAGGGCACAAGCTGCCAACTGATTCCTGAACACTGCATACTAAAGACTTAAGGTGGTTATGGCAACGGGGCTCACCTCTTCCCATTCCGAACAGAGAAGTTAAGCCCGTTAGCGCAGATGGTACTGCTATTTGTGGGAGAGTATGTCGCCGCCTTTCTTTTGAAGCCTCTACAGCAATGTAGGGGCTTTTTTTATTTAAAGAGATTTTGGCCAGGAGAGTCCCGAGTCGCTAAAGCTTTCGGGATTAATTCCCGCAGCTTTTTATGCTGCGCCTTCGCTTGCATTCAAAGGCGGTCATTTAATATGTCGCCGCCTTTCTTTTGAACCCTTCATCATTTATTTGGTGAAGGGTTTTTTTATACCTTAAAGGGAAGGAAATGTATATTCTTAATATGTAATCTTTTATTCTTAAAAAGAATTAGGGTATTATCCAATATTTCTATTAAGTCTTAATGTCTTCATAAAAGTACCATTAATTCTAAGGCTATTTCACAATACCACTTCAGCTATTTTTAGTCACAAAAATGGCTTTAATTACAATACTACAGAACCGCTCAAACATCCTGGTTTTATTATTTTAATTTACTGTGCTTTAAAGATCCCTTAAGAATTGTTAAACCTATGATAAATGACAATTCTTGAATAATAGTCCTGCTTCAGCTCCGTTATCATAGCATAAAAATAGACGCTATAGTAAACAACTACTTGCGCAGGATGCGCTAAACTAAATCTATAAATTACTAACTGTTGCGTAAAACAACAAAAATTAGACACTTATGAATTTGAAGTATTTATTTAAAACTAGTATTTTAATCTTATGTATGGGGCTCGTAGCCTCATGTTCTGAGGATGATGACGACGTAAACACTGGAGAACCTCAGACACAAACCTACAATGCTGAAGTACATCTTACAGATGCGCCTAGTGATAATCCAGAAGTCGATGCTGTATTTATTACTATTACAGAGGTAAAGGTGAACGGCGAAACTATTGAAGGGTTTGAAAAAACTACAGTAAATATAAGTAGTTTACAAAACGGACAAACTGAACTATTAGGGGACCTGGAACTTGAAAGCGGAACTACCTCTGAAATTAGTTTGATGTTTGATAACGAAACAGATGCTTCAGGAGAGGCACCGGCTAACTATGTGTTAACCACAAATGGAGAGAAAAAAGCCCTGGGTACGGCTTCAAATGAAATTAGTATAACAGACCAGGTGGAAATTCAGGAAAATGATGATAACAAAATAGTCCTGGATTTCGACCTTCGAAAGGCTATTGTATCTAATACAGAAGGGGAGTATCAGTTTGTAAGTGATACTGAATTGGCTCATAGTATAAGGGCGGTAAATAGCCTTGAAGCTGGAGCTATAACAGGAACAGTGAGCGATTTTGGTTCTACAGAGTCTGAAACAGTTCTGGTTTTTGCTTATGAAGAAGGTTCTTATAATGAATCAGAAACGGCTGCTAATGCTGAAGGAGTACTGTTTGCCAACGCTACAGGAAGTACTAAAGTAAATCAATCTACAGGTGATTTTGAAATTCATTTCGTAGAAGAAGGAGACTACGAACTACATTTCGTATCCTTTAAAGATGAGGATGCAGATGGTAAGCTTGAATTTGCTGGTAAAATAGAAGCTACTTCTGCTTCTGAAATTGATCTTTTAGGCTTTTCTGTAGATGCCAATTCAGAAGTAAGTCTGGAAGTTATTTTAGTGGGATTACTTGCTTTATAAGCCATCAAAAAATAAAGATTATTTAAACCACCTTCGGGTGGTTTTTTTGTTTCTAATCGTCACCTGAAATTTCTTTAGTTCATGGTACAAATTCAGGTAATCTTAGATCCCTGAAGAATTCCAAGCCTTTTCCGGGTTGTTTACTCGATAATCGAGATTTAAATGCTTAGAGGCTTGCCTCGAAATCAAATTATATTTTCCAATAATGATTCATGGGCTAGCCCCGAGGTAGTTTACTTCTTTTAAAAGGTGATTCATATCAGGTTTAATATCTTTTAGGAAAAACTTAAAAGCTGTTTTCTTTTATTAACTTTATTTTTGCCCAACAATTTATATACTATGAACAAAGGAATTTATATCGCCACCCTTGAATCCCACAGTGGAAAATCTATGATTAGCCTGGGGCTTATGCGAACCCTGCTCGGTAAAATGGTTAAAGTGGGATATTTCAGGCCAATTATAAACGATACTTCTGAAGGTGAAAGAGATAATCATATAGACACAATTTTAAGTTATTTTAACTTGAAAATTCCCTATGAAGATACTTTTGCATTTACTCGTAGTGAAGTAATTCAGAAAAGGAACGAGGGAAAATCCGGGGAGATTATAGATACCATAATTACCAAGTATAAAAAACTGGAGGAGGAATTTGATTTTATCCTGGTAGAAGGCAGTGATTTTTCCGGTGAAGGCAGTGTTTTTGAGTTTGATGTAAATGTGGTGATTGCCAAAAACCTGGGTATTCCGGTGATAATCGTGGTTAGCGGTCAGTATAAGAGTTGGGAAGAATTATTGGGGAACCAGCAAATGGCTTATCGCGCTTTTAAAGATAAAGATGTCAAGGTCATTGCTATGGTAAGCAATAAAATTCAGGAAGATAACCTTGAACCGGCCAAAAAGAATATGCGAGGTTTCTTACCGGAAGAAGTTGGTGTATTTGCGATTCCGTTAATCGATACACTTAACAACCCTACCTTAAAAGAAATAGTAAAGGCACTTGACGGAAAAGTTTTGTTCGGCCACGATTTTCTGGATAATCAAACCGGAAATTTTGGGGTGGGAGCAATGCAGCTTCGTAATTATCTAACCACCCTGAAAAATGAAAGTTTAGTAATTACTCCCGGGGATCGTGCCGATATTATTTTAGGTGCACTGCAGGCTAATATTTCAAGCAATTATCCAAGGATTTCAGGGATTATTCTAACCGGGGGCTTAACCCCGGAGGAATCAATTTTAAAGTTGATTGAAGGTTTATCTGATATCGTTCCTATGATTTCGGTTCAGGAAGGCACCTTTGCTGTAACCAATAAAGTTGGCGCGATAAAGTCTAATATTTATGCCGATAGTATTCAAAAAATACAAACTACCATCAGTATTTTTGAACGCTATGTGTCTTTCGATCCGCTGGTAGAAAAACTGACGAACTATAAACCCCAGGGTAGGACTCCCAGAATGTTCCAATATGA
This sequence comes from Salegentibacter tibetensis, assembly GCF_020164485.1. Lineage (GTDB taxonomy): Bacteria > Bacteroidota > Bacteroidia > Flavobacteriales > Flavobacteriaceae > Salegentibacter > Salegentibacter tibetensis. The sequence goes on from NZ_JAIQZA010000034.1 coordinate 3,306, forward strand.
TTTGGTAAAACGCGCCAGGCAAAGTAAAAAGCATATCGTATTACCGGAAGGAACTGATGAGCGTATCCTTTCCGCAGCAAAACGTCTTATAGATATGGATCTGGTGGAGCTGACTTTGCTGGGGAATTTAGATACGATTCAGAAAACCGTAGCTAAAATTGCCCTGGACCTTGATTTTTCAAAAGTGAATATTATAGATCCCATAAACTCACCAAACTTTCAGGATTATGCTGAAACTTTTTATGAATTGAGAAAGCATAAAGGCGTGAATATGGATATGGCCAAAGATCGTATGAGCGATGTTTCTTACTACGGAACGATGATGATTTATAAAGGTCACGCAGACGGTATGGTATCGGGTGCAGCGCATACCACGCAACATACCATTTTACCGGCCCTACAGTTTATTAAAACTAAACCGAATGTTTCGGTGGTTTCTTCAGTATTCTTTATGTGTTTAGAAGATAGAGTTTCAGTATTTGGAGATTGCGCGATCAATCCCAATCCTACAGCCGAAGAATTGGCTGAAATTACCATTTCTTCTGCTGAAAGTGCTTCAGCATTCGGCATTGAGCCCAAGATTGCCATGCTTTCTTACTCGTCGGGAACTTCAGGAAAAGGGGAAGATGTTGATAGAGTGCGTGAGGCTACTGAATTAGTAAAAAAACGCAGACCGGATCTTAAAATTGAAGGTCCAATTCAATATGACGCCGCAGTAGATATTAGTGTAGGAAAAAGTAAGCTACCCGATTCTGAAGTAGCAGGCCAGGCCAATGTCTTAATTTTTCCCGATTTAAATACCGGGAACAATACCTATAAAGCAGTGCAACGTGAAACCGGGGCTTTAGCTATAGGACCGATGCTTCAGGGCTTAAACAAGCCGGTAAACGACCTGAGCCGTGGCTGTACCGTTGCCGATGTATATAACACCGTAATTTTAACCGCCATACAGGCACAAGGAATTTAATTCAGATGAAGAATATTTTAATTATAAATTCAGGAAGTTCGTCTTTAAAATTTCAATTAATACAAATGCCTTCAGAAGAAGTTTTAGCTTCAGGAATGGTAGAACGTATTGGACTGGAAGGGGCAAAACTTCATTATAAAACAGATAACGAGTCAATTTCCGAAGAACTTTCAGCAAAAGATCACGCAATAGCATTGAAAGCGATTACCGACCTTTTAATGCATCCTAAAAAGGGTGTTATCAAGAATGCGGAAGAAATAGCTTCTATTGGCCACAGGGTAGTGCACGGAGGGGATAAGTTCACGAAAACAATAGTTATAGATGAAAAGGTGAAAGCTAAAATTAAAGAATATTTTTCCCTGGCACCATTGCACAATCCTCCTAATTTAAAAGGTATTGAGGTTGCGGAAGAACTTTTTCCAAAGGCAACACAGGTAGCAGTTTTTGATACGGCGTTTCACAGAAGTATTCCGGAAAAGGCAGCACAGTATGCAATTCCAACGGAATTTTTTGAAAAACATCACATTCAGTTATATGGATTTCACGGCACCAGCCATAAATATGTGACCGAAAAGGCAATTGAACATCTGCAGAAAGAAAATTCGAAAATTATAAGTATTCACTTAGGAAACGGTTGTAGTATTACGGCTGTTAAAGATGGTAAAAGCGTAGACCATTCCCTTGGTTTTGGCCCGATTAACGGACTTATTATGGGAACCAGGAGTGGCGATATAGACCAGTCGGTTATTTTTTATTTAATTGAACAATTAGGATATTCGGCCCAGGAAGTTAGTGATATTTTGCATAATAGAAGTGGGATGTACGGCCTAACCGGTTATAGCGATCTAAGGGATATAGAGGAGCAGGCGGAAAAAGGAAATAAGCAATGCCAGTTAGCGCTGGAGATGAATGCTTACCGAATTAAAAAATACATTGGGGCTTATACTGCTGCAATGAATGGGGTAGACGCGCTTGTTTTTACAGCAGGAATTGGCGAAAACAGTGATGTTATTCGTAGTTTGGTTTGCAGGGATATGGAGTTCTTCGGAATAAAACTTAACGAAGAAAAAAACAAACAACGCCTGAAGGAACTGAGAACTATAAATGCTGAAGATTCAAAAGTTCAGGTTTTGGTTGTTCCTACGAATGAGGAATTAGAAATCGCACAGCAAACCTATAGGTTGGAGATTTAATCCTGGGAGAAACAGTTTTATATCAGGTATTTACTTACCAATACCAATTGTTCCTGTAAAGGTTTCGATTTGTGTTTATGAGATAATAGGGTATTTCTCAAATCTCCGTCAGTTAATTTCGTAAATGTTTGATGCAACTGTTTAACGAAGCGATTTTCAATTTCTGTGCATACCCGTCCTGATTTTAGATTAGAAGTGGTGCTTAATCTGCGTTGCATTACTAGCACTTCTTTTTTACATTTTAGAAGTAAGCGGTCCAGATAATCCTGATCCCTTACTTCTAAAATATATCTGTCTAAATCGTCTTTCAGCGCTTTTTTATGATTGTATAAAGATTTGTAAAGCCTTTTTAAAAATTGCTTTTTAGTAGTTAAAATGCCATGTTTATAGTATATCGCAGCAGTATAATTTGCGATATAATATTTTTCCAGATGATCTATTTTAGAAGGTTTCCTCAACATTATTTCCCGCTTTCAAATTTCACTAAATATTTCTTAGAATTTGCAGATTATTTATAATGAAAATACAGGAAAAAGGAAGAAATTTCTGTTAAATAACTCTAAACAATTCTTAAAAATAACTTAATGAAAAATAGTGGTTTTTTTAGTTCAGTTAATTGCTGGCATTCTCATTGTATTTAATATCAATAATTTCCAATTTTAGCCAGGTCCAATCCTTGTTTTCAAGCTCCCAGGTTGCAGTCATTTTAGACGGTACTTTTATACCATCAAATGTTTTATGTTCTTTCACCAGTAGCACCCAATTATGTCTTTTGGCATCTGGTTCATTGCCTTTATAGCGAAAAGCAGAAAACTTTATAAAATCTCCGTATGCATTAAAATAAAAGGTTCCACTTGCTTTAGTACCCTTATAGTTCATAGTGGCTCTAGCTGAAGTATCATCTAATTCTTGCCAGGTAATATATGGACTTAATGCTAATGAAGGAAACCACACCATCTCACCTAAGTATCGTTGCATAGTGCTTTCATTTAGTTTCTCACCTTTCTCATTCACAACATTGATCAAAGAATTTATTTTAATCAGCATTTCTCCCTTAGCGTCTTCAAATTTATCCCTGCCCCGAAAGCTGATCATTCTATTCATTTCGACATTTGTAGTCCAGATAAACGCAGGTACATCTATAGTGGAGTATTGAATTGCTGTTCCAGGATACCATTCATTCTGTCCAGGTTTTAGTTTCATTTCGGTTTGCTGTATTACCTTGCCTAAATCAATAAATGGTTTTCCAATAACTCCAGAATGACGAAGCCATGTTTTTATGGAGTTGGGCAGTTTCTTTATATCATTTTCTGAAATAAGCCTTTCTTTTGAAAGTTTGCTTTGCCAGAAGTCATTTGCCATTTCTTAAATAATTCATTAGTGGTTCCGGTAAGGTTTGAAACGCCTTCTGTTTCCCATCCATTTCCATTCAAACGATAAAGCCAGCCTGTTTCGGCAAACCAAATATGTGTAATCGCAGCAAGAATTGTTGGGAAACTTCCAACTAATTCCTTGCCTATAAGAGTTAGTCGTCTTACTCCTTTAAATCATTGATTAATTTATTATTTGCCCAAATATTGTAGTTGGCCTAGTCTATATATCTTTGATTCATAAACTATTAAATTCTATAAATTTAAATTGTGGTGAAGACTCTATAAGGTGTCTTAAAATTGCAGCGTGATCAATCCCAAAAATAATCAATACTCTATCGTTATTCTCGGTATTCATTTCTTGTAGCTTTCTAAAAAGCCTTAAATTTCTATTATACCACCAAACGGAAAGAACATCTGCACCCCGATCTTCACCTAATTTAAAATCTCCGGTCAAATAGGATCCGAGTACATATTGATGATGTTCCCTGGAATTCAACTTTTTAAAATATTCAAGCAAATTCATTTTTGCAGGTAATTTATTAATGGCTTTAAAGTATTCAGTTGATATTTGATGCAGAGAATCATTGCTTTTAAAATCATAATCTCTGGCTAATTTTGCTATGTAAGTAGAATCTATTTTCGCCAGGTCTGCTATCATTGGATCGGTATCTATGGAATATAGGGTGTCTAAATTCAGTTCAGTTGCCAACCTCATTCCTAATTGATAGCGTTCACTTCTTTCGTTTCTATAGTCGCCTTTTTTATACCTTCTCAACTTTTCAGTTGCTTTAAAATTATTTCGCGCTTCTATTGCTATTTTGGTAGGTTGAAATTTTTTTATATAATTTATAAGCTCCGTAATTTCTTGCTGTTTTTTTTCGCTTAAAACGTCAAGTTGATCTTCCTTACTTGTTTTAATAGCATCTAAATTCGGATAATTAAAATGAATTGTGCCTAATACCAATACCTCAGATTCTGGCTCTGTAAAATATTCTGAAGGAGATGGAAATTTTACTTCCTGAGAGTATGTTAAAAATGGAATTAATAGTATTAATATAAGTGAGTGTTTAATTTCCATAAAAATATATAACTTTTTATTTTTCTGAATACTGGCTTAAAAGCTTTGGCTAAAGACATATTTAATAACGTTTAGTGCTTCAAATTTTTTTAAAACATTGCCTTCAACAATCAAATTTGCTCAACAAAATCCAAAAAGACTTTTTTATGAAGTTCAAGATCCAAATCGGGAGAGACTGATACACGGGCAATATAATCTTTGTCGTCTTCTTTAGTCGTGCCTTGAGTAGATGTTGCAGGTATCGTCCAATAACATCCTTTTAACTGCCCATAACTCACACAATATTTACTCTCGTTAGGGATTTCAGTGATCATCATATCGATTAGTTTGTGATTTAATGCTCGTTTATATGCTTCTCTATCTTTATCTGTATTCCCTTTCGTAGGAAGATCTAGGGAAAAGACAGATGGGGTAAATCCTTCTTTAGCCAATTCTTCTGAAACAAAATTGATTTTCGCCGCGGGTAAAGTCTCCCTGATAAAGTTTACAAATTCACGTGTATTCTTATAGGCATCTTTAATTCTTTGATTCATTGAAGGTAATTGTTCTGCTAATATTTCAACTTGAAAATCTGTAGCCTCGTTATCACAAAGAACCAAATGCTTTTCGATTTTTTCTAACAGAGCCTCAGCCTTTTCATTGGTTACACAGTAACCGGCAGTACATTTTCCGCCACTTGGAAATTTTGATCCGCTAACATATGAAATGGTTCTGATATTTGAGAGTATTCCATCTTCAGCTAAAAATTGAACATTAGGACAAAAGGTTTGATCTAAAATAAATACGGGATCAATAGCAGTTTCACCGGTAGCAGTTTTACGTACTTTACCTAAAGCATCTCTTAATTTTTCAAGATCTGGAACTTCAACCCTGGGGTTTGTTGGAATTTCAGCTATAATGTAAGGAACCGCATCTTCTTTAGCAACCTGATCTAAAACCAGATCAGTACTTTGTACCATATCATTATCGCCATCCACCGGTAAATCTAAGACTTCAACATTGTCCAGGCAGTTAGCTACCCGTCTGGCCTGATCGTTTGTGCCGCCATAACAGTTTGGAGGAACAATAATTTTGATAGCCTTTCCTTTATGATTTTCGAGTGCATCATCGATGAGCCCCATCATAATCGCATATTGAACAGATAATCCACAAGAACCAAGTAGCGGCTTTGTATTTGTACCGGTAATCGCCTTAATTGAATCTACTACACTTGCTTTATTGGTTTCAACATTACTTTTCCCGTGCTCAGAAGAAGACCTCCCTGTTAGCTGTTTTAGAGCAGTAAAAGAATCGGCCGGTGTCATCGCAATAGTTTCTCTTCTTCTCACGTGCTGAATTTCTGAAATGTAACTTTCATTTTCTTCGCCATTTACCAATAAAATACTCCCTAAATCGGCATGAACACTAATAAAAAAGTCAATATTTTCATTGAGGTCAATGTTATCCATTTCAGCATGTTCAGATATAAAAATGCTGCTACCGTCAAATTCGGTAATGGCTTCGGTTTTATCAACCTGTTTTAATTCAAAGTTATATCCGTAAACATGCTTTAATACTTCAGTATCAAAATACCTGGGTAATTGACCGGTATAGATAATTTGGGTATTCTTATTATCGAATAAATTTTTTCTGAGAACCGCTAATACGGGAATCGTCCTTGATGAAAAACTGATTACGTTATCTGGTTTGAGATCATTTAAGTTAGCAATTGCCCATTCCAGTACTGAAGATAATGGATGTCCCAATCGAATATAATCGAAAGCGGTGGGTAATTCACTGAGTGCTGATGTTTCAGAATTATTGATTTTATATAGGTTTTCGAACTGCTCTAAGAATTCAGTTTTGGCCAGTTTTTCATTATAAATATCCAGCCGATGCGTTGTTAGCTTCAACCAGTCAGTTGGCGTATTTTCTATTACATCTTCAATATAATTTAGCACTCTATTGTCTTTCATAATTGTTACTTTTTGATAGCCGTCAATATAGGTGAATTAGATTTATTTTATAATTCTTACAGACGTTTTTTGCTTTTAGATAAGGGTTTTGATTAGTTATTTAAAAATTTGCTTTCTCAATCCATGCCAGCATTAAAATAACAAGTATTAACAGTAGGTACGATCACCTTACAGGTTTCAGGTGAACTTAGTTGTTCCGGTTTATTCATAAAACAAAACTTTACGGCTGCGGTACAATTTAAATGAAATGAAACACTGGTAGGGGGCACTTGGTTTTTCTATTTTTCGAATTTTTCCTTTTCGCTTTGCCCCAATAAAAACCCAATGGGTTTGAGTCCGGAATGGTTAAGAGAAATGATTTTAATCATTGCAAAAATGGGTACAAACAATATCATTCCAGCTAATCCCCACATTATTCCCCCCATGACTATGGCGACAATTACAACCATTGGATTTAATTTAACCTCCTTTCCTATAATAAGAGGTTCGAGCACGTAACTTTCAATTAGCTGAATAACCATGACCAGAGCGGAAAAAAACAAAATCTTTTGCAGACTGTCGAAATATATAAAGGAAAACAATATAGGTAGCAACCCGCTTATTAAGGGACCAAAATACGGAATTATGGTAATGACCGCACCGAATAAGGTAAATAGTAAAGCATAGGGAAGGCCGAATAGTATAAAAGTGATGAAATACATGATTCCTAACAGTATCATTACTTGAGCCCGACCCCACAAATAGTGAAATGCGACCTTACTGATCTTGTGGAGTGTCTCCTTAACTGAATCCTCTTGATTATCAGAAATATACATCATAAGGAAATCAAATATTTTCTCCCTGTATAACAGTAGTAAAAATGCATAAATCAGTATTAAAAAGAAACTAACAACGGTACTGAACAAATTTCCAAAAAAACCAGAAACAAAGGACCCAACTTTCTCAATGATTTGATCAGACCTTCCCCTAAGGATTTCATACTGTTGGTCCAGAGATAAATTAGTTATGGTTTCAATTTTATTTTGGCTACTTATGATAAAAGACTCTATCACGTCTGCTGAAGGCATATTCGATACAAATAAATTGATCTGAGTTATAAACAGGAACAGAGTGCCTCCAAATACAATAAATACCACCAGGGTGCTTAACATTGAGGCTATGGTACGATTTATCCTTATTTTTTCCAGGAGGTTGCAGAGAGGAACCATCAGGAAAGCGAATAAAATTCCAAATAAGAAGGGGATTAAAAACGGAGCGCCCCAATACAGAAAGACGATAATAAGCAAGAAAAATAATAAAATCCTATTGATTTGTGCCAGTTGATTCATGCTTCATTAATTTCTAATTCTTTAATATTCGGGCGTGTATATTTAAGCTTCCCTAATTAGAACTGCTTGATTGTTTAAAATTATCATTTTTAATTCTATTGGCGCTACCGTATAGAATGAATTTCTGTTTATGCTAAGGGTGCTATTTTTCCAATGCATCAGCAATACTATTTTTTTCTCATTTCTTGATACGTTTCTGAAAAGTATAGACCAACCGGAAGTCTATAAACTCTGCTATGTGTCGGTGAGCCAGCAAATTAAAACCTGCGCTGAGATGCCGGTTTATGCGGTATTGCAAACCCCAGCGGTGGAAGATACGGTCGTAGTAAGGCGTTTGGTCAAACACATATACGCCCAGACGCTGACTAAACTGAAACCGACCCAACAAAAACTCATGCCCCAGCATTAGCCCCGCTTTCACCGGACTGGCATTAAAGCGATCTCTGCTAAGTTTGTTTTGCAGCTCCTCATCGTAGTAGGCTTCGGCTCCCAAAGTGAGCATACTCAGTCTACCCACCTGCCTTCCTGCCTGCAAAGCGAGCCCGCCCAGCGGATACTTTTTACGCTCCCCGGATTCGTTGTAACCGCGGCGCATAGTGCCCAGTAAAGAGAAATCGTAACGGGTAGAATAATTTCTCCAGTATTTTTCAGTAGTTCGTTTGCCGGTGTACCAGGGGCGGGAGTTAGGCTGGTAACTCACCGCAAGTCCTGCAGTGGGCCAGTTTATGCCTTTGTTGGGTTGGCGCGTGCCCCCATTTGAAATGTGCTGATAATTTAAGCTGGGGTTTAGCCACCACCGTTCCGCTAGCTGCACCCAGGCGCCGACACCAACCAGCAAATAGGCGCTCATATGGGTACTATATGACTGGTTGCCGGGGTTGCCGATGCTGTCGTAAGGGTTACTTAGGTACGAAAGTCCTGCTGCGCCTTTAAAGGAGAAAAGCACACCCTTGCTAATCCGGTATGTGGGTTCCAGAAAATAAGCTGCGGTTCCACTTTTGCCCAGTAAACCAACATCGTAATCGTAATATGCCAGCATCACACCCTGACGGGGATAGCAAAGGCAGAGGGAAAAGCTGGCAGAATCGTTGCGCTGCCAGCTAAGTATGGTTTCTATGCCGGTTGGTTGTGCCCCGCTGGTATTTTGCACATCTTCAGAATGGGCGAAAATGAAACCATGCTGCACGCCCAGCCCAATCGAGAAAAGCGGTTTCTGCTTAGTTGTATTTACTTCTGCTGCTGTAGAATCTGTTTGGGCAATAGCAGGAGCAGTACAGGAAGTAAAAATAACTAACCAAAGCCATACCGGTACTTGCCTTGCAACATAACAATTGTCGTAATGTGCTTCCAATTTTTACTTTTATTTTAGCAATTTAGTTCGCATTTAGCCGGGTGTTGCAAAAGTTTTAATTTCAATTTATAGTATTAATTCATTTTTTAATTCATAATGCTCGGCTGTCTCATCATATCTTTTTAAAATTCGCTTTGCGTTTTCGGGAATATAGGCTTGTTCATAATTTTCCCCTGCAAAGACCTTTACAGAATCCATAGAATCAAATTGAAGAATTAGAAAGTATTCTACTTCATCCATTTTGTTTTTTATAGAAATACTAACTTTTTCCAATCCGTTAACGCCATTCTTTTTTATGGTCGGGAATACCTCATTAACTAACAGGTCTTCATAAGCAGAAGCATCTTCTAATGTTGTCCAGCCTTTCCAGGTTCGGATAATTTTCGATTTTTTGTTCATGTTTTTATATAGGTGGCTAACAATAAATTTAGATAAATTTCGTAAGCCTGGATTTTTTTGGTTCGTTTTTTCATCAATGGAAAAAATGAACAATGTGAATAATTAGGAGTCCGTTGAAAGATTACCTAAAAAGATCTTTGTACTCCATAAAGAAAGCTTCCATTTGGTCCATAGCATCATTCAGGAATTTCATCGCTTCCGGCCATTGGTTACGGTTGTGGATACTTACATTATCTAGCTGAACATAAACCCGGGAAATTATTTTTCCTTCCGGAAGTTCATATTCTTCCTCAAATGTGGTTTCAGCTAAATATTCAGAAGTCAGGATTTTTTTCATTGAAAGCAGCTTTTCAAAATAATAAGCTCGAATTAGCGGATCTTCATCTAACACATCTATAGAAACCTGGGCAAACTTTCGGTTAAACGTGAATTTTAACTGAAGCTCTTTTATCCCGGTGTTGTAGAGCATCCATTTTCTGCGGAAAACTATTCCAAAACTCGTCCAGAACTGCTGTCTTAATTTTTTGCTTTCGGCTTTGCTGAACATTTTAGATAAAATAAGCCAGCAAGATTCCGCCGACAATTACCGCCAGCTTGGAAATGTTGAATTTATGATTTTTTGAAGCTTCGAATAAAATTGTGGTAGATACATGCAGAAAGATCCCAATCACCAGGGCATTGATGTAAATTGAAAGCTCCTGAAGCAAACTAAATTGGGACTTAAAGAAACTTCCCAAAGGCGTCATTAAAGCGAAAATAGTAAGGAATAAACCAACTTTAATTTTACTTAAATTAGAATGAATTAGAAATACCGAAAGTATGGTCGCTACCGGAATTTTATGGATCACGACTCCGTGTAAAATATGATCGCCTTCATCCATCGGGAAACCTTCCAAAAATGCGTGAATGCTTAAACTTATCAATAATAGAATCGGGAATTTATTCATCCCTTCCTGTTGATGTAAATGCCCGTGTTCAACCCCTTTTGAAACAAATTCAAGGATAATTTGCAGCAATAATCCCAGCATGATAAAAATACCGACTTCACTGTTTCCGTTTATGTAAACCTCGGGTAGCAGTTCAAAAATGGTGACCGCCAGGAGGTAAGCACCACTAAAACTAAGCAGTAATTGAAAACCGGTAGAAGAGGAGGGTTTTAAGAAAATAGCGATAAGGTAACCGGCAATTACAGAAATTAGGGGTAAAATATAGATCATTAATTATAGTCAAAAACAATTAAACTTCCTTAGGATAATCTCCCAAGGCCTTTCCCGAAGCTTATCGGTATTCAAAAATATAAAAGCGACACTGGTTACGATTTAGTTCAATTCTCATTTAATGAGTTAAAAACCTAAGTCGTAAAAGCATCGGTAATATTTCAGCATCCCCAGCCGGCAATACCAATATTCAGCAAAATTACCCTATTTTTGTGGACTGTAAAAAACCGATATGGAAAATAATTTTAAAATGATCGCCAAGACCATGTATGGTTTTGAGCCAGTTTTGGCTAAAGAATTAATGGCACTTGGCGCTATGGATGTAAAAGAAGGAACCAGGAACGTTAGTTTTGTGGGCGATACCGGCTTTATGTATAAGGCCAATCTTTGTTTAAGAACCGCCATTAAAATCCTGAAACCCTACCAGAGTTTTAAAATATTTTCTGAAGAAGATCTTTACAAACAAATCTACGATTTACCCTGGGAAAACTTTATGGATGTGGACGATACCCTGGCCATTGATGCAACGGTACATTCAGATACATTCACGCACTCCCAATATATATCCCTTAAAACCAAAGATGCAATTGTGGACCGGTTTCGGGATAAATTTGATAAAAGGCCAAATGTAGATCTTGATTTTCCAACTTTACGGGTTAATATCCATATTGAAAAGAATTTTTGCAATGTTTCTTTCGATTCTTCGGGGCAGTCTTTACACAAACGCGGTTATAAGACCGCGACCAATATCGCACCGATAAACGAAGTTTTGGCAGCGGGAATGTTATTGCTTTCTGGTTGGGACGGGCAGTGCGATTTTCTTGATCCTATGTGTGGGAGTGGTACCATTTTAATTGAAGCCGCAATGATTGCCTGCAATATTCCGCCAAACTTAAACCGAAAAGAGTTTGCTTTTGAACGTTGGAAAGATTGGGACGAAGATCTATTCGAAAAAATAGAAGCTTCTGTGCTAAAGAAAGTAAGGGAATTTCATTTTACCATTCAAGGTTATGATACTGCCCCTTCGGCGGTACATAAGGCCATAGATAATATTGAAAATGCCAATCTTACTGAATTTATTAAAGTAAAAAGACAGGATTTCTTTGAGTCTGAAAAAGAAGGGGAGCGGCATCTACATATGTTATTCAATCCGCCTTACGGGGAACGTTTGGAAATTGATATGCCAAAATTCTATAAATCCATTGGAGACACGCTAAAGCAGGCCTACCCGGGAACCGATGCCTGGTTTATCACATCTAACCTTGAAGCTATAAAACACGTTGGCTTAAGGCCATCCAGAAAAATAAAACTTTACAACGGCGCCCTGGAATCTAAATTGCTGAAATACCAGATCTATCAGGGATCGAAGAAAGCGAAGTATCAGGAATAGGGATTTCAGGCATCAATCATTATTAAGCTTGCCTATTACTTTGGAAACTATTTAGGAACTCGCTAGCAGTCATTACCGGCAGTGAAGATTTCTGAAAATCTTTTCCGTTTCTGGTAATTATAATTTCACATTTTGAAGCTAAGGCACTGAAATACTGAAGAGAGTCTTCAAAATATTTAAAGCCTGAATTGAGTCCTTTTTCGATTATTTCTTCATCGATTAGAGAAATTTTACATAGAATCTTGAGCTTTCTTAGTTTTTCTTTTGCAATTTTTGGAGATTCAAATTTGGATAAAAAGTAATTCACAGTGGCAAACGATATAGGAGAAACTATTAAAAGTATATTTCCTTTATCTGCCAAAGTTGCAAGTTGCGCTGCAGATTGATAAAAAGGATCTCTTTCTCCCAGTAGATCAAGAACTATGTTGGTGTCTATAAAAACTCTCCTGCTCATTTATATTTTTCCAATAAGTGATCAGTATATTCCTTTTTATAGTCTAAGTCGGTCGGGAGTTTTTTTCCGGTCGAAATACTTTTTACAAAAGGAGAAATTTCCAAAACCTCGGTATTTTTTTCACTTGTGAGCGATTGTAGATAAGCTTCCACAATTTTAGATAAACTGAGTTTTTGATCGGAAGCGTATTTTTTTGCTCTTTCAATTACTTCCTGATTGAGCTTTAAAGTGAGTTTAGTATTCATAGCTCTAGTATTATACGTGTAAATTTAAGAAATTTATCCGTATAAAAATATAAGCTGAGACTCTCAGAAATTTTCTATTTCTTATAAAAAGGAATCAAATAACTAATGGTGTAGCCATAACCAACTCCAATATTACTATCGTCGTAAGTTCTATTAAAGCCGGGAATGGTAAGGTTATCAAAATTATTGGGAGCGGTTTGAAACAGTCTGCGTTTTAGCTGCAGGTTAAAGGAGAGAAATAAATTATTGAGGACTTCAACTTTTATCCCCGCAATCAATTCTATCCAATTCGCAGTTAAACCTGAATATTCAATAGTTTCAGAGCGTATATCGGGTTCAAAAAAAGGATTTGTTGTGTAGATTTGATATTCTTCAACATCCTGGGTAAAGCTTGAAAATCCATAACGGGCTCCTACAAAAATCAGGTTTTCCATTCCTGTCCAGTTTTCATAGGCATTATAATCGGCTCCCAGTTTTATATAACTTCCACGGGAAGTTATGCTAATATTATCTTCAGCGTAGCCAATACTTTCATTTCCCAATTCCGCAGCAGCATAATAATTTTTATAAACCCTGTAATCTCCCAAAACCTCAAAACCAGAATAATCATCCTGCAAAGCAGTTCTTAGCAGTTTACTCACATCAGCCCCTACACGAAGTCCAAATTTTTCACGATCGGCGAGACTATCCTGCATTGCTGCCGGTGGTTCCTGACTAAGCACCGGACCAGCTAAAAACAAGAAGACAAGGCTAAAAAAATATGCTGATATGTGATTGTGTCTCATTTTCAATATTAGGTTCTTCTATAATATAGGAATCTATCCATTCACCATCTTCGCCACCTTCTACGGTTAATTTTAAACTATTGTAAATTACTTTATAAGCACAGGCACGGTTTACATAAACTTCTTCGGTACCATAGGTGAAAGTCAAAGTGTCGGTATTTGGCGTAAATTCCTGTTCTTCCTCCTCTCTGTCAGAATCGAAAATAGTAAATGTATAAGTGGTAGTATTTTGATTGGTTCGTAAGGGAATCACTATGCTATCCTGATTTATTCTCTGGTATAAAGTAGTAACGGAATCGTTTACTATAGACCTTATACTAAGATTGGTAGGACGACTAAAGTTTTCTCGTTCATTGGCATCATAAAAGCGCAATACCAGCATTGGTGTGGTTTGGGTACTTTCAGGACAAATATCGTCACGCTGGCAACCCAGAATGAGCATTAGCAAAACCACACCCGGAACAAGAATTTTTAAATAGCTTTTATTCATTTATTTCCTTTCTAAACAAACAACATTTTCTACGTGATGGGTTTGCGGGAACATATCTACCGGTTGTACCTTGGTCACTTTATAATACTCATCCAGCATAGATAGATCACGGGCTTGTGTAGCCGAGTTACAACTCACATACACAATGCGCTGCGGCAATATACCAATAATTTGAGCAATCACATCTTTATGCATTCCGTTACGTGGTGGATCAGTAATTATAACGTCTGGCTGGCCGTGATTATTGATAAAAGCTTCAGAAAAAACTTTTTTCATATCCCCAACAAAAAATTCGGCATTTTCAATCTGGTTGCGTTCAGCGTTTTCTTTAGCGTCAATAATAGCTTCAGGAACTACTTCAACCCCAATTACTTTTTTCACCTTTTTAGCAACAAACTGAGCGATAGTTCCTGTTCCTGTATATAGATCGTAAACAATCTCGTCTCCTTTTAAATCGGCGAATTCCCGTGTTATTTTATATAACTCGTAAGCCTGGGCAGAATTGGTTTGATAAAATGACTTGGCGTTTATTTTAAACTGAAGCCCTTCCATTTGCTCAAAAATATGGTCGCGGCCTTTATAACAAATTACCTCCTGATCATAAATGGTATCGTTCCCCTTTTCATTAATCACATACTGAAGCGAAGTTATCTCCGGGAACATTTCTGCTACAGCATCCATTAACAATTCCCGCTTTTCTTCGTTTTCGTGAAAAAACTGAATTAAAGCCATAATCTCACCGGTAGAGGAGGTGCGAATCATTAAAGTTCTTAATAAGCCTTCCTGTTTGCGGGCATTAAAAAAGCTAATGTTGTTATCTGTTGCAAATTCTTTTACAAAATTTCTTATCGCATTGCTGGGATCTTCCTGTAAGTGACATTTTTTAATATCCAGGATCTTATCCCACATTCCGGGAATATGAAAGCCAAGTGCATTTTTATCGTCAAAATCTTTTCCGCTATTTATTTCTTCAGGAGTGAGCCAGCGGCTATCACTAAAAGAAAATTCCATTTTATTGCGGTAAAAGTATATTTCCTTGCTTCCTAAAATAGGGGTGACCTCAGGCAACTCAACTTTTCCTACCCGGATAAGATTATTTAAAACCTCGTCCTGTTTGTATTCCAGCTGATATTCATACCCCATATTTTGCCATTTGCAACCTCCGCAGGTTCCAAAATGCTGGCAAACCGGTTCTACACGCTTATCTGAAAACTGCTGAAATTGAATAGCAGTTCCCTGGTAGTAAGATTTTCGTTGTTTGGTGGTCTTGATATCGGCAACATCACCAGGCACTACATTGTCTATAAATATTACACGGCCATCTGGCGATTTCCCGATTCCTTTTCCTTTTCCGCCGGCACCGGTAACTTCTACGGCTTCAAATACCTTATTTTTATTCCTTCTTCCCATAGCGCAAAAATAGGATAATTGTGAAGATTTATTCCCTGTGATCCCCAAAATTTCGGCAAACATTTAGTAATTTGCGAGAACTTAAATAATGGATGATTTCTCTCCCATGTGACCTGATTTTTAAAGGGAAAAGGCGCAAAAGAAGGAATTACAGAATTATTGATTTTTTAAAAATATTGAACATGTCATTACCAAAAATTACATCTTCAAAAGAAGCTATTGATTTAGAAGACCAACATGGTGCTCATAATTATCACCCATTACCTGTAGTACTTAGCCGCGGCGAGGGAGTGCACGTATGGGATGTAGAAGGAAATAAATATTACGATTTTCTTTCGGCCTATTCTGCAGTAAACCAGGGGCATTGCCATCCAAAAATCGTAGATGCACTGTGCAATCAGGCTTCTACCTTAACCTTAACTTCCAGGGCATTTCATAACGACGTTTTAGGTCCTTATGAAAAGTTTGCTACAGATTACTTTAAATTCGACAAGCTGCTGCCTATGAATACCGGGGCAGAAGCTGTTGAAACCGCTATTAAAATTGCGAGAAAGTGGGCTTACGAAAGAAAAGGAGTGAAAGAGACTGAAGCACAAATAATTGTTTGTGAAAATAATTTCCACGGAAGGACAACCACGATAATTTCTTTTTCTAACGATGAAGGTGCCAGAAAGAATTTTGGACCTTACACTCCCGGATTTATTAAAATTCCTTATGACGATGTTGATGCACTTGAAAAAGTATTAAAGGAAAATGATAATATCGCAGGCTTTATGGTTGAACCTATTCAGGGAGAAGCCGGGGTTTATGTACCTTCAGAAGGTTACTTAAAAAGAGCACGTGAACTTTGTAAAGAAAATAATGCTTTATTTATTGCTGATGAAGTGCAAACAGGAATTGCCCGTACCGGGAAATTACTGGCAGTAGATCACGAAGAAGTAAAACCTGATATGCTTATTTTAGGAAAAGCAATTTCCGGTGGGGTTTATCCTGTATCAGCTGTTTTAGCTAATGACGAGGTTATGGGTGTTATTAAACCCGGTCAACACGGATCTACTTTTGGCGGGAATCCATTAGCCGGTGCCGTAGCAACCGCTGCCCTAGAAGTTATTCGTGACGAAAATTTAGCTGAAAATGCTGAAAAACTTGGGAATCTCTTCAGGAAATTACTTAACGATTTTATTCGTGATTCAAATATCGTGGAATTAGTGAGGGGTAAAGGTTTGTTGAATGCTATTGTGATAAACGATTCAGAAGACAGTTCAACGGCCTGGGATATTTGTATGGCACTAAAGGAAAACGGACTTTTAGCAAAACCAACTCACGGAAATATTATTCGTTTTGCTCCGCCATTAGTGATGAACGAAGAGCAGATTAGGGATTGTGTAGATATAATTACTACCACCTTAAAGCAATTTGAGAAGTAGATTAAACCTTCTCAACTATTTTAAAAAGAGGCTGTCTAAAAAGATCTAGTTTCGTCAAGCTGAACTTGTTTCAGCTTCTAACATGTTTTGAATATCAACAACTTATATTCTAAAATAATCCCGAAGCTTCGGGACAGAATGACGATTAAAATTACTTTATAGACAACCTCTTTTTATTCTATAAAAACAGTTTATTGACTTTTTTCAATCTCCCTTAGAATTTCTTCCTGCATTTGGTAGATTCCTTCTACTCCTCCATATACAATGAACATTACAATAGTGCTTATTAAACTAATGGCACTCAGTATAAGTCCAATTATTGCAAGTATTTTTCCGGTTTTTACGTTTTGGTAGCCGGTGTAGAGTTCAGGTTCTGCATTGTATATTTCTTCGGCGCGCTTAGCCATTACCAGGGTAATAATCCCGAAAATAATACCTAATATTCCATAACAACAGCACCCTATAATTGAGAGGATTCCGAAAATTAAAATTAAAGTTGAATTTGGTAGTTGTTGTCTTTCCATAAAGATTGGTTTACTGGGTTAGTTGTATATAATTATTCATTTTTATTAAATAGCTAATCAACATTACCGCCCCACTCAAAATAATAAGCGCGATTTTTATTTGAAAATCATATCTGAATTTCACAAAGAGATTCAGAATAAGGAAGGCGAGTAAAAAAAGAATAGGGTAAATGGCCGGAAACATTAAAAATGCCTGGGTGAATTCTGCTTTAAAAACAAGTAATAGGGCACGTTGCCCACCGCAGCCAAAACAATCTACTCCAAAGAGGCTTTTGTTAAGACAGGGCAACATAAAATCTTCCATAATTAATTTTTAATACTAACCTTACTGGTGAATTCCCGGTTTTCGGAAGAAATTAATTTTATGATATAAACCGCATCCCGTAATCCAGAAGTGGGTAAAGTATAATTTGAAATCTCCGTTTGCATTGTCTTATTAAATATAATTTGACCTTTTAAATTATATAAAAGCACTTGTTTTAAGTAGCTCATCCTCATTTGGATCGTCAATTCAGCCTTTAAATTATTTTGAACGATCAGCGCTTCCGGAATTGAAAAATCTGATTCCTCTTCAGCAACTTCAGGTTGAGGTTTATCCATATTTTCCTCCATAAAACTAATAAAAAATCGCTTACTATAATTCCCTTTTTCTAAGTCTACAGAAAAATAACCTTCATTTAAACGATTATAGGAATCAGACAAGGCATCAAAGAGGTAGACATTTTCAGTTTCAAATTGTCTGAAATCTTTTAAATAGAAAGTCAATCTGACATCATTAGCTAAATTAATTAGTAATGGAATCTTATCATTTTTTCTAAAGGGTCTAACCTGAATGTTATAAAAGGCTTCTTCAATATTCCAGCCTACATCGTTTTCCAGCACTCCGTAAATCTTTGCATCCATTGCCCAATCAGCATCTTTAGAAGAGTCTTCTCTGAAAGCCAGAAGCAGCGGCCGGGTATATAGTTCATTAAAGCCTACGTTTAGCTTTAATAGCGGGATCTCAGCTTTCTGCTGATTTTTAAATTCTGAAGTTTGAGAATTTTCTTTCTGAAACCTGCGCTGGGAATTTTTAAATTGAATATAGCCATGTTCCCTCCCGTTAAGCATAAACCCCTGAGCGATTGGGGAATATTCGCGCGCAATTTCGTTACCGATTTCCCCTGAATTGCCGGTTTCTTCACCGGCACCACTATAAGTTTTAAAAACTGCCGGTGCGTATACATTGGCGCCTGGAGAATAAGAGCCATAACCACCTTCATAAGCATTTAGGTGATGAGAGTCGCCATTTGCCCTGGAATCCCAGAAGTAAGCAATTCCCGTACAGATTGGGTTTTCCATTAAAAAGCTTTGTAAATGTAAAGCTGAAGGATAAGGATTGCCCACCAATACAATTTGGTCTTTTTTAATTTGAACTTTTACTTCCCCATCGTTAGGTAAACCTCTAAAATCATAGCGTTGCCGGTTTCCGGGATTGTTTTCTACTCCGTTAATTACAGTATTGTCGGTGCCGTTCACCCCTTTCATTGTAAAACCTTCCCCTGGTTTTACATCAAAATTCACTCCTACGTGCTGCCAGTCACTATATTCGGTTCCGGAATATTTATAAATCCACCGCCTGGAAATTTTTAGGGGATTGGCACTGCCCTCCAAACTCGCAGTGACCTGAGCGGATATGCTTTTAGTTTTGTTTATGGGTTGAAAAATTACAGCGCCAAATTGATTAAGACTAATATTGTCTTTCACCGGCAGTGCCCAGTAATTATAATCGAAAGCATTGGAAGTACCTTCCTGGAATACCGAGATCGATCCGTTTCCGGAATTTTGATTTGCACTTTTATTCCCTTGAAGCAATTGCGATTCTTTACGCAGGTAAATGCTAGCTTCCGTTTCGGGAGAATTGTTCTTTTCCAGGTTGATGTGATCTTCAACGTACAAAAAGCGATCACTAAGATAAATATAGGAATCTCCGGCTGAGGAAGGCGAAATGTGCAGTTGCGCATTTCCGTAGTAAAAAGAGAAAATAAAAACGAAGAAGTACATTTGCCTCATAATTCCTGTAACTTTGCCATAAATACAAGAACAGTTATTTTTAATACTTTTGAAATAAGGGATAACAGGTAAAAAAATGAATAATTCTCAGATAATAAATACAATTTTAATCGTCTTTGGTGGCGGATTTTTAATCTACGCGATTGCTGCTGATAATGCCCATGCTTACTTCAAGATTGTAGGTCTAATTGTAATTATGCTAGGTCTATACAGAGCAACAAATTTATGGGTCGCTACAAAAGACGATCACAAGGAAGACGAAAATAAAGAGTAATGGAGCTGAAAAAAGGAGATAAAGTAGCGGTATTGGACGATGTGTTGGAAGGTTATGTATTAAAGACTGAAGCCGGCACCGTATATATTGAAACTACCGATGGTTTTGAGATGGAGTTTTCCAAAGAGGAATTAGTAAAAATTGAAACGCCTATTGAAGCTCTGCAGGAAGACATAGATTTTGAAAAGGTTTTAGCCGAAAAAAAGCAGCCTCCAAAACCAAAGTCAAAACGAATAAAGCCTAAAGAGAGGAATCTGCCGCCTATGGAAGTAGATCTGCACATTGAAAAACTCACGAGCTCCTCCCGCGGAATGAACAATTATGATATGCTAAACCTCCAAATGGAAACCGCCAAAAGGCAACTGGAATTTGCGATGCGAAAGCGAATCCAGAAAATCGTGTTTATTCACGGGGTAGGTGAAGGCGTACTCAAAGCCGAACTCGATTTTTTACTGGGCCGCTACAATAATCTTAAGTTTTACGACGCCGATTACCAAAAATATGGTCTTGGTGCTACCGAAGTCTATTTTTTTCAGAATGCCTAATCTTCTGTATTAGTTTCATCTTCATCCTCGTCATCTTCTTCACCCTGTTGTAGATTAGTAAATTGCTCGAATGGAATATTTGAAATATCTAACCTTCCCAGAGTATAGGAATCAAAACGAATATCCTCTCCGCTTCCATCCTGGCGAATCAAATTAAAGTTTATAATTTGAATAGTAGATCTGTAACTTCTTGTGATATGATGGTCTAATTGAAGATTGTGCTCAAATACCGGAGAAGATACATTTGCATTTAAATAATTAGGAAGCCCATCTACTTCAGCGGTTAAATTAGGATCTAGAAAGGCGTCGTTATTCTCGTCAATAGCCCGCTGGATATTTGTTTCACTAACTTCGTGACGAGTCAAAACATCATCCCCATCATCATCGGGATCAAGATAGTTGGGTATGCCGTCTTCATCAGTATCTAAATAGCCATCAACAGTTGGATCATCACCGCTGGCGTTAATTTCCCTTCGGGTTGGTACATTATCATTATCATCATCAATATCTAAATAATCTGGGATACCATCTCCATCTGAATCTAAATGATTCCCTCCCTCCGGATCATAACCTTCTTCAGCATTTGTTAATCCATCGCCATCAGCATCGGCATCTAAGGCGAGATCATTAAAATTAGTAGTAATTCTTACAACTCCCCCGGCAGAGATATATTCTTCTAAAACCCTTGGAGAACCTGGAGGAACTCCCTGGCAAAAATATTCCCGCCCGGTTACTTCAGCATCATAAATTCTATAAACTAAGCGATTGTCATTTCCAGAAAGATTAATTTCAATCGGCTCATCACTAACGTCTAATGTTAGAATTGCTTGTGCAAGACTATTGTTTAATCTATTATCTTTTAATTCTAAAGACATCGATTCAAAAACATCCCCATTGTTAACCGCCCAAAGCACGATCTTTCCATCAATTTCGCACAGAGTTAAGTTGCTGTTTTCCAAATCGAAGCTGGTAACGCTAATGTCTCCATCGTCGCAGGAATAAAGCCCAAAAGAAAGTAAAATAAGTGCAAGAATTTTTTTCATAGGTGTAATTGTTAAAACAAAAATAGCGGATTTCAGTATTTTTAGGGCAGGTTCTTTTAAATAATTTTATTTCGTTTAATTTTGCGGCGATGAAAAATGTATACCTTGATTCTGCCGCAACCACGCAAATGCGTGACGAAGTTATTAACCGTATAACCTCTGTAATGCAAGAGGTTTATGGAAATCCTTCTTCTACCCATTCTTATGGGAGGTCTGCCAAGTCTTTAGTAGAGCAGGCCAGAAAAACCGTGGCGGGTTATTTAAACGTAAAAGCCTCTGAAATAGTGTTTACTTCCGGTGGTACCGAAGCCGACAACCTGGCTTTAAATTCTGCCGTTCGCGATCTTGGGGTAAAGCGCATTATCACTTCCAAAATAGAACACCACGCGGTTTTATATACCGTAGAGCAGCTTCAGGATTGTTTTGGGGTAGAGGTGGAGTATGTTGATCTCGATTCCTGCGGAAATATTCAGGAAGTGCATTTAGGGGAATTGCTAAAATCCTCAGATAAAAAAACACTGGTAAGCCTGATGCACGTTAACAACGAAATTGGGAATAAACTGGATATTAAAAAGGTTGGAGCGCTTTGTAAGGAGCACGGCGCATTATTTCATTCAGATTGTGTACAGTCGGTAGGGCATTACGATCTTGATTTTAATGAAATTCCTGTAGATTTTACTGCGGTTAGCGCCCATAAATTTCACGGCCCAAAAGGGGTTGGCTTTGCTTTTATCAGGAAGAACAGCGGATTAAAACCGCTTATTTTTGGAGGAGAGCAGGAGCGTGGCCATCGCGCAGGCACCGAAGGCGTTCATAATATTGCCGGCCTGGAAGAAGCTTTAAAACTTTCCTTAGATAATTTAGAGGAAGAAAAGGTCTATATTGCTGATTTGAAAGCTCATTTTATTGAAAAATTAAAAGCAGAAATCCCCGGTGTAAAATTCAATGGCCACTGTGCCGATTTGGAGAAAAGTACCTATACGCTAATTAACGTTTGCTTACCGGTTCCTGCCGATAAAGCTTTAATGCTGTTGTTTCAATTAGATTTAAAAGGAATTGCCTGTTCAAAGGGAAGCGCCTGCCAGAGTGGGAGCGATAAAGGTTCTCACGTATTGAATGCATTTTTAGCCGAAGAAGATCTCAAAAAACCATCGGTGCGTTTTTCATTTTCCAGATATAATACAAAAGAAGAACTGGACTATGTGGTGAAGACCCTTAAAGAGTTTATTGAGTCTTGAGAAATTTTTTTTCTGAAGCTGACCTGAGTCATATTTTATAGTTTTTAATCGCTGTTTCTTTGTAGAGAAAAATATCCCGTTTTGGGTTTAAAAACATAAAGTTATGGCAGAAAATCACGAATATCAGGTAGATCTTATTTGGAAAGATGACCGTAAAGGA
The DNA here is from genome assembly GCF_020164485.1 of Salegentibacter tibetensis. GTDB lineage: Bacteria > Bacteroidota > Bacteroidia > Flavobacteriales > Flavobacteriaceae > Salegentibacter > Salegentibacter tibetensis. The sequence goes on from NZ_JAIQZA010000034.1 coordinate 26,204, forward strand.
GAAGTAAGCTCTCCCGAATTAACTGATACTATTGAAACAGCTACACCACCAGACTTTCCCAAGGGAACGCCCAATATCTGGTCACCGGAACATTTTCTGGTTGCAGCGGTAGAAAGTTGTTTAATGACCACTTTCCTGGCTATTGCCGAAAATTCTAAACTGGATTTTATCAGTTTTAAATCTAAAGCGATTGGAAAACTGGATAAAGTTGAAGGTAAATTTCAAATGACAGAGATTGTTTTAAAACCGGTACTGGAAATCGCCGATGAAAAAAATGCGGAAAGAGCAAAGCGCATCATAGAAAAAAGTGAAAAAGCCTGTTTGATCTCTAATTCGATAAAAAGCAAAATTATACTCGAGCCTGAGATTGTGATTGCTTCTGTGGAGAAAGTGTGATTTTATTGCTAATCCTGCAGAAAAAAATTGTCTGAATTTTGTGTGTGGAGAACGTCATCCTGAGACCCGTGATAAAAAAATTACCTAGCGTAGGAAAATGACGTTTTCGAGCAAAGCGAGTTTTAAACTCCGTGTGTGAGTGTAGAAAATCAGCAGCGTTAATAATTTTTGAAAGCTTGTCCTGAGTGGAGTCGAAGGGCCTTGGAAAAAATTTAGCTGCTGATTTGCGATTTTTTGGCCCTGTTGCCAAAAAAACACCTCCACATAGGACGCCCTTCCTGCCCGTCCGTTCAGGCGGGTTTTGTTTCGTTTTAATTGTATCCGACGAACGGAGTGAGAGGAATACACACAAAAAATGAAAAAAAGAAACTTCCATACCAGTTAAGTTTCATTTTGAATTATAAAAACAAGCCTGAATAACAGGATTTTAAAAATACGTCAATGGTAACTGGTTTCAGGATCTAGTTCGTTTGAACCTGGGATTAGTTTTATTCTATACCTCAGAAGAGATTGCCGCCTCGGCTATTGTCTCTTCGCAAAGAGGAAAAATATCCGCAAAAACAATGTTTTCCTAAAACAATAATTGTTGGTATCTTTGCAGCCCTAAAAATCGTTTAACTTCTACAGAAACAGGCAGGTGTATGAATAATAAAAAGGTCGCATTTTATACCTTGGGCTGCAAGCTCAATTTTTCAGAAACCTCTACTATTGCAAGATCTTTTAAAGACGAAGGTTTTGAGCGGGTAGAATTTACTGAAACAGCCGATATTTACGTGATCAATACCTGTTCGGTTACTGAAAATGCCGATAAACGCTTTAAAACCATTGTAAAGCAAGCTCAAAAAGTTAACGAAGATGCTTTTGTGATTGCAGTGGGCTGCTACGCGCAATTGAAACCCGAAGAACTTGCCGATGTTCATGGCGTGGATTTGGTTTTGGGGGCTACAGAGAAATTCAAGATCACCGATTATCTCAACGATCTTTCTAAAAACGATCTCGGGGAAGTACATTCCTGTGAAATTAACGAAGCCGATTTCTACGTAGGTGCGTATTCCATTGGAGATAGGACCCGTGCATTTCTAAAAGTTCAGGATGGTTGTGATTATAAATGTACTTACTGTACAATTCCACTGGCTCGTGGGATTTCCCGAAGTGATAAGCTGGAAAATGTATTAACCAATGCTGCTGAAATTTCAGCAAAGGGAATCAAAGAAATCGTGCTTACCGGGGTAAATATTGGCGACTACGGAAAAGGGGAATTCGGCAATAAGAAACACGAACATACTTTTCTTGACCTGGTAAAAGCTTTAGATGAGGTAGATGGAATCGAGCGCTTAAGAATTTCTTCAATAGAACCTAATCTGCTAAAAAATGAAACCATAGATTTTGTGGCTCAAAGCAATACGTTTGTGCCTCATTTTCATATTCCTTTACAAAGTGGAAGTGATGAATTACTGAAATTGATGAAGCGTCGCTATATGAGCTCCCTTTATACCGATAGGGTGGAGCAAATTAAAGAAGTGATGCCAAACGCCTGCATTGGGGTAGATGTAATCGTAGGCTTCCCGGGTGAAACCGAAGAACATTTTCTGGAAACTTATAATTATTTGAACGAGTTGGATATCTCTTATCTGCACGTCTTCACCTATTCTGAACGGGATAACACTCCTGCCGCAGAAATGCAAGGCGTTGTTCCTGCCAAAGTGAGAAAAAAACGAAGCAAAATGCTCCGCGGACTTTCAGCCAAAAAAAGAAGAGCTTTTTATGAAAGTCAGATGGGAAATACCTGCACCGTACTTTTTGAAGGTGAAAATAAAGAGGGTTATATTCACGGTTTCACGGAGAACTACGTAAAGGTAAAAGCTCCCTGGGATCCGAGATTGGTAAATACCCTGCATCAAATTGAATTAACCTCGATAGATGAAGATGGGATGGTTAGGTTTGAATTTGTTTCAGAAAAAGTAGCGGTTTAAATATTGATTCCTACCGGAAGCAGATCTTTGTACTTTCTTCTATTTTTTCGCATAAATTTAACAACATCGGGACTGGTTGGCATTACACGGGTATTGCGATCTTTTATTTCTTCTAGGACAGCTTCAATAAAAATATCCATATAACCCTGTTCTTTAAGGACTTCAGGCATAAAAACTTTGGTTAAGAATATTTTTCGTTCCTGTTGGGCGTATTCTATAGTGGCAAGTTGTTCGTTTATGGTAGTTTCAAATTGTCTTAAGAACTCGTTATCGGTAATTATAATTTCTTCGGCATTCATCATTTCTCTTTTTTCAGTTATAATTATTTAGGGACAGCATATTTAATTGTGATAATCGATGGTAAAATAGCTGATAAATTTTTCTTTGGTGGGTTGGTGTAAAGGTAGGTAAATAAAGCCTTTAAAGCTGAATTATTAGCAACAATCAATAAATTATCATGCTTTAAAAAAATCTCCATTATTTTTAATCTTTCAATTGTGAAAGCCAAATAAATAGCAGTAATTTTGATAAGTAAACTACCTTGAAGCAAGCCCCCCAAGGCATTTAGTTGAATTAAACAGTTCGACATAAGTTTTGAGGCAATTAAATGCCCATTAAAGAAGTAAATTTACGGCAATAAGCTAATTTTGAGTGTTATATACTTGTTAAAATGACAGAAGGAAACGAGGTGATTCATGTTTATTTTATGCCGGGCATGGCTGCGAATTCTACTATTTTTGAGTTTCTAAAACTTCCGGAAGATCGTTTTAAAATGCATTTTTTAGAATGGATAATTCCCAAAAAGGATGAAAGCCTTAAGAATTACGCCGGGCGAATGAATAAATATATAAAACACGAAAATGCGGTCTTAATTGGCGTATCTTTTGGCGGGATTATTGTGCAGGAAATGGCAAAGAGCCTCGAGTTAAAAAGGCTTATTATAATTTCTAGTGTAAAATGCAGGGGAGAGTTGCCAAGGCGTATGCGATATGCGGCCAACACTGGTTTATTTAAACTTATTCCTACCAGCTTACTGGATTATGTAGACCATTTTGAAAAAATTGCGGTTGGCGATTTTATTAAAAAACGAGCAAAACTTTACCGGCAATATCTTTCGGTTAGAAATCAACGATATCTGGATTGGTCTATAAAAAATATGGTTTTGTGGAATTGCGCCAAAGCCCAGAAAGGCATTGTTCATATTCATGGGGATAAAGATCTGGTCTTCCCTGTAAAATATATTTCCGATTATATTGAAGTTAAAAACGGAACTCATATAATGATTTTAAATCGTTACCGTTGGTTTAATAAATACTTACCTGAAATAATCCTTTCAGGTAAGATTGAAGAAAAAAGCAAAAAATAAATTAATTGATATGAAAATTTTAAAATCTGCCTTAGTAATAGTGGGCCTTTTTACTATTGTTTTTATAAGTATACAAGCTGCCCAACAATCGCCTGATGGCGTTGACGGAAAATCGGTAGAATCTGTAAAGTCTGTAAAAAAAGACCGGCCGGTAAAAGATTATAATATCTATGCGCTCCCCATGCCGGAGAATATAAATTTTGCGGGAGAAGTGGTGCCTATAGATGATCCCGATGTTTACGAGAGAATGGATAGAGAATTGCTGGTTAATACCTACTGGCAGTCTAATGCTTTGCTGTTAATTAAACGTGCAAATAAATATTTCCCGATCATAGAACCAATTTTGGAAGAAGAAGGGGTGCCTGATGATTTTAAATATCTGGCCGTTATTGAAAGCGGATTAACCCACGCCGTTTCTCCTGCCGGTGCCAAAGGTTTTTGGCAGATAATGGAAGGCACAGGGAAAGATTACGGTTTGGAAATAAACGGAAATGTAGACGAACGTTACCATATTGAAAAATCTACCCGGGTAGCAGCTGATTACCTGAAAAAATCGAAGAAAAAATTTGGTAGCTGGACAATGGCAGCAGCAGCTTACAATGCCGGAAACAGGGGGGTTGAAAGACAACTAGAACGCCAAAAAGTAAATGATTATTATGAATTATTGCTTGGGGAAGAAACCGGCAGGTATATGTTTAGGATTCTAGCGTTAAAAGAAATTTTAAGCAATCCGGAAGAATACGGATTCAATTTTGAAGAAAAACATCTTTACAAACACATTCCAACCAGAATAGTAAAAGTGGATACCGTAGTGAGGGATTTTGCAGATTTTGCGAAGCACTTTGACATAAATTATAAGATCTTAAAAATCCATAATCCCTGGCTTAGGGAAGCGCATCTCAATAATGCCTCAAGAAGGGAATACGAGATTAAGATCCCTGAAGAAAACACCTATACCGCTGTTAAGTAGATGGATTCTTTTTGGGATAATTTTTGGTGGATCCTTTTATCCGTAAATTTTCTCATCGTATTTATAACCGCTGGTTATGAATTAATGCATTTTAGGGAACCGGTAAAAAGTATTTCTCTGATCTTTGCACTTTTTGTACTACCTGTCATCGGGCTATTAGTCTATTATTTTTTTGCCCAGGAATTTAGAAAAAGCAAGATATTTAACCGAAAAAAACTTTATGATAAAAAAATCATTCAGCATTGGGAAGAAAAGTTAATGCTTAATGAACAGGAACTTATTGATAGGTATCATGGTAGGGGCACTATTGAGCAAAAAATGAAACTGGTACGTTTACTTCAAAATAATCAAAAAAAACCGGTAACATTTAAAAATAAGTTGGACGTGCTTATAAATGGTGAAAATAAGTTTGAAGCGTTATTTGAAGACATTAAAAATGCCCGATATCATATTCATATAGAATATTACATCATAAATAGCGGCAGGATAGGAAACCGACTCATTTTATTGCTCTGTGAAAAAGCTGAAGAAGGGGTGAAAGTTCGGGTTAGTTATGATTATGTTGCCAGCAGGCTTTCTTCTAAAGCGGTAAAAAAAATGAAATCTTATGGGATTGAGGTTTATCCTTTTATGCCGGTGTGGTTTCCCAATTTAACCCGTAAATTAAATTACCGAAATCATCGAAAAATGGCCATCATAGATGGGAATATAGGTTTTATTGGGGGAATAAATATTTGTGATGAATATGTGAATTTTGAAGAAAATCCTAAAGAAAAACTCTTCTGGCGGGATACTCACCTTAGAATTCAGGGGCATGCGGTAAAATCTTTACAGGTACAGTTTCTGCTGAATTTTAGTTTTATCAGCAAAAAAGAACTTACAATTGAAGATCAATTTTTTCCGAAGATAGATATACCCGAAAGGGCTGCGGTTCAAATAGCTGCCAGTGGCCCCGATACCGATTGGCAAAATATTATGGAAGCTATTCTAACGGCCATTAATACTGCCGATAAGTATATCTATATCACCACCCCATATTTTATCCCCAATAACCAGATTCTTAGCGCACTTTGCGTGGCGAGTAGGATAGGGGTGGAGGTTAAAATCATTATTCCGAAACAAGGAGATTCTGTGATTGCCCGTTATGCTACTAACTCTTATATAGAGCAATTACTGGAATCTGGAGTTCAGGTTTTTCATTATCATAAAGGGATGGTCCACGCTAAAACTATGGTAGTAGACGGGGTTTTAACCAGTATTGGTTCTTGTAATCTCGATAATCGGAGTTTTGATATCAACTTTGAAATCAATGCATTTTTGTATGATAAAGAAGTTGCTGCTGAAATGACCGAAGTATATAGAAAGGACCTAAAAGAAACGACAGAACTTTTTCTGATAGAATGGCTGCAACGCCCGGCTTTAGAAAGAATAAGGGAGGCGCTCGCAAGACTTTGGGCACCTTTGCTCTAATTATTAATTATTTGGGAGAAATTACGCTCAATTTTATATCTTCTTTATTTTGGTGATTTTGTATGAGATTATTTGATATAGCTGAATCAATCGCTTCATAATTAAGCTGAAAAGATTTTTCTTTGGAGATACCGTAGGGATGAAAAACAGTTCTTTTAATGTCCATAATTTCTCTATTTCCTGCAATTAGGTAGCAGGTAGGCAAACCTAAAGAGTGTTTCAAATTCTTTACCACGTATGAATGATTGTTCCTTGTTTCATCTACATAAAGTACATTAATATAAGAATTGAACTGTTTGGAAAGTTCTTTAGCAGTTTCCTTTTTATCCCAAAACAAAATCACAAAATCAATTCTGTCCCTGTATTTTTCTGCAAGTTCATTAAGCGCAGGTATTTCTCCTTTTCCGGGAATACACCAGGAAGCATAGGTTAACAGGTATACCGGCTTTTTATAATTGTAAAGAGCAACTTCTTTACCATTAAGATCTAAAAATTTAAAGTTATCTATACGGGTTCCTTTAAGTTTGGTTTCTACAAGGGTGTCAAATAAGCTTTCGGCTTCTTCAAATCTCCGGTGCCTATAAGCAGCTTTAGCTTCTTTGTTATATTTAGGTAGGTGCATAACAAGTGCATCAGAGAAATAAAGTTTATCGTTTTTCTCTGTCTGGGCCTGAATATTTAAGTTGAAAATTATAAAAAATAGGAGTAAAAGTCTATTCATGCACTTTGGTCTATTTGGGTAGAACAAAGATACTTTGTAAGAAACCGACACTGAAATATTATCGCTAAAGGGTCAATATTTCGGCTAAAAGTTTTGAAATAATCAAGAAAAATAGAAATTAACTAAAATTATCTTAAAGTTAAATTTTCTTCAGTTGTTGCTTCATCATCTTAATCTGGTCTTTTAGCATCCCGTGTTTGTCCAGCTTTTTAGCTTCGGCAAGTAAATTGGTAGCTTCCCTTTTTCGGCGTTTGGTCATCGAGATACCGGCAAGGTTAAGTTTTGCCATTGCGAGATCCTGATCCATTGCAAGACCTAATTTAATGGCGCGTTTAAAGAATTTTTCGGCCTGGGTAATATTGGTTTGAGAAACCATTAGGCCATGAAGGTACCAGTAATAGCCCTGTTGCTTCTGTGTAAGTGCAGCTTCCGGGCTTTTAATTCGGTCTAACCATTTTTTTGCACCCGGAAAATCCTGTTTTCTAAGCCGCAAAAAAGCAAGCAATATCATCTCATTTTTAAAATACAGGAATACAAAGATTAAGGAAAGTAGAATGAACATAATCCCATTACCAATATTTCCTTCTATAAACTGCCAGATGGCAAGCCCTAAAATGGCTCCTGCTAAAACTAATTTGATATTCTTATTAAACATAAATGCTTTTATTTTAGAAGCGGCAAAGGTAAGAAAAACAATTAAAAATAATTTAAATTAGCTCTTGTAATAGTTAAAAAGCTTTGTATATTTGCACGCAGTTTTACAGAGAGCTATAAAAACGATTATTCAGAAGATTTAAAGATATTTAAAATGAAAAGAACGTTTCAACCATCCAAGAGAAAAAGAAAGAACAAGCACGGTTTTCGAGAAAGAATGGCTAGTGCAAACGGAAGAAAAGTCCTCGCCAGAAGAAGGGCTAAAGGAAGAAAGAAAATATCTGTATCTTCTGAAACCAGACATAAGCACTAATGAGAATTAGTATTTAAAATATTTAAAGGTGTTACTTTGTTAGTAACGCCTTTTTTTATATCCAAACGCTTCCTTACTTTTATGTTTCATTTATTACAATCCTCATAACAATGCCCAAAAACAACAACCTTAAAAGTATCTTGATTATTGGCTCTGGACCCATTATAATTGGCCAGGCCTGTGAATTTGATTATGCCGGAACGCAATCTTTGCGCTCTTTACGCGAAGATGGGATAGAAACTATCCTGCTCAACTCTAATCCGGCCACCATCATGACAGATCCGTCTATGGCAGATCATGTCTACCTGAAACCTTTAACCACAAAATCTATTGTGGAAATCCTTAAAAAGCATCCTAATATAGATGCGGTTTTGCCAACAATGGGAGGACAAACTGCTTTAAATCTCTGTATTGAGGCCGATGAAAAAGGAATTTGGGAAGATTTCGGGATAAAATTAATCGGGGTAGATATTGACGCAATCAACATTACCGAAGATCGCGAGAAGTTTAAACAACTTATGGGACGAATTGGAATTCCAGTTGCACCTGCAAAAACGGTTACTTCTTATCTTCAGGGTAAAGAAGTTGCGCAGGAATTTGGTTTTCCTCTGGTAATTCGTGCTTCCTTTACTTTAGGTGGAAGTGGCGCCTCTTTTGTTCACGGACCCGAGGATTTTGATGAAATGCTTACCTATGGTTTAGAAGCTTCGCCAATTCACGAAGTGCTGATAGATAAAGCGCTTTTGGGTTGGAAAGAGTATGAACTAGAACTTTTAAGAGATAAGAACGATAATGTGGTGATTATCTGTTCTATAGAAAATATGGACCCTATGGGAATCCACACCGGGGACTCTATTACGGTAGCTCCGGCTATGACATTAAGCGATACCGCCTACCAGCGTATGCGTGATATGGCGATTAAAATGATGCGCAGTATTGGAGACTTTGCCGGGGGTTGTAATGTGCAGTTTGCGGTAAGCCCAGACGAAAAAGAAGACATTATCGCGGTAGAGATTAACCCAAGGGTTTCAAGGTCTTCCGCTTTAGCTTCTAAAGCTACCGGATATCCAATTGCGAAAATTGCTACTAAACTGGCTATTGGTTACAATTTAGATGAACTGGAGAACCAGATCACCAAATCTACATCAGCTTTATTCGAACCAACTTTAGACTATGTAATCGTTAAAATTCCGCGTTGGAATTTTGATAAATTTGAAGGCGCAGATCGCACCTTAGGCCTCCAAATGAAATCTGTGGGTGAAGTTATGGGAATTGGCCGCTCCTTCCAGGAAGCGCTTCATAAAGCTACACAGTCACTTGAAATTAAAAGAAACGGACTTGGGGCCGACGGAAAAAGCTACACCAAGTACGACGAAATTATAGAAAAACTTACTTATGCCAGCTGGGATCGTGTTTTTGTGATCTATGATGCAATACAGGCGGGAATCCCGTTAAGCCGTATTCATGAGATCACTAAAATAGACATGTGGTTCTTAAGGCAATATGAAGAGCTTTACGCTTTAGATGTTGAGATTTCTAAATATGATAAAGAGTCTTTACCTAAAGGTTTATTGCTGGAAGCCAAACAAAAAGGTTTCGCCGATAGACAAATAGCGCATATGCTGGATTGTTTAGAAAGTGAAGTTTATAATAAGCGTGTAGAATTAGGCGTAAACAGAGTTTACAAATTAGTAGATACCTGTGCCGCCGAATTTAAGGCCGAAACTCCTTATTATTACTCCACTTTTGAAGCCGATATTGAAACTCCCGATGGCAAACGTTATGTAGATAACGAAAGCAAAGTAAGCGATAGGAAAAAAATTGTTGTTCTTGGTTCGGGGCCAAACCGAATAGGGCAGGGTATTGAGTTTGACTACAGCTGTGTGCACGGTGTACTTGCGGCTTCAGAGTGTGGTTATGAAACCATAATGATTAACTGTAACCCTGAAACAGTTTCAACCGATTTTGATGTTGCCGATAAACTTTATTTCGAACCGGTTTTCTGGGAGCATATTTACGATATCATCCGTCACGAAAATCCCGAAGGAGTGATCGTTCAGCTTGGTGGGCAAACAGCCTTAAAACTAGCAGAAAAACTGGATCGCTACGGTATAAAAATTATGGGAACCAGTTATGAAGCTTTGGATCTTGCTGAAGATCGCGGAAGTTTCTCAAAATTACTTCAGGCCAACGATATTCCTTATCCTGAATTTGGAACCGCTGAAAGCGCAGATGAAGCCTTAGCACTTGCCGATGAGCTTGACTTCCCAATCCTTGTAAGACCTTCTTATGTTTTGGGTGGCCAGGGAATGAAAATCGTGATCAATAAAGACGAGCTGGAAGAAACCGTAGTAGACCTGCTTAGAAAAATTCCGAATAATAAATTATTGCTTGACCATTATTTAGATGGCGCTATAGAAGCTGAAGCCGATGCAATCTGTGATGGTGAAGACGTTCATATTATCGGGATCATGGAGCATATTGAACCTTGCGGAATTCACTCCGGGGATTCTAATGCGTTGCTACCTCCTTTTAATCTTGGAGATCTGGTAATGGAGCAGATTAAAGACCATACCCGTAAGATCGCTTTAGCGCTTAATACCGTTGGTTTAATCAATATACAGTTCGCGATAAAGGATGATATGGTTTATATTATTGAGGCCAATCCAAGGGCGTCCAGAACGGTGCCATTTATAGCAAAGGCATATAAAGAGCCTTATGTGAATTACGCGACCAAAGTAATGCTGGGACATAAAAAAGTTAAGGATTTCAACTTTAATCCACAGTTGGAAGGTTACGCGATAAAACAACCCGTATTCTCTTTCAATAAGTTCCATAAAGTGAACAAGCAACTCGGTCCTGAAATGAAAAGTACCGGGGAAAGTATTCTCTTTATTGATAGTTTAAGAGATGATGCTTTTTACGACCTGTACAGCAGAAGAAAAATGTACTTGAGTAAATAGTTTAACTTTTAAAATATAAAGACCTCACAGGTTTCAAAAACCTGTGAGGTTTTTAACTATAGAATTCCTGCAAGGTTTTAAAAATCTTGTAGGTTTTTCTAATTTAGGCAAATAACCTCGCAGGATTTTAATTAGAATTTATGAAAGAACTCGTACTTATAATCGGTGGAATTTACGGTACATTGGCTGTAATTTTAGGTGCCTTTGGAGCGCACGCTTTAAAGAAACGTTTTTCTGAAGATCAGCTAAAAAGTTTTGAAACGGGCGTTAAATATCAGATGTACCATGCGATTATGCTAATTATCTCTGGAATTGTGTTTCCGTTTATTGGGACCTCACAGCAACTTGTCGCGTGGTTTTTTATTATAGGGATTTTCCTTTTTTCTTTCAGTATCTATGGCTTGACCCTAAGTGCTTCCGCAGGAAAGAAAATAAAGGTTCTGGGACCAATTACGCCACTTGGCGGACTTTTACTTATTCTTGGCTGGATCTTTTTCACAATAAATATAGCCGAAATCGCAACTTACCTATAAAACTTCTCCTGAAGTTTCAGCGTGCAAAACACGTTTTCTATACTTTTCAGCATAAAAAGCGATCAGCAATAATTGCAAAGAATGATAGATCATAATGGGCAGCAGTAAAAGCCCGGTATTTGCTGAATTTCCAAAGATTACTTTCACCATTACAGAGCCGTGAACCAGGGATTTTTTAGTTCCGCAAAACTGCGCTGTGATCTTGTCTTTTAGGTCAAAGCCCAACAAATTACAAATTAAGCCGAGTCCAAAATAGACTACAAAAAACAAGAGGACAACTATCCCGGTAAGTTTAAGTAAATCATCTGTTTGTACGCTACTGAATAAATTGGAGTTGAAAGAGTTACTAAAACTGGAGTAAACAATTAGTATAATGGTGGTTTTGTCTAATAAGCCCAAAGTTTTACTGTGTTTTCTTGCGAAATCTCCCAGGAATTTTTGCAGGATTAGTCCCAGAATTAACGGAATAATTATTTGCCAGCATAATTTTATAAGTACATCCAGAAATTCAAAATCGGCACTTCCACTCAGGAAAAAACTCAGCCAAATAGGCGTTGCGAAAATCCCAATTAATCCCGAAAGACTGGCATTAAAAATAGCTGTTGGTAAATTCCCTTTAGCCAGCGAAACCATAACGATGGAAGACGAAACGGTGGAGGGCAGGGTGCCCAGAAAAAACAGCGCTATCCAAAGATCTGAACCAGTCCCGGCTTCAAAAAGCGGTAAACACAGTAGCGCCAATATCGGGAAAACTACAAATGTGGTCACCTGAATTACGATATGAACCTTGTAATTCAGAAACCCCAGTTTAAATTCTGCGGGAGATAATTTTAATCCGTAGAAAAAGAAAATAAAACCAATCCCAATATCGGTAATGGTTTTTAAGGGTAAAATTTCTATTCCCTGGGGGAAAAGATAAGCGATGATTATCGCTAAAAATATCGCCGCTATAAATCCGTTAAACTTCAAATTGATAGCTTAATTTTCAATTTTCACCTTATAATTTTCCAGTAAATGCACATATTCTTCCGAAGAAAAATCGGTTTCATGAAACTCTTTCTTACGATTCAGCTTCATCTTATTACGTTTTATGCTTTTCGCAAATCGGCGTATATCGTGATCGTTCGAAAGGATTAAACCAGGAACCTGTAAAGATTTTCCGTCTTCATCTTTGGCTACCATCGTAAAATAGGATGAATTGCAATGCTTTAGCTCGCCGGTTCTAATATTTTCAGCTTCTACACGAATCCCGATTACCATGGAGCTATTGCCCACGTAATTCACAGAAGCTTTCATGGTTACCAGTTCGCCGATTTCTATAGGTTTTAGAAAATCCACCGTATCTACGCTGGCGGTCACGCAGTACGCGCCGGAATGTTTGGAAGCGCAGGCAAAAGCAATGCGGTCCATAAGAGAGAGTACATAGCCCCCGTGAATTTTTCCGTTGAAATTTGAATAGTTAGGCAGCATTAATTCTGAAATATCTACCTGTGAGTCTTTTACGTATTTAAATTTGGTCATAAATTATCGGTCTCTAAAGTGAGGGGATTCGCTTTTTTCTACTTCGGTTATAAAATATTTGGTATCGCCCCAAAAGAAAAAAGTTGCGTAGCGCTCAACATATCTAAGCCTAACGTAATTACCTTCGTTCTCCTGAAGTGCTTTAATAGCTTCTTGATTGCTGTCTAAAACTGAGAATTGAAAGATCTGTGCGCCACTAATTCCCTGGCTAATTTCTCCTTCCCAGGTTTTTGAAACAACACCTTTTTTACTGAATTTTATGAGTTCACCACTCCGGGTGCCCTCACTGTAAGGCACAAAATAAATAAAGGCAAACCAGGCGATAAAGAGTAGTACAATGCCGCCTAAAATACCAAACAGTGTTTTTTTCATCTTCGGTTAATTATAAATTTTCTGAACAAATTCTTCAATTTTAGAAGGTTCCAGCCAGCGAGTAACAATTACCAGGTTTTCTTTACGATCTACAATAATAAAATTTCCGCCGAAACCTGCCGCATAAAATATGTCTTTATCTACATTTTTCCATTGTCTCGGTCCATCTGCATTTAGCCACCACATATATCCATAGTTTGGATTGGTAGCTGAAGGCTGCACAGCTTCTTCAATAAGACTCGCAGAAATTAATTCTTTCTCATTCCATTTTCCGTTGTTCATAAACAACAAACCGAAACGAGCCATATCTTCAGTATTAATAAACATTCCTCCCCCGGAATGCCCGCCACCGCTAACCGACTGCATTTTGAAACCATCTATGGTAGTCCAGGAGTTATCGTAACCAAACCATCGCCAGCTGGACGACGCATTTATGGGGTCCATAATTTCTTCTTTTAAAACGCTGGGAAGTGGTTTTCTAAAAACGTTCAACAAAGAATAAGCAAGTACGTTTACCCGCACATCATTGTATTTATAATGCGTACCCGGTTCGTAGAGTTCACGATTTCTCCAATCGTCAATTCCGTTTTCCTGTGATGGCCTGTCGGCCCAATCGTAAGAACCCCAAAGTTCCCCGCTCCAGTCCGAGTTTTGTTCTAATAAATGTTTCCAGGTTATTTTTGAGTTGTGTTCGCCTTCAAAAGTATCGTCCCAAACGTAATTAACAGCCGGTTCTTCCACATCGGTAATCAGGTTTTTATCTAAAGCGAGTAGTGCAGTGGTAGATAGAAAGCTCTTAGTAACGCTAAACGTCATATCTACGCGTTTGATATCGCCCCATTTGGCGACCAGGTAACCATCTTTTAGAATCATTCCTGCCGGGCCACCACGTCTTTTTGTAGGGCCTAATATTTCGTGATATGGTTCGTGCTGAAATCCTTTTAAAATTGCCTGGCGTAAATCCTTGGATTCTGAATATTCATTGGCTTCAGCAAACTGAACCGCTTCAGAAAAATCTAAATTAAAAGTACTTGGATCTTTCTCTTCCCAGGTTCCACTTTCTGGAAAATAAATTTCCTGTGCAAAAATATTCAGTGTAAAAAAGCTAAAAAGTAAAAGGCTTAAAAATGATGTTCTAGTTATTTTCATGTTAATTGATTATTTTATTTTCTTCAATTTCTTCTTCCTGATCGATAGTCGAAAGCATTTTAGGGTCAATTTGCTTGCTGGCTTTGGCGCCTAGTTTTTTAAGTTTTTCTACCCGCCGGAGTAAATTCCCCTTTCCGGTCAATTTTTTCATCGCGCCCTCATAAGAGTTTTGAACCGTTCCTAGCTGCCGACCAACTTTCGTTAGCTCTTCCGTTAAAGTGGTAAATGAGTCGTACAAAGCACCGGCCTGGGTGGCAATAGCAATGGCATTTTGTTTTTGTTTCTCGTTTTGCCACATACTGTCTATGGTTTTTAGAACAGCAAGCAGGGTAGTGGGCGTAACGATGATGATATTCTTATCAAAAGCTTCGGAATATAATCCCGGATATTCGTTTGAAGCTACAGCGAATGCAGCTTCAATAGGGATGAAAAGCAAGACAAAATCCGGGCTTTCCATCTGGTACAATTGATGGTAATTTTTGCTTCCAAGTTCGTTTACCCGATTTCGAATGGCCGTAAGGTGATTTTTTAAATGTTGTTTTCTGTGGGTTTCTTCGGTTTCGTTGCTGTAGCGCTCGTAAGCATTGAGCGAAACTTTAGAATCTACAATCATTTTTTTGTCAGCCGGCAGGTTAATAACCACATCGGGCAACACACGTTTTCCATCTGCATTAGTAAAACTTGGCTGTACTGTGTATTCACTACCTTTTTGTAAGCCACTACGTTCCAGGACCCGCTCCAGGATCATTTCGCCCCAATTGCCCTGGGTTTTTGCGTCTCCTTTGAGTGCTTTGGTAAGATTGGTAGCTTCCTTACTCATTTGCTCGTTAAGCTCTTTTAAACCTATAATTTGCTGCCGCAGCATCGCATGGCGGTCTATACTTTCTTTATTTCCCTCTTCGATACGTTTTTCAAAATGAAGGATTTTTTCCTGTAACGGATTTAAAATATTTTGAATGTTTTCTTTATTCTGAAGGGTAAATTTCTCAGATTTTTGCTCTAAAATTTTATTGGCAAGGTTTTCAAATTCCTTTTCAAATTTCTTTTGAAGTTGCTCAACTTCATTCTTTTGCTCTTTATTTCTTAGCTCTAAATTTTCAAATTCTGCATTTTTTCGGGTGAGTTCAGTGCTCAAAAAATCTTTTTCCCTGCGTATTTTTTCCCGTTCGTTTTCGAGTTTTTCAGCCTGTAGCTGAGCAGTTTTTTTATAATCGGATAATTCAGCTTTATGATTCTCCAGATTATTGTTTAATTGGTTTTTAAGTTCTTCAACCTGAAGGGATAGTTGATTATTTTTTTCCTGCAGAATGACTTCTTTGTTTTTATTTTTTAATCCTGAAATAAGTTTTCCGAAGTAAAGTCCGAGAAGGAGAGCGACAAATATTAAAGCGATGAGTAAGTAATCGTTCATTGAGAAACAGGAGTTTTCCCAAAGATACTTAATTGGCGGAATTGTTCTAAAAAATCCAGGCTTAGATTAGTAAAAATTAGACTTTGAAAGTTTGATTTACGATTACTATGAAAACTAAGGATTAATTTTAAATGAAGCCGATTCCTTATCGAAAACAATAAGCCCTTCCGGGAAAACTGTGGAAAATGCACCGGAATCCAGCAGTTCCTTTGGAGAACCGGTGGTTATCTTTTTATCCTGCATCAAAATTATCTTATCACAAAGCTGAATGGCAAGATTGATCTCGTGCGAAGCAAAGACAATTGCCTTATTGGTCTTTCGGGTGAGTTTTTTTAGCAATTTGAGCACGTAGGCTTTATGGTATAAATCTAAATGCGTAGTGGGTTCATCTAAGATAACCAGGGGCGTATTTTGTGCAATTGCCCGGGCAATTAAAACTTTTTGCAACTGGCCGTCGCTTAACTCGTAACATTTTTTGTTTTGTAAATCTTCAATTCCTACATTTTGCAAGGACTTCTTAATTTGTCGTAAATCGTTTTTGCCCAACCTGCCAATCCAATTAGTGTAGGGTTGTCGGCCAAGGGCTACAAGCTCAAAAACGCTTAAGTTTTTGGAAATAGGTTGTTCGGTTAGCACGAGACTAACTAAAGAAGCCAGTTCCAAAGAATCTATCTGCTGAATTTGTTCATTGTTAACCAATACTTTGCCTCTCAGCGCATCCTGAACACCGCTTAATGTTCTTAAAAATGTAGATTTTCCAACCCCGTTTATGCCAATTACGGCTACAAGTTCCCCTTCGTTCACCTCAATATTGATTGCTTCAGCAATAAGAGTTTTTTCGTTTTTATTACTGTAACCAATATCTAAGTTGATGGTTTTAAGGATGCTATGTTTTGTGGTTTCTGTCAACTTTAGAACAAGAATTTACGTTTACGCACTAAAAGCCAAATTACTACCGGTGCGCCAATTAACGAAGTTATAGCATTTATAGGTAAAGTATATTCCTGTCCCGGCATTTGTGCAGCGATATCGCAAATAAGCATTAGAGCAGCGCCGCCTAAAATAACGGCAGGAACCAAAATGCTGTGATTGTTAACAGGTATTATCTGCCTTATTAAATGCGGAACCGCTAAACCCACAAAAGCAATAGGTCCGGCGAAGGCGGTGATGCTTCCTGCTAATAAGCTGGTGGCTATAATAATTATAAGTCGGTTTCTTTGAATGCTCACCCCAAGACTTTTGGCGTATTGCTCACCCAGAAGTAAGGTGTTTAGGTTTTTTATGCAGGAAATAGCTAAAATTATTCCAATAAACCAGAACAGCGCTAAAATCCCCACTTCATTCCAGGAAAGGTCCCCCAAACTTCCAAAAGACCAAAATACATATTGCTGTAGCTGAGCAGCCGGACTAAAATAGGAGAGTACACTTACTACTGCAGCGGTTAAACTGGCGAACATTAATCCTATAATTAGAATAGCCATAGTATCCCGAAGCCTAAGCGAGGCCAGCAGTACAGCGATAAGCACAAGTAAACTCCCCAGGCTGGAAGCGATGACTAAACTCCATTTTGATAATAGAATTCCTGCAAATGCGCCCCCAAAAACTGAAGCGCCCATAATTACAATAGCTACCCCTAAACTTGCGCCGCTACTCAATCCTAGAACATACGGTCCGGCAAGGGGATTACGAAATAAGGTTTGCATTAAAAGTCCGCTAATAGCAAGTCCCGAGCCGGTTATTATCGCAGTAATTGCCTTTGGTAATCGATATTCCACAATTATATAACGCCAGGTTTCTTTGGAAACTTCAAGGTTAAGAATGGAAGCAAAAACATCTTTAAAAGGAATATTTACAGATCCCAAACTAATATTTAAAAAGCCAAGAAAAATTACTCCAAAGAAAAGGAGTAAAAGTGGAAGTACGTATTTTTGGGACTGCAGCAAGGCCGGTGATTTATTTCGATGTAAATATCTGAAATAAATTGAGGAGATAAAATTAAAGCAGAGCGATAATGGAATATTAGCCGATATCCATAATTATAAGAAGGTTTTCTTTTAATTTTGATGAGATTGATGAGGGGACCTTTCCAATTTTTTTGACTAATCTTTTATTATCTATTGCCCTTAGCTGATCAACCATTATATCGCATTCTTTGGTAAGGCTGGCCGTGTCTTTTGGCAAACAGACACGGAGTATTTGGGCATTTTTTTGAACGTTTGTAGTAAGCGGACAAATTAAGGTTGAAGGATGATTTACGGAATTTAATAAATTGGTTTGAATGATTATAACTGGTCTTTTTTTACCGGCTTCAGTGCCAATTCATGGATTTAAATCGGCTATCCACACCTCAAACTGATTAATTTTCATAATCGATTTCTTCAAAATCTTGAAGAACATTCAGAGATTCTTCTTTGAGTCTTTTCCTTAAAATCTCTCTGTTTTGATGAAGATTGTAATACTGTATTGCTTCATTTATATAGATTTCTGTAGATTTCTGAAGCCCCGCAGATAATTTTTTAGATTCTTTGAATACAGATTCTTTAATATTTACAGCAATAGTTTTCATTTTCAGTCTTTTATCTTTTAAAGATAAAAATTTTTCTCGGCATTATTCTTCCAATGGCTTAAAAAACCTATTTTCATAACCCGGTAACAAATCGGGATGAAAAATAGAAACCAGGTCTTTTAGTACCAAATCGGGTCGTTGTGGACCGAGCTCAAAGTAAAGTACACCACCCGTTTCTCCTTTAGTAAGACTTACGCTATAGACATTTTTATCCTGTACAGCTTCAAATTGCTGGTAATGTTGAGATTCTTTTAAAAGTTGGGTGTAAGAAGTATATTGTCCTGCGCTAATCCAGAATTCTGCATCCTGGGCTTTGTCCAATACATTTTCAAAAGATAAAGCCATACTGCCATTTCCTTCTGTATTGGCATAAATATAATTTGCGTTTGCATCTTTTATAAACTGAGCCTGCCACGAATTTCCGTAAGGCAAATACCATTGGTCTTTATACATCGCTCCGCTTAAAACTTTTGGGGTTTCTTTGGCCGATTTCGCCAATTCTTTAGCTTCTGCATACGAACTTTCTATTTCATTAAATATGCTTTCAGCTTCCTCTAATTTATCATAAAACACACCGAAGAATTTAATCCATTCTGCTTTGCCTAACGGGGTTTTCTCGGTCCAGTCCCCATTATACATAACCGGAATCCCGGTTTTCTGAACGGTTTCAAAGGTTTTGTTGTTTCCGTCTATGGCAAAACCAATCACTACTTCAGGATCAAGGTTAATAAGCACTTCAGTATTAATGTTTTCATTTTTCCCCAGTTCTTTGATTTTTTCTCTATTGATCAATTTCCTGGTTTTTTTCGAAGAAATATAATCGAGACCCGGAAACCCTATTAGGCTGTTTTCTTCATTTAAAGCTTCCAAAGCCGGAATATGAGTGGTTGAAGTAACTACCATTTTCTCTACCGGAATTTGTACTTTTTGATCGTAGTTCAAATCTTCCGGAATATTGGCATTTTCCTTCGTAAGCAGATAAGTAAACGCCTCTTCGGCATCGGGCCAGGGTGTTTCTATTTTTAATAAATAATAATCCCCAAATTCACTGATGCTAAAATTACTGGCATAGCTTAATTCAACCGATTTTTTAGATTGATCTAAAGCTGTATTTTGTTCCTTTTGATCATTTTTGCATGCGGTTAGCAGTAAAAATAAGATCAGGAGATTAAGTGCTTTTGATGTTTTTATTTTCATCTGTTTATATTTTTTATTGTATATCCGTAAAAAGTCATAATCCAAAATTTGGACGTCATCCTGAACTTGTTTCAGGATCTAAGTTGAGTGTATCGTACTGCTCTTGCTAGATGCTGAAATAAATTCAGCATGACGATTTATTCATGATTTTGATCTTATGAATAAAAACGGACATCCATTTATTTTTTAACCCCAATGTTAGAATTAGGCAGAAATTTATAATCATACTCCTGTTTGTTGCCAATTTTCGGGTCCAGCATCATGCTGGTTTCATTTTATTAGTTTAAATGAAATTCAATTAATGTGATTTTTTCTTCAATTTAGCCCCCGAATAAATTACGGGGCAAGCCTTGAAACAAATTGAGGGTGACCGAAAATTCTATATAGTATATCACTAGTGTCCGGTTATAAATTAAACATTTTCAGTTGGTTATAATCGTCATTAATATTCTTTCTGTATTCTTTATTGTTAAGTAGTTGATTTATAGTTACTTTCTCAAAGAGGCTAATACTCAAAATTTGAAAAATAGTGTAAAGTTCAAGCTCTATTTTCAGTCTTTTCTTCATAATTGCAATTATCAGATAGGCACTTACTGCTATCCATATTTGGGTATAAACCGCATTCAAGCTTGTTCCAAAAAAACTCTTGATTCTCAGATGTTGTTTAATCCATTTGAAAAATAATTCGATTTTCCATCTTTCTTTATATAGCTCAGCAATAATCGTTGCTTGGTAGGTGAAATTATTAGTTAAAAAAACTAAAGTTTTCCCTGTCTCTTTATCAAAATATTTGATCCTCCGGAGTTTTTCTGGATATTTCTGCTTGCTATAAAACCCCGTGAGC
>NZ_JAIQZA010000035.1 GCF_020164485.1 Salegentibacter tibetensis
TTCCGCATCCCACGGAAATAACCTGCTCGTAGTCAATTGCTTTCATCCCAATAAGTTTTTACATCACTTAAATTTAAGCAAAAAACTCATCGGTGTTTGCGTGGGCTAAATCATGGGTATTTCATAACTTAATTTTTATGGTTTGCCCTAATTTAAGGATTCGATGAAAAAGGTGTGAAACGCTCAAATATATAATTTTGTTAAACTTCCTACCAGATCTGACCTAAACCAAAAAGTAGTGCCGTGGCAAAGGTTGAAAGCGCTAAAATCTTTAGTTCGGGATCCAGGAGCGTGGCATTTTCATTTTCCACAACTCTTTTAAGATGAAGTATTAAAGGAATAAAAGCCAGGATATAAAGAAAGTCATTTAAACTCTCCAGGGTTAGCACGGTAAATATTACCAGGCAAAGTATGGCTCCAAGAATAAGCGAATAATGATAGTTTTTAGCATTTTTGGCGCCGAGTTTTACCACCAATGTATTCTTACCCGCTTTTTCGTCAGAAATCCGGTCTCGCATATTATTGAGATTTAGCACGCCCATACTTAAAAAACCTATGCTAAAGGCTGGAAGCAGTATTAACCAATTCCACTGGTGTGCATATAAAAAATAGGAACCATAGACTGCAACCAATCCGAAGAAAATAAAAACAAAAACATCTCCCAGCCCCCGATAGCCATAAGCCGATTTTCCCACGGTATATTTTATAGCTGCTGCAATTGCACCTATTCCAAGTATCAAAAATAATAAAGCATAGCCTAAATTTTCCTTTCCGAAAGCTGCATAAATAAGCAAAATGGCAAAAAGCAAAGTAACTACAGCGGTAATTATGATTCCCTGAAACATTTCCTTTTGGGAGATAAGTCCGCTTTGGATGGCACGTTGTGGCCCTACCCTATCTTCATTATCTGTTCCTTTTACACCGTCACCATAATCGTTGGCAAAATTTGAGAGTATTTGAAGGCCTAAAGTTGTAGCCAGCGCCAAACTAAATATGCTAATGCTAAAAGATCCTTCTGCTACAGCAGTGGTAGTTCCTACAATAATTCCGGAAACCGATAATGGTAAGGTTCTTAGTCTGGCAGCGCTAATCCAGGAGTTGAATTTTACCATACTTTTAGTTTAAAATCTTCACCATTAATTCTTTGAGTAAATCTCCGTGAGAAACATTCACTGCGCCCACACCTTTTCCTTTTACATCGCTTTCATGAAGTAAACCAATAACCTGGCTCACTTTTTTCATCGGATAATTTTTAGCTGCGGCTATATAATCGCCTACAAAATAAGGATGCACTTTAAGCTGTTTGGCTACGTTGGCTTTAGACTTATCGGGCAGGCCATGATATTGCATAATTTGCGAAAAATAGGAAAACAAAAGCGAAATAGTCACTACCATAGGATTGTCTTTCGGGTTTTGCGCAAAATAATTTACAATGCGATGAGCCTTCAAAGAATCCCGCATTCCTATGGCTTTTCGCAATTCAAAATTATTAAAATCCTTACTTATCCCTATATTTTGCTCAATAAGTTCAGGCGTAATTTGAGTCCCCTCAGGAGTAATAAGCTGAAGTTTATTTAATTCATTATCAATTTTGCCTAGATCAATTCCTAAAAATTCCACCAGCATTTGTGCTGCCTTGGGGGAAATAGTATAATTTCTGGCTTTTAAGGTCTTCATAATCCAATCGGCCACCTGGTTTTCGTACAGTCGCTTGCTTTCAAATAAAACCCCGTTTTTCTTCAGGACTTTAGAAAGCTTCTTTCGCTTATCAAGACTTTTGTATTTGTAACAAAAAACCAAAGTAGTGGTAGGCTGCGGATTTTCGGCATAAGCTACCAGGTTTTCTATGCTTCGGGAAAGGTCCTGGGCTTCTTTTACAATAATCACCTGTCTTTCGGCCATCATCGGGTAACGCTTGGCATTGCTAATAATTTCGCCTACACTGGTATCCCGGCCATACATTATAATTTGGTTGAAGCCTTTTTCCTCTTCGGCCAGTAAATTTTGCGCGATAAAATCTGAGATCCTGTCTATATAATAAGGCTCTTCGCCCATTAAAAAGTAAAGCGGCGAAACACTGCCTTTTTGAATATTGTTCACAATCTCTCTTGCTTCTTCCATTAACCTGAAGGTTTTTTTGAATTTTATTTTAAACCGAAGTTTGCCGCGCTGAGGTTTTGTTTTTTACTTTTGGCCTATGTTAGCGCTAAATTTCCCAAAATATACGTTTCGGTTCAAAAATAGTGAAAATAAAATAGCCGTTTTTGATGAACTCCGGAAAAAGTTTGTGGTCCTAACCCCTGAAGAATGGGTGAGACAACACGTGGTCAAATTCCTTACTTTAGATAAGAATTACCCCAAAAATCACATAAACGTTGAAAAGCAACTCAAACTGGGAAAACTTACGAAGCGATATGATGCTGTGGTTTTTTATCCTAACGGAAAAATAAAAGTGGTGGTAGAATGTAAAGCCCCGCATATTAAGATCACCCAGGATGTTTTTGATCAGATTGCAAGGTATAATCTAAGCCTAAAAGCCGATTTTTTAATGCTCACCAACGGCTTGCAACATTATTACTGCAAACTGGACTATGAGCAGGAGAAATATGATTTTCTAACTGAAATTCCAGGTTATTTTACTTCCAAAACTTCTGAAAACTCATGACAACCGCAGTAGTAATTTTAAACTGGAATGGCCGTGATTTGCTAAAGCAATTTCTGCCTTCCGTAATCAGTTTTTCTGAAGAAGCTAATATTTATGTAGCCGATAATGCTTCAACCGATGATTCGGTAGCATTTGTAAAAGAAAATTTTCCACAGGTAAAAATTATTCAAAATAAAGAAAACGGCGGATTTGCTAAAGGTTACAACGATGCGCTTTCCGGTCTGACCGAAGATATTTTTGTGCTTCTAAACAGCGACGTAGAAGTTACGGAAAACTGGTTAAAACCAATTCTTGAAATCTTTAATAATGAGCCTAAAACAGCCGCGCTTCAACCCAAAATACTGGATTTCAAGAAAAAAGATCATTTTGAATATGCCGGGGCCGCCGGTGGATTTATAGATAAATACGGATATCCGTTTTGCCGCGGAAGGATATTTGAAACTTTAGAAAAAGATTACGGGCAATATAATGAAGATGTTCCAATTTTTTGGGCTAGTGGTGCTTGTTTAGTTATAAGAAAAAACGTTTACTGGGAGGCCGGTGCACTCGATAAAGATTTTTTTGCTCATCAGGAAGAAATAGATTTATGCTGGAGAATTCATAACCTGGGCTACCAGGTTAAATCTTGCGGTGCCGCTATAGTTTACCACGTAGGAGGAGCTACCCTTGACAATATGAACCCCCGGAAGACATTTTTCAATTTTAGAAACAGCTTATATATGCTGCTGAAAAACGTACCAGCGCCCAATGTTTACGCGATTTTACTAATGAGGATGATTTTGGACGGCATCGCGGGAATGAAATTTATAGCTGCAGGAAAATTTTCACATTTATACGCTATCCTTCAGGCTCATAGTGCATTTTACCGTAACTTCAAAAAAATTCATTCAAAGCGAAAATCAGTACCAAAAAACACTGAATATTTTCAGTTAAAATCTATTATTTGGTCTTATTTTTGCTTAGGCAAAAAAGAATTTTCGAAATTAAAATAAAGGGATTCAAACTTATGTTATAGCTTCTTTTTCCGCTTTGCATTTTTTTGATACTTTTGAAAAATCTAACATTAATAACAATTACAAGATTATGAAACGAATTATGCTTTTATCGGCAACCGCCGTTCTTTTGTTTTCCTCTTGCGTATCTAATAAAAAATATGCTGAGCTTGAAGATAAACAAAAACAAACCCAGGACGAATTAAACACTGCTACCATTAAATTAAATGCATGTTTAGAGGACAAACAAAACCTTAACCAGCAAATCACAAGGCTTAACAATACCAATGCGGCATTATTAAACAACGTTGGTGATCTGGCTACTCTTTCTAAGAAAGAAGCAGAAAACCTTGAACGTTCTCTTGAAAGCATTAAAGAAAAGGACATGGCTATTACCAGAATGCGTGATGCCATTAACAAAAAAGATTCTGTAACTCTTGCCTTAGTAACCAGTTTAAAAGGTGCTTTGGGTAATATGAGCGACGAAGACATTGAGATTAATGTTGAAAAAGGTGTGGTTTACGTTTCTATCTCAGATAAACTTTTATTTGACAGTGGTAGATATAATGTAACCGATCGTGCTAAAGAAGTACTTGGTAAAGTTGCTACTGTAGTTAAAAACAAGCCGGACATCGAGTTTATGGTAGAAGGACATACTGATGATAAAGCTATCAAAACTTCTATGTTTGAAGATAACTGGGATCTTAGTGTAAAAAGAGCTACTTCTGTAGTTAGAATCCTTCAGGACGAGTTTGGTGTTGCACCAGCTAGAATGACTGCCGCAGGTAGAAGTTACTATGTTCCTGTTGCCGATAACGCAACTGAAGAAGGTCGTGCTAAAAACAGAAGAACAAGAATTGTAGTTCTTCCAAAATTAGACCAGTTCTACGGAATGATCGAAGAAGGAATGAAATCTGCTAACTAGGCTGATATAATTTCAAACTTATTATAAAAAAACCCCGCTTTTGCGGGGTTTTTTGTTTTTAAAAGTATTTCTGAAATTAAGATTTCAGGAAACGCAATAAAATTTCGTTGAATTCCTTTTTATGAGTCATTACCAATCCGTGCGGTGCACCTTCAATTATTTCAAAAGTACTATTTTTAACTAAATCCTTGCTTTTCTTACCAGCAAGTTCTATTGGAACGATCTCATCATCATCCCCGTGAACAATTAGCGTTGGCACATCAAACTGTTTTAAATCTCCCCTGAAGTCGGTTAAACCAAAAGAATCTACACAATCTATAGTTGCTTTTGCCGAAGCCTTGCAGGCAATACTCCAGTCGTAGTGTTTCTGGTCTTCGCTTATTCTATCCTTATTCTTTTCGAAATTATAAAACTTACCTCCAAAACCGGCCAGAAAACCTGCGCGGTCTTTCCTTATTTCTTCTTTAAATCCTTCAAAAACTTCTTTGTCGAGTCCATCGGGATTATCATCGGTTTTCAGCATAAAAGGTGGGACAGCTGATATCAACGCTGCTTTTTCAATATTCGCAGTTCCGTATTTTCCAATAAAACGGGCAACTTCCCCTCCACCCATGGAGAAACCAACTAATATAACATTGGAAAGTCCTAATACAGTAATAACATCATTTAAATCTGAAGCCAAAGTATCATAATCGTAAGCTTCCCAGGGTTTATCGCTATCACCAAATCCGCGGCGGTCGTAGCTTATACATCTAAATCCTGAATCTACAATTTTCTCAACCTGGTATTCCCACATTTTATGACTTAAAGGCCAGCCGTGAATAAGAATCACTGGTTGCCCTTCACCATAATCTTCGTAGGACAGTTTTATTTTATTTCCGTTTTCTTCGTTCTTGGTTTCTATATAATTCATTGCTTATTTTTTCTATTAAGATAGCAACTACAGTTCTCGATAAAAAAGTAAAGCCTGCATTTAGCAGGCTTTTAACGTGTTATCAAAAATTTTATTTAAAACTACATTATCTCAATACTGCCTTTTCCTTCCCTTATTACTTCTGGTTCAGAAGTGGTTAGATCTATAACGGTAGATGGAATATTATCTCCATAACCACCATCTATTACCAGGTCTACCAGGTGATCCCATTTTTCTTTAATCAGTTCTGGATCTGTGGTGTATTCTATAACCTCATCTTCATCATAGATAGAGGTAGAAACGATTGGATTCCCTAAAGTGGCAACAATGCTTTTGCATATAGCATTATCGGGTACCCTAATTCCTACGGTTTTCTTCTTTTTAAAGACATTTGGCAGGTTACTATTTCCAGGTAAGATAAATGTATAAGGCCCGGGAAGGTTTCTTTTTAGCACCTTAAAAGTTGCCGAGTCTATTTGTTTCACGTAATCTGAAAGATTGCTTAAATCTTCACAAATAAAAGAGAAGTTAGCCTTTTCAAGCTTTACGCCCTTAATTTGAGCGATCTTCTCTAAAGCCGAAGTATTGGTGATATCACAGCCTAAACCGTATACGGTATCGGTAGGGTAAATAATAAGCCCACCGTTCCTTAGTACTTCTACTACTTTATCAATATGTTTTTGACTTGGGTTCTTGTCGTAAATTTTAAGTAATTCAGCCATAGTTATAGATTTTAATAACCGAGAATTTACAAATTTTCGCGCAGATATTTCCAAATTGGTTTGATTAATCTGATTTAGAAACTTCACTTTCCAGCTTCAGCACTTTACTGCCATCTTCCTGTTCTATAAAAAGTGCTTTATTTCCTTTTTCTCCTTTTCGGGTTATCTCGCTTCCATCTATAGTTTTGTTGACCTCTTCCGCATAGGTCTTAACAACCTTCCCTTCAGCTTTTCCATTTCCCCATTTCCAACTGACTTTACTTCCCTCTTTAATCATAATTTTTTATTTTGAAGGTAAAAAGAAAGCCGCTTGACGCGGCTTTATATAACAGAAGTTTAACGAGATTTAGGAGATTAATTTCAGCTTTGCGAATCTTAGCAACAACTTTTTAATTCCGCCGTTTTCAAAATCAATTTCAGCTTTTTTGTCCTGTCCCACGCCATCTATGGCCAGTACTTTTCCTTTCCCAAAACGCATATGTTCTACCACGTTTCCAGCTTCAAGCTTTATAGCATTCGTGGCTTTTTCGGGTTCAGGGCTGGCGGGTTTTAATTTCCGCAGCTTCCTTAACTGAGATTCACTAGGTTTATGTGCCGGGGGTGGAGTCCCTTTTTTAGGTTTGCTTTGGCGCAGTTTACTTTTATCAACATCATCGCCAAAAATATCAGTGTCTATTAGCGGTTTATATTTATAGTCATCCTGCGGAATCATATAATCCATATACTGCTCGTCTACCTCTTCTATAAACCTACTCGGTTCTGCATCTACAAGTTTTCCCCAGCGGTAGCGGGATTGCGTATAAGTTAGGTAGGCTTGTTTTTCTGCCCGGGTAAGCGCCACATAAAATAAGCGCCGCTCTTCTTCCAGCTCACTTCGGGTATTCATACTCATTCCCGAAGGAAAGAGATCTTCTTCCAAACCAACAATATATACGTATGGAAACTCCAGTCCTTTTGCCAGGTGAATGGTCATTAAAGCCACTCGGTCGTCATCGCCGGTGTCTTTATCCATATCGGTGGCCAGTGCAACGTCTTCCAGGAATTCAGCTAAAGAACCATTGGCATCGGCAAGTTCTTTTTGGCCTTCTACAAAATCCTTGATCCCGTTAAGTAATTCTTCAATATTTTCAATTCTGGCAATACCTTCCGGAGTACCGTCCTTTTTTAATTCCTGAACCAAACCTGTTTTTTTGGTCACCGTATCGGCAACGGTAAACGCATCGGCATTTTCGGCTAAAATCGTGAAACTCTTTATCATGTTCACGAAATTGTCCAGCTTGGTACGCGTACTCTTATTGATCTTAAGATCCAGATGATCTATATTTTCAATAATTTCAAAAATGGTTTTCCCATATTGATTCCCCGCAATGCTCAGTTTATCCATCGTGGTTTGCCCAATTCCCCGTGCGGGGTAATTGATTACTCTCTTTAAAGCCTCTTCATCTTTAGGATTAATCAGCAGGCGTAAATAAGACAGGACATCCTTAATTTCTTTACGCTGGTAGAATGAAAGTCCGCCGTAAATTCTGTAAGGAATTTCCTTTTTTCTAAGGGCATCTTCCATCGCCCTACTTTGCGCGTTGGTTCTATATAAAATGGCAAAATCACCATTATTCATCTGATTTTGCATTCTATTTTCAAATATAGAACCGGCAACAAAACGGCCTTCTTCCCCATCGGTTAGGAGGCGGTTGACCACAATCTTTGGCCCTTCATCATTAGCAGTCCAAACTATTTTTTCTAGTTTGGTTTTATTCTTTTCAATTATAGAGTTTGCCGCATTTACAATATTCTTGGTAGAGCGATAATTTTGCTCCAAACGGTACATTTGCACGTTATCGTAATCCTTTTGGAAATTCAGGATATTATTAATATTCGCTCCGCGGAAGGCATAAATACTCTGCGCATCATCTCCCACCACGCATATATTCTGAAATTTATCTGAAAGTGCTTTTACAATCAAATACTGCGAATGATTCGTATCCTGATACTCATCTACCAGAATATATCTGAAACGATTCTGGTATTTATGAAGCACTTCGGGAAAACGATTTAAAAGCTCGTTTGTTTTCAGCAAAAGATCATCAAAATCCATCGCACCGGCTTTAAAACAACGCTCCACATATTCCTGATAGATTTCTCCCAAACGCGGTTTTTTAGACATCGCATCGGCTTCCTTCAACTCCGGGTTTTGGAAATAAGCTTTTACGGTAATTAAGCTGTTCTTATAGGAAGAAATCCGGCTGTAAACCTGTTTATATTTATAAACGTCTTTATCGAGGCGCATATCTTTAATAATCGCCCTGATCACGCTTTGAGAATCTTGTGTATCGTAAATGGTGAAGTTTGAAGGATAGCCCAATTTATCGGCTTCAAAACGCAAGATTTTGGCGAAAATAGAGTGAAAAGTTCCCATCCAGAGATTCTTCGCTTCGCTGTTACCAACAATTTTAGCGATACGGGTTTTCATTTCCCGGGCCGCTTTATTGGTAAAGGTGAGCGATAAAATATTAAAAGGGTCTACTCCCTGGCTCATTAAGTAAGCAATACGATAGGTAAGCACCCTGGTTTTCCCAGATCCTGCTCCTGCAATCACAATCATGGCGCCATCTTTTTGCAAAACAGGCGCGCGCTGTGCGTCATTTAATTCGGCTAAATAAGCTTCCAATATTTTTCCTTTTTTAAAAGCTGAAAGGTAACCAAAATGCGTAAAAAAGGAAACCTGGAAGTAGTTGATTTTTCGAACAATTAAGTATGCATTCTCAGTATTGATAGATATTTTAATATATTTAAACCCGATTGTTTTTACATCAGAATCTTTAACTTATGAAAATCAGACTATTTTTCCTTATATGCTTATTGAGCCTGGGAATAATGAAAGCACAGGTACCAGAAGCTGGCAATGTTATCCCTGAATATGGTGCCACATATCATATTAGTTCTCCAGATTTTAAGACCGATACATCATCTGTCTTAAAAGTAGTATTTGATGTAAACCGTAACTTTGCAAGCAATGAACCAAACAAACTTATCGAAACTGCTGCCCGCTTCCTGAATATGCATGAAAAAGCCGGTGTAGATTTAAGAAATATGGAGATTGCATTGGTAGTACACGGTAGTGCCATTAATGATGTACTTAGAGATAAGTTTTATACCAAAAAATATCCACAGACTAATTCAAATCCCAATCTGCCTTTGCTCGATGAACTTACAAAACATGGCGTTCAGGTTATATTATGTGGGCAGAGTGCTAAACATCATAAGGTAACAACAGAAAAAGCAGCCAATGATGTGAAAATTGCGCTTTCAGCTATGACAGCCTTAGTTCAGCTTCAAAATATGGATTATCGAATTATTAATTTCTAAAAAACAGCAAGATGAAAACACCCCTACTTTTCTTATTTTTTTTAACCGGATTTATCCAGGCGCAAAATACTATTCCCGAAAGTGATTTCGAGGAACTTGAAGAACAGGTTATAGAATGGAGAAGAGATTTCCATCAACATCCCGAATTAGGAAACAGGGAATTTGAAACAGCAAAAAAAATCGCTGCACATTTAGAATCACTGGGGATAGAAGTTCAGACGGGCGTTGCTAAAACCGGGGTAGTTGGAATTCTAAAAGGGAATCGTCCGGGAAAAGTAGTAGGATTGAGAGCTGATATTGATGGGCTCCCGGTTAAAGAGCGAACCGATGTCCCTTTTAAATCTGTTGCAACAAGTGAATTTCGTGGGGAGCAGGTTCCTGTAATGCATGCCTGCGGCCACGACACCCATATCGCAATTTTAATGGGAGTAGCAGAGATTCTTTCCAAAAACAATGATTTTCCGGGAACTGTAAAATTTATTTTCCAACCGGCAGAAGAAGGCGCCCCTCCCGGTGAAGAGGGTGGAGCTAAGCTGATGGTTGAAGAGAACGTTCTAAAAAATCCTGATGTGGATGCCATTTTTGGTTTGCATATTTCTGCAGATAAAGATGTAAATACTATATCCTACAAACCTGAGGGTATCATGGCTGCTTCACAAAGTTTTGAGATCAAGGTCAAAGGAAAACAGAGCCACGGTTCTACACCCTGGAGTGGTATAGATCCTATTATGGCTTCGGTAAAAATAATTGATGGACTTCAAACAATTATATCCAGGGAAGCAGAACTTACTCAGGAAGCCGCTGTTCTTTCTATAGGAAAAATAGAAAGCGGGGTAAGAAGTAATATTATTCCGGAAGAGGCCACCATTATTGGAACTTTACGAACTCTGGATGTAGATATGCAAAAAATGATCAATAAAAGAATGGAGGAAATGGTGCCTGCACTGGCTGCAGCATATAGAGCCGAAGCTACCATAGAAATTGCCAAAGGTTATCCAATAACCTACAATGATCCTGAGCTTACCGCTAAAATGCTTCCAACCTTACAAAAAGTAGCCGGAGAAGAGAATGTTGTTAATATTAAGGCTATAACCGGAGCTGAAGATTTTTCATTTTTTGCTCAAGAAATTCCCGGTTTGTATTTTTTCCTTGGCGGAAAAACTCCTGGCGTAGTAAATCCTGCACCACATCATACTCCCGATTTCTTTATTGATGAAAGCGGTTTGTTACTGGGCGTAAAAACTTTGTCACAACTGGCTATAGACTACTTAAACCAGTAAAAATGGAAGGTGTTTTTAGCTTTTTAGCGGTAATTCCCTGGTGGGGATGGATTCTTATTTTTATCGTTTTAATAGCTATAAAAGATATTTTTTTTAACCGCGAACACACTATAAAGCATAATTTTCCCGTGGTGGGACACCTGCGGTATTTTTTGGAAGGAATTGGTCCGGAATTACGTCAATATATTGTTGCCAGCAACAGGGACGAGTTACCTTTTAACCGTATAGAACGGGGCTGGATTTATGCTTCAGCAAAAAATGAAAACAATTACGAAGGTTTTGGAACCGATCAGGATATATTTTCAACACATTATATCTTTATAAATAATGCGATGATCCCCTTCAACCTTAAAGAAGATCATCCCAATAAAATTGACCCAAACTTTATAGCGTGCGGAAAAGTAATGGGAAAATTCAACAACCGGAAACGACCCTTTAGGCCCGGTTCAATTATCAATGTTTCTGCGATGAGTTTTGGTGCCCTTTCGGCTAAAGCCGTAGAAGCTATGAATGAAGGTTGTAAACAAGCCGGGGCTTACCATAATACCGGGGAAGGCGGACTTTCACAATACCACCAAAAAGGCGCTGATGTGGTTTTTCATTTTGGAACCGGTTATTTTGGGGTCCGGGACGAAGAAGGAAACTTTTCAATGGATAGAATGGTGAAATTAGTAGAAGATAATCCGCAGATTAGGGCTATTGAAATCAAGCTTTCACAGGGTGCTAAACCAGGAAAAGGTGGTGTCTTACCCGCTTCAAAAATCACTAAAGAAATTGCTGAAATCAGGCATGTACCTATTGGCAAAGATGTGCTTTCGCCTCCTAACCATACCGCCTTTAGCAATATCCCTGAAATGATAGATTTTATTGAAGAAATTGCCGATGCCACCGGGCTTCCGGTTGGGATAAAATCGGCGGTGGGAAGATTAAACCAATGGGAAGAACTCGCCGCGATTATGGCAAGAACAAAACGTGGCCCCGATTTTATCGCCATAGATGGAGGAGAAGGTGGTACCGGTGCTGCACCACCAAGTTTTGCCGATCACGTTTCTCTACCCTGGATCTACGCTTTTACCGATGTGTATAAAATATTTCTTAACGAAGGAATTACCGATAGAATTGTATTTATTGGCAGTGGGAAACTCGGTTTTCCAGCCAAAGCTGCAATGGCCTTCGCCCTTGGCGCCGATTGTATAAATGTGGCCCGGGAGGCGATGATGAGCATTGGTTGCATACAGGCACAGGCCTGTCACAACAACACCTGCCCTACCGGCGTTGCTACGCAAAACAAATGGTTGCAGGCAGGAATAAACGTAAAGGACAAATCGAAAAGAGTGAATTATTACTTTACAAAATTCAGAAAAGAACTGCTGGAGATAACGCACGCCTGCGGTTACGAACATCCTGCGCAATTCACCATGGACGATGTAGAAATAAATTTGAGCGACAAGAACCTGGCAAAAACCCTGGCCACTACTTTTGCATATCACAAAGAAAAAGTACCTTTCGACGGTATTCAGGTGCATATGGATTGCCCACATCTAGGCGGCATACATAAGCAAAAAGAAGTTACAACCAAAGAAGCAGAAACCGAAGAGACCTCGGTACATAATAAGAACGAATGAACCAGATAGAACTTTCCCAAATACTTTTAGCTATTTTGCCGGCTTTAATCGTTGGTGTGGTAGCCTTTTATTTTTTTAGCTCCTATAATAAAAATGAAGAAAACCGCAGACGGTTTTTATTGCATAGGGAAAATCAAAAAACAGCGCTTCCTTTAAAATTACAGGCTTATGAACGAATGACGCTCTTTCTGGAACGCATCTCTCCCGGGAAAATCCTGTTTAGGGTAAAACCAAATTCCGATGACAAAGAAGCTTACGAGCGATTATTGATCAACACCATAGAACAGGAATTTGAGCATAACCTCGCACAGCAAATTTATCTTTCTGTTGAATGTTGGGATTATATAAAAACAGCAAAAAATGCTACTATAGGAATCATTCGGAAGGCAAACCAGCAGGAAAGTGTAACCGATGCCGACAAATTAAGGGAAGTGATTCTCAAAAATCTAATAGAAAAACAATCTCCTACTGAAGCTGCCATCGCTTACCTAAAAAATGAAGTAAAACGTTTCATTTAAAATAACCCAAAGAAACTTTTGCGTTTGGTAGCCAGGAATTGCAAATGTTTTTCTTTGGCGTGATCGTAACCTTGTTGCCACCATTCACCCATTAATTTTTTATTAAAAACCAGTGAGTTTTCAGTCAATTTTGTAGGAGTGTAATACGTATTCAGTTTTACCTTTTTATTTAAAGCTGCTAGTTTTCCTTCTACGATGTCGTGATATTCTACCTGGTCCAGTAAAAATCCAAAAAGGTTAATCATTAAAGAAAATGGATTTTTACCCAGCACTTTATTATATTCCATATTTTCGGCTTCCAGGATAATTGCGTCTACCTCAGTTGCACCGCGTTTTATGGCTTCCCGAATAGGCACCACGCAACCCAACCCACCATCGGCATATTCAAATCCGTCTTTTTTGGCGAGACTCATAAAAGGAATGTAATTACAGCTTATCCAGATCCAGTCGCAAAAATCTTCATAAGAAAAATCCTTAATCGACTTATATTCTACGCGGTTTTTAGATAAATTTGAAACAGTAACAATCACATCTTCAACCTGGCTTTTCAGCTGATTGAAATTCTCTTCAGAAAAATTATTTTTTATATGTTTTCTGAGATTCTGGCTTTCTCCAAAGGTTCTTCTCTTCCGCACAAATTGCCAGAACATATTAAAGTAATTGATGGTCACATATTCACGGCCTTCTTTTCGCTTTACCACAAAAGGATTAATACTAAAAATCTTGCGCTGGTTTACATTGGTGTAGATGTCGTAAACCTTATCTATATTTCCCATGGCGAGGTGTGGAATAAGTAAGCTTCCGGTTGAAGTGCCCAGAAACAAATCGTATTCCTTGCCTTCCTCCTGAATTAAATATTGGGCCACGCCGCCTGCAAAAGCGCCTTTACTCCCACCGCCAGATATTACCAGTGCCCGCATTAAAGTTCAATTTGATTAATTTCTTCGCTTTTTTCCCGGGCAAAATTGTAACCACTTCTCCACCAGGACTTCATTTGCTTTTCATCAAAAATAAGGGAATTGGTAGTCAATACCGTAGGCGTGTAATAAAAATTTATAGTTACATTCTTATTAGCAGCTGCAAATTTTCCTATTTTAATATTTTGCTTTTCAATCCTATCCAGCATAAACCGAAACAAATTAGTGATCAGTCCAAAAACGTTTTTGGAAGGCATTCTATTATAAAAAGTAGCCTCAGTCTGTAATATTACCGCGTCAATATGTGTAGCCCCTCGTTTTATCGCTTCTTCTATAGGCACCATTGTCCCTAATCCACCATCGGCATATTCACAACCTTTTTTTTGCACCAAACTCATAAAAGGTGTGTAATTGCAGGAAATCCAGATCCACTCACAGAACTCTTTATAATCAAAATCCTTAATCGATTTATATTCAACCGCATTCAAAGAAATATTAGAAACAGTAACCACAACATCTTTCGCTCCCGCTTGCAAGCTCAAAAATTCTTCTTTGGTTAAAGTGGCTTCTATAAGTTTTTTTAGGTTTTTACTTTCGCCAAAAGTCTTTTTTCCTTTCAGAAAATTAATAAGCACATTAAAATGGTTAATGCTTATTTGATCGTACCCGTGCTGCCGCTTGATAAGAAAAGGACGATTGCTAAAAATACTGGATTGATTTACTGAAGTGTAAATATCTTTTATCTTTTCACACTTATTCAAGGCCAGGTGTGAAATTAGCAAACTTCCCGTTGAAGTTCCTAAATATAGATCGTAATCACGTTTTAATTCTTCAATTAAATACTGGGCAACACCACCGGCAAAAGCGCCTTTACTGCCTCCTCCAGATATTACCAATGCTCGCATACATTAAAGTTTAGTTTGCAGATAGTCCTGCTCCTTTTGGGAAAGACGATCATTTAAAGCTAAGAATTTCTGGTGATATTCATCGTTTTTAAGCAGCTCGGTAAGCAATTGCCGGGAATAATCTCTAAACCTATAGGTTGGGTGCTGGGTTCCTTGCATAAGATCCAGCAGATTTTGGGTAGTAAAACTATTTATCTGGTATAAATATCCAAATGCGTTTTCCCGTACTTCAATTGGAAAATGCGTAGCGGTATAGCCCGAAAGCTCATTATAGTTTTCCTGTTGTTTTTCTGGCTCGTAATTTGGCGTCACCAGATTTAAGGTAAGCCAAAGCATTCTCACATTTTTATTGGTAAAACCTTCAGTTCCTTTAGTTTTATCTAAATAAGTGGAAACCTCTTGTGGAAAATTCATCCATAATTTTAGCAGCGCAGCTTCCTGGGTTATATAGGATTCATCATTCAATAAAGATTCAAAAGCTGTTTTTAGTTCCTTCGGAATTCTTTCCATGCTGGTTGCAATGGCCTGGCGTACGTAAATATTGTTCGTTTCAAATGCTTTTTTGTAAAGCTTTATGGCTGTTGCTGAAGTTTCACCTTCTAATTGATAAACCACTTCCTGCCCGGTATAATCGCTCACCGGGAAATTAAGTGCTGCACTTAACAGCTCTGCTTTTTTCTCCAGTGGCGTTTCCCGAAGTCCCGAAATATTCAAATGATTTTGAATAAATTCCGAGGTTTTTAAAGAATTTAAAGCCGCAAAACCCTGAAAAGCGGTTTGATTTAACCATTTAGACATAAAATCTGAGAGATCTACGTTGGACTCTTTTTCAACTTCGGCAATAAAATTATCGGTAGTTGCAGTTTTAAACTTGTAAAGTTCCAGGTAACTCTTCACTGCATTTTTAAAAGCGGTTTCTCCTACCTTTTCTCTCAAAATATGCAGAGCCCAGGCACCTTTTTGATAATAAGTAAGGGAACTCGCTTTAGCTTTTGTTACCGCTTCTCCCTTACCAGTATCACTTAACTCTTTAAGTTTTTCTCCAGATTGGTAAAGTTGCCAATAATAATAGTCATCGCCAAAAATCTCACGCTCGGCAAGCAAGGCGTAAAAAGTAGCAAAACCTTCGTGCAGCCAATGATCGTTTGCGGTTTCTGCAGTCACTACATTTCCAAACCATTGGTGCGCCATTTCGTGGGCGTTAACGCTTACATAATTTCGATCTTTAAAGGCTATGGAATCGGTGATAAACGCGTGATCAAAAATAGTAGCGGTGGTATTTTCCATCCCGGAATATAGAAAATCACGTACCGGCGCCTGCTTATAATTTTGCCAGGGATATGCCAACCCAATTTCATTCTCCAGGAAATCAAAAATCTTTTTGGTATACCTGTAAGTGGGTTCCATTTTTGCCTTTTCTGAAACCGGCATATAAAACTGCAATGGAATTCCTGACGCCGATTTGCTTTCTTCTACCTTATAATTTCCTGCAGCAAAAACGAGCAAGTAGCTGCTCATAGGCTGCTGCATCCCAAAATTCCAGCTTTTTAAAGAATCATTCACCGATGTCCCTGTGAGTTTTCCGTTGGCCATCACTTCTAAATCTTTGGGAAAATGATAAGTCATATCAAATTCCACTTTCTCCCGTTGGTCGTCAAAAGAAGGCAACCAATTAGAAGTATATCTTCCCTGTCCCTGTGTCCAGATTTGTTTAGGAGCCTTGATAGAATCAGGGATATTCCAATTGATAAAATACACTGCTTCTTTAGGTTTTACTGAATATTTCAGTTGAAGGGAATTGTTTTCTGAAGTTCTCAATTCATTTTTTATCCAAATGCGTGCACCGGTATTTCTGAAGTTTTTTGGTTCTCCATTCAGCAGAACTTTTTCAAAATTTATATTTCGCGCGTCAACATAGAATGAATCTATACTTTTTAAAACTTCAAAATTATAGCTCACTTCTCCCCTAATTTCCTTTTTCTTTGGAAGAATGAAAATTTCAGCTTCGGCCTTTTTAAAATCTATACTATTGATTTGATTCAGTGAATCTACTATCGGCGATTGAGCATAAATGTTCAAAAAGAAACAGCAAAGGAGGGCGATAAGGGGATATTTCATAATAAAAAACTACAGCCAACAAATTACAAAAACTAAACAAATTTTAAGCCTGGGAAATTTAGATTTTAATTTTTAAATGAAATTCAGCCTAAAAAACCTGATTTTAATATCTTCGTTTTCATGAACGCCAATATTTTGCAAACGCCCATAGATTACCTGAAAGGGGTCGGCCCAAACCGCGCCGATTTACTGCGGAAAGAACTTGGCATTCACACCTACCAGGACCTGTTAAATTTCTTTCCAAACCGTTACCTGGATAAAACCCGTTTTTATAAAATAAATGAACTGCAGCGCAATTCGGCTGAAGTGCAGGTGGTAGGCAAAATCACGCACATAAAATCTGTAGATCA
Source organism: Salegentibacter tibetensis (assembly GCF_020164485.1). Classification (GTDB taxonomy): domain Bacteria; phylum Bacteroidota; class Bacteroidia; order Flavobacteriales; family Flavobacteriaceae; genus Salegentibacter; species Salegentibacter tibetensis. The sequence continues at coordinate 17,297 of NZ_JAIQZA010000035.1, forward strand.
AAAACGCGGCAAAAGACTGGTAGCCGATTTTATTGACGAAACTGGAAAAATGGAACTAGTTTGGTTTCGCGGCCAGAAATGGATTCGGGAAAATTTAAAGATCAATACCCCCTATGTGATTTTCGGAAAAACAAATTGGTATAACGGCCTGTTTAGTATGCCACATCCCGAGATGGAACCAGTTGAGGAATATAAAAAACAACTGCGTACCGCGATGCAACCGGTATACCCTTCTACCGAAAAATTAGCAAAATCGGGCATTACCAACCGGGTTGTCAATAAATTGATGCAGCAACTTTTTATTGAAACCAAAGGGAAATTTTACGAGACGCTTTCAGAAGAAATCACTTCTGAATTAAAACTAATTTCAAAGCCGGAGGCTATATTCAATATTCATTTTCCACAGAGCCAGGATTTATTAACCAAGGCTCAGTTTCGATTAAAATTTGAAGAGCTGTTTTACATTCAGCTGCAATTGCTCATTAAAAATATGCTTCAGAAACAAAAAATAAAAGGTTTTGTTTTTGAAGAAATCGGGCAGAATTTCAGCGAATTCTACAGCAATCATCTTCCTTTTGAACTTACCGGCGCACAAAAACGGGTAATCAAGGAAATTAGAGCTGACTTAGGAAGCGGCGCTCAAATGAATCGATTGTTGCAGGGCGATGTGGGCTCAGGAAAAACCATTGTGGCGCTAATGTCTATGTTTATTGCGCTAGATAATGGTTTCCAGGCCTGCCTTATGGCACCCACCGAGATTTTAGCAATTCAGCATTATAACGGACTGGTTGAACTTTGTAAAGATCTAGATACCAAAATTTTTTTACTTACGGGTTCTTCAAGAACAAAAGCACGCCGGGAAATTCACGAAAAACTGGAAAATGGGGAAATAAATATTCTAATTGGTACTCACGCTTTGCTGGAAGACAAGGTGAAGTTTAAGAATTTAGGACTGGCCGTTATAGATGAACAACACCGTTTTGGTGTCGCGCAACGGGCAAAATTGTGGCGAAAAAACCAGGTGCCGCCGCATATTTTAGTAATGACTGCAACACCAATTCCCAGGACTTTGGCCATGAGTCTTTACGGCGACCTGGATATTTCAGTAATAGATGAATTACCGCCGGGAAGAAAACCTATTAAAACCGTTCACCGCTACGATAGTAACCGACTCAAAGTTTTCGCTTTTATAAAAGATGAAATTAAGAAAGGGCGTCAGGTTTATGTAGTGTATCCCCTAATTCAGGAATCTGAAAAAATGGATTATAAAGATTTGATGGATGGTTACGAAAGCATTGCGCGTGAATTTCCCGAAATGCAAATTTCTATAGTCCACGGGCAAATGAAATCTGATGCCAAAGATTATGAAATGGACCGTTTTGTAAGAGGCGAAACCCAAATTATGGTCGCTACCACTGTTATTGAAGTTGGTGTGAATGTGCCAAATGCCAGTGTGATGATTATTGAAAGTGCTGAGAGGTTTGGCCTTTCCCAATTGCACCAGCTTAGGGGCCGTGTAGGTCGTGGCGCTGAGCAAAGCTTTTGCATTTTAATGACGGGGCATAAATTATCTAACGACAGTAAAACCAGGCTGGAAACTATGACCGCAACCAACGACGGATTTGAGATTGCCGAAGTTGATTTAAAATTACGCGGTCCTGGAGATATTATGGGCACGCAGCAAAGCGGGGTGTTGAACCTCAAAATTGCCGATATTGTAAAGGATAATCAAATCTTGAAATCAGCTCGTTATCACGCAATGAAGATCTTAAAAGAAGATCCAAACCTCTCACTCGAAAAAAATAAAGTACTTCGGTTTACCTATGCTCAAGTAGCGAAGCATAAAAATATCTGGAATTACATTAGTTAGGTTCCAATCTTCAGCAAAAAAAGACTACTGATTTTCCCTTGATTTTCACCAAACTAAAAATCAAAATCCTCTTCTATTTGCCTGCTGCATCCTTAATAAAACAAAGCCTTTTCAGAAATCAGAAGCAACATTAACAACTTGATTTACAGATTAGTCAGATAATTTTTACGCGTCATTTTAGCCCATTTTTCCGTAAATTTAAATATTAACCAAAACATTAGAAATTATGAAAGGGGGAATAGTTTTGAGAAGGATTATAAGCCTTATGCTTATTGTATGTGGTGGCCTACTGTTTGCTCAGGAAAATACCGAAAAGGCCTTAGAAGAGAAGTTATATGAGGAATATAAAAGTAACGGGCTTGATAAAGCCATGAAAATGTATGAAAAGAATAAAACCACAGAATATAAAAATTTACAGGAACCTTTAAATCTACTGGGGTACAAACTCATGGAGAATAAAGATCTTGAAGCTGCAGAGAAGGTTTTTAAAGCTCAAATTGATGAATATCCAAAAGAAGCTAATCCTTATGATTCCTATGGTGATTTGTTACTGGAAAAAGGAGAGAAGGAAAAGGCCAAAGAACATTTTAAAAAAGCAGCCAAATTAGCGGAGAATATAAAGGATGAAAACGAAAAAAAACAAATGAAGCAGGCCTCGCTCTCTAAATTGGCAAAATTAGAAGATAAGCACCGTCAACTAGATTTTCTAACGGGAAACTGGGAAATAACCCAAACCGGTTATAGAGATGGGCAGGCAGTAGATATACCCCCAAGCACGCAAAACGTTAGTTATTTACCGGGAGAATCGGTATTGAGAGTTAAACATACTAAAGAGGGAAATGCCGCTTGCTGTGAAAGAATTGTAGCTTACAATGCGCTAGATGATGTTTATGAAATGGCGTATATCAACGCTGTTAATCCTAATGGTATTGAAATTTCTGACTTAAAAATTAAAGATAAAGGCAATGGTCAATTTGAATTCCTGGAGGATTATAATGAAAACAATGAGCAAAAACAAGCCAAACACGAGATCACAAAAACCGATAGTGATAATATTGAATGGAACATTTATATCCCAAAAGAAGGTAGCCAGGATTGGGAGCTTGTAAATAATATGAAGTTTAAAAGGAAAGCTTAATTATTATTTTAAGTTTAATTAGCGCTTGAAAGGAGCAACTTAGGTCGCTCCTTTCTTTTTTCTCAATATTGCTGAAATAAGGTATAAAATTAAAATTTGAAATTATGCCAAAACTATTCGTAATACTATCTTTGCGAACTGAAAATATTGAGACATGAAAATTTCATATAACTGGCTTAAACAATTTATTAAACTTCCGGAAGCTCCAGAAGAAACAGGGGAATTGCTCACCGATCTGGGCCTCGAGGTAGAAGGCTTACAGGTCTTTCAAAGCATTAAAGGTGGCCTTGAAGGAATTGTTGTTGGGCATGTGCTGGAATGCAAAAGTCATCCAAACGCTGATAAGTTACAACTTACCAACGTAGATCTTGGAAATGGGGAGCAGGTACAAATTGTTTGTGGTGCTCCAAATATTGCAGCGGGACAAAAGGTTCCGGTAGCGACTATTGGCACTACCCTTTATGATGGAAGCGGGGAAGCCTGGCCAATTAAGAAAGGAAAGATTAGAGGAGAAGCCAGTTTTGGAATGATCTGTTCTGAAAAAGAAATTGGCCTTGGCCAAAGCCACGAAGGGATTATGGTGATGCAAGACGATCTTGCTCCCGGAACCCCGGTAGCCAACATTTTTGATGTAGAGAACGACCAGGTTTTTGAAATTGGCCTAACCCCAAACCGTGCCGATGCTATGAGCCACTGGGGCGTTGCCAGGGATCTTAAAGCTGGCTATACCCAACAGGGTAAGAATTTAGAGCTTATCACTCCGTCAGTTAGTAGTTTTCATGTAGATAATAGAAGTCTTAAAATCCAGATTCAGGTCGAGGATTCGGCACTTGCTCCAAGATATTGCGGAGTTACAATTTCCGGACTTAAAGTTGATGAATCGCCAAAATGGCTACAAAATAGATTAAAAGCAATAGGTCTTGGGCCAAAAAACAATGTGGTAGATGCTACCAATTATGTGATGCATGAGCTCGGCCAGCCTCTACACGCTTTTGATGCGGCGAAAATTGCCGGCAATGAGATTAATGTAAAAACCCTTAAAAAAGGAACAAAGTTCACAACTCTAGATGAAGTGGAACGTGAACTTCACGAAGAGGATCTAATGATTTGTGATGCTAAAAAACCACTTTGTATAGCTGGAGTTTTTGGTGGAGCAACCAGCGGAGTAACCGAGGCTACCACACAAATTTTCCTGGAAAGCGCTTATTTTAATCCGGTGAGCGTAAGAAAAACCGCAAAAAGACATGGTTTAAATACAGATGCTTCCTTTAGATTTGAACGCGGAATTGACCCTAACATTACTGAATATGCTCTAAAACGCGCCGCACTTTTAATTACCGAAATTGCCGGCGGTGAAGTTACCAGCGATATCGATGATCTTTTCCCGAAGAAAATTGAAGATTTTCAGGTTTTCTTAACTTTTGATAAAGTGAATAAACTCATTGGAGAAAATCTTCAAGAAGAAACTATAAAATCTATCCTTGCTTCCCTTGAAATCAGGGTAAATAATGTGACCGAAACCGGGATGGGACTTACCATTCCATCTTATCGTGTAGATGTGCAGCGTGAAGCTGATGTGATCGAGGAAATTTTAAGGGTATATGGGTACAACAATATTAAATTTGGTGATAAACTGAATGCTTCAGTAGCCAATTCTTCTAAATTTGAAGATTATCGCCTTCAGAATTTAATTGCGAACCAGTTAGTAGGACAGGGTTTTTATGAAACTATGGCCAATTCGCTTACCACACCAGCTTACACAAATTTAAGTGAGCAAATTAAAGAATCTCACAATGTAAAAATGCTGAATCCTTTAAGTCAGGATCTTTCAGTTTTACGACAATCTATGTTATACTCAGGATTGGAGTCTGTGAGTTATAACATCAACAGAAAGCGCAGCGATCTTAAATTATTTGAATTCGGAAAAACTTACCACAATTTTAATAGCAGCCGCGTAGAGAATAAACACCTTTCAATTTTCATTAGTGGAAACCGAAGTGCCGAACGTTGGAATGCCACTTCAGGAAGAACCGATTTCTTTTTGCTGAAAGGGGTAATTCGATCTATTTTCCAAAGACTGGGCATTGAAAATTTAAAGCCTTCCGCAGTAAAATCTGATGTGTTTTCTGAAGGACTGATATTTTCTTCAGCAAAAAATAACCTGGTTGCCTTCGGAGTAATTCGGAAAAAAGTTTTGAAGCATTTTGATATAGAACAGGAAGTGCTTTATGCCGATTTTAACTGGGATGCATTACTGGAAGTAACTAAAGCCAGAAAAACAAGTTTTAGCGCAATCCCTAAATATCCTGCTGTAAGACGTGATTTTGCATTATTGCTTAATAACAATATTTCCTACGAAGAGATTGAGGAGATCGCCCTTAAAACAGAGAAAAAACTTTTAAAAGAAGTTGCTCTTTTTGATGTTTACCAGGGAAATAATCTTCCCGAAGGGAAAAAAAGTTACGCGGTGAGTTTTAAGTTTCAGGACGAAAACAAAACCCTTACCGATAAACAGGTAGATAAAATGATGAAAAAACTGCAGCAAAGGTTTGAAGATGAGCTTCAGGCTGAGTTGAGATAATAATATATAAAATTGGCTATTTGAATTTCCATTTTTACGTCAACCTATATTTATTTCAGGTTCTAATCTAATTTAAGTTAGATTTAATCTTGGACTCTGAAACGAGTTCAGAGTGACGTCGGCAATATGATTCAAACAGCCAATTTTTATTTCCTGCTAAGAGAAATTATGGAAAGTTTTTAAAGATTTCATCTACATAATTTCTCAGGTCTCTTTCTAACCTTCTTGAACCAATTTCTTCATCAGCGGTTCCCCGCCATAAGATTTGATTACTTCTACGGTCTATAAAATCTATAACAATAGATTTTTCCTTATAAGGCAATTGTTTAATTGCTGCATCGGCACCAATACGTTGAATTGTGAAATAGTTCTCGTAAGTGTAATCCTTATAATAAGGACCTATATAATGGCCGGGACGATAATATGAAAAATTGGTGTAAACAGGATTCGCATTCACATCTACCTTCTCATCAAACATAGTGTGCACATATACCAACACATCGGGTTGACGGTTATCTATCGCAAAATCTTCGCTGGACATATTATCGTTTATCGTAGATATGATAACCTCGTGTAAACGATCATTATCATAATCCCGACTCAAAATAGTGTCCTTGTTTGGAAGATAAGAATAGGTGCTATAATTTTTTAATTTTTTGGCAGATTCTTTAGAAATATTGCTTCCGGAGCCGCAAGATATTATAAAGGCGCCTGCTATGATTAGCGTAATAAGTAGTTTAATTTTTTTCATATATCTCAATTTTAATTGAAAATAGGCCTTCCGTTAGGATTAAAAAAGGGATATCCCCTATTTGATATTTAATTAACAGAAAAAAGCGACCAAATTGGTCGCTCTTTAATTTTTCTTTTTCAATAGCAATCTATTTCCCTGGCAATACTACAGTATCAATTACATGAATAACCCCGTTTGACTGATTTACGTTAGTAATGGTCACGGTAGCTACATTTCCTGAACCATCTTTTAGTTTAACTTTGCCATCGTCCATCATAGCATAAAGTTTACCGCCGTTTACGGTTTCAAAAGAAGCTTTTCCATCACCCTCTTTAATTGCCGCAACTACATCGTTAGCACTAAAATCACCCGCTACCACGTGGTAAGTAAGGACAGCCTGAAGTTGTTCTTTGTTTTCTGGTTTTAATAGAGTTTCTACCGTTCCCGCAGGCAGTTTTTCAAAAGCAGCATTGGTAGGTGCAAACACGGTGAATGGGCCATCACCCTGTAAAGTTTCAACCAAACCAGCAGCCTTTACTGCGGCTACCAGAGTAGTATGATCATTAGATTGTGAAGCGTTCTCCACAATGTTCTTGCTTGGATACATTTCTGCACCGCCTACCATGGTAGATCCGTTTTGGGCCATTAAAGTCCCACCGATAAATAGGAAACAAATAATTCCTAAATGTTTTAAATTTCTCATAACAATAATTTTTAAATGGTTTATTAAATAAACGAGATTTAAAGTGCTTCGGTTTTAATTTTAAAGCAAAAAATCAAATTTCATTCATTTTAATTTTTGTCTAATTTAATCTTAATGTAGTTAAACAATTTTTAAAAATATCCAATTAGGATAGTTTTAACATCACGTAAAACTGAAAAAATAGGATTGCAGAAATCATCTTAATTACTTAATTTAGTGACAGATGCTAAAGAAAAAGAAAATGAAGTTGAAGTTAGGTTTGCCCCGCACGAATCTGGAAGAGCAGTTATACAAATCCCGTAAAAAAAGGATTTCTTCTGAAAATATTCTGCTGCAAGTACAGGAAATCTTTGAGCGTGAATCAGAAAAGGAGGAAGCTATCCTTCAGGAAATTCACGATGGAAATGACGGAATTAATAATTTTGACCTGGATTTATTAGAAAGTAATAGGATTTTTCATCTTTCAGATATTGAGAAACTTTGTATTGATTATCGACTGCGTTTTTTAGACAGTAAATATTTTAAAGGTAAAATTCCTTATGAAACCCTGGTAAAAATTAAAACTTTAGAAAAGCAACAACAAATTACGCTGAAGGGCTTTAAAATTGTAGCACCATCTAAACTGTTTAAACTCGAAAATGCTGATGATCCCCTTATGTTTACCCCAATGGGGAACGACTATTTTTACCTGGTACACAAATGGGGCAATGACTTACATCCTTTGAGGAAAGTTATGATGTGGCCCTTTAAACATCTTGAAAACTTTATCGGTTTTCTATTTGTATTAAGCTTTTTAATTGCGCTACTAATTCCCGATGGGCTTTTCTCACCGCAGCAAACCACAACCCAGTTTTTTATGATCTTTTTCTTTGTATTTAAGTGGGTTTCCGGGCTTTCTATTTTTTATGGATTTAAAAAAGGAAAGAATTTTAGTTCGGCTATTTGGCGAAGTAAATATTATAACGCCTAGAACGTTAAACTCTGTATAAAATACCTTAAGAGCTATATTGTTCTTCGTATTTTAGATAGTACTAAAAACTATAAATTATGAGTTCAGACGAATCTTACGAAAGAGTATATACGGGTTCGGATCCCAATGTTCAATACTTACAGGAATTATTTGATAAAGCCGGAATTAACTCACGCGTTAGAAACGATTTTGATTCAGGTTTACGTGCCGGATTTGGCGGTGGCCTACCGGGACAGGTTCAGCTCTTTGTGGTGAAAAATCATTACGATGAAGCACTCAACATCGCAAAAACAACCTTCCCAAAAGATTACAAAGATGAGTAACCTCAAAGGAGGAAAACGCAATAAATGGTATTTAATCCTGGGAATACTTTTTCTTGTTTATGGTATCTACCGACTTTATACGCACCTAACCGCAGCTGAAATCGATAATTTTGGTTTAATACTCGCGGTAGGATTTATTATTTTTGGGATCTACGATCTGTTTAGGTATTTCAAAAAAGTTTAAATAAAATCAGACTAAATCACTAAATATTATTCAATAAAAAAGGGCATTCCGCAAAGAACGAAATGACCTTTTTATTTTAATCAATTATTCTTACCAGCTTATCACCGCACTTGCCCAGGTAAATCCGCTACCAAAGGCTGCAAGTACTACTATATCTTCATTTTTGATCTTTCCTTTTTCCCAGGCTTCACATAAAGCAATAGGAATTGACGCTGCAGTAGTGTTTCCATATTTCTGAATATTGTTATACACCTGCTCGTCGTTTAATTTGAATTTCTGCTGAACATACTGTGAAATACGCAAATTCGCCTGGTGCGGAATCAACATATCAATATCCTTCACTTCAAGTCCGTTGGCTTTTAAACCTTCCATAATTACTTCAGAAAAACGCTGAATCGCATTTTTAAAAACAAATTGCCCATTCATATATGGATAATAAGGGATATCATCTCCCTGGGGATTTTTAGCAATAATTTCAGGAACCCAGTGCTCTGTACTTGGTCCCTTTAAAGAAAGTTCCAAAGCGTGCTTCCCTTCAGAATGAAGGTGTGTAGAAAGTATGCCTTCACCGTTGTGATCGCTTCTGGTTAAAACCACTGCTCCCGCTCCATCTCCAAAAATCACCGAAACCGAACGCCCACGGGTTGTAAAATCGAGTCCGCCGCTATGGTTTTCGCTTCCAATAACCAGCACATTTTTATACATCCCGGTTTTTATAAATTGATCGGCTGTAGAAAGTGCGTAGATAAAACCACTACACTGGTTCCTCACATCTAAAGCCGGGCAGGTGTTTATATCCAACATTTCCTGCACCTGCACGCCACAGCCGGGAAAATAATAATCTGGACTTAGCGTAGCAAAAACAATCAGGTCTATATCATCTTTATCAATTTTAGCACGTTCAATAGCAATTTTAGCAGCTTTCATACCCATTTTGGCGGTAGAATTTCCATCGCCTTTTTTAATGTGGCGACGTTCTTTGATACCAGTTCTTTCCTGAATCCATTCATCATTGGTATCCATTATTTTCGCCAAATCATCATTGGTAACAACATTTTCTGGCACGTAACTACCAACTCCGGCTATTTTAGATTGATACATATTCTATTGTTTAGTATATTTAGACCTTATTCCATTTAAATTTAAGCATTAATAAAAAATGGGTCCGCAATATAGTAAAGATTAACATTACTGCGATTATGACACATTTTTATTTTTATTTTCAAAAACCACAATTTATGAGAAAAATTATTTTAAGTATTTTTAGTTTATTACTGACTTTTCCTGCACTTTTTGCCCAGGAAAATTTAACCTACCAAAAACCACCACAGGAAATTCTGGATCTGGTAGATGTACCCTTAGCGCCCTCCACTATTTTGGACAGCGATGGAGAGATGATGATTTTTCTATATCGCGATCAATACAAAACTATCGCTGAATTAAGCGAAGAGGAATTAAGGCTTGGCGGATTAAGAATTAATCCCGTGACCAATATTAGCAGCCGAGCTAGATATTATAATAATCTGGAAGTAAAACCTGTTGATGCTGATGCACCAAAGCAGGTTCTGGGACTTCCCGAAAACCCACGTTTAGCGAATTTCAACTGGTCTCCAGATGAATCTAAGATCGCTTTTACCCACACCACAAATACCGGAGTTGAGCTTTGGGTAATGGATATTGAAAATGCCCAGGCTAGAAAACTCACTGAGGCAAACCTCAACGCAAATATGCGTGATGTGATTAACTGGTTTAAAGATAACTCTTCGGTATTAGTGAAAATGCTTCCGGAAGATCGTAAAGCTTTAATAGATACCGAAACCGCAGTTCCTACCGGGCCTACTGTTTCAGTAAGTGACGGAAAAGAAGCACAAAACCGTACCTACCAGGATTTGCTCAAGAATCCTAATGATGAATATAATTTTGAACAATTAGCCCGTTCAGAATTAGTAAAAGTAGATTTAGACGGAACTTCAGAAAAATGGATGGATGCTAAAATGTACAGTAGTGTTTCATTCTCTCCCAACGGGGAATATGTAATGCTTAATCATATTAAAAAACCATTTTCCTATTTGGTTCCTTATTACAGATTTCCTTCCGAAACATACATTTATTCAATAACGGGAGATTTAGTAAACCAGGTTAATGACGAACCGTTGTTAGAAGACCTACCCAAAGGTTTTATGTCTACACAAACCGGAAGAAGAAGCGTACAATGGAGAAATGATAAACCTGCCAGCCTGGTTTATGTAAAGGCTTTAGACGAAGGTGATCCTGAAGTACAAGTTGATTTCAGAGATGAAGTTTTTGTTTTAGAGGCACCATTTAAAGGGGAAGGAAAATTCATCCTGAAAACAAAAGATCGTTTTTCTGGAATTACCTGGGGAAATGATGAAATCGCTATCGCTAATGATTACTGGTGGAATAACCGAAACACAAGAACTTATGTTTTTAACCCTTCTGATGCTTCAGAAAAACCTGAAGTGATTTTTGACAGAAATTACCAGGATCAATACAGTGATCCCGGCAGATTTGTAACTACTAAAAATAAATACGGTCAAAATGTTTTAAAATTAGATGGTGAAGATGCTTTTCTACTTGGAGCCGGTTATAGCGATGAAGGTCAGTTTCCATTTGCCGATAAAATTGATTTGGAAAGTGGAAAAACCCAACGTTTATACCAGTCTGAATACAACGATAAGAAAGAAACCCTGGTTGAAGCTTTGGACATTGAAGACGGAGAAATTTTGGTTAGGATAGAATCGGCTACCGAATATCCTAATTATTATATCAGGGATATAAATGATAAAGAAGACCTTACTCAAATTACTTCTTTTAAAAATCCTTTTAAAAGCCTTGAAAATGTTAGTAAAGAAGTAATTACCTACGAACGAGAGGACGGATTAGAGCTGAACGGAACACTTTACCTTCCTGAAGGCTTTGACAAAGAAAATCCTGAAGAACATCCTATGATAGTTTGGGCTTACCCGAGAGAATACAAGGATAAAAATTCGGCTTCACAGAACACTTCAAACGCCAACGATTTTACATATCCCTATTATGGTTCACCAATCTATTGGGTAAATAGAGGTTATGTGGTATTAGATGATGCTTCCTTCCCAATTATTGGAGAAGGTGAAGAGGAACCAAATGACAGTTTTAGAGACCAATTGGTTGCAAACGGAAAAGCTGCCATAGACGCCGTAGCCGAAATGGGCTATGTAGATCGTAATCGTGTTGCCGTGGGTGGCCACAGTTATGGTGCTTTTATGACGGCAAACCTGTTATCACATTCCAATCTTTTTGCAGCAGGAATCGCCAGAAGTGGTGCTTACAATAGAACCTTAACTCCGTTTGGTTTTCAGAGTGAAGAAAGAAGTTACTGGGAAGCACCAGAAGTTTACTACAACATGTCTCCTTTTATGCACGCTGATAAGATGAAAACACCATTGCTGCTAATTCACGGGGAAGCCGATAACAACTCGGGGACTTATCCTATGCAAAGTGAGCGTTATTTTAACGCGCTTAAAGGATTGGGTGCAACTGCACGTTTGGTCATGTTACCAAAAGAAAGTCACGGTTACAGTGCCAAAGAATCTGTTCTGCACGTACTTTGGGAACAGGATCAATGGTTAGAGAAATATGTGAAAAATAAAGAAGGTGGAAGCATTGAAGCTTCGGCAGAATTGAAGGATTAAAGATTAGGTTTATAAGCTTATTTAGGCTGTTTGAGAAGTCTTATTGTCGTCAAGCTGAACTTGTTTCAGACTTTATCCCGAATTTACTTCGGGATTCTAACATGTTTCCACAAACAACATCTTAGATCCTGAATAAATTCAGGATGACAATTTTAAAAACTTCCTAAACAGCCTTTTCTGTTTTAAATGTCATTTATAATAACTAAAATAGGAAAAGCGCCATTACCAGGGACGGTAATAACGCTTCTCCACAACCTAACCAATAAATAAAACCAACAATTATGACATATAATCGCGGAACTTGTTTACCTCGATCTTTGCTTCAAGATCGTGCAGTAAATTATACAGACCGAAAAATGTACGATTAATGTACAAGAAATGTTTACTTCCACGGTTTCCGTTCATTTTTCGCAATTCAGTGTCTTTACTGTATTTCTCGCTGAGTGCTGTTATTGAATTCCAGAATGTCTCATCGGCAAAATCAAATGTTTCTTCGTGAAACGGACTCGTAAACAAATTCAGCATTTGATAAAATAATTCTGAAAAATATTTGATTTCCCTTTCAGAATCGTCTTCTCTCAATATTTCCAGTTCGAATAATTTCTTATTAAAAAACTCAGGATTATTGATGTTTTCCTTTTTCGCCAGTTCAAAATAGGGTACATAAAAATCATCGGGCACCTGCTTTATACAACCAAAATCTATCGCGATAAGGTTAGCATCCTTATCAATCAGGAAATTCCCGGGGTGAGGATCGGCATGCACTTCTTTTAAGTCATGCATTTGGAACATATAAAAATCCCAAAGCGCCTGCCCTACCTTATTAGATTTTTCCTGATCGTTATTCTCTTTAGCAAATTCGCTAAGGTGCTTCCCGTCCATCCAATCCATAGTGATAATCCGCTCACTGGATAGATCTTCATAATACTTAGGAAACTTCAGGTTTGGAATGTGAGCACAGGCTTGAGAAATTTCTTTGCTCTGCTTTACTTCCAGGATATAATCGGTTTCCTCTAGTAATTTCCCTTCAACTTCTTTAAAATACTTTGCAGAATCCTTACCCTGAAGATTAAACATTCTGGTAGCAATGGGTTTAACCATCGCCAAATCTGAACTTATACTATCTGCAACGCCGGGATATTGAATTTTCACAGCAAGTTTTTTCCCATCTTTCTCGGCTCTGTGAACCTGGCCAATACTGGCCGCATTCACAGATTCAGACGTAAATTTATCGTACAGTTCTTCAGGGTAAGCTCCGTTATATTTTTTAAAAGTTTTTCTTACCAAAGGCGCAGAGAGCGGTGGCACACTAAATTGCGCCAGGCTAAATTTCTCTACATAAGCGTTTGGTAAAAGGCTTTTTTCCATAGAAAGCATTTGTGCTACTTTAAGCGCGCTTCCTTTTAAGCTTTTAAGGCTATCATAAATATCATCTGCATTGCTTTGATCTAATTCATCGCGGGTAAGCTCAGAATCAAAAGCTCTTTTGCTGTAATATTTAAGGTAATTGCCTCCCAACTTCACCCCGGTTTGCACCAGTTTTGAAGTTCGGCCAATCTTGCCCGTTGGTATTTTATCTATAGTTTTCATTGTAGTTTGGGGTAGACTTTATTAAGCCATTTTTTCTTTCCAGAGGAATTTTCCTAAATCTATAACCCGTTCCAGTGGGGTGTTGTCGAACACATCAAAAACAGTGTTTACCGATTTCTCTATTGCAACATCGGTGCTTTCAAATTGGGGAGAATTATCGTCCATCCAAAATTTCATTAAAAACATTAGCTGTACCCAGGTTGCTTCAGAAAATATCCTTTCTGATTGTTGTAAAGCTGATATTGCTTTGTCTGAATTTCCATCCTGAATAAGATCTGTCGCGAAAGACTTCACATTTTTTCTTAAACCTTTTAATTGTTGAAGGTTTTTTAATTGACTTTCGTGCTCTTTAAGAGAAAACAATACATAACTTCTATTTGCGGTTAGCATCTCAAAGAATGTATAATAGAAAGTGAGCATTTTTTCTCTATTAGAAAAGCTGTCAAATTCAGGACTTTTATTGATCATGTTCATCGTGTGCTCATAAAAGCGCTCCCAAATTCCTTTCTGTAATCCTTCAAAACTTCCGTAGAAATTATAGAATTCCTCTTCCTTAATTTTATTCTCCTTACAAAACTTATAAACGGTTTTAGGTCTACGCTCCTGCTCCAACACATAATCCATATACATTGTAAGAAGCCTGTCTTTATCTAAAACCTTTTTAGTGGTTGTTTTTTTATTACTGGTTGTCGCCATAACTTTTATTTCTTTTCCAAAGATAATCTTTTGTTTAAGTTTTAACTCATAATATTAAACAAAATGTTTGTTAAAATATCCCTGATGGTTAAAATTGTAATTCAGAAGTTTAGACGGGGAAGTGACTGATTAATTACAAGCTATGTCAGTTTGTCAGCGGAGTTTTAATGGTATTTTTTTTGACTATAGGTTAGCAACAATAAATAGTATTAAAACGAAAATATATGGCAACCGGAAAAATTAATGTCTCTGTAGAGAACATTTTCCCACTGATAAAGAAATTTCTTTACAGTGATCATGAAATCTTTCTAAGGGAATTGATTTCTAACGCAACAGATGCGACTTTAAAACTAAAACACCTTACCGATATTGGGGAAACCGATGTAAAATACGGTAATCCTGTAATTGAGGTGAAAGTAGACAAAGAAGGAAAGAAACTTCATGTTATAGACCAGGGAGTAGGGATGACTAAAGAAGAAGTTGAGAAATACATCAACGAAGTAGCTTTCTCTGGCGCTGAAGAATTCCTTGAAAAATATAAAGATTCTGCAAAAGACAGCGGAATCATCGGTCATTTTGGTCTTGGGTTCTACTCAGCATTTATGGTAGCTAATAAAGTAGAGATCATTACCAAATCTTACAAAGACGATCCTGCAGCACATTGGGTTTGTGAAGGAACAACCGAGTTCACACTTGGAGATGCCGATAAAAAAGAACGCGGTACTGAAATCATCCTTCATATAAATGAGGAAGACGAAGAGTTTTTAGAAGAAAACAGGATTCAGGAATTATTGGTAAAGTATAATAAGTTTATGCCAATCCCAATTAAATTTGGAACCAAGGAAGAAACTTTACCTCTTCCCGAAGACGCTCCAGAAGATGCCGAAGCGGAAACCAAAACCGTAGACAATATTATCAATAACCCTGAACCGGCATGGACAAAGCAGCCAACCGATTTAGAGGATAAGGATTATAAGAGTTTTTACCGCGAATTGTACCCGATGCAGTTCGAAGAGCCTTTATTCCATATTCACCTTAATGTAGATTATCCTTTCAATCTTACCGGGATCCTTTATTTTCCTAAGATGACGCAGGATATGAATATCCAGAAAGATAAAATTCAGCTTTATCAGAATCAGGTTTATGTAACCGATAATGTTGAAGGAATTGTTCCTGAATTCTTGACGATGCTTCGTGGGGTAATCGATTCTCCAGATATTCCTTTGAACGTTTCCCGTTCTTACCTTCAGGCAGATGGTGCTGTAAAAAAGATCTCAAGCTACATTACCCGTAAGGTGGCCGATAAGCTGAAATCTCTTTTCAATAACAATCGTGAGGATTTTGAACAGAAATGGAACGACATTAAAATCGTTATTGAATACGGAATGCTTTCTGAAGACAAATTCTATGAAAAAGCACAGAAATTTGCTCTTTACCCAACGGTAGAGAACGAATATTTCACTTTCGAAGAACTACAGGAGAAAATAAAGGATAACCAAACCGATAAAGACGGAAACCTGGTTGTGCTTTACGCTTCTAACCAGGATGAGCAACACAGTTATGTTGAAGCGGCAAAAGCCAAAGGATACAAAGTGCTGTTGTTAGATTCTCCAATTATTTCTCACCTGCTTCAAAAAATGGAAGGTGAAAAAGAAAAGATCACATTTGTTCGGGTAGATTCAGATCAGGTAGATAACCTTATCAAAAAAGACGAAGAGAAAATTTCAAAACTTTCTGATGAAGAAAAAGAGAAGTTAAAAGGAGATTTCGAAAAAGTAATTCCGAAGGAAAAATATACCGTACAGCTTGAAGCTATGGACAGCGATGCAGCGCCATTGCTGATCACGCAACCGGAGTTTATGCGTCGTATGAAAGAGATGCAGCAAACCGGTGGTGGCGGAATGTTTGGTATGGGCAATATGCCGGAAATGTACAACCTGGTGGTAAATACCAATCACCCGTTAATTTCTGATATTCTAAATACTAAAACCGAGAAGAAACAGGAACGCTTAATTAAGCATTCTTTAGATTTGGCGAGATTATCTCAAAACCTGCTTAAAGGTGAAGAGCTAACCAATTTCGTAAAACGTAGTTTTGATATGGTAAAATAATTTCCGGTTAACGGAAAGCTTCAAGAAGGTCTGCAAAGCTGTTGAAGTCGTCATCCTGAACTTGTTTCAGGATCTAAGATGTTAGAAGTTGAAACAATCCCGAAGCTTCGGGACAGCTTGACGATGACAAGACTTTTCAGGCCTTCTTATTTTATTAAGGAAGAGATTTAATCAGAATAATACAAAGAACTAAACGATTAGCGTTCTAATTTTTGGTTGTTTCTTCTAAATTCAGGCTTAAATTACGCTTGATAATTTGATAAAAACGTTCTACATCGTAGGGTTTTACAATAATATCGTTCATCCCCGCCTCGTGAATTTCATTTCTAACTTCCTCTATTTCTACGGCGGTTAAGGCAACCACAGGTACGTGCTTATTAAACTCTCTAATGCGCCTGGTTGTTTCCATCCCATTAATGCCCGGCATATTTAGATCCATTAAAATAAGATCAAAATATTCTGCCGATGCTCTTTCAATAGCTTCTACACCATTTGCCGCAACAACACATTCAAAATTTTGCTTTTCCAGAATTCTTCTCGTTACCACCTGGTTAATTCGGTTATCGTCTACAACGAGGATTTTTTGCGCCTCTTTTAGATTATCTAAGTAAACTTCGTGCGCAAACCCGGCCTTTTTAACGGGAGCCTTATCTTCCTTAAGACTTAAACTAAAACAAAAAACCGATCCCTCGCCTTCTTTACTTTTTAAATGAATCTGGGAATCGAATAATTCCAGCAAACGTTTAACGATGGGCAAGCCCAATCCGGTGCCCTGGTAATTATAATTGGAAGATTTAAGTTGGGAAAAATCTTCGAAAATCATTTTTTGTTTACTTTTCGGAATGCCAATTCCATCATCTTTCACCTCAAAATAGATTACCGATCTATCCTCTACCCTCGCCTGTAATTCTACATTTATATAAATATTACCATTTTCTGTAAATTTCACGGCATTCCCTACAAGGTTCATTAGAACCTGGGAAAGCCTCACAGGATCTCCAATAAGGTCTACCGGTATTTCTTTGTCTATATGGTAATGCAGTTTGTTTTTGTTCTGAAGGCGGGTAAATTCAAAAGTATTTACAATACTTAGCACCAATTCTTCAATATTAAACGGAATATTCTCCAACTTCACCTGGTCAGATTCCATTTTGTTCATTTGTAAAACATCATTAATAAGCGCCAGAAGATAATCGGCTGAAAATTTTAAGGATTTTAAATCGCTCTCATGCTTTTTCAGGCTTTTATCATCTAACAATAAAGATGTAAGCCCCACAACACCATAAAGTGGTGTTCTTAACTCGTGACTTACAGTAGATAAAAATTCGGTTTTCAATTTAGAGAGACGTTCTGCATTATCACGTGAGTCCATTAACTGAGTATTCTTTTCCTTAAGCTCATAAATAAGTTTCTTTCTATCCTGATTTATTTTATTTAAGATAAGAAGAATTACAATTAGAATAAGCGAAGCCACTACCATGATCAGTATCTTCTCCGTAGATTTTTCGATCAATTCATCCTGATAAGCTTTTTCCTTCCTGGAAATTTCCAGGTTACGGCGGTACTCATTTACATCAAAACGAGCATTGGCATTTTGTATCTGAGCTAATTTTTCATTTTCAAAAAGTTCGGAATTATAATCATCATACTTTTGAAGGTTTTTATAAGCTTCTTCAAAATCTCCGTTCTCAAAAAGCATACTGGCATAATCTTTACTTATAAGAGCAATTGGAAGGGCCAGACTATCTTTTTCAGCCAATCGAAGACCTTCTTTAAAATAATAATTAGCCGAATCCAGATTTCGAGTATTGTGATGGTACCTCCCAAATAACATATAAAGTTGAGAACGGGCATTATTATTTTCCTCAAGCTCTAAAAGCTTTAAGGATTCTTTTAAATAAGGATAAGCACGGGAATATTCCTTGGCATCCATATAGGTCCAGGCAATGTTAGCGGTAGGAAATAACTTCTCATTTTCTATACCAAGCGCTTCTGCGAGATCTATTACCTTGTTGTAATATTCAATTCCTTTCTTTTCGTTCCCCTTTTCTTCAGAATAGATATTACCCAGGTTATTATAAATGTAAATTAACAGGGTGTCATTCTTTAAATCTCTTGCATAATCCAGTGCTTGCAAATAACTTCTCTTTGCCCTAAGTGTATCTTTTAATTCATTATAAGCGCTTCCCAGGGCATTATAAGCGTGAAACTTATAGTAATTATCATTAGCCTTATCAGCATGATCAAGTAAAAGGTAAGCATGCTCTACCCCTTCTTTATAATTGTATTTTCCTAAATATTCTGAAGTAATATTTTTTAAGCGCTCAAGGCTATCTTTAGAAACGGGTTCGCTTTCTTGCGCCGAAAGCAAATTAAGACCTAGTAAACAAAAAATAAGTAGTGGGTAATTATGTTTCAATACTCTAATAAGTTAGTTTGTAGAAAGGGTGTCGAAAATTACTGTAAATTAGTGAAATACACAAGATTTCTAGCTTTAGACAGATAATATTATAAAAAAATAGACGGCCATGAAAATATATTTTTATCTTTAAAATATGCAATATCCCTGGCACCTTTATCTAATGGGCGCGATGTATATCGTGGCCGGAACAATTCACTTTATAAAGCCTAAAATGTATATGCGCATTATGCCGCGTTACTTACCGGTGCATAAACCTCTGGTTTTTTTAAGCGGCCTGGCCGAAATTCTCCTGGGTTTCCTCCTGTTTTTCCCTGAAACCAAAGACCTCGCGGTCTACGGAATTATTTTAATGTTACTGGTTTTTCTCCTGGTGCATTTTTATATGCTTTCTTCGGAAAAAGCTGCTGCAGGAATCCCAAAGTGGGCTTTAATTCTAAGAATTCCACTTCAGTTTTTTCTTATGTATTGGGCCTGGTTTTATTTAGAGTTTTAAAGATGAAATCTGAATCCTTTAGTTTACCCGATGCAGAGTTGCAGTATTTTCCCGATTTTTTAAATCCTGAAAAAGCCGATTTTCTACTTGAAAAATTACTGAAAGAAATTCCCTGGAAACAGCAGAACATAAAGCTCTTCGGAAAAGAAATTCCGCAGCCACGTTTAACCGCTTTTTTTGCTGAAAAAGGGATTTCCTATACCTATTCGGGACTCCAATTAAAACCGGAAAGTTTTTCAGCTGAATTATTGGAATTAAAACAACAAACCGAAAATCTTTCAGGATTTAACTTTAACACCTGTCTCGCCAATCTCTACCGAAACGGCAACGATAGTATGGGTTGGCACGCAGATGATGAAAAAGTTTTAGGTGAAAACCCCGTAATTGCATCCATAAGTTTAGGTGGCGTTCGTAGTTTTCAGTTTAAACATAAAACCAACAAGAACCTGAAAGAAAAAATTGATCTCCAGCACGGGAGCTTGCTAATTATGGAGGGTAGTATGCAGCATTTCTGGAAACACCAACTTCCTAAAACAAAAAAAGAAGTCGCCTCCAGAATCAATCTTACGTTTAGAAAAGTTCAATAAAAAAGCCATTGCGAACACTTGTCCGCAATGGCTTTTGTTTATTTGAGATAAACTTTATTATCCGTAAATCTCGTTTAGTATTTTCGCCAAACGAATTCCTCCTTTTTGCAATTGTTTTAGAACAGTTGGTAAATTTTTGTACATATATTCATAACCTAATTTTTCCCCTATTTCAACCGAATCATAAAGCTCTTGCGCCATTTCGCCAGATTCATAAACCCAGTCAATAACTTCTCCTTCTTCAATAGCTTTAATTTGAGCCCGATTTAATTGTTTAGTATTTGCGGCAAGTTCGGTATAACTCATCTGGTAAGAATCAATCATATTACTATCCCAAACCCGGTGAATATTAGAACCTTCATTATACCAGCGCACTTGTATGTCGTTCCCACCTTTATCGGCTGCCCTACCCACGTGAAAAGGTTGGTGAAGATCCCCTACAAAATGCACTAACATTTTCAGGTAAAACTGTTTATCTTCTTTTGAAGCATTTTCATCTTTCAATACTTCCTTGCATTTCAATATCGCCTGGTAAAGATCTCCATCCGGATTTGCGGTTTCTTCGTTGTACTGGGTTTGACCTTCAGCTAAATTCACATAATGCCAGGGATTGTATTTCCTGAAATCAGGGTCACTTTTAATATCATCGGCATAATTTGCGACAAAAGCCAAACCCTGTCCGTTTAGTATTTTATCTATCGCTTTTTTGGCTTTTTTATTTAGGTAGTTTTCAGCAATCTCTCCGGTTGCACGATGCCCGGTTTTTCCCCAGTCATTATCATTCGCAAAACCAGTGTTTCCAATTAATCCAACTAGAACAAGGATCAGTAATTTTTTCATCTAAAGAAATTTTTAAAGATTATGAAGATAAAAACTTATCCCCATTAGAATTTTAGCAAATATAAAGAAGCGCATATTTTTTTAATGTTAAATCTTTTCATGATTTGAATTAATACAATATATTTATGATATCAATTTAATATCAAATAACTTTAAAATATCATGACTCAGGAAAAAGAACTCAAGGCCTCAAACGGTTACATAATGCTGTTTGTTTTTTTAATTTTATTCTTCGGGAGCATTATCGGTTTTTTCGTTTTAAATAATGCCTGGTTTATTTTAGGAATTATTATCGCGCTGTTTATCCTTCCGGGATTGATTCTTGTAAACCCAAATGAATCTAGGGTTTTGTTGCTTTTTGGAGATTATAAAGGCACGGTAAAACACAACGGCCTGTTTTGGGTAAACCCATTTTACACCAAAAAGAAAATTTCTCTAAGGGCCCGTAATTTTGACAGTGAACGTTTAAAAGTGAATGACAAGCTTGGGAATCCCGTGATGATAAGCACTATTCTGGTATGGCGGGTACTCGATACTTACAAAGCATCTTTTGATGTAGATAATTTTGAAAACTTTGTCGTGGTACAAACAGATGCCGCGGTTAGAAAACTTGCCAGTCTCTATCCTTATGATAATTTTGCCGATGAAGGTTTAGACGAAGATATCACCTTGCGATCCAGTGTAAATGAAGTGAGTGAAGCCCTGGAAAAAGAGCTGGAAGAACGTTTAAACATTGCCGGGATTGAGGTTTTGGAATCCCGAATTGGTTATTTGGCCTACGCCAACGAGATCGCCAGCGCAATGCTAAAACGCCAGCAAGCAACCGCTATTGTTGCTGCGCGTCACAAGATTGTTGAAGGCGCTGTGAGTATGGTAGAAATGGCCCTGCACCAGCTTAGCGAAAAAGAACTGGTAGACCTTGATGCCGAAAGACGTGCCGCAATGGTGAGTAACCTAATGGTTGTGCTGTGCAGTGACAAAGATGCCACCCCGGTTGTAAATGCCGGGACTTTAAATCATTAAGAGAAAGTAAATGCGAAATTTAAAACTTAGTTTTATCTTAATTTTCTTCGGAAGCGCAACTGCTTTTGCGCAACTGACTTTTACTGAAGAAGAGATTACTATCGATAAATTTACCGATGGAACTCTCGTTCTTTCACCTATTGCGGAAAATCCTCCGCTTGTTATTTTTATTCAGGGTTCAGGGCCTGCAAATCGTGATGGAAATTCCCCGGAAGGAATGATTAATAAAAGTGATTTTGCTAAGAAATTAGCTTACGAATTAGCCGATAAAGGAATCGCAAGTTTTAGGTTTGATAAACGCAGTCTTAAAGCAAAGGAATTGAATTTAGAATCAATTTCTTTTGATGATTTTGTAACAGATGTAGAGAATATTCTAGGTCATTTTAAAAACGAAAGGAACTTCAGCAATTTAATCGTTGCAGGGCACAGCCAGGGTTCTTTAATAGGGATGTTAGCAGCAAAAGATAATGCTGATGCATTTATTTCTATTGCTGGCCCGGGGAAGAGTATAGAACATATTCTGACTGAGCAACTTTTAGCACAACTTCCTACACTTAAAGACGATATCAACAAAAGCCTTCAGGAAATCAAGAAAAACGGAAGTACTGCTGAATATCCTAAGATATTAGGATCACTTTTTAGTCCCCCGAATCAGGCTTTTTTAGCTTCCTGGATGCAACACGATCCATCCGAAGAAATTGCAAAACTTAAGATTCCTGTTTTAATAATTCAGGGAACAAGAGATCTTCAGGTAAAAGAAGAACAGGCCGAAATGTTGCATAAAGCAGCTCCTAATTCAGAATTGGTGATGCTAAAAGATATGAACCACGTTTTCAGAGAAATTAAGGAAGAAGAAAAAGATCAAAACCTGGCTAGTTATAACAATCCTGAAAAGCCACTGCATCCTGATGTAATTCCGGTTTTAACTGATTTTATTAAAAATCTGGAAAATAAATAAAATGAGTAATAAAAAAGCATTCGCCCTTAGAGTCGATGAGAAAATGCTGAAAGCCATTGAAAAATGGGCTGCTGATGAGTTCAGGAGTACCAATGGGCAGATCGAGTGGATGCTAAATAAAGCCCTAAAAGAAGCAAATCGCCACCCAAAAAATAAAAAAGAAGAATAATGAATTATAAGATCGTTTTTTCAGACATAGATGGAACTTTATTAAACCACGACAGGGTATTGTCTCCCGCCACGATTTCAACCATAAAAGAGTTAAAAGATAGATTGCCATTTGTTCTAATTTCAGCAAGAATGCCGGCAGCAATGCGCCACCTTCAAGCCGATCTCGCCATAGAAAACCAACCCATAATTTGCTATAACGGCGGATTAATTCTGATAGACGGCTTGGCAGTAAGTTCTACTGAAATTCCCCTCAATACAATTGAAAGCCTTTGCGACTTCAATAAAAGCATGAATTGCCATTTAAGTCTCTATCATAGTGACGAATGGTATGTCCCTCAACACGATCAATGGGCGGCCAGGGAAGAAAACAATACAAAAGTGAAGCCCGAGCTAAGATCTAACCGGGAAGTGGTTTCAGAATGGAAGCAAGAGAACAAAGGTGCACATAAAATAATGGCGATGGGAGATGAAGCCCATATAGATGCTATTAAAGATTATTTAGTGCAAGAATTCCCCAACCAGCTTCATTTATATAGGTCAAAACCAACTTATCTTGAAATTGCCAACAAAGAGATCTCAAAACTTACGGCAATTAAATTTTTATTGAAAAATCACTTCAAAATCACCACGGAGGAAACCATCGCTTTTGGAGATAACTATAATGATGTAGAAATGATAAAGGGCGTAGGAATGGGCGTTGCCGTGGGTAATGCAAGAAAAGAGGTTCTGGAAGTGGCAAATATCGTAACCCAAAGTGGAAAGGAAGACGGCGTTGCCAACAGCTTAAAAGAATTGTTCAAAATCTAAAAATAGGATTGCTTTAAATCTTTAAAAAGAGTTTAAGAAAAATCGTATTTTGGCGCCGCCTATAAAAATTCTCCATGGAAGATACACCGGTTTTCACCAATGATGCTATAGTTTTTGGACTTCTAATGCTCGCTTTGGGATTTGTGTTTTATACCTCTTCCAAAAAAGAAGGCTTCTGGAAAAAATTCTATGGCATAGTGCCGGCGCTTTTAATGTGTTATTTAATTCCGGCGATATTCAATTCCCTGGGATTAATAGACGATGGCACTTCACAACTTTATTTTGTAGCAAGTAGATACCTGTTACCGGCCGCCCTGGTGCTAATGACCTTGAGTATAGACCTGAAAGCTATCTTTAACCTGGGTCCTAAAGCGCTTATTATGTTTTTTGCAGGTACGGTAGGAATTATTCTTGGAGGCCCTTTAGCCATTATAATTGTTTCAGCTATATCCCCCGAAACCATTGGCGGCGCTGGCCCCGATGCTATTTGGCGTGGTCTCTCTACTATTGCCGGTAGTTGGATTGGTGGCGGAGCCAACCAGGCCGCAATGCTGGAAATATACGAATACAACCCCGATCTTTACGGCGGCATGGTCCTGGTAGATATTGTAGTTGCCAACCTGCTTATGGCCGGATTATTAATGGGAATTGGCAAGACTGAAAAAATTGATAAATGGCTAAAAGCCGATAATTCAGCAATTACCGAACTGAAAAACAAAGTGTCAAATTATGCGGCCAGTGTAACCAGAAATCCAAGTTTACCGGATTATATGATCATGCTTGCTCTTGCTTTTGTAACCGTAGGAATTGCCCATTGGGGAGCCGATGAAATTTCAGTTTACCTGTCTTCAAATTTTGAGATTTTTAATGATAGTAAAAGTGCTCTTTCCTCGTTTTCATCTTCTTTCTTCTGGATGATTACCATAGCAACTGCTATTGGAATAGGCCTATCTTTCACCAAATTTAAAACATACGAAGGTGCGGGAGCCAGTAAACTTGGCAGCATCTTTATTTATATCCTGGTAGCCACCATAGGGATGAAAATGGACCTGGGGATGGTTTTCGATAACCCGGGACTAATCGGCATCGGACTTATATGGATGTCTATACACGTTATTTTTCTCTTTGTTACTGCTAAACTTATTAAAGCACCTTACTTTTTCCTGGCAGTGGGAAGCCAGGCGAACGTAGGAGGTGCAGCTTCGGCACCGGTAGTGGCCGCAGCATTTCACCCATCACTTGCAACTGTAGGTGTTTTACTTGCAGTTTTTGGATATGTAGTTGGAACTTACGGCGCAATTCTTACTACTATTTTAATGCAAATCGCCGCCGGGAGTTAGTTTAAAATCGAAAATTATAAGATATTTGCCGCCTAAATCAGAAACCTGAAAAATGAAAAAAATTAGCATTCTTTTACTGGCTGTTATTGCCCTTAGTTCCTGTAACAATAAAGAAAGCAACCTTGTCGTAAATGCCAATATTGAAGGCCTTAAAAAAGGAACCGTTTATCTTCAAAAGATAGATGACACCCTTATGGTAGACCTTGATTCAGTAGTAGTAAACGGTAATGCGAATATAAGTCTGGAAACTTTTATTGAAAGTCCGCAGGTCATGTTCCTTTATCTTAAAAAAGTTGATAACTCCCAGTATGACGATCGCATAGATTTCTTTGCTGAGGAAGGTGAAGTAACTATCAACACCACTTTAGAGAATTTTGTGACAGATGCAGAAATAACCGGTGCCAAAAACCAGGAAAAGCTGGTAGAATATCGCACAATGATGCAACGCTTTAATGATAAAAACCTGGAGCTTATTCAGCAAAATTTTGAAGCACAACGGGACGAGGATGAAGAGAAATTGATAGCTATAGATAAGCAATATGAAAGCCTGCTTAAAAGAAAATATCTCTATACCGTTAATTTCGCGATCAATAATAAGGACCTGGAAGTAGCTCCATATTTGGCACTTTCTGAAGTGTTTGATGCCAACATTAAATATTTAGATACTATCTATAATTCTTTAGAACCCAAAGTGAAAAAATCGCTTTATGGTAAAGAATTAAAAGATTTCCTAAAAGAAAGAAAAGCTGAAGAAAAAGAAATTGAAAACATTCAGCCTGAAGATATTGATGAAAACACAGAAGACGTAAGTTAAAGCAGCTTCAGTTTTATTAAATTTAAAGCCCGTAGTTCTCAAATTCCGGGCTTTTTTTATCCATTCATCCCTAATAAAAAAGGCATTTTATCTATATTTCCGCAATAAAAACTTATACTTGTTGTCGCATTAAGCGTAATAGTATTACAAGCTTGAAAAATTCCTTATAGATGAATCCTACTATGAAAAACCGATGGCTAATAGCCGCTTCGGCAGTTTTTATTCATATTTCCATTGGTGCAGCATATGCCTACAGTGTTTACACCCAGCCCCTTGTTGAAAGCAAAGGTTGGTCTTTGGCTTCAGTTACCACAGCATTTACAATAATGATGGTTTTAGGTGGTGGTTCTGCAGCTTTATTCGGGAAATTTGTAGAAAGGAGCGGACCCAGGAAATCGGCTATGTTAGCTGCTGTTTTATTTGGTTTAGGCCAGGCCGGTTCAGGATTCGCTATTTCTATGGATTCTTTAACGGGATTTTTACTCTCTTATGGATTATTAAGCGGACTCGGGCTTGGGATTGGTTATATATCACCCGTTTCAACATTGGTAAAATGGTTTCCAGACAAAAGGGGTTTAGCAACCGGAATGGCAGTTCTGGGGTTTGGTACCGGTGCTTTAATAACGGCTCCCGTTGCTGCCAGCCTAATAGAATCTATAGGGCTTAGCTTTACCTTTTACATTTTAGGAGCTTCCTATTTTATTTTAATGATGCTGGGCGCTTCTTATATTGCCCCACCGCCAAAAGACTGGATGCCGGCAGGAATGAAAGCACAAGTTAAAGCCGGAACCAGGAAAATAAAAAGAGACTTAACCCAGGCAACTTCAGGTGAAGCGGTTAAAACCAAACATTTTTGGATGCTCTGGACGATGATGCTTATAAATACCAGCGCCGGAATTATGATGATCTCTGTAGCTTCCCCAATGGCCCAGAATATTGTAGGCCTATCCGCAGGCGCAGCGGCTACTATGGTTGGTATCATGGGAATATTTAATGGCGGTGGAAGATTAGGTTGGGCTGCGGCTTCAGATTATATTTCACGTCCAAAGGTTTTTATTATCTTCTTCGTAATTCAGCTCGTTGCTTTTATCACATTGCCTATAATCACCAGCGCGTTTATCTTCCAAATCTTTATTTTCCTTGTGGTTAGTTGTTACGGTGGTGGGTTTTCTAACCTTCCTGCTTTTATAGGCGATCTCTTCGGAACTAAAGAACTTGGTGCAATTCACGGTTATCTCCTTACAACCTGGTCTTTAGGAGGCCTCATTGGTCCTACCCTGGTTTCACAAATCTATACGAGAACAGGAAGTTACATTCCGGTGTTTTATGTTTTTACAGCGCTAATCATTATCGCATTAATCATTAGTTTATTGCTAAACCGAAGTGTTGGAAAAGTTAGAGCTGAGCATAAAAAAGTTCAGTATAAAGCTACCACATCAGATTAAACACTAGTTAGAGATTGTTTAAAACCCACTAGCTTTAATATTTTATTGGCTAAGATTGGCTTTGTCTTTTTCTAAATTTGAGAAAAAGCAGGCTATGAATCAAAAAGTACTCGAAGAAAATAACTACGATCTTATTTGCGTAGGCGGTGGCATAATGAGCGCGACCCTCACATTAATGCTGAAATTAATCGATCCCAAACTTAAAATAATCATTTTTGAAAAGTTAAGTGAGGTTGCAAAAGAAAGTTCAGCTGCCTGGAATAATGCCGGAACCGGGCATTCAGCGCTTTGTGAACTCAACTATACTCCAGAAAGACCCGATGGCAGCATTGATATTAGCAAAGCAATTGAAATTTTTAGTCAATTTGAAACCAGCAAGCAGTTCTGGGCCTATCTCGTCGAGCAAAAACTTATTAAGGACCCTCAACATTTTATTCATTCGGTTCCTCATCACAGCTGGGTTACAGGAGAAAATAATATTAATTTCCTAAAAAAAAGATTTGAAGCTCTTACAGAAACTTCAATGTTTGAAGAAATGAAATTTTCTGAAGATCCGGCTATATTACAAGAGTGGTTTCCTCTAATCACTGAAGGAAGAGAGAATGAGAAAATGGCCGGAACCCGAATGGAAATAGGTACGGAAGTGAATTTTGGAAGCTTAACAAGACAATATTTTAAGATTCTGGAAGAACAATTTGATGTTCCGGTTTTAAGAAATCATGATGTACTGGATGTTGATCCCGATGAAACCCTTGAATGGACCATTGAAGCTCAAAATCTGGATAACGGAAAAGTAACGTATTACGATGCAGAACACGTATTCATTGGGGCCGGCGGAGGCGCACTTCCCTTATTACAGAAAGTTGAAATTGACGAAAAAGACGGCTATGGTGGTTTCCCCGTTGACGGCCAATGGTTGGTTTGCAAAAACAGGGAAGTGATAGAAGAACACTCAGGTAAAGTTTACAGTAAAGCGGGACCAGATGCGCCACCCATGTCCACTCCTCACCTGGATACACGGTATATAAATGGAAAGAAAGAATTACTTTTTGGCCCTTTTGCAGGATTCACCACTAAATTTTTAATAGAAGGATCAAAAATGGACCTTCCAAAGAGTATAAATAAAGAGAATATTCCTTCTATGTGGGGAGTTTTCTGGCATAATTTACCGCTCACTAAATATCTTATGAAGCAGGTGACAATGGATCACGGAGATCGAATGGAAGAACTTAGGGTTTTTATTAAGAATGCAAAAGCAGAAGACTGGGAATTAAAAGTAGCAGGCAAGCGGGTTCAAATCATCAAAAAAGATGAAGAGCAGGGCGGAGTTTTAGAATTCGGAACAGATGTAGTACACAGCAAAGATGGTTCTGTCACCGCATTATTGGGCGCTTCCCCCGGGGCTTCGGTTGCAGTTTCCATAATGTTAGAAGTAATAAATATCGCCTTCCCTG
The DNA here is from genome assembly GCF_020164485.1 of Salegentibacter tibetensis. Classification (GTDB taxonomy): domain Bacteria; phylum Bacteroidota; class Bacteroidia; order Flavobacteriales; family Flavobacteriaceae; genus Salegentibacter; species Salegentibacter tibetensis. The sequence goes on from NZ_JAIQZA010000035.1 coordinate 46,245, forward strand.
AAAAAGTTACTTCGCAAGAATGGCAACAAAAACTTTCAAAAATGATTCCGTTCTGGAATAAGAATATTGAGGGGAATAAAAGCCAATTTAAAAAAGTACAGGCGAATTCTTCTAAAAAGCTAGAATTAGATGTTCTGCATTAATCATCCATTTTAGAAACAAATTGATCCAAAATACCTGAAAACAAAAAACCTCTCAAAAAAATGAGGGCACTGAAAAAGTCCCTGAAGAAATTGAATTAAAGTGAGTAAAAAGGAGTAGAAGCCGTAGTGTTTTTACTCCTTTTTTCGTATTTTAAATGCTGATTAACCGCGACTTATATATGTTATTGC
>NZ_JAIQZA010000036.1 GCF_020164485.1 Salegentibacter tibetensis
GTATATGCACGAAAACAAATGCTATTGATATCCCACCAGCCAGGGATAGCCATTTGCATCTGGACAAAGTATGCAAAGAAGAGATTCTATCTGCGAAGAGATGTACAATAGCAAGTATAACAATATATAAAGCTTCTAAGAACATGAAAAAAAAATTGTATTAAGATGCCAACAATGTCCAATGCTTAAGAGGATGTTCGTTGCGAGATGCGATATCACCATGATCCGCCCAAGACCAAACTATTTTAAAGATGATCCGGCACTATAAAATTAATTAGAGTTACAAAAGAACAAGCAGAAAAACCGGTGCTTATTAATACAAGGTAAAGAATAGAACGTGTTCATGTACATAGTCAAAAATATGAAGATTAGATTCTATAAGAGGTTAGCGGTTCAGATTTAATTAATGTGTCGGTGCCGATGTATTCATTGTTTTTGTTCCAATACCACTTGCGCACCTTCGGCATTTTAATGCCTTGTACAATTTCCTCCTCTTCCAGCAGAATATATTCCCCGCTCTCCGGGTCTCCGTGATTAAAGCGATATGCCTTCATTGCATTAGATTCTGGTTCAAAATAGAAAAACCAGTTATCAGAACCTGCAGAAGGATCAAAGTTTACTTCTAATACCTTGTAATTATTTCCTTCTATTTCCTCGACCTTGCCAGCTTCCCTAACTTTGACACCCTCATCGGTTAGTTTCATCGGTAGCCCATAGAGGTACGGATAAAAACTGTGAACCCACTTCAGCGATTCAGAAGTAAGTTCGTACTTCTTACGATCTTCTTCACTTATTTCCTGCTTGCCGTCTAACAGGTAAAACTCTTTGTTATCTGCATAGCCTTTCACTACTTCTTTACCATCCTGACGACTGATGTGGGCAAAATATCCTGTGGAGTTGTCAAGCTCTATTTCAAAGTTATTCTTCTGGCCGGATTTATCAACACTGCTTAAATATAAGCGTGTTTTAAGCGTTGACCAGTTTTCCTCCGGATCATGGTATGACAGCGCTTTTTTCAGAAGCTCAGAATCTGACTCTTTTTTAGTCTGACAGGAGCTTAACAAAACTAAAGCAAATATACAACTTACACGCAAAATGGGCAGGTAACTCTTCCATGCCCCGGTACCAGATAAATTAGAATGAATGCATTGCATAGTCAAAATGTTTAATTTTCCCTGAAGAATACTGTGTAACAAGATTTAACACGTCCTGAGCGTAAGTCTTCTGAATAATAACCCGGGGGTTCTTTCAATAAATATATTAAATCTTAAGTTATTTGCTATAAAAGAGCTGCCTTTTCAGACAGCCCCTTTTAATCTTCAGAATATTTATACCATTTCAGAAATAATAGCATCAGAAAATCTCTCCATCTCTTCCAGTTGCGGACTCGCCTGAAGTAAAAAGAAATCAACACCCACCTTTTCAAATTCCTGAACCCGATCTTGTACCTGGCTTGCTGTTCCTGTCAGGCCCGCTCTTAAGCCACGATTTGAAACAGAATAATCCTGGAGCGAAAGTTTACTCTCAAGCTGTGTATTTTCGACCCACTGCTGATAGTTCTTATAACTGGCAGAAGAAGCTTCCACATTGGTTATCCTCTCCAATTCCTTTTTTACTTCCTGTTCGTTATTCCGAACTATCGAATACGCTGCAACTCCGAATTTCATTGGCTCCAGTCCTAATTTCTCCCTGCGCTGCTTCATATCGGTAATTCTTTTTCCTACAGCCTCAGGAGAATCCCCGTGCATCACATAACCGTCACATTGAGTGCTTATCATAATCTTAGCTGCCTCAGATTCACCACCTGCGTACAGGAATGGTTTTTTCGCGGGTTTTGGTTGCAGTACATTATCTCGGACCTGGTAATATTTTCCCTGAAAGGATACGTGATCTTCCTTCCAGAGTTTTGAAACCACTTCTATCCATTCACTGGTACGTGCATAACGATCTTCATGTTGATCGAAGTCAATTCCGTATTTATCAGCTTCGGCTTTCCACCACGAGGCTACTACATTCAGCGAGATCCTGTCATTGCTTATATGCGCTAAATTCGACACCGCTTTCGCTAAAAGAGCAGGGTTGTGATAGGTGGGTCTTACTGCTACCATAATTTCCAGTTCTTTTGTAACAGCTGCCAAAGCAGCTGCTGTAGACCACGCATCCAAAGATGGAGCCTCTTCTCCCTTTATATCGTTTAAATATAATTCGGCAATAAGTGAGAGGCTATAGCCCCAGTCCTCACTTTTTTGAGCCAGTTCCTTCACATAGTCCCAGGAAATGGACATGTTCTCATCTTTTACGTTTCTTAACCATCCCCCAAACACGGGTAACCAATATCCAAATTTCATTTTACTTCCAATTTTAAATTCGCAACTTTTTCTATGTAATCAACCAACTTTTCGTGTGGGTTAAAACCTATAACATTAACTGCATCTGCCACAAAATTTGATAGGGCATTTATGTCGTAATAGTATAACTGGCCATCCCTGTCATCTATGATATATTCAATTCCTCCTACATCAATTCCCGCTGCCTGAATAATTTTTTCAATGGAATTAATAATTTCTTGTTCCGGCGTGAAACCCTCTACTCTGAGTCCGTTTTTAGGAGCATCAACTGCGCAGGCATTTCTTGCCAGTTCCTGTCCTCCGGTGGTCTGGCAAATATCAGCAGGGCATAGATTAAAGCTTTCCCCGGAAGTATATACCTTGATTGCATATAAGAATTTACCATTTAGAGTTTCCACGCGGTTTATATGGCCACCACGTGCCGGAATAAATTCCTGTACGAGTGCTGTAAAATCAAGCCCTAGTTCAATTTTATCATCAGCTACCGCCTGTTTTAATTCTTCTTTAGAATTAAATAGGGTAATTCCCGCCCCACTTCCTCCAATATTGGCTTTAACTACTATAGGAAAACGAAGATCTTCGCTGGCTGCTACAGCCTGAGAAGCATGATTGATTACTACAGATTTTGGATAAGGTAATCCCAGTGATTCCAGGAGGCTAAGTTGTAATGCCTTTGAAATTTCATATCGCCAGGCTTTGGAGCCATTAATAACTTTAATTCCTTTACTTTCCAGTGATGCCAGGAGACCTGTGGTATAAAAAATAGCCTGGGTATTGTTACGCAAATAAGCTGAAGGGCTCATCCTGTTAAAAAATACATCGTATGAAAAATCTTTTTCTGCAATTTTAAAATGATGCTCTGCAGCATTAAATTTTTGATAATGGATTTCCTTTTTTTCAAGTTCGGTAAATAATGGACGGAACCAATCCTGGTGTTCATGATATATTGCGATCGCGTTGTTCCTCTTGTTTGTGCTCATATTTTATAAATTAAAATTGAAATTATATTTTTTGGTCGGTAATTTTTGAAGTAACCAACAATGGACATATACATAGCTGCTGCCATTTGCAATTTTAGCTCTCCAACTAAATTTGAGGAAAGAGGGAAAACCACTCTTGATTAAATAATGGAATACATTATTGTCTAAAAATTCTATAGGTAACATATAAGAATAAAGTTGAAATGGAAAAATGTGCAGGTAGAAAACTACAGTGTTAATTTGAAAAGCCAGATTTAAACGAATGGTTTAAAACAGGGAAAGCTTATTAACAGCAACAACAGCAGAAATCTCTGCTTGCTGAATCCATTGAAGGATAGGTAGAATGCCTGAAAATAATTGCGGGAATAGTGGCTGTAAGAGTCTTCATACTTTTGTTTGTTTTATATTCTCCAAAATTTTGGATCAGGAATTAGCACCTTGACTTAGTCTGGTTGCTAGCGCATCATAGAGCCTGTCTCTCCGCGCTTCTTTATAAATCAATTCACTCTTGATTTGAAGGCACAAATGTAAAATGTGGCTTGTCAGAAAACAAAACTTTAACTTAATATTATATTTTGATCAATAATTGAAAGGTGTTGAAAAAAGTTAAACCATTTTTATTTATATCATCTAACACCGATTGGTTGCAGACTTAGGTAGCACGCCGAAAAATTTTGTCATTATTGGGTTGGATGTTTCTATAAAAGTGTTTAGTACTCCAATGAGATTCTTCACTGGAGTTCGGAAAAACATAATATGTGTTGGGACGGCCCTCCTGCTGTTTATCAATGCCCGTTGAGTGGAACTCCTAATTCCTTTACATTGAACGATGTTTACGCATCCATTTTTTCCAGTTCATGGTAATTAGCGATGGCAAACTCCTCTATTTTCGAAATGCGAAATTCTACTTATAATCTAGAGCATATTCTGGAGCCAGCTCTGATTATAAATTTTGATAGCTCGCAACACCGACGGTTGGGATGAAATTATGAGGTGCTTTTAGCAAAACTAGGAATCATTCTTTTTTGCTTGATACCAAGTAAAATGCAACTTTTTCGGTTATCTAAATAAAAGGCAAAGAAAACAAAACAATGGAACCCATTTAATAGCTAGGTTAGGGCTAAATCGTAATTATTTATCGCGGTCCAAAATATACGTCTTACCTCAACTCGAGTCAAAGTTTACTAAATTAATACTCCTCTGCTTTTTAGTTGTCATTATCTGATCCAAGTTAGAAAAGTCGGAACTGAGCTTATCCTCCAAAACTCTTGCATAAAAGTCGGGGTGGTAACCAAGTTTTAAGAGATAATTTAACAGCAGCTTTTATTCTCCTGAATAGGAGGACAAGGTATACTTCCAAACGAACAGAATACACAACAATCACCATCTTTGGGTTTTAAAACCTCTTTACATTGCTCACATTCATAAAAAAACTGGCAAGCATCTGTTGGCATTTCTTCTTGCTTGGAGTGGCCGCAATTAGGACAGGTGATTTTTGACTGAGTAAAAAATGAATTCATTTTTTTAATTATTTTAATTAATTATACCATATATACAACATCTGAACTCGATGAGGGATAGGTTAGGATCATGGTTTTTAAATCTTTGGAAGTAAATCCGGCTTTTATAGCTAGGGCAAAAAGATTTATTACTTCCTCGGCATGTGGGCCAATGAGGTGTGCTCCCAAAATTTTTCCGGTTTCTTTCTCGACGAGTGTCTTATACGCATAGGTTTTCTCGTTGATCCTTTTCGCGGTAAACCAGTGGGAAATACGATCCTTGTTCATCTTAAAGTTTAGACCTTTTTTAGTGGCTTCTTCTTCAGAAAATCCTACCGAAGCCATTGTGGGCAGTGTAAAAACCACAGTGGGAATGGCGGTATAATCTGGTTTTTTAGTGTTTCCTTTTAATATATTGGAGGCTACAATATGTCCTTCCATAACTGCAACCGGCGTAAGAGGAATACCATCTGTATCTGCTGCATCCCCGGCAGCATAGACATTTGGATTGGTGGTACTTTGTAAATATTCATTCACTTCAACTCCTTTTTTACCAAAGGCGACATTGGCTTTTTGCAGGTCCATATCAAAAATGCTAGGAGGCCTTCCGGCAGAATTAATCACCTGCGCAGCCTCCCATGTTTTTTCTCCACTTTCACCTTTTCCGGTTACGTAAAAAGCCTCATTCACCTCTTCAATTGCCGTAACGTTGGTATTCAGAATTAATTGTATGTCTAACTTCCTGGTAGCTTCAGTTAATTGATCTACTATAAAAGGATCAAAATTCTCCAGTGGCCTTTTCCCCCTGTGAATTATGGTCACTTTACTGCCAAAACGGGCAGCCATATGTGCAAACTCAAAAGCGATGTACCCACCGCCAATAAACAGCAAAGAGGATGGCAGGGATTTGAAATTGAGAAAATCTGTACTGCTAATAGCATACTCCTCACCCGGGATATCCAGCTTTCTCGGCTTTGCACCCGTCGCTATTAGGAACTTTCCGGCTTCTATAATTTCATTTCCTATCTGCAATTGAGTTTCAGAAATAAATTTTACTGATTCATGAAAGGTATCAATTTCGTTTTTTTGGTAACCTTTTTCAATTTTAGGCGGCATAGCATCAACAAAATCCTGTTTGAATTTCATTGCTTCCTGCCAGTAAATAGCTGGTACTTCAGAAATTTGCTTCTTGTATAAATTATCAGCCAGATGTTTTGCTTCAGTAGGGCCGAGCATGATCTTTTTTGGGTCACATCCACGAAGGGCACAGGTACCACCATAGGGTAATTCATCCGTTATTCCTGCCCTAAGTCCTTTAGAAGCACATTTATTGGCAACATTCATTCCTGCCATTCCTGAACCTATTACAAATAGATCATACTTCTTCATCTCACTTTTTTTTAGATAATTTATCTACTACCTTATAACCGGTTCTGCTTATGGCTGTAATAATTGCAGCCTTATCTACTTTTGTTTTGTCATACTCAACTACCGTATTGGCATTTTCATAGCTCGCCTTGACTGATAAAACACCCCCAAGTTTGTTGACTTCATTTTCTACCGGTGCTTCACATCCTGCGCAGGTCATTCCTTCTACAACAAATATCTCCTTAACAATATTTGATTGGGAGACATAGACTATTTCCTTTTTAGGTTGGCTGTAAAACATCTCGGAGTAATATGGAAAAGCCAGCATGATCCCTGCAAATAATGTTACAACCAGTAAAAACTTCTTCGACTGCAAAAAAGATGGTTTTTCATCTTCTGCACATCCACAATCACTTTCAGTTTCTTTTCTATATTTCAACTTTTGATACCAGGCTAGGCTAAGAACTAAAACCGTGAGAGCAATTAAATACGGCCGGAAAGGTTCCATCCAGGAAAAGGTAGTCACCATGCCACTCGTACCCGCGATTACAGTAAGAACCGGGGCAATACAACATAAAGAAGCCGCTATAGCTGCTACTACTCCGCCAAAAGCAGCTTTATTAGATTTATTTTGGGATGTATCCATTTTAAGCAGATTTTTTTAATGATTCAATTGAAGTGAATATTGTATTCAAAATCTGAGTTTCAGATTTCACCAGCGAATAATACAAAGTTTGCCCCTCCCTTCTGGAGGCAATAAAGCCTGCGTCCTTAATTTTCCGGAGATGTTGTGAAATCGCCGGCATACTCATTTCCAAAATGTCTGCTATATCACAGGGACATAATTCATTCTCCATATTTAAAAGGAAGAGAATCTTTAAACGCACATCATTACCGGCAATAGACAGGAGTTTTGTCATTTGCTGGAAACCGTTGTCCAAATTTTGAATTGTTGTTTGACAATTTAAAAGCTGTGTATGGTTAGCTTCAGCGCGCGTACAGGTTATTTCGAGTTTCATAAATATTTTTAATGCGGCTAAGGTATAGATTATTTATTATTTAAGCAATTTATTAAATATAAATGAAAAAAGGGCTCGATACATTCTCCTTAGTATACTGAATTTTTTCCGGGACAACTGTTTCGGAAAATCTATTCTGTAGACAGTTTTATATCTGACTCCTTCCACTCAAATGGCCGTAGGCATAGGTTTCGACTTCTAACTTTAATTCCCTGAATATTTGATGGTCTGTTTTTGCAATATAGTTGCAAATCATTTTCATTACATTTGCACTCAAATGAAAACTTTAGCACTCACCTTTTTATCCTTGATTTTCTTGTTCCAGTCTTTGGGACCTACCATGGATTGGTGTTGCAACCTGCCGAAAATACCCAATCTCGTTGAACACTATAAAGAACAAGCCGAAGATACCGGAATTTCTTTTTTGAAGTTCATCAACGACCATTACGGTGATCAGGAAACTTCCCAAAGCCACGAAAAAGACGGGCATGATGAAGAACTACCATTTCAGGGCAGCCACTCTTGTTGCAATGTTCTGGTGTATATTGATACCCTGGAGTTTAAATCTTTTTCTTTAGAATTTCCCCAACCTCAAACTACTACCACTTTTTATCAACGTTCATTTTCCTCGGCCAGTTTAGGTTCTCTTTTCCAACCGCCCAAGGCATAACACCGGGCATTTTTTCTTTCTTCTGAATCTATCTCAAATTCTTTACGTGTTCTCAAGGGAATACTGTAAATGCCCGATTTTAACAAGCAATCTTCAAGTTAAGAATCATCATTTACAAAGTAAGACATGTTAAATAAAATCATTGATTTTTCAATCAATAACAAATTCATAATAGGCCTGTTCACGCTAGTTCTCATTGGTACGGGTCTTTGGAGTATGAGCGAGGTTCCGGTTGATGCCCAACCGGACATTACCAATAATCAGGTTCAGGTAATTACCCAGGCCCCGAACCTCAGTACCGTGGATATTGAACAATTTGTTACCTATCCTGTTGAAGTCGCGATGAGCAATTTGCCCGGGGTGCTGGAAATCCGCTCGGTTTCCCGGTTTGGCCTTTCCGTTGTGACCGTGGTCTTCGAGGACGGACAGGGGACCTACCTTCCAAGGCAACTGGTTTCAGAAAAACTGAATGAAGTGCAGGATGAAATTCCTGAAGGTTTTGGGGAACCTTCTATCGGGCCTATTTCAACAGGTTTAGGGGAAATCTATCAATATACCTTAGAGGTAGAAGATGAATATAAAGACGAATATACCCCTACAGAACTTCGAACCATCCAAGACTGGATCGTGCGGCGGCAAATGGCCATGGTGCCCGGCGTAGTGGAAGTAAACGGAGTAGGTGGCAGCATCAAACAGTTTGAAGTTGCTGTAGATCCTGATGAGCTACGTGCCATAGGGGTTTCAATTGCCGATATTTTCACCGCACTGGAAAACAACAACCAAAATACCGGAGGTGCCTATATAGAAAGAAACCACCAGGCAAATTTTATCCGGGGCGAAGGTCTGGCCAGGAGTGTGGAAGACCTGGAAAATATTGTGGTAAAAAATGCTGACGGTATTCCTATTACTATAGAAGATGTTGCCACTGTAAAGATAGGTAGTGCAGTGCGGTATGGTGCGTTGACCAAAAACGGCGAGGGCGAAACGGTGGGCGGAATGGTCATGATGCTTAAAGGGGCCAATTCCAATGAAGTAATTGAGAATGTAAAAGACCGGATCGTCCAAATCCAAAAATCACTTCCTGAAGGGGTTTCCATTAAACCTTTCCTGGACAGGAGCGAACTTATTGCCAAAACCACAGGGACTATCACTGAAAACCTGATGTTAGGAGGGCTTATTGTTATTTTTGTCCTGGTAGTGCTGTTGGGAAATTGGAGGGGCGGTTTGATTGTGGCCTCCACCATTCCTTTGTCGTTGTTGTTTGCTTTTATTCTAATGAACGTTTTTGGTGTGTGGGCAAATTTAATGAGCCTGGGCGCCATTGACTTTGGGATTATTGTGGATGGTGCTGTGATTATTGTGGAAAGCACGGTCTTTATGATTCATCAAAAAGTGCTGAAAAATCAGCAAATAACTCGGAAAAAAATGGATTCCATTGCTTCCTCATCTGCCAAGAAAATGATGAATTCCGCTTTTTTTGGGCAATTTATCATTCTCATCGTTTTCCTTCCCATCCTCGCCCTGGAAGGTGTGGAAGGCAAAATGTTCAAGCCAATGGCCTTAACCTTCATTTTTGCCATGATTGGTGCTATGATTTTATGCCTTACCTATGTGCCAATGGTTTCTGCCCTGTTTTTAAAGGCACCTAAAAAAATAAAAGAATCCTGGGGGGACAAATTTGTGTTCTGGCTGGAAAACAAATATGAACCGCTGCTGAAAAAATCTTTGGGCAAAGCAAAAATAGTGGTTGGTTTGGCAATCACCCTTTTTGCATTGGCCGTTTTCCTGTTTATCCGAATGGGTGGGGAATTTGTGCCCCAACTGGACGAAGGGGATATTGCCTTTCATATCATCCTGAAACCCGGAAGTTCTTTATCTGAAGGAATTGAGACATCCACAAAAATAGAGAACCTGTTGCTGGAGGAATTTCCGGAGATAGAGCAAGTAGTAAGCCGGTTTGGGGTATCTGATGTTCCTACAGATCCAATGCCGATGGACATTGGCGATAGCTTTATCATTCTTAAACCAAAAAGTGAATGGGTTTCCGCAGAGACCAAAGATGAACTCATAGCAAAAATAAAAGAAACCATAAGTATAATCCCCGGGGTGAGTTATGAATTTACCCAACCCGTTGAAATGCGCTTCAACGAACTGATCTCGGGGGTACGGGAAGATATCGCCGTAAAACTATATGGAGATGATCTTGAAGTATTGGCACGTAAAGCCCGGGAAATGGGCAATATCATTTCGACAGTAGAAGGTGTTGCCGATATGAAGGTGGAAGCAACTACTGGCCTGCCACAAATTACCGTTGATTACAACAGGAACAAACTTGCTCAATATGGGCTAAACGTAAATGATTTAAACACCTTGGTTCAATCAGCTTTTGCGGGTGGGAAAGCAGGGGTGATTTTTCAAGGGGAAAGGCGGTTTGATTTAATAGTTCGTTTGGATGAAGAACATCGTACCAATATAGAAAATCTAAGAAATCTGTATGTCAATTTGCCCAATGGATCCCAAATCCCGCTTCGAGAAGTGGCAAATATAAGCTACGAACCGGGACCAATGCAGATAAGTAGGGAGAACACCAATCGTAGGACCTATGTGGGGATTAATATCAGGGAGCGCGATGTAAAATCTGTGGTGGAGGATATCCAATCCAAGCTTGACGCACAACTTGATTTACCCCCGGGATACTACATTAGGTATGGTGGTGCCTTTGAGAATTTTGAAAGGGCAAATGAACGACTTCAAATTGTGGTGCCCATAGCGCTGTTGCTTATTTTTATCTTAATCTATTTTGCCTTAAAATCCTTTAAACAAACCACCATGATCTATGTCGCCATTCCTATGGCGGCCATTGGCGGCATTTACGCATTATGGCTTCGGGATATGCCATTTAGTATTTCGGCAGGAGTCGGTTTTATTGTACTGTTTGGTGTAGCGGTTCTTAACGGACTAGTTTTGATTAGTGGCCTCAATGAGTTGAAGGAGGAAGGGGTAACAAATCTAACGGAACGAATAAGCCTGGGAACACGGCGAAGGATCCGCCCCATTTTACTAACTGCTTTGACCGATGTGCTTGGGTTTCTGCCTATGGCCGTTTCCTCTTCGTCGGGGGCTGAAGTACAGCGACCACTGGCCACGGTGGTAATTGGAGGAATGATTACTTCTACCCTACTTACGCTCATCGTTTTGCCAATTTTGTATAAATGGGTAGAAGAACGTTCTTCCAAAATCCATATGAATAAAAGGATTGTTTCAGCCTCTGTGGTGGTTGGGTTATTGTTGCTGATGCCCGGTAATACCCAGGCACAGGAAATTAACGAACCGCTTCCTAAAGTCAGTCAGAACCGGGCTGTGGAAATAGCATTGGAATATTATCCGCTTCTGAAAAACAGGAGATTGGAAATAGAACAACAGCAGGCACGAAGAAAATCGGCCTGGGACCTGGGCACGACCAAAATTTTTACCGGTGGCGAAGAAATTGATGACCAACGCGGGGTTTATACCACCGTGGGTATTCAGCAGCAGGGAATTGATATTTTCGGAATTTTACCAAAGTTACGTTTACAAAAACGGCGGATCGTACTGGCCGAAAAGTCCCTTGAACTGTCTGAACTTGAAGTCATCCAGGAAGTAAAACGGGCCTGGGCCGAAGCTTTTGCCGCAAAGCGAAAATACCATGCTTTTACTGGCCTTGATTCCATTTACCGCGGTTTTGAGCGTGCGGTAGCCATACGCTACGAGGTAGAAGCTATTTCCAGGTTACAGTCCCTCACTGCCCAAAATCAGGTAAATGAGATAAATATCCAGAGGCAGCAGGCCAACAGCGATTATTTGATCGCACTGGAAAGGCTGAATTTATGGCTGGGGGATGATGAATTCTTTTCGGTGCCTGGGGAATTGGACACAGAAGTTATTGCTGAAAAAATCCTGTTGCAACAAAACCTTCAGGAACACCCAATAATGGAAATTGCCCGGCAGCAGGTGGCGATTTCAGAAGTAGAGCACGAAGCGGTAAGATCCAATTTCCTTCCTAAATTAAACCTGCAATACGGATTTCAGGAAGTAAATGGCAACAGTGGATTTTACAGCTATCAGGCTGGAATTTCCATTCCTTTTCTTTCCGGGGAAACCTATGGAAGGGCACAAGCGGCTAGAATAGAAACAGAAATAGCACGACAAACCGCTACTTTCAGGGAAGACCAGTTGCAGGCAGAATTTGCACAAGCCCTTCAAAATTACCAAAAGTGGAAAACCTCCTGGGAATATTACGAAGAAGAGGCATTGCCTTTGTCGGCTGAACAGCAAAAAGGCGCTTTGCTCGCTTTTAATGAAGGCGCTATAGAATATGTGGCTTTTATCCAGATCCTGGATGATGTGGTCCAAGTGGAACTCAGTGCTCTTGAAGCCCTTGAAGAATACCTGCAAGCCCTTGCCCAACTACAATTTTACCTTAACAATAAATAAAAACTAAGATGCACATAATATCCAAAAATTCGATCAACCTATTACTCCTCCTCTTTGTTCTTTGGGGATTGGTTTCATGTAACAATACTTCTGAAGGGGAAGAAACAGCGAATACCGAAGAAAATGAAAGAGAAGGAGAACAGGCGCAAATGGAAGAGGCCATGCTCTCGCAACAACAATTTGAAGCCCTTGATATGAAAATTGATACCCTTCGGCAGAGAAATATGGCTGGATTTGTGGAAGCCAACGGGCAGCTGGAAGTCCCACCGCAGAATGAAGCTTCGGTTACAACAGTAATTGGTGCCAATGTGGTTGAAATAAGCGTTATTGAAGGTGACGAGGTGAAAGAAGGGGAAATCCTCGCTTACATCTCACATCCTGATATTGTACAGGTACAAACCAATTTCTTAAATGCTTCCAATCAGCTTAACTTTCAGGAAAAGGAATTTGAGAGACAGCAAAAATTGTATGAGGCCGGGGTAGGTTCAGGTGAGGTTTTCCAACGTTCAGAAGCCGAAGTGCAAAATGCCAGAGGAGAGGTGCAGGGTTTAAGGTCACAACTGGAACTTTTGAATATGAACCCGGACAATATCCTGAATGGTACCATAACTCAACGTATACCTGTGGTAAGTCCAATTGATGGGGCCATTGAGGAAGTAAATGTAAAGACCGGGCAGTTTGTGCAGTCCGAAATGCCTATGTTCGAAATAGTAAATACCGAACACGTCCATGCTGATTTAATGGTCTTTGAAAAAGATGTTTCCAAAGTAAAAGTGGGGCAGGAAGTAAATTTTACAGTAGAATCAATACCCGGCACACAGTTAAGCGCTACTATTATTTCCATTAGCAAAACTTTTGAACAAGATCCAAAAGCCGTACATGTACATGCAGAAATAGAAGATAAACCCGAAAACCTTATCCCGGGAATGTATGTAAGGGGCAGGATAAATGTTGAAAATACCCAAACAACCGCCCTGCCGGAAATTGCCATTGCCAAAGATGGCGAAACATCTTATGTCTTTACGGCAGAAAAGGAAGGCGAAGCCTGGAGTTTTAAGCCTGTAGAAGTCGTTACCGGGACTAATACTGGAGAATGGGTGGCGGTTAGCTTTTTATCGGAAGTGGAGCCTGGTACTATGTTCGCCTATAAAAATGCCTATTATTTAATGGCAGAAATGCAAAAAGGAGAAGGTGGCCATGGCCATTAAAGTTATGAAAGAAATAGAAAAATTCTTAGAAGAAAAACAAGTGCGGCCAACTGCGATGCGAATACTTATTTTCAGGTTTTTGGCCAAAAAAAAGGTGGCCGTGACCCTGGCCGATATTGAACTTGTTTTTGATAAATCCGACAGGACAACGCTTTACCGTACGATCAAAACTTTTGAAGAAAAAGGGATCGTACATCAAATAGACGATGGTACCGGTGTAGCAAAATATGCCCTTTGTGAAGCAGGTTGTAATTGCGAAATAGATAGTGATTTACACCTCCACTTCCACTGTAACAATTGTAATGAAACCCAATGTTTGACGGAGAATAAAATTCCGGAAATAAATTTGCCACCGGGCTTTACGGCAACCGATGCGAATTTGGTGGTGAAAGGATTGTGCAATAAATGCAATGGAAGTTAATGCACTTCCGTTGCACGGTTATTTCCAATAATTTTAGTCCTTATTTCAATAACATATTTTTGCTGTCGCTATTCTGCAATAAGTATTGGAGAAAATACTGCAATGAAACCAACAAGAAAATGACTGAAAAAGATAAAAATAGTAAAGATCCTGAGTTTGATTCCAAGGATATTACTTCCCCAAGAACAGCAGATCAACCTAGACCAAAAACATCGAAAAACGAAGACGGATGCTGTGCGCCGGCACCAAAGAAGGAACAGGAGGAGAAAAAGGAATCTTACCTACCAACCATTATAAGCTTGGTACTGTTACTCTCCGGCATTTCTCTGGATTTCTTTGATGTCGAATGGTTTAATGGGTATTTGCGTCTTGCTGTTTTCGGGTTTGCTTACCTGCTGGTGGGTAGCAAGGTTATTAAACACGCGGCGACAAACATTGTAAAAGGTGAAGTCTTTAACGAGTTTTTCCTGATGAGCATTGCTACCATAGGCGCCTTTTATATCGGGGAATTTGCAGAAGGAGTGGCCGTAATATTATTTTACGTGATTGGGGAGCATTTCCAGGAAGCAGCGGTAGCACGTTCCCGGCGTTCCATTAAGGCCCTCATTGATAACCGTCCTGAAAAAGTCACTGTACAAAAAAATGGCAAATTTGAAGATGTAGATCCCAAAAACGTGAACATTGGAGAAATCATCCAGATAAAAGCAGGAGAGAAAGTTGCCCTGGATGGAGAATTATTAAGTGAGCACTCTTCCTTTAATACCGCAGCACTTACCGGAGAATCAAAACCTGATACAAAAGCAAAGGGGGAAATAGTTTTAGCGGGTATGATTAATTTGGACAGGCTTGTTGAGCTAAAGATAACGGCTGCTTATGAGGATAGTGCGTTATCTAAAATTCTAAACCTGGTAGAGGAAGCAAGCGGAAGAAAGGCAAAGACCCAAAAATTTATTACCCGGTTTGCTAAGGTTTATACCCCCATAGTAGTATTTATGGCAGTTGCACTGGCCCTTGTTCCTTATTTTTTTGTAGAAGTTTATGTGTTCAATGACTGGCTTTACCGCGCACTGGTTTTTTTGGTCATTTCTTGTCCTTGCGCACTTGTGATTTCAATTCCCCTGGGTTATTTCGGGGGTATTGGCGCAGCGTCCAAAAACGGCATGTTGTTTAAAGGAGCCAACTTCCTGGATTTGATTACGGAAGTAGATACAGTTGTGATGGATAAGACAGGCACCCTTACCGAGGGCGTCTTTCAGGTACAGGAAGTAGAGGTGAAAGGCATGGATAAAAATGAATTTTTGGCTATCACCGCAGCTCTTGAAAGTAAATCTACCCACCCTATAGCCAAAGCTATTGTAGAATTCTCCGGAAATACATACAAGTCGCTCAAAGTTTCAGGGGTGGAAGAAATAGCGGGACATGGCTTGAAAGGAGTAATAGATGGAAATGAAGTTCTGGTGGGCAATCCGAAGCTTCTTGAAAAATTTGGCGTGGCTTATGATCCACAAATTGATGCTATTGTCGAAACTATAGTGGTTGTAGCGGTTGATGGGCAATTTGTTGGATACATGACTATTGCAGACAAGATAAAAGAAGATGCCGCTTCTGCTATTCAACAGCTACACAGTTTAGGTGTCAAGGCTGTAGTCATGTTGTCTGGCGATAAAGATTCAATTGTTCAAAAAATAGCGAAAGAGCTTAAAATAGATCGGGCTTTTGGTGGCCTGTTGCCCCAGGATAAGGTAAGCCGTGTGGAAGAACTTCAGGCCCAGGGAAAGAAAGTAGCTTTTGTAGGCGACGGCATTAACGATGCCCCGGTAATCACCCTGGCCGATGTTGGAATGGCAATGGGCGGGTTAGGCTCCGATGCTGCTATTGAAACCGCCGATGTAGTGATCCAAACAGATCAACCTTCTAAAATAGCTGCCGCTATTATAATTGGAAAGAAAACCAGGCAGATCGTATGGCAGAATATTATTCTGGCCTTCGGAGTAAAAGCCCTGGTGCTTATTTTCGGTGCTTTTGGGGTAGCATCTTTATGGGAAGCAGTTTTTGCAGATGTGGGGGTAGCTTTACTGGCTATTTTAAATGCGGTACGGCTTCAACGAATAAATTTTTAGAGGAAAAATGACTAGCATGATGTAGAAAATAGACTATGAGGTTTCTAATAAGAACAAAAAACAACTAAATGAAGAATAAGCAAAGAAAAAAGGATCTAAAAACGGCCAGAAAAATCCAGACGTATAATATCGTTTATGATATCATTGAAGTAGGGGTTTCCTTAACCGCAGGTTTCACTTCAGGTAGTTCTGCTTTGATTGGTTGGGGCCTGGATAGTGTTGTGGAGGTTCTTTCGGCCAGCACCCTTTGGTGGAGGTTTAACGGGGAAATAAATGGTATAGAGAAATAAAAGGTAGAAAAAAGAAAAAAAATAACCTTGTATTTTATTGCTACTTCTTTTCTTATTTCTAAAAAATCATATATCGATTTCAAATCTGAAACTGAAAGTTATTTTAATCTTACCATTTTTCTCTATTAATTTCCCGGTACTCGACTTCTATGGTAATGGACAATAGCAGAATTAAGAGGACGAAACTTACCACTTTTGGTTCCCAAAATTACACTTTTTTCTACAATACCCGTAATTTGAGATGAACCGTCTTCCTTGGCAACTGGCCCTAAAAAAGGTCTTCTAAAGAAATTTCATTAATTCTTGCGATAAGTCTATCTACCGCTGCTAGTTTCATACTGTTTTTTGCATAATTTCCAACAATATGTTTTTCCATAATATAGGTTATCAAATGACATCTTGCCTGGCTAAAATCCTTACAATTTTTTCTTTGCAACATATCTTGTGTAACCTCAAAAGTAAAAAGGTCTTCTTGTTTTGAAGAGACACCTGGTTTATTGGCAAGGTAATTATTTTCTTTCTGACGCTGCCGTCTATTGGAGATTAACTGTCTTTGTTAGCCTCCGTTAATTCAAGAATTGTGGAATCTAATTTTCTTCTCAAATCAAGTAGTTTCGCAACATTAATATCCGGGCAATTTTCGAACATTGTCTCATTAAATTCAAAAACAGTTCCTTCTTTCTGTTTTTCTGACCAATCTTTCCATTTATCAGAAGTTGAAAGTTCAATCATAGATCCGAAAATTACTTTGTCAATGTCTTTTAATTTCTCTACAATTCTATCCAATTTTCTATTGTAGTCCTTTTTGATATTCAGGTCGATTACTTTGCTATTAATCATTTTAATCTATTTATAAGATTGAAATATTAATAATTCTAAAGCACGTACAGAACTTACGTCATATTTAAGTAATTCATTGATCTTGTTATGAATTTCGGGAAATTCTTTGTGTTGAACAGTTTCATTAACCTGGTTGGTAAATTCTAAATAATTTTCAGGTTTTTGAATTCCATATGATGTTTTATTTCCTGACCAATATTTGAGAATCTTGCTATCCCAAATTGGATAAATTTCTGGATTAATAAAATGAAGTAACTTTGATGATCCTACCAAAGAATTATTAATAGAAATTCTTAATTTTTCAAGTTCTTTAGAATTTAAAATTTTGTCTGTTTTAGCTTTGTTTAGAATCTGAAGTACTTCTTCTAAATTGTTCAGTTTTAACTTTAAAATTGTTGGCATCCACCCGTAAATGAAATGACTTGAAATTATCAAATGATGTTTCTCGATTTTTGGTGTTTTCCTAAAATACTGGATGAATTCTTGGTAGCTATTTAAATAGGAATTTTCTTCATCAACTTTGAAGCTCTCAATTTCCTTTTTTAAATTTTCTATTTTTAGATGTCTCACGATATTAATATTAATGTTGACTAACGGTTTCGGTTATCGCCAGTGGACTGAGTAAGGGACGCGGATTTGTCGGCTTAGTATTAGTTTGTTGGTCAAGTTAATTATTATTTTTCTAACGCTACCGCCTATTGGCGATTAACCGTCTTTGTTATCTGCTGACCTTATTTATAATTTCCATTTGCCCATTGTATCGTTGGTTGAATCCATTCTTTTAGCGGCTTAAACAAAAACCCGTGTCCCAATCCCGTATTTAATTCCACTTCTTTAAAGTGCCTGATTTTACAATTTGAATTTTCTTTTCTTTTAATTGCTGAAACCCCAAACGGGTCGGTTCTGTCATAAATGGTCAAAATATTTCCGCAATAATTTATTTCCGGTATATCTTCCAAATCGGTATTCCTAAAACTTGCCACAAACACAAAATTTAATTTGGGATTATTTGCAAACGTTGAAACATATTGAGCAATATATCCACCTTTTGAGGTTCCCACTACTGTTATTTTTTCAGGATCGGCGCCATTTGAAATCAAACTGTCTATTTGGTTTACAATTTCGAGAGCATAATCTCGAGCATTCACATTACCGTTCCTTTTTTCGCTGATGACTTTAAAACCGTTTTTTTCAAATTCTTCTAAGATTTCTTTGTATTTAGTCCTCCCGAATTCTGGATGCGATTCATCAAGTGAGTGTTCTTCTAAAAAGCGGCTATGTAGGAAGAAAATAAATCTGTCATTGTTTGATTGTCCGCACGCGTATAATGTCGAACAAAAAAGAACTCCAATAATTAAAAGGCTTTTCATTAAACGATGATTTTTGCAATTATGGGCAACTAGATATATCCATCACAATATACTCTTTTGATCTTAAGACACCGGAATAAATGCAGTTTTGCTTAATATAAAACTTTAAATTAAATAGAAATTAGTGAAAGCCGTTATTGAGGAAGTGCTTCTAAATTTTATCATAAAGCCGGCTTAGTTTTCTTCGCTGCTTTATAGTGCTATCAATCTCTTTAGCCGAAATGTTATCAATTCGCTTAAAAAGTTCTTCAAAGCTTAATTGAAAAAAATCACACATTAAATATAAATTTTCTAAGGTAGTATTTGGGAGTGATTCTTCCCGCGCAGCATTCCAAGCTTTGTTGTATTTTATTTGAATTTTGTCATTCAAAGCCTGTTGAACTAAAGGTTTGTTATTAATAGTAGTTTCCAGTCTTAATTTCTTGAAAACTATGCCTACTGCCACTCGATACCTAAAAAGTTTCTTCTTGTACTTCACATAAGTAAAATACTCTATAAATTTTAACATTTACAACGACTTATATGTCGTTAATAATTTTTATATTTGAATAAATTACATAATTATTATGTAATTTAGCGAAACTTCTTTAAGTAAAATATTAGAAGCATTTCGCTTTGAATCTCGGATTGAAAACTGGTAATTTTTAGGAAACGAGAGGATAAGCAAGGATGCTCACGGCCCGGGGCGTGACATCTCACTTATCGTTTCCAAGGTATACCAGTACCCCAATCCGTTAAGTTGAGCCACGCCCTTTTTTGGTTTACAACTCTTCTTAATTTTCAAAGTAATCTTCTACAATTTATAAGCTATAAGTCTCGCTTTTTTGCCCCTACTTTATTATAGGTCATAGTGGCCGGCAGTATCTATTACTGTAATTCGACAATTCTTGTTTGCGGGAACAAGGAAATCTTATAAACAATCCCGTGGGCTGCTGTTATGTGCCCTACTATTCAATAACAGCTTTGGGTGGGGTCTCTTTGAGACACTGGGCAACATAGATTTGGGTAATAGGTTTTAACGCATAAGCTCGTTAAGTTTAGTAAAAAAAGAAATTGTCTATGTAAAGAAAAAGTGAATTAGCCTTAGTTAAAGGTGTTAAGCCAAAAAGCCTTCCCCTAAGATTGCCGTCTGGTGGGGAAGGCCTAAGCTTAAATAAAACAATGTTTCATTTAAATCACACGTAAAATTATGAAAAATAATTACTCGCGCCTTAAATGGGTGGCGCTAATTATTCTTGGTGGAATAATATTCTTCCTCTCAAAGTCTGCGACTGCAGCAACCACTTCTCCCCCACTCTTTCAACAGCAGGTGGTTTCGGGATTAGTAACAGATCAAAACGGGATACCCATCCCTGGGGTTACTGTAACGGTAAAGAATACCAAAAGAGGAACAGTAACTAACTTGGATGGGGAATACAGCATTACCGCTCCTGCCAATGGTACTTTGGTTTTTTCCTATATAGGTTATAAAACTGTAGAAATCCAGGTAGATAACAACGAAGAAATTAGTATTCAACTAGAAGGTGATATTTCTGGCTTGGGTGAAGTAAAAATCAATGCAGGATACTATAATACTACCAAAAGGGAAAGTACAGGAAATATTTCGAGGGTCACCGCTGGGGAAATTGAAAACCAGCCGATAATAAGTCCTCTACAGGCCCTGCAGGGCAGGATGGCTGGTGTTGAAATAACATCAGGGGGCGCAAATCCAGGGGCGGCTTCCACTATCAGGATTAGAGGAATTAATAGTCTTAGAACGGAAGGCAATTATCCATTATATATTATTGACGGTGTGCCGATTAGTGCAGAGCCGGTAGAAACCAACTCACTTTTAGGTACATCAGGAATTGACCCTTTAAACAACCTTAATCCTTCAAACATCAAAAGTATCGAGGTCTTAAAAGACGCAGATGCTACAGCTATTTACGGATCGAGAGGAGCTAACGGGGTAGTCCTCATTACTACCAAAACCGGTGCGCAGGCAGGTACAGGTTTGGAAATGCGCATCTATACAGGGCTATCATCAGTACCGGAAAGATTGGATTTACTTCGAACTCCCAGATACCTCGATATTAGAAAAGCTGCATTTGAAAATGACGGTGTGGAACCTGACCAAAGTAACGCATATGATCTTGTGCTTTGGGACCAGGAACGATATACAGACTGGCAGGAATATGCATTCGGAAGAAACGCTGAAGTCACCAATGCTAATCTCACATTTAGCGGTGGGAATGATAATACATCTTTCAGGTTGGGCGGTTCGTGGTTTTCACAGGGTACTGTCTACCCCGGCGATTACCAATACCGGAAACTGACCGGAAATATGAGCCTGAATCATTTTTCCGAAGATGAGAAGTTTAATATCACTGCTTCCTTGAATTATGGTTTAGATAGGAATAAGATTACCGGAGATCTTAAACTCGGCACTCTAAACTTCCTTCCTCCAAATGCACCCGCCCTACTTGATTCCGACGGGACTCTAAACTGGTCAGAATGGGCAGAAGCAGGACTTGCTAACCCGTTTGAAGGATATTTTAATAGTAATGTTATCGGCACCAATAATCTGATTACAAGCACTAGTATTTCTTATGAGATTTTACCGGGGTTCCAAATAAAATCAGGTTTTGGGTATACCCGGTATGATAGCGACGAACTGTGGACCTTGCCGGCAAGATCTTATAATCCGGCTGGGAATCCCGTAAACAGGTCTGCCCATTTAAGTTCTGTAAGAGAATCATGGATTATAGAGCCACAGTTATTATACACCATCAATTTTGGAAAACTGGAAGTAAATTCTATACTTGGCGCCACAGTTCAGGAAAATAACAGTTCACGTCAAAGTTTACAAGGAACCAATTATGCCTCTGAGTCACTCATCGGTAACCTTGCAGCTGCGCAGGATATTCTCAATGCGCGAAGTTCAAGAATCCAGTACAAATATGCAGCGGTATTTGCGCGAATTGGGATGAACTGGGATAAAAAATATTATCTCAACCTAACAGGAAGAAGGGATGGGTCAAGCAGGTTTGGCCCGAATAACCGGTTTGCCAATTTTGGAGCTATTGGAACAGCCTGGATCTTCTCAGAGGAAGACTTCTTTAACAACGCTTTTCCCTTTATCTCCTTAGGTAAGTTAAGAGCCAGTTATGGTAGTACGGGTAACGACCAGATTGGAGATTATGGATATCTCGATGCTTATGAAGCTACCAGAGGCCCTGGAGGCTTGTACCCTACCGCACTTGCAAACCCCGATTACTCCTGGGAGGTCAATAAGAAACTGGAGGTAGGCCTGGAACTGGGATTTTGGAAAAATAGAATGAATTTTGGCTTAAGCTGGTATCGCAGTCGTTCCTCAAACCAGTTAGTAGGCTATACACTTCCGGCCATTACAGGTTTCGGCTCTGTCCAGGCCAATTTACCCGCTACCGTAGAAAACAGGGGATTGGAGATAGAATTAAATACATTGAACTTTAACAATGAAAATTTCAGCTGGCAAACCTCCTTCAACATTAGTCTTCCAGAAAATGAGCTGCTGCGTTATCCTGGAATCGAGCAGTCTTCCTATGCCAATACCTACCGGGTAGGAGAACCGCTAAATATTTCATTGAATTATGACTACACGGGAATAGATCCAGAAACCGGCTACTATTCCTTCACGGACGTGAACGAAGATGCCAGGCTGGATTTCCAGGACAGAACCATAGTGGAAGATCGTACACGGGAGCTATTTGGAGGTTTGAACAATAATTTTACCTATCGAGGATTTTCTTTGCAATTTCTATGGCAGTTCGTCAAGCAGAATGGAAAACTGATCTACTATAATGCAGGGAGACCGCAAAACATCCTCTCCGGCTATTCTTCAGATGGCTACCAGGCTCCAACCCAAACCTATCAAGGTAGTTTAGCATTTTCCAACGCTATTAATAGTTCCCGTTTTGTTGAAGACGGATCGTTTTTTCGCTTAAAAACCCTAACACTGAGCTACGATCTTCCCGGGAAATTTCTTCAAACCATCGGAATAGAAAAGTTTAATCTGTTTTTGCACGGGCAAAACCTTTGGACTATAACATCGTATGGTGGTATGGATCCCGAAAATTCTTACGAGGGCAATTTTATAGGCAATCTGCGAACCGTTACCGCGGGTGCTCAAATCAACTTTTAAAATAATAGCAATGAAAATTAACAAGTCAATTATTCGAACTTTCATTCTACTGCTTCTTAGCTTCCACTTTTCCTGTGAGGACGTGGTATCCATCGATGCTCCTACGGATAAATTAGTAAGAGCTGAAGTTTTCAGCAATGATGAAACAGCAATCAGCGCCATGGATGGCATCTATAATGAGCTACACCAGGCAGAATTTTCAAGTGGTTCAAGATCCAGCGTAACAGTGCTGGCAGGGCTATCATCCGATAATGTTCAATACCTTAATTCAGGGAACATCACCATGATGGAATTTCAGGACCATGAAATCGCCCCTACCAATTCAGGTAACCTCGAACTTTGGACCAGTGCCTACAACATAATTTATTTATGTAATTCTTATATCGAAGGTTTAACCAATTCTACATCAATTGATGCGGAATTACAACAACAGTTGGAAGGCGAGGCAAGGTTTGTAAGAGCTTTCACCTATTTCTACCTGGTTAACCTATATGAGATTGTTCCACTTATTCTGGACACAGATTACCGGGTAAATGCACTGAAACCACAGGCAGAAAAAGAAGAGATTTATACCCAAATTGAAAATGACCTCCAATTCTCATCTGAAATACTGAATACGTCCTATAGGAATTCCGAAAAGACTAGCGTGAATAAATTTGTGGCAAAGGCATTTCTAGCAAGAGTCTATTTGTTTCTGGGAGATTGGCAGGAAGCTGAAAGATTGAGTACGGAAGTCATACAGGAGTCAGCTTCCTATGAAATTTTGGAAAACCTTGACGATGTCTTTCTTGCTAATAGTCGCGAAGCAATATGGCAAATTTCACCGATTGGAGGCGGTGGTATCGTTTCCCATACGAATGATGGTAGTATGTTCGTTATCGACCCATTTTTTTCCTTTTTTTCTACGCTAAAACTTGATGAGTCTCTGGTTGAAGAATTCAGTGAGAATGATCTTCGTCGGGAAAAGTGGATTGGGTATAATACATCACTAAATGCATTTTTCAGCCATAAATATAAAATCAGTTCCAGCACCCAATTTCCTATCCAGGAATATTCTATGGTCTTACGATTAGCTGAGCAATACCTGATTCGGGCTGAGGCAAGGTTAAAAATGAATGAAATTGATGCGGCAGTCGAGGATCTCGATGTGATTCGTAGGCGAGCAGACTTACCCTTATTAGCAGAAATCAATCCCGGCATATCAGGCGAGGCTCTACTAGAAGAAATTTATATCCAACGCCGAAAGGAATTATTTACTGAATGGGGACATCGTTGGTTTGACCTGAAAAGAAGTGGCAACATAGACACTGCTTTTCACAGCAATCCTACCTGGGAAATGACCGATAGTTTTTATCCCATTCCAAGCGAAGAAATTTCAAAAAATCCAAATTTAATTCAGAATGATGGCTATTAATAGACAGTATATTTTTGCAATAATCTTTATTTTAAACGCATTACTTTCCTACGGGCAAATTTCACGGACAAAGCTTTCAGATAAAACTATCCCATTGGATAGCACCGTGAGATTTGGTAAACTTGATAATGGTTTTACTTATTACCTAAAGTTTAATGACCATCCAGAAGGAGAGGTGGTAATGAAAATGATCGCGAAAGCAGGAATCTTTCATGAAGATGAAGATCAGTCCGAGTATGCCCATCTTTTAGAGCATGTGGCCGTTAGGGATGTAGAAAAATATAAAGATCTGGTAACGTTACTTAACCTAAACGATATTGATCACAGAGCTCAGACCGGCAGACTTTCCACAAGTTACTCTTTGTTCATTCCTAACAGTAATCAGGAAAAGCTCAATCTTGGATTAACTGTTTTGGAACAATGGGCTGGAGGTATTCTAATTGATTCATCACGCCTTGACATGCACCGCGGAAGCATACTTGGTGAATTACGGCCCACTGATGCTTATTGGGACAGGCTATACAATAATGAAGGAGAAATTATTCTTCGAAATACCACCTTTCCTTTATACGACAGAAAAAAAAGTATTGAAAATGTAAAAAATCTTGATATAAACCGTTTAAAAGATTTTTATCAAGACTGGTATAGGCCCGATTTACAGGCTGCTATAGTGGTAGGGCCTTTTAATCTTGATAGTCTTGAAAATATCATTAAAAATAAGTTCTCCAACTTAACTAAGCCATCAAAAATAAGGGATCCTTCAAAGGCCATTGAAAAGTTTAATTTTGAGTTAACCGGAGAAAACCAGTACGAATCTATTAAGGACACCTTGAACACTAACTGGCGACTGGATATTTTTTCAAAAAGAATCAATCATGATTTCAAGTATCGATCGGAAAAGGATTATTATACTGGTATTCTTCAAAATCTATATGAATATATCATCACAAAAAGGAAAACGGAATACAAGAGGCAATACCAGCCCCCATTTTCAAAATACTCAACCCGGTATGCCAATAATGGTTTGGCCAGTAACCAAATAAGCCTTCGACTTATGACCGTTGGATTAGGTCAAAATCCTGGTTCAATAGAAAGAAAAATTTTTGAAGCTGTCAAAGCCGATGAGATCATTCACTCCAATTTTACTCTGCAGGATTTACAAGAAGCAAAGTACAGACTAAAATCAACTATGGTGATTTCATCTCCCAATTCAAGTTATCTAGCCCGGGATTATGAAAATCATTTTATTTATCAATTTGCGGCTCCATCCGATAGCGTACGCAAAAAACTGGCAAACCAGATGAATCAAATCTCTCTCGCTGAGTTACAGAAATTTGCCGATGAAAGAAGAAATTTGCTAAAAAACTCTGATTTTATCTTTATCAACGTTCCAAAAACCGACATTCCGGAAAAGTATAAAATTGAGAAGATTATTAAAAAGGCTTATAGTTCCCCCATACCAAAATACCGTTCCCCGTTAAAGAAAATATATTCTATTAAGAACGTGGCTGATAAAAATATAAATCCCAGGATGGATATCATTCAGAATACAGTAGATGTAACTACAGTTATATTAGAAAATAATATTAAAGTCCTATTGAAGCCTACAACACCTCAATCCTCTAATTTTAAAAATCGAATTGAAGTGTTAGGGTTCCAACCCATACGTTTTAACGGGAATCCAGAACTTTATAATAAACAGCTACTGGCTCATAAATATGCCTCTATGGCGGGAACGGATTGGCATAATCATTTTCAAATTGAAGAATTCAAGCGCGATAATGATATGCAGATGAACTTTGAAACAGATAAAGACAATTATCTTATTGAAGGTAATTTTGACGGCAAGAATTTACATTCTTTTTTTAAGCTTTTGTTTCAATACATCAAGGCTCCTGAAGATGATGTCCAGGCATTCAATTACTGGAAGAAAACAATGAAGGAACGTTTTAGTCCTTATGGAGTTAAAGGGGGGTCTGGTTTTTTTCACGAAAAGATTGAAAAGATCTGGAATCCAAAATCCCCTTCCTTCGATGAAAAAGCCTTAAACAAACTAAGCCAAAAAGAATTGTTAAATGCCTATAAAGAACATTTTTCAAACTTTGATGAATATACCTTTATTATCACCGGTGATTTTCAGTCTTTGGAACTAATTGAAGAGATTGCACCTTACCTCTCTGGATTACCAGTTTCAGAACGTGGGGGAGAAAAAATTAAGAAATGGAGTAAAAGACAAGAAAGAAGAAGTGATACTTTACGTTACAAGGGTATTGAACAATCATTTTCTGAATTATATCTACCGGTTAAGATAGAGCCTAAAATTAAAAATCAGGTTGTTTTAGATCTTGTCAATACTGCTTTTTATGAAAGACTTGTTAAGGTTTTACGATTAGATTGTTATGGACCGGGGGCAGGGGGACAATGGATTAGTTTAAGGGATAGTCTATACACCTTTCAGATTAATTTCAATAGTGAACTGGGGAATGAAGGCAATATGTTGGCCAATTCGATGAGCGAAATCGAAAAATTAAAAAAAGTTGGTGTGGATGAAGATTGGTTGGCATCCCATGTGAAACATGCATCCAGAAAATTTACTTCCCAAATAAATTCATTCGGCTATTTTAATTTTTGGCCACAATTTTTAAAAAGACGTTTGGAAGAGGGAAACGATTATCAGGAGTATATTTTAAAATATCCGGAAATATTGGAAAACTTTATAAGCCTGGAGGATGTCAATGAAGCCATCGATAACTATATCATAAAAGACAATTTACAGAACTTCTTGGTGTTGCCCGAGTAAACTGCATGATGGAACTATTCAAATTAATAATGAAAATCCTACTGGTCCAATGACCAGTAGGATTTATAAAATTATCCTATTCAAGGATGATTATGGTACCATCGCTCTCTTGCTTTTTGGTAGTTAGATCCATTTCATCATAGAGGTCATAAGTTGGACCATTTGTACCAAACTGTACCTGGCATGTTTGTGTACCTCCCGTACAGTTTTGTTCAGGTATTGCTCGCCAGTTACCATTATCATACACATAATCATTCGCAACCGCTTCGGGTTGAACTTCGATTTCACTTCCCAAACTTGTAAAGGACATGCCTAGAACAACAAGAAGTGCCATTGCTGGAATTAAAAATAACTTTTTCATAATATAAAGTTTTAATATGTACCTACTCTTTGAAGGATTTTCGGCTTCTCCTACTTTCTGCGCAAAAAGATTTTTAATGTTTCTTTTATGGTGTAAACTTTCCAGTTTTTTTACTGAAAATTGAAAGTAGTATAAGCTTCCGGCTACTTTATCATTTACAATAGTAAATTTCATCAAATAACCTCAAAGAAAATGGTTGCTAAAGCCGTAAAACTATTCTGTTATTGAATTGACCAGGTATTTTCCTTTCTGTATTGCGAAGGGGTTTGGCCATATTGAAGCCGAAAATTCTTAGAAAAATGTGAGTGATCCTTAAAACCGCATCTCTGCATAATTATGGAAATAGGTAATTCCGTACTTCGGATTAAAAGAGCACCTTTTTCGAGTCTTTTTTCCATATGAAACCGAGGTATCGTAGTGCCATACATTTTCTTAAATTCCTCTTTGAGCTTAGTTTTATTCGTGCGGTGAATAAGTCCCAATTCCTTAAGGGAGGGCAGTTCCGTATGCAGATTTCGAAGAATATAGAGACGTACTTGTTTTAGCAGTATTTTTGTTGCGGCACTTTCTTTCTTTTCTGATTTTGAAGACTGGGCGGTATTGCTTTCTTTCTCTTCCTCCTCCTCATCTTTATTTTTGAAACGAAAAGCGGTAATCACATAAGAGCAGTCTGAATTAATGCCCGTCATCTTCTGAATAGTACAGGGAGTTCTGTATAGGCCTTTATTTTCAGTTAGAAAGTCTAAAGCAATTAATCGCTGATAGGGTTTTTCACCATTTGATTCTAGTTCCTTTTTTAAAATAGTTACCGAATTATTGGAAAGAATTTCTGAAACTGGCCTATCAATTTTTTTTTCATCCCATTTCAGGATCGTGGGAGTTTCGGAAGTATAGGAAGTTATATGATAGTTATCATTCAGGAATATTGAAAAATGGAATTCCGGATGTTCTTCCCGCTGCTGGGATTTGAAACAGGAATTATAAATTTCTTCGGACATCATATTCAATAATACGCCAATAGTATCTAGCGGATCTCTGCGACCGGATGGCTCCTGGCGAAACATAAAATTGCCACAGGCAATTTCGATGATTTGCTGATACAAAGAATTGAACCTCATTTTCTCCTCGTTGCTGATTTCCTTTTCCATAATTATTATTTTAGAGGTAAGTAGTTAGTTACTTATTAATTTTGATTGATAAATAACACCACCCTTCACCATTTTAGTTATGAGGTTATTAAATATCGTAGCTTTACTTTGAGACCGGTTGATCCTGAAACAAAACTCATTAAAGTACCTGTTTAGGTTTTGGTCGCTTACCCAGGAATAGGTAGTCCTTATCCAAGATTTCACTTGATGTATCATTGTGTGGATGGCCTTAAAGTTAAGCCCCTTATTGCTATCTATTTGTGTAATGTCATAAGCTTTTGATATTGGTCTGTAGCCCCGCCATTTATCGGTTGTTATCTTGGCCTCCCGGCTTATATGGTCAATAAAAATATACTGAAGTGACTGCGCAGAGAAATCATCTATTTTCATGGCCTACATTCTCTTTACCTTGCCCTCTTCGGTCAATTGAACAGCCGTGACCGCCTTCTTTTTCTTACCACCATAACTTCTTCCTATTTTCCCCTCATCCTTTCCACCTAGGACAAATTCATCTACGTGGACATCGCCATCCATGGGGTTATTTCCTCCCGAGGCCATAGCCTCCCTGACCTTCAACATAAATAGCCGTGCCGTTTTTTCCGTAATCCCATAGCGTACCGCCATATAACTGGCAGATAAACTTTTAGTGGTGGTGGCCATTTCAAAACATATGAAGAATGCTTTTCGGACCCCAAATTTTACCTTATGAAAAAGGGTATTCGCAGTAGCAGATTCAATGTGCCCACATATATTGCACTGCCTGGCAAAATCTTTACGCATCTGATAAGCATTATGATCACACCTTGTACATTTGAAGTTGCTTTTGGACTTAATGGAAGAAAGATATTTTTTGCAATCTTCGTCGGTTTTGAACCGATCAGCGAACTCTAGAAGATTTTGTCCCTTAAATACATCCATATTTTTCTATATTTACTGACACTAAAGATACGTATTTAAATACTGACCTCTATATTATTTTATTAATGGTTACTTCTTATAGTCCTGCAAGAACGACAGCGCCTTTTCCTTATTAGTAAATACCCGGGTAGGGTAAGCCGGGCTATTTGTTTTAATATACATCTGGGCGATTACCATGGCGTGCTCATCTTCAACTAGCAGGGCAAGAGCCGTTGTCATATATGCACCTTCAATAGCCAAATAATCCCTTGCTTGCTTCTGTGCAATGGTGACGGCCCTTAGATCACAAAATATAGGATATGAATTTTCATTCTGCAGCTGTAATCGCTGGCTTACGATCTGTTTGGCCATACTCCTATTGATCTCATAAATTTCTTTATAGACAAAGTATAGGATCCCCTTGGAAATCCACATTTTTGCATAAGTACCATCCACAACCATCCCGTAATAATTTGGATATCACTAATATAAAATAAAATTTCAATACGTCTTACCAGAACATCTTCCTTGAATTTATATACTATGTTATAAAGTTATTCTCATAGGACTTAATAGCATTTGAACGAAAAGCCGAATAACTGTTCTGAAAAGACTTTTTATTATAACGGTCAGAATTATAAGAGATATTTATCATAGCTTGAAAAGGAAATTATCATATTAAAAGTTATGGCTAAGGTTAAACACAATAATTTTCTGGATACGGTTGATGAAGTAATCACTAATGCAACCAATGCGGGGGTAATCCATCTCCATGCAGAAGGCAATGAATTAAACGGACGACAAATAACCATTAACGGTAAATCTTCTTATCATTTCGGGACCACGGGATATCTGGGCCTTGAACAGGATAAAAGACTAAAAGGGGCAGCAATAAATGCCATTCAAAAATACGGAACCCAGTTTCCTTTGTCTAAAACATATATTTCACATCCCCTATATGCGCCGTTAGAAGAGAAAATTTTCCAAATGTACCAGCACCCCATACTCATCACTAAAAATAGTACGCTTGGACATTTAGCAGTAATTCCGACTGCTGTAAGGGACGGTGATGCGGTGATCTTGGACCATCAGGTACACTGGAGTGTACAAAGTGCCACGGAGGTTTTAAAATCAAAAGGGATAACGGTAAGGATGATCAGACATAGCAATATGGATATGCTGGAACACTATATCAAAGACTTAAGAAACAAGGCTAATAAAATTTGGTATATGGCAGACGGAGTTTATTCTATGTACGGGGATTTTGCCCCGCTGCAGGATTTGATGGAGTTAGCCAAAAAATATCCGCAACTACATCTTTACATTGATGATGTTCACGGAATGAGTTGGAAAGGAAAGCACGGTTCGGGTTATGTTATGTCTGTATTGAAAGAGCTTCCGCAGAATATACTATTATTCGGCACTTTAAGTAAAACTTTTGGGGCTAGTGGTGCAGTGCTGGTATGCCCTGATGAAAAATTGCATAAAAAGATTAAAAATTTCGGAGGGCCGCTCACATTTTCTGCCCAGTTGGAACCTGCCTCGGTTGCTGCTGCAACTGCTTCCGCCGATATCCATTTATCGCCGGAGATCTATGATTTACAATCAGATTTGGAGCGAAAAATAAATTACTTCAATCATTTACTGGAGTTATCAGATTTGCCGTTAGTACACAAAAATGCTTCCCCGGTATTTTACATTGGTACAGGGCTACCGGCCACAGGGTACAATTTCGTAAGCAAAATGATGAATGCCGGATTTTTTGTAAACCTTGGGTTATTCCCGGCCGTTCCGGTTAAAAATACAGGGGTTAGAATAACGATTTCCAGGCATAATGAATTGAAGGATATCCAGGCGTTGGTAGATGCGATGAGCTATTACTTTCCCCTGGCTATGGAGGAAACTCACACTGATTTAACCAGGATTTATAAATCATTTGGAATTCAGAAAACTGAAGAAAATAATACTGTAGATACTCAAATTGATGAACTAAATCTGGAATGTACCGAAACCATTCAACAAATAAATAAAACTGAGTGGGATACCTGTTTTTCCGGAAAGGGTACATATGACTGGGATGGCCTTAATTTTTTGGAGAAAGTCTTTACCAATAATAATTTGCAGGAGCATAATTGGGGATTCCATTACATTACGATAAAGGATAAAAAAGGTAAAATGGTTTTGGCAGCATCTCTTACCAGTGCGCTTTTAAAAAATGATATGCTTTCTGATGCTAATACCTCAAGAGTCATTGAAAAAATGCGTGAACAGGATCCCTATTATATGACCGATGTCGTTCTATCCTTGGGCTCGGTTTTTTCAGAGGGAGCTCATTTGTTTTTAGACGATGATCATCCACTACATATTCGATCGATGCGGTTATTTCTCGAGAAACTTGATGAAATAAAGACTAAGGTAGGAGCAAAACTTATCATTTTAAGGGATTTTGAAAAAACAAATACTTTAAACACTTTCCTTCACGAGCAAGGTTTCATTTCCATAGATATGCCGGAGGCTTGTGAACTTACCAACCTCAGTTGGAATAACGAGGAAGCATATTTAAATACTCTTAGTAAACGTTCAAGAAAGCATTTTAGAAAAGAGATAAAAGCATTTGAAAACTATTTTACAATATCAATAATTAAAGATCCCACCCCAGCTGAAATCGACCACTTCTACGCATTATTCGAACAGGTTTGGAGTAATAACTTAGGGATCAATACCTTTAAGTTTCCAAAAAAGCTATTTATCGAAATGGGTAATGATCCAAGGTGGGAATTTTTAGTCCTAAGTCTGAATGCAGAAGCTAAGACCTCTTATGATAATCCGATAGGGGTCATGTTCTGCACTAATTCAGGGGGTACTTATATCCCTAGTTTAGTAGGAATGGATTATGATCAAAACGAAAAATTTAATACGTACCGCCAATTACTATATCAAACAATCCAAAGAGCAAATGAACTCGGCTTTACCAAAGTCGATTTAGGACTTAGCGCTAGTTTTGAAAAAAGAAAATTAGGAGCGACTTTGATTCCTAAGTTAGCCTATGTCCAGGCGGATGATAACTTTAGCCTTGAAGCTCTGGATTGGCTTAGAAAAGATTGACACCCCCTTTGAAGCATATTTTTTAATATTTAC
The DNA here is from genome assembly GCF_020164485.1 of Salegentibacter tibetensis. GTDB lineage: Bacteria > Bacteroidota > Bacteroidia > Flavobacteriales > Flavobacteriaceae > Salegentibacter > Salegentibacter tibetensis. Next base: position 32,527 of record NZ_JAIQZA010000036.1, read on the forward strand.
CCTTAAAAAACCATATTGAAAATAGCACAACAAAGGCATTATTTGTTTTCTTTAAAAACGAATCACATGTTTGAAAAGGCCATGTCGACATTTAGCGAGAAAGTCGAAAGCTTAATTCAGTCGGGGAAAACTGATTTGAAGAAGGCTGAAGACGGTATAGGGGTATGCATTAAAACCTTATCTAAATTGCAGAAGCAGGTAGATCGGGATGATTTCGAAGATACCCAGTCAGAGATCGAATTTTTCAAAAACATTAAGCCTATCCCGATGAGTTATCTCATCTATTTTACCGAAGTTCGATCATGTGAGCTAATGCTGCCCAAAGCTGGAAATACCCATAAAGTACGTTTTTTAGAAAAGGAGATTAAAAAGATAAATAAGTTCTTCTCGGCCAATAACAGTTTTGTTAACTATATGGAGCAAAACCATAATTATCTGGATCCTCAATTCTTCAGTAGAAGCGGCAGAACTGATTTCTCCTTTACCCCTACTATTAATTATTACCAAAATCCAGAATTCTCAACCAGTCACGATATGTTATGGGCCAAGGTACAAGCGCTTTATCGTTTCATTCATTACATACGCGAAAAATTGGAACAGCTGCAGCCTGGAAGCAGTGGGAATTTCCGGGAGCGTCAGCCCAGTTTATTATTATGGTCAGGTTCTAAAACCTCGTTAGTAGAAATTATTTATGCCCTATATCTTAAAGGCGACCTTAACCACGGCACTGCAGACCTTAAAACGATAACTTCAGCCTTTGAAGATTTTTTCAATATTAAACTTGAAAATATTTATAAAACCTACGGAGAAATTAAAGCCAGAAAAGGGCCCAGACCAAAATACCTTCATCACCTCGCCGTAAACCTGGAAGCAAAAATGCGACAAGATGAAGAAAAATAATATTTCGAAGTAAAACGTAACTACGAAAAAATCAGTCTCCATTAATTTTATTGAGAAACCTATTTCCTCCCCCTTTCATTTATCTTCAAACTACCCCATATTCTATCATAATGTATTAACTGTTAAACTTTTTCGTAGTACGAAATCTATAGGGAAAGATTCAGCATAAAGTAGATCAAATTTGTAGAACAATTGTTAAACCAGGTCAGGGACTCTCAAATGCAATGTTCCAGTCCATAAAATTTGTTCTATTATGCCAACATCAATTATTACCACCGATGATCTTCGAGAGTTTAAAATGGAATTACTCGAAGAAATTAAACAACTTCTCCGTAACCAGGAATCCGGAACTTTAAAGAAATATTTGAAATCTTCAGAGGTCATGGATATATTACAAATAAGTCCCGGAACGCTTCAGAATTTACGAGTGAATGGGACCCTACCGTTCACTAAGGTAGGAGGCATTATTTATTATGATTCAGCGGAAATTCAGAAAGTGATGGAAAACAACCGCGTTCACTATTTAGATCTATAGATTATGAATTACATAAAGCAATTGAACGCCGCTTTTGAAAGGTTTTATTTTGACGATCGCTTAAATCCTACCCATATCAGCTTATATATGGCTTTATTCCAGGAATGGAATAGCAGCAGGTTCGCAAAGGATTTTTTTGTGAACCGAAGGGATTTGATGCGTGTAGCCAAGATCGGTTCCAAATCTACCTATCACAGGTGTGTAACCGACCTTAATAGCTGGGAATATCTTTGTTATTTTCCATCTAATAACCCTTATAAGGGTAGTAAAATCAAGATGTTCGTTTTTGGGACAAGTGATGAACCGGATGAGGGACAGTACGATCCCAAATTAGAACAGCTTGCTGAACACTACCATCCCATAGACAATCCAGAAATAGGACGCCACCCTCCCAATAATGGACAGGCAGTGTACTCGCAGCGTCCCACCAGTGGACAAGCATTGGTATCTACTATAAACAATAATAAACCAATTAAACATACTAAACATCCAAACAGTTTGAAGGAGGTCCTGGATTTTTTTAATGATAAAAATATCAACCCAGAATACGCCAAAAAATTCTTCGAGTACTATGAGACTCGACATTGGCAAACAAGCGATGGGATGGAGATTAGAGATTGGCGAGCCCTGGCTAGGCATTGGGTAGAAAAAAATTCGCTAATGAGAAAAAAAAGGAATTTAAATAACTCGCAAGTATCCCAATTCCGGGACAACCTGCGAACCACTAAAAATAAAGATTATGGACAACCCCTCTAAAATAACTGAAGGTGGAATTGAATATTCCCTGGGGAAATTCGATGGACACTGCGTGCATTATGATTTTTCAAAAATCCTGATATATCTCAATGCAAAAGGAAAACTTCTTTTTGGTAAGAAATTTAAAATTTATAAAGAAGATAAGACCTTCTTACTAAAACTAACCTCGTACTTCATCCGGGATGAAGCTAATTGTAAAAAATACGGTATTGATCTGAATAAAGGAATATTACTATCGGGACCCGTGGGATGTGGAAAAACTTCCTTGATGAAATTATTACGGCATTTAGTCCCCGCTCAGCGACCATACGAAATGATTCCCAGTCGCAATGTCACCTTTAGTTTTAACCACCTGGGTTACAAAACCATTGAAGATTACGGCAACTCGAAATTTTATTGTTTTGATGATTTGGGAGTTGAACCGGTAGGTAGATTTTATGGCAAAGATTTAAATGTGATGGGGGAAGTTCTACTTTCAAGGTATGAACTTTTTATGGAAACCCGTAAGAAACTAAAGACCCACGCTACTACCAATTTGAATGCTGAAGAATTGGAAGATCACTATGGAAACAGGGTTAGAAGCCGAATGCGGGAACTTTTTAACCTAATTGCTTTTGATGAAAAAACCAGGGATAAAAGGGTATAAATGAAAAATCGTTGATAGCAAAACTCCATCACTAAACATTCTCTTTTTTATGGAACATAATAATAAAATTGACGGTTTTAGGCTTCCTCCTCTTCTCCACATTTCAAGTTATCAACAACCCACTTTCAAAATCCCATAAAATTTAATACTAATTGAAAGCATTGAAAATCAATAAACTACAAAATTTATTTTATTCACAATTTATTGATTTTCAATTATTTAGCTTTTAAAATTTATAATTTTCTCATAACGAAATTGAATCAAAAATTTAAAACTTTCCGTTATGAAAAAATCAATCTCTCTGGCAACTTTTTTCTCGTTGCTCTCTACGTCACTTTTTGCACAGATCGGTGGAATCGAAGATTCCGTAGCCGATATTTCTGATACTATTAGGAATATATTCCCCATTATCCTTGGAGTTATCTTTTTGGTCGGATTCCTATTTAATGCCGGCCACTTCTTTGGGGAAAACTCCGATCTCAAAAAAGGAATTACCCGGGTATTAGTCTTTGTGCTTATTGCGGGCGTCGTGGTAGGCATCTTCAGCTATTTAATCACCATGGTAGTCTAAATCGCAAACAGGAATCATTATGAAAAAATATTTCCCTTATAGAAACATTCGAAAAGGCGCGGTCATCTTCGGGCTTTCCCTTCCCTTTTTCGCCCTGATGATGCTATCTATTATCGCATCCCTGTTGGTGATTATTTTCTCCTTCAGCCTGGGTGTGATAATAAGTACCCTGCTCTTTAATACAGGATTATATGTCGGACTTAACCGTATCAGCAGGCTCCTGGAATTTCTACAAATGACCGGGGCATTTCCAAAGATCATCAGTAACAAAAAAGATTCAGGTATCGATTATGAAAAAAATTAAGCTTTCCTCCTACTGGCCGATTACAGACATTCGGGATAATGTTATTTTTTCCGGTAATGGTAATGTCGTGTTATGTTACCGGCTCGATCTGCCTGAAATTTATTCCCTCTCAGAGAAAGATTTTGAAGACCTACACGCCACCTGGTTCCAGGCGATTAAATCCTTACCGGAGGGTACGGTTGTGCATAAACAAGATATTTATGAGAAAAAGACATTTTCTGCAGAGGGCCTTCCAAACAAAACCTTCTTAGAAAAGTCCACCAGCGATTATTTTAAAGAAAGAGAATATTTGGAACATAGATCTTTATTATTCTTTACCCTGACCAGAAACAAAACTTTAAACAACTCTAAATACGTAAATCCTTTCCAGAAGGTCTCCAAAGGCATCATCAGAGAACTGGATACTAACCTGCAAAACTTTACCAGCTCGGTAAATGATTGTGTTTCCTTTATAGCTAACAGCCGAAAAATTTCCATAAAATCATTACAACCAGAAGAGATCACAAACTTTACTACCGAATACTTCAATGGTTTTAATGAAGGCTTCGATACCGATATCCTGTTGGATAAAAAACATATTCAAACCGGGGACCATTATTTTGAAGCCCTGGCCATCAACAGCGAGCTGTGCTTTGGCGAAAGGGTACAGACAAGCAAAACCAATGAGAAATTCACATCCGATGATTTTGTATTCCATCAGGGGTTTATTGATGGGCTGGGGCTTACTTTAAATGAAAATCATATTGTCAACCAGATTCTCTACCTGGATGATAAACTCAAGTGGCGCAAGCTACTAGATAAAAAAGTGGAAGAGCTTAACAAGAGTTCCAATTTTGGCTCTCAGAATAAGGTTGTGCTTGGAAAGATCCAGGAAATCCTGGAGAAAATCAATAGCGATGATAACGCCAGGATCATACGTGGCCATCTCAATGTAGTCTTTTGGGAGAGCAATCCCAATAATTTAAAGAGAATCGCCTCAAAGATTAAGGCAGAGTTTAAAGAACTGGATATCACCCCTTATGCCCCCCGAGGAGAAGAACGAAAGAATTATCTGCTTAACAGTTACTGCTGCTTTTCTTCCAATTTTTCCGAGGAAGATCTTTATGTAACCGATTTAAAACACGCTTTATGCTTATTTATCAATAACACCAACTATAAAACAGATGCTACCGGCATTATCTTTAATGACCGCGAGCATAATATCCCCGTACTTAAAGATGTATGGGATGAAGAGAAGAAACGGATCAAGGCGCGCAATTTTGCCATTTTCGCCCCCACGGGTGAAGGGAAATCCTTTTTGGCCAATAACATTCTTCGCCAGTATTTTGAAAACGGGGTCCGGCTGGTCATTATAGACCTGGGAGGATCTTATACCAAGTTCGCAAAGCTCTATCCCGAACAATACACAGTTTTACGCTATGAGAGTGGCAAGAGTTTAGGGATTAATCCATTTTATATATCCAATCCCGATGATATAGGCCCTGAACGGTTGGAGGATTTATCGGTGTTCCTATTGGAGCTGTTTGCTTCTGATTTAAAAGTAACTAAGGCACAATCCGTAGCCATAAAAAAGATTCTACGCTACTATTACAAAAACACCTCAGAAGAGCATTCCTTAGATAGTTTTTACCGTTTTATCGAGCAACAAAAAGATCAGCTGCTGGAGAACCTTAAAATCCATCCCGACTACTTCAATATTACCAGCTTTTTGCACGTGCTCTCGGAGTATGTCGGCGACGGTCTATATAGCTTTCTATTTGAAGTCAGCGAAGATCAAACCTATAAGATCGAAGATAAGCGATTGATTGTTTTTGAACTCGACGAAGTAAAGGACAATAAAGAGATCCTCTCGGTGATGCTCAAACTGATCAAATCGGCTATCCAACGCACCATCTGGAAGAACCGGGCCGAAAAAGGAATTATCCTCTTTGATGAATTTGCCAAGCAGCTGAAATTTGAAAATGTCCTGGAAAGCGTGGAATTCTACTACCAGGCGATTCGTAAACAAAACGGGGCCATTGGAATCATCCTACAATCCATAAACCAGCTTCCTAATAACGCTACTTCCTCAAGCATCCTGGAAAACACCCAGGTGACCTATAGCCTGAACAACGAAAAAGGTTATGATGAATTAGCCCGTCGCCTTAGCCTTTCCAGCCACGATCTCAATCAACTCAAATCCATCAGGAATAATCTAACCGGCAAACGCAAGTACACCGAGATATTCATAAAAATTGGCAAGGAAAGCAACATTTTCCGCCTGGAAGTTCCCCCGGAAGTCTATGCCGCCTACCTCACTGACGGCAGCGAAAACGCCCGCATAATGCGGATTTATAAAAAAACAAAAGATATGGAAAAGGCTATAAAGGAATTCATCACGCAATCCTAAATACTCATTAATATTTAAAACAATTCGATATGAAAAACAATCACAAAACCTGGATACTAACACTGGCCTTGGCCTTATTTTCATCTGGCCACATTGTGGCCCAGGGGATGCCGGTGTATGATAATACGAACTTTGTAAGCCTGGTCAAATCCCTGGTGGAATCGGCCAAGCAAACCGCCAACCTGGTCAAGACCGTGAACTTCTTAAAAGCACAGAAGGAAAATATTGAAAAGGTCAATAGCGTAGTGCAGGATCTAAAAGCCGTCCGGGAGATCGGGCGGAATAATCAGCACCTTATTACAGTTATGCAGCATGACCTTCGGGATATTTTGAATTCTCCTTATATCAAGCCAGAAGAAGTAAGCCGTGTTACCGAATCCTTCAATGCGGTGGTTGAAAACTCCCTGGAGACCGCAAGCTTTATCGATGAGATTTTATCGAGTGACCATTTAAAAATGAGTGATGCCGAGCGGGCTGAAATTTTAAAACAAAAAGAACTCGAGTCCAAAGAAATGGTCACCGATGTGCGGCTAAAGACTAAGCGCTACCGCGAGATCATTTCCTTTAGGAAAATGCAGGATAAGATCAATAACCGGGAAACAGGCTTTTGATGATTAGCGGGGTAATCATACTGGCTGTAGGCGTCGAATATATCGATAGCGTTTTCCAAACCATCCAGGAGAGCGAGTTTTCAAGATACACCATCGTAGGCATGAAGACTTTGGCGGTGCTCTTCTTTTTGGTGAACATCCTTAAAAAATACAATGAAGGGGTGGCCGACAGACAGGGCTATACCTGGGGGCTTTCACCCGAGGATCTGGCTAAAAACTTTGCGGTCGTACTGCTGGTTATTTTCTCAACCCAGATCCTGGGGTTCCTTGACAATATTCTTGTGGCAATTGAAAACCAGTACCGCGACACAGCCCCTGCCCTATTGCCCCTGCAAATGCAGGAGATTCCCATCGAGGAAGATGTTTCCCCTATGGGGGCGATGCGTAAAGCCATGGCTTTACTTTATGAAGCCCTGGTGACTCCCCTCTACGGCTTTAAAACCTTTGCATTTCTAATCAGCCTGTTTTTATGGATCCTTGATTTATTCATCTACCCGCTATTTTTGGCAGAGCGTTATTTCCTCCTTGGGATTATGCAGGCCTTTTTTCCGTTGGTGATTAGCCTGGCCGTATTTGAGAAATTCCGAACGATGGCCTATGGGTTTTTTAGGTTGTATGCGGCGGTATATATGCTGGTTCCCGCCTTCTTCCTGGTAAATGTTTTTATCAATGTTCTTTATACCGAAATCAATACCAATTTCTGGCAAAACCTATTCGGTACGGATTACGGAAGCGGCTTTTTTACACCGGTGGTAGAACTGGGTTCGATAGTATTTATCGTGTTTTTAAAATTCAAACTCTACCGGCGTGCCATTTCTTTTACCCTGAGACTGTTCACCACGTGAAGCCCATAATCCCGAAATGAATTCGGGACAAGTTGGGCATTTAAAATAGCCTAATCAATAGTAAGCGACATAAAAATATTAAATCATTGAAAAAAATATTTTAAAAATGAAAACACCTTATAAAAATATCTATTCGGTATTAAAGCTAAACCGCTTTATCGTGCTGGTCGTAGTGCTCTGCTCGATGTTTTGCAGTGTGTTTGCAATTTGGATGGCCCTCTCAACCAGAAACAAAGCCTTGAACAGTGCCTTCGCCATCAATACCGACGGCAGTATTATTCCTTTAAAACTGGTAACCCAGAAAGAAAACTTCCGGGTAGAAGCCCTGGCCCATTTGGAGCTGTTTCACACCTACTTCTATAATATCGATGCCAGCAATTACGAGAAAAATTTGGAAAAAGCATTATGGCTGGGCAATAGTTCGGTAGACAACCTTTACAGGCAAAAAAAAGCCGAAGGAGTGTACAATCGCTTATTGCAATATTCACTGGTTCAAAAGGTATTGAGTATTGAATCTCAGCTCGAAGAAAGGGAAGATTCGTATCATTTTAGGACCACGGTTATTTTCGAGATCAACCGCGGCAGTATTGTCGATACCTATGAGCTGATTTCCACAGGAAAACTGCTCATCGTAGATCGCCACTTCCCCCATAACCCACACGGACTACTCATCACAGATTATTTTGAAAACAGCTTAAGAAAAATACTCCCACAAAAATAAAACTACAACGGATGAAAATAGAAAAAAACAAAATAGTATTTATCAGCGTCCTTTTGGTCATTGTGATATTTCTTATCACATATACCCTGATGATCATGGATAATGACCAGGATGAAAATGAAAATCTAAGACAAACCGAAGTTCCGGCCCTGGAAGAAGAAAGCCAGGAAACTTACGATTCCAAACTGGAGGCAATTGACGATCTCAAAGAAGTTCGGGAGAAGAGTGCGCCGAGTATTTACGATGAAAAGCTTATTGATTCTTTAGGCTACTATGACACCGAGCTGTTGGAAAAGGAAAAAGAGCGCAAGATAGATAGCATTTATGAGCTGGGACAAACCAGATATGAGCAAATAACGAAAATACCCAGCCCACCTGAGAGTAACAGTCCTACCCAAACAAAAAGACCTTCAAAGGCAGATACAACAGAAACCCGGGAAGCGCAAAAAATAGAAGCCAAAGAAATGGGATTAGAGCATCAATTATTCTTTGCATCTGCACCTAAGAAGCCCGAGCCTGATATAACAGGTGCTACCGATAAGGAAATTAAAGTAGTGGTCGACGGCACCCAGGTAATCAAAGCCAACTCCAGGCTACGGATGCGGCTTGCCCATCCTGCCAGGATCGGTGTTAAACTTATTCCTAAAAACACCCCGGTTTTCGGTTTTGTCAGTTTTCAGCCCAATCGGGTCCTTATCGAGATTCAAAATATCAATAACCATCCCTCCAGCCTAAAAGCTTTTGATCTTGAAGATGGTAGTGAAGGCATTTATATCGAGAATAATTTCCGGGCAGAAGTTACAACGGAAGTCCTGGATGATGTGATAAGCGATATCAACATCCCGAGCGTGCCACAAGTTAGTGGAATAAGTAAAGTATTCCGGCGCAATAACCGGAACGTAAAAGTCACCATACTTAATAATTACAGATTGATCTTAAAAGCCGATAAGCCCGGAATAAACTGGGGAACTGCTAACCAATAAAAACGAATCTAATGAAAAACTATATTTTAATCACATCCACGCTACTGGTGTTTGCTTTTACCAGTGCTCAAAATCAGGAAAAGCTGGACACTATTTACGCCAATGATGATAAAAATGTGGCGCTATTTTTCCCTGAAGCAATCAACCAGGGAATTACCGGTGCTGAGCATTTTGTTTTTAATTATAACCGGGAAAAGCAACAGCACTTTGGACTACTGCAGGCCAAGGCCGGAAAAGAAAGTAACTTGCTTATTATCGGGGCAGATGGATCGGTCTTCTCCTATATCCTGAAATACAAAAAACAACTTTCCAGGCTGAATTATTTTATCGCGAAAAAGGAAAGCATCGGGAAAGAAAAGCCTGTTGTTAGGGATTCGGTTAATGACGAAAACCCGCAAAAGGACTTAAGTAGTAATAAAGATCATCTCCGTAGATTTTGTAGCTACCTGCTTAGTAAAAAGCAACGCATAAGACGGATCAAAAAACGCAAGCACGGCATAGTTCTAAGCGTTGATAATATCGTTTTTAATAAGGGGCAGCTCTATTTTGTGATCAAAATTGAGAATAATTCCAACCTGGATTATGACCTCAATTTCTTAAAACTGGCCATTGAAACGCGCAAAAAGGGAAAGAAGAAATCCCTCCAGCGTCTATACCAGCAGCCCGTTTTCAAGTATAGCTTACCGGCTAAGATTGGAAAAAACCAAACCGAAAAAATGGTATATGTACTGCCAAAATTTTCATTATCCAATGATAGAAGAGCAATTTTGGAACTCAATGAAAAGCGCGGGGAACGAAATTTAAAACTAAAGATATCGCATCGGTTTATTAATCACCCAAACTAGTGAACTTAATAAGCACCTTACTATAAAGATTTAATTATTTAGCTTTCTTGCCCCGTACCGTTACCTATATCGTTGTTTGCTACTTTGTGATTTTTCAGGAAGAGTCATTTCAATCAATCTCTCCGTAAGAAAAGGTTGCAATTCATTTGTGCTATCTTCTCCCCTAACCACAGTAAAGAGGTCTTCTTGAACTTGCGGGGTACTTTGGTTACCGGAATAGCGCTCAGGTTGTTAATTTTAAAATTTAATTAGCCTCTTGGTTAATTTTGACCGGTAATTTCAAATCACCCATTTTACTTCTTTTAACCTTACCGCAATCCTCATCAGGGATTGTAACACCTCCCTCTCTTCAGGAAGGTCTCCGGTTAGCAGCTCCCTAAAAGCACCAGAATAAGTTTTGCTTAAGGATTTCCAAACTGCCTCCGTTTGGCTAAAGAACAGGGATTTGGATGGATGTGCTGATAACCACTCCTTATCATTGGGGATGGCCTTATCATCATCTTTCCCCACTTGCAGCAACATTTTTTCAAAATCATCTGATTGCAAAAACGAAGAAATTTTATCTCGTTGCAGCAGTTGGTGTAAATCGTAGGTATGGCGAACCTTATCAGTTAAATCTTCCAAAGGTTTTTCCGTATAAGAAAACCTAACCAGGCTTATTATTTTTTCACAAAATGTACGCTCTATACTTAATACCGTAACCTTAAAGGGTTCAAGTTGATATTCATTGATAAGATCTATATTATTAGTCGTGGCAATAAATGCCGTAATCATAGAGTGAACACTTACTCTCTCTGAAGGATGGGATTTGCCCAGACTTGAAGCTTCCACTACAATATGATCCCGGACTTGGCCGAATGCCCCCTCCACGCCTGCTTTATCATAACCATACACCAGTTTTCTAATTTTCCCTCGTTTGTTTTCCAAAGGATGGTTGGGAATTGCGGTCATAACCGGTTCCAGAACACCAGTGACTTTTTTGAGTTTTCGTTTTAGAGAATTATCGGTTTCCCCAGTATCTTTTATGACGACCAAATCAATATCTTCCGAAAAGCGCTCAATAATTCCGAAGCATTTGGAAAGAGATGTTCCACCTTTAAACACTGCGAGCTCCCTGGTTGATTCATTGGTAAAAATCTCTTTAAGAGCAAAAGTAACCCAATAGTCTTTTTCCACATAGATTTCAGAAATCCCTAAATGTTGGGCAGTAGCTACAATAGCTCCTTGAAATGCAGCTTTATAATTATGTAATTTCATCAGGAAATATTCCAGTTTGAGCTCGTGGTTAATATTTTTTCGGATATTCCGAATTCATAATTACTTAAAGAATTAATGGTTCTTTTAAGCGGTTCACTTACCTCCTTAAAAGAAATTGATTCAAGAAGAGCACCTAAAAATGCCCTCACTTTTGGAGGATAGGATATAGCAAAATTGACCAATTTAATTTTATCGGTATCAGAAAGCTCTTTAATTTTTTTCTTTAAAAAATCAACACCCTTCTTTTTGTCCATATCCGGGATCTTCTTAAAGTCCTTCATTACATCCAGTAATTGCAAGAAAGGAATATTTTCTTTTGAAACAGGAATATAGCTTCTGGCAGGCTTTACAACAAGGTTTCCTATCCTGGTTTTTATCACTTTATTCCAACTGGCCACCCTTAGGCTTGTAGAGATTTGAGTAGTAAGGCCAAATTCATTATACAAACGAAGGCCTGTTATGTATGCAATTTGCTTACCGTTTTCAAAAAGATAGTTATAAAGTAATTCTTCCTCACTTGGTTTTACTTCTCCAAAAATAGTTTGTTTAGGCTTATAATACATGCCATTTTTATATCTTTTAATCACACCCCTGGCAGCCAACCTACTTAAAGCTTTTGCAGCAGCAGAGAATTCATTTTGGGGAATAGATAAGCTCTCGTAAGTAAATACTTTCCCGGTATTTATTAGATCTACTTTAGATTTTATGGATGTCGCAATATTCATAGCACGACAAAGATAGTGAATTAGATCACTAATTGTCAAGTTTTTTAAAGTATTTACTTGACACATAATGAGAATGAAATTATAACCAGAAGTATATTGCGCTACCCAAATATTGATTTGGCATCCTTATATACCTGTTCAAAATTAGCTTCCAAATCAGCTTTAGAATAGCGTATTTGATCTTTAGCCCCAGGTAGTTCACGCCTAATACTCTGCCATTCAAACTGCACTTTTTTATCCTTTCCATCCGCGTAGGTTATAAACTCTCCTTCTCTCAGTCTAAAGAAAACATCGGCACGGATTTTTGGGATTTCCTTCTCTCCGGTGGTAACCCGGGTATCAAAATCAAGGCTATACCCGCGGTTCACACTGGTAGTAGGTTTCTTCACAATTTCAAAAAAACGTTCGTAGTATTTTGCGGTATCAGGGTCGTTGACCTTTCCAAAAAACTGGTAGGACAGGTTACTTAAAATTGCTTTGCTAGCTTTTTCTCCATACATCATATCGTTTTGGATCTTATCCTGCATCACATAGATAGTCGCGATATCATAACTGCGAAGTGTTGCCGGAATCCGGTGCATATTAAGCAGGCGAATAGTTGGCGCCTCTTCCATAAGCAAGAAAGAAGCTTTGGAATTACGAACACTCATTTGTTTGGTAATGGTATGGATGATCGTGGCTATGACCGGTGAGTATGAAGCTTCGTATTTAGGGTTGTTTACTACGGAAATAACTGCAGGGTTGTCTTCTTTATTAATATGAAGTGGTACCTCATCTTTAGAAAGTACCATAAAAATCTGTTGGGTACTGATCCGTTTAAGGGCATTTGCCAGGGTACTTTTTACCCCGGCCGTTTGTCGCTCGGAGTCCTTCCCACTGATAAAGGCATCGGCCATTGCTCGGGAGGTGGTATTGGTTTCCAAAAACTGGATAAGGCTATCGGTATCCAGGTATTGGTAGATAGCGATAAGGTGGGGGAGCGTACAATACTCCGGATACGTCGTTTTTAATTTCCAGATCAGTCCCCCGATCAAACCCTCGGCGGCATCGTTAAAAAATTTAGTAGTTCCCGAGGGGCCGGATTCCCGTTGCTCTAGCAGGTTTTCCACCAGTACCCGGGAAACTTCATTCACGCTTTCCTCGTTCTCCAGGTATTGTGGGGCAATAGGATTGACCCGATGGAAGATAT
>NZ_JAIQZA010000037.1 GCF_020164485.1 Salegentibacter tibetensis
CAGTATGCTCCGGAATAATTTTGCCGGCCAGCCATTTTTTTAATTTATAAGGGGGTCAGCATCCGCCGGAATGACAGATACCTAAAAGGTGGGCTTTAGAGGGGTCAGCTTAGTCCGGAATATCCAGTCAGGACAATCAGGCCTTGCAAGCGAGCAAGGAGTTTAAATTTGAGACTGTTTTAAGCATCTTTGTTTTTGTACGTTGTGCCTGTTGCATAAGTTACCGAAATTAGTTAATTTCATGATACGCAAGGCAAAAAAGACTATCAGGAAAAACTCTTCACTTCCCTTAGGTTAAGTGACGGAATCCCCAAAGAAAATTTCTATCGCCTGTTAAAAGAGGCGCTCAATTTGGACTTCCTTTATCCACTCAAAAAAGTATTGACCCTGTGGTATATTTTAAAATCTGTCTGGTGGGATATCTCGAAAATATTACTACAGATCGCGGCGTGATGGCCCATTGTGCCATGCGGCGGGATATCCTTTATTTCTTGGGATACGATGTAGATGAAGAATTACTTAGTGTGTCACTTTTTGTTTCTTAAGTTAGTTTTCCAATCGGTTGCTAGATATTGTCTTTTCTATTTCCTGTTAATATTGGTGTTACCGCAGGTCTTATTCAGAAATAAGAAGAAGATAGAAGAAGGTAGAAGAAACGGTCAAAATTTATTATAGCCCAGGTGGGACCACCAACAAAATCTAGCCATGCAGAGATGTAGGGCTTTTTTGTTTCTTCTTGGGTACAACATATGTACAACAATTGAGAATTAATTTTGTTGCTACAGATTGGACAGTATCGACATTAGATGTATAGGTTAGCTTTAAAAAAATTATGTATTCCCTACGCTCAGGGTGTTCAAAAACAACCAGTCTAAATTGCACAACATTTATAGATGACCCCTATATGTTTGGGAAAATCTTATACATAAAAAAAGCACGTTACAACCGTCACGTAAAAAATAGATATATTCGTAGTATAGAATTTTATGATTGATTTAGAGGCTTTTAGATTCTCCAAATACCGTATATTTTTGAGTTTGAGAAAGTCTAAGAATAGAGGCTTACCATATTTAAACTAGGGGGCGCGTATATTAGACTTTTCTCGAGACGATGATTTAGCTAAAAAATAAATTAAGAAAGGATACCAGAGGTTAGAATACTATACTCACCGCAGTACCTATGCCTTCTTTGCTTTGAACATTGATTTTACCTTTGTGTAGTAACATAATTTGCTTGCAGAGACTCAGGCCAATTCCGCTGCCATTTTTTTTAGTTGTATAAAAGGGAACAAAGATAGTCTCAAGTATCTCTGGAGGAATTCCAACCCCGTTATCTGCCACCACTATGTGAATACTGCCGTTAATTGCTTTTCCCGCAGTTATGGTAATTTTTGGCTCTGCTAGATCCTTACAGGCATCCGTGGCATTTAGAATGAGGTTGATAAGTACCTGCTCAATAAGGTAACTGTCTATTTCTACCTGAAGGCCCGTTACCTGCTCTTTAAAATTGATATTTATATGTTTATCCTTAAGTAAAGGAAGCATTAGGTGATGAATATTTTCAAAAAGTTCATTTACGTATATTTTTTCCAGGTTAAGTTGAGTGACCTTACTCAAACTACGATAAGTTTTGGCAAACTTCATCAAGCCTTCACTTCGCTTTTTTATACTAATAATACCTGCCTGTAGATCCTCTTTTTCAAGGGGAAAAGTCTCGGGTTGCTTTATAGAAAGTTCTACCTGATTGTTGATAGTATCGGCAAGTGAGGATATTGGTGCGATGGAATTCATGATCTCGTGCGTCATTACGCTTAGAAGTTTTTTCCATGCTTCAGATTCATTCTTATCCAAAGTTTCGTCAATATTCTGAAGGACGATAAGTTTATAGGTTTCCTCTTCTATATGGAAAAGGGTATCAGAAATAAGCACTTTAAGAGTTTCATTATTTACAGTAATGGACACTGAACCTGCCTTTGGATGATAAGAATCAAAAACATCTGCATACAAAGCAGGTTTTCTTCTGGCCACGAAACTCACATTTTTAAAAGATGGCATGTCCAGAGTGTTTTTTATGGTATCATTAGCCCACAGCACTTGCCCTGTATCAAGGTTGTACGCTATAATTCCAATATCAACCATTTCAAGGATCTTTTGTAAATAAAGGTATTGAACCTCTTTCCTGGCATTGATTTCTCTCACCACCCGGTTTACTTCATTAAATCCCTTATGAAGTTGCCGTATATCATGGGGTCCCAATTCCTCAACAAATCTTCTTGAAAAATCCCTGTATTTAACCGACTCAAAAAAATCATCAATCTCCCTGAAACGCCGTTGCAGGAATTTGTGCAGGTTTAAAAATGATAAGAGAGATAGAATTCCGGCACCAATGGCGAGATAATAAAAGGAATTTGTTATAGCATACGCCATCCCGATAAGGAAGAGCAATAAGATCAGGATCCTTGCAAGTAAGAAGACGCTATGAGTTTTATAGGCCATATTTTTCGAGTCTACGATATAAAGCAGCCCTGGTGATCCCTAATTCTTCAGCAGATCTTGAAATATTTCCCTTGTTCTTTTTGATTACGGTAAGTATGGTGTTTTTTTCGATGTTCTCAAGTTTCAACTCTCCTTGTACTGGGGGCCTATGGGCATTCTCCAGGGCAGAAAATATAAGGTCCTCTTCGGTAAGTGTATCAAATTCAGCCATGATCACTGTGCGTTCCAGGGCATATTGTAACTCCCTTACATTCCCGGGAAAGGAATGGTCTTTCAATTTCTTGATAAAACTTTTGTCCAGCTCAAATGGTCCTTTATTATACTTTTCACCGTAGATCTTTAAAAAGTGCTTTGTAAGTAGAAGAATGTCGCCGTTTCGATCCCTTAAAGGAGGAACGGTAATATCCACTGTATTGATCCTGTAAATGAGATCTTTTCTAAATTTATTTTCATCGGCCAGAACTGAGATGTGCAGATTTGTGGCGCAAATAAGCCGTATATCCACCGGTATAACCTCATTGGATCCCAGCGGGGTAATATGCCGGTTTTGCAGTACGGTTAAGAGCCGGGTTTGTTGTTTCAGGCTTATATTTCCAATTTCATCCAGGAAGAGGGTGCCTCCATTGGCAGCCTCAAAACGACCCATCCTGTTTTCTCGCGCATCTGTAAATGCCCCTTTTTTGGATCCAAAAAGTTCGCTTTCAAAGAGGCTGGGAGTGAGAGCACCTACATCTACCTTAACAAATGGTTTATCTTTTCTGTTGGAATTATCATGGATAGAACGGGCGATAAGATCCTTGCCGGTACCATTTTCCCCTAATACAAGAATGTTTGCATCTGTAGGTGCTACTTTTTTCAGCTTCACAAATACATCTTCCATCACTTCACTTTTACCCAAAATCCGGGTTTCTTCCATTAGGACTCCCGGTCCTGATGTTTTACCAGATTTTTGCTTCTCAACCAGATCTTTTACAGAATTAAGTAGTTTTTCATTTTTCCAGGGTTTTACTAAAAAGTCTGAAGCCCCTTCTTTTAGAGATCTTATGGCAAGATCTATATCTCCATAAGCCGTAATTAAAATAACATCGGCCTCCGGACTAAGCCTTTTGATTCTATTGAGCCAGAATATTCCCTCATTACCTGTATTGACAAGGCCATTAAAATTCATGTCCAGTATAATTACCTCAAAATTAGTATTTTGTAACAAGGAGGGGATCTGGTTTGGATTCTTTTCCACCACGACTTCCTTTACCACAGGTTTCAATAGTAATCGCAGTGCCACAAGCACATCTTTGTCATCATCAATGATTAATATCCGGGCCTTCTTAAGTATCATAAATACAATATTACAATTTTCTCTTCAGCTTAAAAGTGGTTTCAGAAGGATAATTTGCCATTGAAAAAAACTGTGTTATTAGCGTACACCGAGTGTCCGTTTTCGAACACCCTTTCCTTAACATTAATATGTAAATCACTTAATTTCAACATATTAAGAGGATGGCATTATATTGCCTATTTAATAAGAGAAAAACATTGTAAATGGATATACCATTAAAAAAGAAAAAATTTACACTTAAAAGGATTGTTTTGATTCTTGGTGGAATTGCCCTAATCGGATTTATCGTTTTTGTACTTATATCATCCGGTGGTAGCTCGAAATTAAACGTTCAAAAGGAGAGGATAAGTATCAATTCTGTAAACCAGGGAATTTTTCAGGAAAATATCCCGGTCAATGGAATAGTGATGCCAATCTCAACAATATATCTGGATGCTCTTGAAGGCGGAAGAGTGGAGGAAATTTATGTAGAGGACGGTGCTATAATGAAAGCGGGGGAACCAATTCTTCGCCTTTCAAATACAGACCTGGAGCTTAGTCTTATAAATCAGGAAACACAGGTTTATAACCTTTTAACACAGATGCAAATCTCTCAAACCCAGGCAAGGCAAAATACTATAAACAGGCTTAACCAGGCTACAGAGGTTGAAAACAGCTTAATTGAAGCCAAAAGAATCTATAATTTAAATAAACGATTATATGAAAAGGATGCGATTGGGAAGCAGGAGCTTATAGAATCTGAAAATAATTACAACTATCAAAAGGAACGAATGGCACTTTCTGAGGAAGTTCTGAAACAGGATTCCATTGCAACAAGACAGGAAGTTACCCAGGCACAGAATTCCTATGAGCGCACACAAAGTGCTCTTGAGCTTATGCGTAAAAAAGTAGGGGACCTGGTAGTACGTGCTCCGGTAGAAGGCCAACTTACTTCTCTTGATGCTGAAATTGGACAGTCTAAAAACAAGGGAGAACGCCTGGGGCAGATAGATGTTTTAAGCGGCTTTAAAGTAAGGGTGGATATTGATGAACATTATATTTCAAGGATCTACAATGGGCAAACCGGGACTTTTAATTTTAATAATAAACAATTTACCCTAACGATCAACAAAGTTTACACTCAGGTTACCAATGGAAGATTTCAGGTAGATATGCTTTTTGAAGGAGATGTTCCTGAAGGAATACGAAGGGGACAAACCTTGCAGATACGCGTTGCTTTAAGCGAGGAGAAACAGGCACTTCTTATTCCAAAAGGAGGATTTTTTCAGCAAACAGGAGGTAACTGGATATTCAAATTAAGTGAAGACGGGGAGAGTGCTTACAGGGCAGATATACGTTTAGGAAGCCAGAATACAGAGTACTATGAAGTGCTTGACGGCCTCCAGCCGGGAGATAGGGTCATTACCTCCAGTTATGATAATTATGGAGACATCCAGGAACTGGTGATAAAGGAATAGGTTCCAGGCGAGGGAATATCAGTTTTATAATATTTAAATAAAAAATAGGTGTCACAATCAGAGTAGTAAAGAAGTCTTTAATAAAAGGTATTATTCAGGTTATTAAGATCAGAGACTTTCAGAACAAAATGGGAAGTGCCAGTAAAAAAGAAAATTAAACCATCTTAAAAACGAATAACGACAAGCAATGATAACAATTGACAATCTCGAAAAATTCTACAGGACCGAGGAGGTTCAAACTGTAGCTCTTAACAAACTTTCTTTTCAGGTAAAGGAAGGAGAATTTGTGGCCATCATGGGTCCTTCCGGTTGTGGGAAATCTACCTTACTCAATATTTTGGGACTTCTTGACG
Source organism: Salegentibacter tibetensis (assembly GCF_020164485.1). Taxonomy (GTDB): domain Bacteria; phylum Bacteroidota; class Bacteroidia; order Flavobacteriales; family Flavobacteriaceae; genus Salegentibacter; species Salegentibacter tibetensis. The sequence continues at coordinate 5,642 of NZ_JAIQZA010000037.1, forward strand.
ATCCCGATGGTGGCAGTTTTGTATTCAATGGCACCGAGGTTTCGGGGTTCAATGAACGAAAAAGGGCCAATTTAAGAAAGCACAATATTGGATTTGTATTCCAGAGTTTCAATCTCATAGATGAATTGACCGTTTTTGAAAATGTAGAGCTTCCATTGATCTACACAGGTGTTAAAACTGCCGATAGAAAAACCAGGGTTCACGAGGTACTTGAAAAAATGGGGATCATGCATAGACGCAATCACTTTCCGCAGCAATTATCGGGAGGACAGCAACAAAGGGTGGCAGTAGCGAGAGCGGTAGTAAATAATCCGAAACTGATCCTTGCCGATGAGCCTACCGGAAACCTGGACAGCAGCAACGGAAATGAAGTAATGGACCTGCTAACAGAACTGAACGAAGCCGGAACCACTATCATTATGGTTACCCACAGTGAACACGATGCCAAATACAGCCATAGGATCATTAGAATGCTTGATGGCGAAAAAGTAACAGAGAATGTTTTAGTATAAAAAAGGGTTCTTCATCAATCAAAATATTCATCATCATGATCAGAAATTATTTCAAAATAGCCTATAGGAACCTATTAAATAACAAGGTTTATTCATTAATAAACATTTTTGGTCTGGCCATTGGCATGGCAGTAACGATCATGATCTTTCTATGGATTCAGGATGAGGTAAATTTTAACAGGTCATTTGAAAATCACGACCAAATAGCTCAGGTTTACCAAAGCCAAACTTTCAATGGTCAGGTTGGAACCGGACCTGCAATACCCAGACCTTTGGAATTTCTATTCAGGGAATCTTATAGCTCAAATTTTGACAAACTGGCGATGTCCTCCTGGACCAATTCTAAATACCTTAAATATGAAGATACCAATATTTCCAGATCCGGAAATTACATCCAGGAAGAGGGACTTGAGATTTTTGAGCCAAATATTATAAAGGGAACCGAAAAAGGTTTAGAGGAAGTTAATGCGATTATGATTTCCGAATCTACTGCCAAAGCTTTATTTGGAAATAATGACCCTGTTGGTAAAATCCTGAAGGTGAATAGCGTTGATGATATGTTAGTTACGGCAGTATACGAAGATTTTCCGCAAAATACCACCTTAAAAGATGTCCACTTTCTTATGCCTTGGAAACATTACGCTAATTCCCAGGAATGGATTAAAAATGCAAGGGATCAATGGGGAAATAATTCGTTTCAATTGTTTGTAAAACTCCCGGAAAACCTTTCAATGGAAACAGTAACGGCTAATATTTTGGATTCCAAAAAGAAAGCCAATAAAGAAGCTATTCAATTTGATACTCGTATTTTTCTTTTGCCGATGGATGATTGGCACCTGAGATCCAACTTTGAAAATGGCATTCAGACGGGTGGTAGGATTGAAAACGTATGGCTATTTGGAATTATAGGGACTTTTGTGTTGTTCCTGGCCTGCATAAATTTTATGAACTTAAGCACGGCCAGATCCGAAAAAAGAGCTTTAGAAGTAGGAATTCGTAAAGCAATAGGGTCCAGTAAAGGACAATTAATAAAACAGTTTTTAAGCGAATCCCTTGTGGTGACCATGATAGGTTTTTTAATAGCCATAGGATTAGTACTTATTTTTCTTAGCACCTTTAATGAGCTGGCAAGCAAAGAGATTAGCTTTCCCTGGTCCAGCCCGGAGTTCTGGTTTTATTCATTGCTATTTATAATTGTTACCGCCATATTAGCCGGTGGTTACCCTGCACTGTATTTGTCGTCTTTTAACCCTGTAAGAGTTTTAAAAGGCACCTTTAATTCCGGGAGGTTCTCTGCACTTCCAAGAAAAGTCTTAGTTGTAACCCAATTTACTGTTTCCGTTGTACTTATTATTGGAACCCTTGTGGTAATGAGCCAAATTGAATTCAGCAAAAACAGGCCAGTTGGATATAATAAGGGAGGTTTGATACAGATACCGGTTATGAGCTCCGATTTTCAAGGCAAAAGCGATCTAATGCGAAACCAATTTATAAATTCCGGTGGAGCAATTGAAATGGCTACCTCAATGAGTCCTACCACTGAAGTGTGGTCTAACCGCTCAGGATATGAATGGGAAGGTAAACCTGAAGACTTTCAGGAAGATTTTGCCTGGACAGAGGTTTCATATGAGTATGTTGAAACCCTGGGCATGAAAATAATTATGGGCAGAGATTTTTCCCGGGATTTTTCTACAGATTCCAATGCAGTTATTATAAACAGGACAGCGATGGAGTATATGGGAATGACAGATCCCATTGGAAAATATCTAACAGATGATGATGAGGAAAATCCGGAGCCACCCAAACAAATTATTGGCGTCGTGGAGGATGTAATTATTCAGTCCCCTTATTCACCTGTAAAACAGCAATTATATGTTTTTGACAGATTTAACAATGTTAACTATTACAATGTTCGATTGAACCCGAAAAACAGTGTTTCTGAAAATCTCGCATTAATTGAAAACACCTTTAAACAACAATTCCCTAATCTACCTTTCAAATACGATTTTATAGACGAAGAATATGCCAAGAAATTTGCGACTGAGGAGCGCATTGCAAGTTTGGCTCAAATATTCACAGTGCTCGCGATTTTTATCAGTTGCCTGGGCTTATTTGGCCTGACTTCTTTCGTAGCTGAACGACGTACCAAAGAAATTGGGGTGAGAAAGGTTCTTGGCGCTACTGTTACGAATTTATGGCTTTTGCTTTCCAAAGATTTTGTGAGTTTAGTTCTCATTTCCCTAATTATCGCCATACCTATTGCTTACTACTTTATGCAAGGATGGTTGCAGAAATTTTCGTACCGAACAGATATCTCTCTCTGGATATTTATGGCTACAGCAGTTGGAACTTTGATTATCACTTTGATAACGGTGAGTTTTCAATCCATTAAGGCAGCTTTGGCCAACCCGGTGAATAGTTTAAGAACAGAATAACCCTCTAGCCCCCTAACCCCCAAAGGGGAATTTAAAAAACAAAAAGAAAATTAATATGATAAAGAATCATTTTAAAATCGCCTGGAGGAATATGATGAGGCATAAAGGCTTCTCCTTCCTCAATATCGCCGGATTGGCCCTTGGGTTTACCGCCTGTTTTCTCATTGCTCTTTTTATCTGGGATGAACATCAATTTGACAAATTCCTACCGGAGGGAGAAAGGGTGTACCGGGTCTATAATCATTTTTCAGACAGCAATAGGGATGAGATGAATGCACCCACATTTCCTATGATCGCCACTACTTTAAAACAGGATTTTCCTGAGGTGGAGCAAACCGCTAGAATACTGATGTTACCGGAGGGCAAGGAACTTTTTGAGACCGATGGCAAAAAAATGTATGTAGACAGAGGGTTCTTTGTAGACTCAACTTTTTTTGAGGTTTTTCCTCTGGAGCTTAAGTATGGATCACGGGATGGTGCTCTGGATGAACCGGCATCAATAGTAATTTCTGAAGAAATGGCCGAACAGTTTTTTGGAAATGAAAATCCTGTAGGAAAGGAGATCATAATGAATCAAACTCCCTTGACCGTAAAAGCCGTTATAAAAAAGAATCCGAAATTTCATTTACAGATCAATTCCCTATTGCCGCTTTCTTTGGCCGGTATCCCTGCTGAAAGAATGGAAAGCTGGGGATGGATGCAGTTCTACAATTACCTAAAGCTCAAAGAAGGAGCAGATGCCGGGGCCCTGGAAGCCAAATTTCAACCCTTAGTACACCAGAAGACCCAGGAGTTTTCAGATGGCCGGGAAGCTACACATAAGGTATACCTGCAACCGCTGCACAAGATCCATTTGTATTCTTCAAATTTTGTTTATGATAATGCAAAAAGGGGAAATATCACTTATTTACGGGCCCTTACTTTTATAGCCATTTTCATTTTGCTTATTGCCTGCTTCAATTTCATCAATCTCGCTACGGCAAAATCCCTACAAAGAGCCAAAGAGGTTGGAGTAAGAAAATCTATTGGAGCCAACCGTAAGCAGTTGATCTTTCAATTTATAGGGGAAACAGTTTTTCTTACTTTGATAAGTATAGTTTTGTCGCTTATACTCACCCTAATTTTATTACCCTGGCTTAACGAATTCACCGGGAAGGAAATTGAGTATTCCATATTCACAGATCCATTATTATTGTTGAGCTTCTTAGGAATTACTCTTACTGTGGGCATCCTGGCCGGTATTTATCCGGCACTGGTATTATCCAACTTTAAACCTGTTAAGGTGCTTAAAGGTTCGGTTCTGGGTGACCATGAACCGGGAAAGATCCCTTTTTTACGTCACGGCCTGGTGGTGATTCAATTCACCCTTTCAGTGCTATTGATCATAAGTGCCATAGTAGTTTATAATCAGGTGAATTACCTGCACAACAAAGATCTTGGTTTTAATAAGGACCAGATCATGTTCTTCCCCCTTCGTGGTGCAAATATGCAAGCCAATAAAGAGTCTTTTAAAATGCAACTTGAGCAACTTCCCGGGGTATCGTCAGTTTCTATAGGATATGGGTTCCCCGGGGATGCGGTGGCGGGAGATGGAATTAAAGTTCATAGGAACGGCCTGGTGGAAGAACAGGGGGCTACCCAATTGATGGTGGACTTTGATTACATAGAAACTCTGGGGATAGAGATGGTTGCAGGACGACCGTTTTCCGAAGAAATGGGAACAGACAAAGATAAAGCTTTCATCATCAATGAAACTGCGGTAAAAAATCTTGGTTATGGCACTCCGGAGAATGCCCTTGGGCAAAAGTTATCCTGGAATATATGGAACAATGTGAATCAGGATTCTATTAAAGAAGGACAGATAATAGGGGTAGTAAAGGATTTTAACTATAAAAGCCTGTATGAAAAAGTGGAAACCACGGTGCTGCAAATATTCCCGCCGGCTGCTTCAAAAGTGGCAGTAAAAATGGAATCGACCAATATTGGCAATACCATAGATAAAGTAGAAGGGGTGTGGAATACCTTTTCGCCAGATTACCCCCTGGAGTACAGGTTCCTTGATGACAGCTTTGAGAAAATGTATTTGGCAGAGGATAAATTAAAATCCTTACTAGGGATCTTTACAGGCTTGGCCATTTTTGTTGGATGTTTAGGGTTATTTGGTCTTGCCGCTTTTTCTGCTGAAAGGAGAAAAAGGGAGATCGGAATAAGAAAGGTACTTGGCGCCAGTGTGGAGAATATAGTAGTTCTTATGTCAAAGGATTTTGTAAAGCTGGTAATAATTTCCCTGGTCATTGCTTCTCCCATTGCCTGGTATTTTATGAACGGGTGGCTACAAGACTTTGCCTATAGGATCAATATTGGCTGGTATGTTTTTGCTGTGGCAGGTGTTACCGCTATTGGAATAGCTCTTCTTACGGTAGGATTTCATGCTGTCAAGGCAGCTATGGGAAATCCGGTTGAGAATATTAGAACGGAATAATCCTCTGGCCACCAGGTATCCTTACCCTCCGAAGAGGGAATAAAAGCATCGTTAAAAAACTACTGTCATGTTCAGAAACTATTTAAAATTAGCCGCAAGGAATTTGATGAAGCATAAAACCTTTTCCTTCATCAATATATTTGGCCTCTCCATAGGCCTTATCTGCTGCATGTTGATTTCCCTGTACATCTATCACGAATATAGTTATGACAGATATCATGAGAAAGCAGACAGGATCTACCAATTGAACAACGTATTTATCGAAAATGGAGAAGAGCGCTCCCATGCCACAGTTCCCGCGGCAATGGCGGGACTTTTAAAGCAGGATCTTCCCGAAATTGAAGAAACAACCCGGTTGCTAAGGTTATGGGAGGATGATAAAACCCTTCTGAAATATGAACAGGATGGAGCCTCAAAAGTTTTTTATGAAACCGATGGTTATGTAGCCGATGCTTCTTTTTTTGAGATATTCAGTTATAATTTTATAGATGGTAATCCCAAAACCGCCCTCGAAGAACCCAATACAATTGTTATAACAGATGAAATAGCTGAAAAACTCTTTGGAAATGAGTCGGCTATTGGGAAACAAATACGGGTTAGCAGCAGCACCAATGGAGATCATGATTACACAATAACAGGGGTTTTTCAGCCTCACCTGCAACCATCACATATTAATGCCCGCTTTTTTCTTTCGGTTAGAGGAGGAGACCTGGATGAGTTTATAAACAATAGCACCACCCTCCTGAATAATAATATGTTCTATACTTATTTTTTGCTGAAGGAGGGAACTCAACCTGAAATTCTTGAAGCCAAATTCCCGGTTTTCATAGAAAAATATATTGGGGAAGAGTTGAGGGCAAGGGGATCCGGCAGAGAGCTCTTCCTTACAAACCTAAAAGATATTCATTTAAATTCTGAAATAGCTGAAAATGTTACCCCACCCGGCAGCCTAAAATATATTTATATTTTAGGCTCCATAGCTATTCTTACCCTGCTCATCGCCTGTATAAATTTTATGAACCTTTCCACTTCCAGATCATCTAAAAGAAGTGTGGAAGTAGGAGTGCGAAAAGTTCTGGGAGCAGAAAAAAGAACACTTATATGGCAATTTCTGGGAGAGTCTTTAATTATGGCTTTGATAGCATTTGTTTTTGCGATTATTTTCGTACAGTTTTTCCTCCCGGTTTTTGGACAGATAGCCGGAAAGGAAATTACCCTTGCTCTAAATCAAAAGGCACAATTGTATCTCCTCTTTTTGGTTCTCGCGGTTTTCACTGGATTTTTAGCGGGAAGTTACCCTGCTTTCTTCCTGTCATCTTTCAAACCTGTAAAGGTGCTAAAAGGAAAATTTTCAAACTCCTTTGCTGCTGTTTCCTTACGGAAAGGACTTGTGGTGGTTCAGTTTGTTATTTCCATAGTGCTAATTATCGCTTCTGTAGTGATCTCTAATCAAATGAGCTTCCTTAGATCTACAGATCTTGGATTTCAGAAAGAACAACAGCTCGTAATTCCTTTGCGAAGCGGACAGGCAAAACAGAATTACTCTAATTTAAAAAACTCTCTGGAAAACATTTCTGAAATTACTTCAGTAGGAGGGTCTGCATATTATCCGGGGATCAGTAATCCGCAGGACTGGATGATGTATAAAGAAGGGCAAACTATGAAGGATGCAAAAACGGTTTATATCAATCAGGTAGACGAAAGTTTTTTACAAACTCTAAAAATTGAGCTCGTAGCGGGTAGGACCTTTTCCAGGGAATTCCCGGCAGATCACTGGGCAAATATGGTTTTGAATGAAACAGGCGTCAGTAATTTTGGCTTCTCATCTCCTGAGGAAGCAGTTGGAAAATGGATCGCTTTTGACTGGGAAGGCCAGCAACATAGATTCGGAATTGTGGGGGTAGTAAAGGATTTTCATTTTAAAGATCTTCATATAGATATTGAATCCTACGGATTTATTTTAAATACCGATACCAGCCCCAACTATTTAATAGCAAATTTAGGTGCAGGCAATATCTCAAATAATATAGATAAAATTGAAAGTGCCTGGAAAAGTTTTATTCCGGATGAACCTTTTGAATATAGTTTCCTGGATCAGGATTTTCAGAAGAATTATCAGGCCGAAGACAGGCTTGCGAAAATGATAAGCTACTTCACCCTTATCGCCATACTTATTTCCTGCCTGGGATTATTTGGCCTCGCAACCTTTAGTGCAGAACAGCGAATAAAAGAAATAGGCCTTAGAAAAATACTTGGTGCAAGTAGTGCAAATTTAGTGACCCTCCTATCCAGGGATTTTTTAAAACTGGTGGTGATCTCCATTATTTTGGCATCTCCATTGGCCTGGTATATCATGAACCAATGGTTGCAGACTTTTGCTTATCGTATTGATATTAACTGGAAGGTTTTTGCATTTACCTCTTTGCTCGCCGTGATCATTGCATTGGTAACTGTTAGTTTCCAGGCAATAAAAGCAGCAATGGTCAATCCTGTGAAGAATTTGAGAACGGAATAATATTATCACCCTGGAAAAGAGAAGAGAACAGAGAACAGAGAAAAAAGAAAGAAGAAACAAGAGGCAAGAGTCAAGACTAAAACAAAGAAAATAAGATATCAACCCTCCGAAATGATCAAGACCACGAGGCCTTAAACAACATGATATTATGATAAAGAATTATATTAAAACAGCGTGGAGGAACCTTTTGAAAAATAAGGTTTATTCGATATTGAACATTTTGGGGCTGGCAATTAGTCTGGCATGTTTTATTCTCATTGCACTATACGTGGTGGATGAGCTAAGCTATGATCGTTTTCACGAAAAAGCAGAACGCATTTACCGGATTAACAGCGATATCACGATGGGGGAAAGTCAGAGCCTTCCATTTACATCAGATATGATGGGGCCAACAATGAAGCAGGACTACCCCCAGGTAGAAGAATTCGTGCGGATATATACTTCCAACGGCTCCAAATTGCTGCGTAAAGGAAACGAATTTATACAGGAAAACCGGGTAGCCCATGCCGACTCCACAATATTTGAAGTTTTTACCCTTCCCTTAATTGCCGGAGACCCGGATACTGCCCTGAAAGATCCGAGAAGTGTGGTAATATCAGAGTCTGCAGCCCAAAAATATTTTAGCTCTGTTGATGTACTGGGAGAAACTCTCGAAACTATCCAGGGAACTGAATATAAGATTACCGGGCTAATGCAGGACATCCCATCGAACTCCCACTTTCGCTTTGATTTTCTGTTCTCTATGGACAATGATATTTATAGGTTTGGAAATCATATCAGCCATAATTTTCATACTTATTTGCTGCTTAGAGAAGGAACAACTGCCCAGGAAATTGAAGCAAAGTTTAATGATTATATGGACCGTTATGTGATGCCGGTTGCAAAACAGGTATTGAATATTAACAGCAGAAAAGAATTTGAGGATGCAGGAAACAAACTGGAATACTCGCTGTTTCCCATAACCAGAATTCATTTGTATTCAGACAGGGTTATGGAAATCAGGCCGGGCGGGGATATTCAATACGTGTACATTTTTTCAGCCGTTGCGCTTTTCATTTTGCTTATAGCCTGTATTAATTTTATGAACCTGTCTACTGCACGTTCTGCAGGAAGAGCCAGGGAGGTAGGGATAAGAAAAGTTTTGGGCTCTGCCAGAAAGCAGCTTATACAACAGTTCCTGTCTGAAGCTATGCTTATGGCAGCACTGGCAATGTTCCTGGCTGTTGGAATAACTTACCTGAGCCTGCCGGCATTTAATGAAATTGCAGCAAAAACCCTTTCTATCCAAAGGATATTTCAGCCGGATATACTTGTATTTTTGCTCGTTCTTCCATTTCTAGTAGGACTTTTAGCGGGATCTTATCCGGCACTTTTTCTTTCTGGATTTAAACCTGTACAGGTTTTAAAAGGGAACCTCAACCTCGGGGCAAAGGGAGGAACTTTTAGAAACGTGCTGGTTGTTTTTCAGTTTGCGACTTCCATTATTCTCATTATAGGAACTATAGTGGTCTATCAGCAACTGGATTATATTCAGAATAAGAATTTAGGATTTAACAAGGAGCAGGTGATTGTTGTGAATGAGACCCATGTTCTTGGACAGCAGGCGCCTACATTTAAAAATGAAGTTCTTGAAATGACGGGGATCAAAAACGGTACTTTAAGCGGCTACCTGCCGGTAAGCGGTTCCTCCCGAAGTGATAATACTTTTTCAAAAGAAGCCGTAATGTCTACAGAAAGCAGCTTTGGGATGCAGCAATGGATAATTGATGAGGATTACATCCCAACAATGGGAATGGAGCTTGTTCAAGGCAGGAATTTTTCGAAAAAATTCAGTACAGATTCCACTGCAGTGATTCTTAATGAATCTGCAGCGAAAATATTCGGGCCCGGAGATGTGGTGGGAAAAAAAATCTATAGGGTTTCCAATTTTGAAACCGGAGAACTAACGTCATATGAAATCATTGGTGTAGTCAAAAATTTTCATTTCGAAACATTACGGCAAAATATAGGACCGCTTGGATTTATGTTAGGAAATAGTACCGGGCTTGCCTCCTTTAAGGTGAATGCAGCCAATATTTCACAGGTTTTAATCGGAATAGAACAGAAGTGGGAAAGTATGTCCACGGGAATGCCATTTAGCTACCGGTTTATGGATGAAGCTTTTGATGAAATGTATAGAACCGAGCAACGTCTGGGAAAAATTGCCCTTATATTCTCACTTCTTGCAATTTTAGTAGCCTGTCTTGGATTGTTTGGCCTGTCAACATTTATAGCAGAAAAGCGCATCAAGGAGATAGGCATAAGAAAAATATTAGGTGCCTCTGTAAACGGGCTGGTACAAATGCTTTCAAAAGATTTTCTTAAGCTCGTTATTATTGCCTTTGTAGTTGCTACGCCTCTTGCGTGGTACGCTATGAACCAGTGGTTACAAGACTTTGTCTATAGAATCGAAATAAGCTGGCTCTATTTTGCTGCTGCAGGTTTTCTTGCACTCTCTATTGCACTGGCTACGGTAAGTTATCATGCGGTTAAAGCTGCAATGATGAACCCCGCGAAAAATTTAAGATCTGAATAAGTCCCCAACCCCTGCCTTTGCCGGCAAGCAGGCCTGAAGGGGGAATAAGGAAATAAAATTTAATTGTAATGCTTAAAAACTATTTAAGAATTTCGAAGAATATTTTGGATTTAATTTAACCGGAAAAGTAAGAATGCCATCTTAATGGCTCCCTGTAGCGCAGGTGAAAAGAAGTGTATTGGTAGCGAACACCAGTGTTCGCTACCGAACACTTTTGGAAAAAGTAAAGGATATTAAATTACTGTAAATCAAGTTGTTATACCATCGGCACGCTTTTACTGTTTAATAACAGAATTTCTTTGCCTTAATGACGGAAAAAACTCAAAACTATATGTGGCACAGTCAAATCCTAAGAAGTAAAATTAATAAAAATTAGTTGTGATGCTTAGAAACTATCTCAAGATCGCCTGCAGAAACATTCTCAGGAACAAAGGCATATTTTCCATAAATATTGCCGGGCTTGCTATTGGGATAGCATCCTGCCTCATCATAATGCTTTTTGTGGTAGATGAATTGATTTACGGCTGTTATAATGAAAATTCAGATGAGGTTGGGAGGCTTGTTTGTAAGGCAAATATCCATGGGGAAGAGATAAGGAAAGCTGTGGTCATGGCACCGGTTGCTTCAAACTTAAAAGAAGATTTTTCGGAAGTCGTGAATGTAACGAGGATAAGGATGAAAGGTTCTTCAATACTCATTGTAGAAGACAGGATCTTTAGGTACAGCAAATATGCATATGAAGACCCTAACTTCTTCGACATCTTCACCTTGCCGGTCATTGAAGGGAATAATGAAAATCCCCTTGATAAACCCAATTTCATAGTGCTCAAAAGACCTGAAGCCCTGAAACTTCTTAGGGAGCAGGAGGCTGTTAAGGCGCAAAATTTACGATTATGATCAAGAATATTATAAAAGTCGCATTTAGGTATTTAGTTAAACATAAAGGCTATACCTTCATTAATATAACCGGACTCGCGGTGGGAATCGCAGCTTGTATTCTCATTGCGTTATTTGTGCGCAGCGAATGGAGCTTTAACAAGATGCATAGTCAGGGCGACAGGATCCATCGGGCGTGGCTTCAGGAGCATTATCAGGGGGAGATATTTAATAATACTGCAACTCCTATTCCGTTAGCCCCATTACTCGCTGCGAATCTTCCGGAGGTAGAAGCTGCAACAAGGATTAATGAGATAAGTGCCCCAATTATCCACCAGGGAAATACATTCAATTATGCTGTTACTATGGTGGATAGCACCCTGTTTCGGATCTTTGATTTTGAACTTTTAAAAGGAGACATTAAAAATCCTTTTCCAACTAAGAACTCTATTATAATTTCAGAAGAAACAGCAAAGGTCTTCTTCGGAAATACAGAACCTGTAGGTGAAACGCTGGAACTTGTGGTAGGTGGAGAAAACATGTTGTTTACTATATCTGGTATACTGGAAGATATTCCTTACGAATCCAGTATAAGGATGGAATTCATAATTCCCTTCAGCAATGCAGTTCATATCTGGCCGGAACAAACCAGAACCTCTGGCTGGACAAGTGTTTATGGTCAAACTTATGTATTGCTGAAGCAGGGAGCAGATCCGGCAGCGGTGAATTCAAAAATCCCGGCTTTTATGGATCCTCTTGTATCACAGGGATACAAACCCGGGGAATATATTGTAACTCTTCAGCCTTTGTCTGACATACATTTTAATACCGCTTTACCTGAAGAACTTACCGGGGCTTCCAATCCGTTGTACGCCTATATACTGGCAACGGTGGGAATTCTTATCCTGCTTATAGCCTGTGTCAATTTTATAACTCTTGCCACAGGAAGATCTGCCACCCGGGCAATGGAAGTGGGAGTGAGGAAGGTTATGGGAGCTCAAAAGAAACAGCTTATAGCCCAGTTCTTTGGAGAATCATTCCTGGTAACTCTAATGGCTCTTATAACAGGGATTTTACTGGCTTTTTTATTACTGAAATCTTTTAACCAGATGGCAAACCGGGAATTTGTGCTTGGAGCAGATCCTTTTATGGTGATCTTCTGTTTGTTCCTACTTTTTTTTATTACGCTGTTTGCCGGGGGATACCCTGCGCTGGTCCTTTCCTCCTTTCAACCGGTAAAAGTGTTGAAAGGAAATATTAAAACATCCGGTATGGGAATCTTTGGGAAAAGCCTGATTATTGGTCAGTTTGTGGCTTCCATTGTCATGATCATTTGTACCATAATAATAGGCAAACAGCTCAATTACCTGCAAAGCAAAGACCTTGGTTTTGGAAAGGAACATGTGATCATAGTACCCACGAACAGGTCAATAGCTGAAGGTAATACTTTGGCTGCAAAATATATAACCGAACTGGAAAGTAATCCGAAGGTGGTAAGTGCAAGTAATTCCCTATTTACAATGGCAGAGTTCGGTTGGGCCCAAATAGGTTATCAGGATGATAATGGTGCGTACCGTATGCTCAGGTTTAACGCTGTAGATCCCAATTTTATTAAAACTATGGGGCTTCAATTAGTTCAGGGACGTGGCTTTATGAAAGACAATCCTGCCGATTCCAGTGGAATTGTAGTAAATCAGGCCCTGGTACAGCAATATGGGTGGGAAGATCCTCTAGGCAAAAAGCTTCCCGGCAAATACCCACAGGAGATCATAGGAGTGGTGGAGGATTTTCATTTTGAATCCCTCCACTCTCCCATACAACCTGCGGTAATGGCATTAGGCGCCAGACCTTTCTTCCAACTATCGAGTGATGTAAGTATGTCCTATTCTGCCAGCCCGAGGGTTTCGGTCAAGTTCCGGGAAGGAAATTTAGAGAAGCACGTGGCTGTACTGGAAAATACCTGGAAATCTGTGGCCGGGGATCAGGATTTTCAGTTCCGGTTTCTTGATGAATCCCTGGCTGCAGCTTACGAGCAGGAACGACGCCTGGGTAAGATCGTTCAATATGCTTCGGTTTTATCAATTTTTATCGCCTGCCTGGGATTGTTCGGTCTCGCTACTCTTGTAGTTGCAAGACGAAGAAAGGAGATAGGAATAAGAAAAGTTCTGGGAGCCGATGTTTCTACCCTGGTGGCAACTCTCAATAAGGATTTTGTGATCCAAATACTGATTGCCTCAATAATCGCCTTTCCTCTTGCCTGGTTTATGCTCAACAGGTGGATGAGAGATTTTGAATACCGTATTGATATCCCGTTTTGGGTTTTTGCGGTTGCGGCTTTGATCGTAATGTTAGTGGCTATGGTAACTGTGAGTTTCCAGTCGATAAAAGCAGCGTTGAGCAATCCGGTGAAAGGCTTGAGGTCGGAATAAGGACCCTTTCTACCTGCAAAAGGGGAGTTTTTCAAAAGTGAAAATAGAGAAAAGACAAGAAATCACGAAACAGAAAAACAAATAAAAACATTCGTGCATTAGTGGCTAACTTTTTTCAATAAATAAACGGAAAACAGAAAACGAAACCGGGAACCAAAAGACAGGCTCAAAGTGGTACCTGGAATATAATAAATGAAAATTGTTGGTGATGATAACAAATTATTTCAAGATCGCGTGGCGCCACTTAAACAAGAACCGGCTCTGTAGCATTATAAATCTTTCAGGTCTTGCAATTGGTATCACGGGATGCCTTCTTATCGGTTTATATATATGGCATGAATGGAGCTATGACCGGTTCCATGAAAATTCAGATCGTATTGCACGGGTCACCTGGGAGTATAGGTTTGATGGGACAACAGAAGAAACTGCCATGACCGGTACCCGGGTTGGCCCGGAATTCACAAGGAAATTCCCTGAAGTAGAGAAATCTGTAAGATTGCTTAAATTTCCCCGGGTAGTTTCTTATGAAAATCAGCAGTTTGAAGAAAAGAACTTCCTTTATGCCGATTCCACGTTTTTTAAAATTTTCACCTATCCTTTAGTTGAAGGTGATCCGCACACCGCACTGGATGCGCCGGAGAGTATGGTGATCACAGAAACTATAGCCAGGAAATATTTTGGAAATGAAAATGCTGTTGGAAAAACTTTAAATGTAGGAGGTACAAAGGATTTTATTATAACCGGAATTGCAGAAGATGTTCCCAATAATTCACAGATCAAATTTGATTTTGTAGTTCCTTTTCACGGCCTGAGTGCGGCCAAAGGGGAAAAATATAGTGAAGCCAATTATCTCACTTTTTTATTACTGAAAGATCCGGAGAGTTTTATTCCCCTGCAATCTAAAATTGCAGACCATATGAAGCAGGTGAATGAAGAAGAAATGAAATTGGAAGGGAAGAATTATATGACCTTTCATCTACAACCACTCACAAATGTTCATCTTTATTCTAAGATTGATGGTTTTGAACCAAATAGCAACATCACCTACTTATGGGTACTGGGAGCTGTAGCTTTTTTAATCCTATTGATCGCCTGTGTAAATTACACTAATTTGAGTATTGCTCAGGCAGCCGGCAGGAGTTCAGAAATTGGGATGCGAAAGGTGCTCGGAGCGGGGAGGAAGAATATCTTTTATCAATTTATAAGTGAGGCGATTTTGATGAGCCTGGTGGCTTTCGCCTTTACAATGTTCATAGCTTATTACCTCCTTCCGAAATTCAACCGGCTGGCCGGGAAGGAGATCGATGTTCAAATATTGGTCGATCCTATAACTATACTTTTGCTGTTTTTCCTATCCATAATTGTAGCATTCCTTGCAGGGGCGTATCCGGCTTTTGTACTTTCCGGGGGAAAAGTTATTCGTATACTCAAAAGTGGATTCTCATTTACAGGTTCAGCTGTGCTTCGCAGGTCACTTATCGTTTTTCAGTTCGTTATCTCTATCTTTCTTATTATCTCAACGGTGGTCATTCTGCAACAGCTCAATTATATTCAGAAGAGAGATCTTGGGTATAATAAGGAACAACTAGTGATCCTTCCTGTAGATGCTCAAATTAGGGAAAAATATAAGGAGATAAGAGCAGCAATGGAAAATATTCCTGGTGTTAGTTCTGTAGCATCTGCCTATGAAGAATCTACTCATATAGGCTGGAGCGATGGAATGACGGCGCTTGAGAATAATAAAAGGATAAGTGTAAATGCCCTACCCGCAGATGAAAAAATCGTTGAAACCCTTGGATTCACCATTGTTGCCGGTGAAGATTTTACGCTTAGCGATATTAAAATGGCAGATCCTGAAGTTCATGGAGATAATATTCAGTATACCTACATGCTTAATGAGGCTGCCGTGAGCGCTTTTGGATGGACACCACTGGAGGCTGTAGGTAAAAGAGTTGCCAAAGGCCGTGAAGGAATTGTACGCGCGGTGGTAAAGGATTTTCATTTTCGATCCCTTCATGAGCCTATTGGGCCGCTAATAATTTTTATGGATAAACGCCTGGCAAGTTCAATGTTTGTGAAATTGGAAAACACAAATGTGCCGGAAACCCTTGCCGGTCTTGAAGAAATCTGGAAGCAACGGGTACCACACCGCCCTTTTGAATATCAGTTCCTTGATGAGAACTATACCGCTTTATACAAGGCAGAACAAAGTATTGCCTCTGTGTTTACTACTTTTTCCATCATTGCAATTCTTTTAGCCTGTCTTGGCCTCTTCGCCCTTACAGCATATTCAATGGCTCAAAGGGCGAAAGAAATAGGAATAAGAAAAGTATTGGGAGCTTCAGTTGCCAACATTCTTACCCTGGTTTCCCGCGATTTTATTATCCTGGTAATTTTGGCCGTTTTAATCGCTATTCCTTTGTCATTGTTGGCCGTAAATAAATGGTTGAAAAACTTTTCCTATCATATAAATATTGAATGGTGGGTAATAGGTCTGGCTGTGTTGGTCACTCTAATAATAGCAACGGCAACGGTGTGGGCACAGGCATTTAAAACTGCGATGGCAAATCCGGTTGAGAATTTGAAATCGGAGTAGGAATGGAGAACCAAGAGACAAGAACCAAGAAACAAGACAAAAAAGGGGAGAGAGGAGAGTGGATAGTCAGGATGCTGGAAAGAAAGGAGAGAAGAGAGAAGATACGAGGATAGTGGAGGGAGAAGTTAAGAGTTAAGATTTATGAGAAGTAGCAAGACAGGATGATGAACACTTAACTCCATTAGATCCTGAAATAAGTTCAGGATGGCGTCAGGGATTTAATTGAACAACAGAATACAGATAATTATAAACAGAAAACACATAAAAACATTAGTGCATTCGTGGCTTACTTTTTTTCAGTAACAGAAAACAGAAAACAAGAAATATAAAAAACACTCAATATTCAATACTAACTACTAAAACAAATGCTCGAACTAAAAAACATATACAAATGGGTGAAATCCGGCGGAAGGAGAATTTTTCTTTTGAATGATGTTAGCCTTGAAATAGGAGAGGGAGAATTTCTCTCCATTATGGGGCCATCAGGATCTGGGAAATCAACCTTGATGAACGTGATTGGAATGCTTGACACATTTGATGAAGGCGAATATTATTTTTTGAATGAGCCGGTTCATGAAATGAAGGAAAAGAGCAGAACCAAACTTTTTCATAATAATATAGGCTTTATTTTCCAGGCATACCATCTAATAGATGAATTGACCGTCTATGAAAATATCGAAACCCCGCTGCTGTATAAAAACATCAAAAGCTCTGAACGCAAAGCATTGGTGGCAGATATCCTGGACAGGTTCAATATTGTGGGAAAGAAGGACCTTTTTCCTTCCCAGCTTAGCGGGGGACAGCAGCAACTGGTAGGAATAGCCAGAGCTTTGATCATCAAGCCAAAGCTCATCCTTGCAGATGAGCCTACGGGCAATTTAAATACAAAACAAGGTGAAGAGATCATGGAACTCTTCAGCGAACTGAACAATGAGGGGGTTACAATTATACAGGCTACTCACTCTGAAAGCAATGCCAAATATGGTTCCCGTATAATTAACCTGGTAGACGGAATGGTACAACGCACATCTACAGAAGCAATAAAATAATTATGATAAGGAAATTAATTACAGGAATAAGTTTAATCATCTATTCAGCAGGGTTTTCCCAGCAGGATTCACTATCTCTAAGTCTAGATCAAAGTATCGAGATCGCGCTGGAGAATAATCTGGATCTTCGTAGGGCCGATCTTCGGGCAGAAACTTCTGAAGTAAATTTACGCCAATCTCGCTCCAATATTTTACCAAATCTAAATGCCAGTATAAATGGAGGTATGAACAACGGTAGGAGTATAGATCCTTTTACAAACACCTATATCGAGGAGCAGCTCACATTTTCCAATGCAGGACTAAGGTTTGGGGCTACAGTTTTTAATGGCTTAAGGCTGCGGAACAGTATTCTCCGGGATAAGTATAATTTGCAGGCTTCAGAAATGGAAGTGGAGGAAGCAAGGCAGAATTTAGTTCTGGATGTAACCCTGGCTTACCTACAGGCACTTAATAATATGGACCTGGTAAAATTGGCTAAAGTGCGCCAGGAGACAACCTCTAAACAGCTGGATCGCCTGGAGGTTCTGTACAATGAAGGCTCCGGGAATCCTGCTGCTTTTACAGATATACAAGGCCAGATCGCCAATGACAGGACGGCCCTGGTGCGTGCAGAAAATGCCGTAACAGAGTCAATGCTGAATCTTTCACAACTCCTCAATGTAGAGCGATCGGTTGTCCCACAGCCGCGGGAAGCAGCCGTCTTTTTGGAAGAATACAGGCTTAGCCCGGAGGAAGTTTATGAACAGGCGCTGGAAAGTTTTCCTTCTTTTAAAGCGAGGGAATTACGAATAGAGGCAGCCAAAAAGAATGTAAGTGTGGCCAGATCCTGGTATTTCCCCGAAATCTCCCTTTTTGGACAGCTGAATACTAATTTCTCAAGTGCCGCAAGGTTTTTTACTGAAACCGGAACCAGGGTCACAGATACTGGTGGATTTGTAGAAATAGGGGAGGAGACAGTACCTGTTTTCACAAACGAGACCATCTTTGAAAGGCAGGAAATTGGAGTCTATGACCAGTTTAACAACAACCTGAATTCTGTTATAGGAGTTGCTATTGACATCCCGCTATTCAATGGTTTCAGGGCCCGAAATACTATAGCCCTTCAAAAGATCGTGCTTGAGGAATCAAAAGTAGAACTTGAAAGTACTAAACTTCAATTTTGGCAGTCCATTCAGCAGGCACACGCGGCTATGGAGGCCTCCTATAAAGAATACAACATCCTGCAGGAACAACTTAAGGCTTACGAGGAATCTTTCCGCGTAAATGAAATCAGGTTTGTAAATGGGGTATCCAATATTGTAGAATATATCATAAGTAAGAACAACCTGGATATTGCCAGTATAAACCTGGCAAATGCACGGTATCAATATTTGTTAAGGGTGCAGGTGCTGGAATATTTTAGAGGAAGGATTTGATAAGGTATGTTGTTTTAAGAGCTAGAAGAAGTACCAGATTTAATATATTCAAACCATAATTTGATTTTCTTCAGCTGTCCTAAATAAACTGTTCTGGTAGTTGTTAGGATTACTAACACCAGTTTATTTTTTGATGACCGTCGTTTGAGATTCGATATAGTTTAAAACAATTCCACGTCAATCCTATTGATGTAGATAGTTGTCTCCCCTTCAAATCCAGAATCGACTCCGAACAAGAGCCAGAGTGATCCTTCACTGTTGGCAGTTACTCTCATTGGAGTTGAAGGGCTGAGGCTTTTTAGGGTATAGATATTTTCATCTGAACCATTGGCAAAGCTTCCTATAACTACCATATTCTCCCCGCTGGTTGCCTGGTTCCCTTTATCTATATTTAACCTGTACCAACCTAGTTCATCCTCTTCTTTTTCGGGTTCCATAGGTGCTGCACCGGCTTTAATATATACACTTTCGCCGGGGCTTCCTCCAATGCCAAATTGCCCGTCTGCCACATTAGAAGCAAACTCTACCTCAAAATTAAGGCGGTATTCCTGATTAGGGGTTAAACCAGTGACCTGCTTTTTTACAAACATGAAAAGATCATCACTATGATTTTTTCCGGAAAGTTTCAGGGAACCCTGGGAATTGTCTAACGGATCTGGTAGTGGAGAATGCTCGAATTCCAGTCCATAATTTTCTTCTTCCCCGGCAGGATAATCGGCAAAATCTCCATTCCAGCCTTCAGTATCTTCTGAAAACCCATACATATAAGTAATTCTGTTATTATCCAGCTGCTCGTCATCATTCCCACAGCCCAAAATCATAGCCAGAGCGAGAATAGAAAAAAATTTTGATTTCATTTGAATTAGATTTAAGACATAAACTAAGATTGTGAATATTTTTCTATTTTCATATAATGAATTTCACCTATAAAGGCCAAAAGAAATGCGTCTTTGTTATTATCGATGTTGTTATTAAAAGAGTTTTCAATGATTTCGTTTTTGTAAAGTATACCTGGCAGCTTATCGAATTACAAAAATTCACACCATTGGGTTTTCGATTAAAGATATTCTGGAAGAAGCACTTGAATCTTTATTTGGAAACGGAAATGCCCTGATAAATATTGGGAGTAATATTAATTTCGATAAAGATAAATCTACTATTAGCATAGATATAAAAAGCTCCTTGACCAAAAAAGGGGAAAACAAAAAACTTGTGGCACATACGGGACGTACGGTGTTTTTTATTAAGGACTTAAATAAATTACTTAATTCGGAAGACAACTCTTATGATCTTCCAAATAATTTTCTTCTGCAACTTTTAGGCATTTCTTTCTCTCATAGCAGGGCTCTTCTGGCCACAGAATTACAATCGACTGCTTATGCCGATAAATTTATATTACCGGTTGTTAATCCTGGTATCTTACTTCCCAAAAATCTTCAGCAGCCTAAAGCAGAAAAATAATTTTTCCCTTTTTAACAGGACTATATACTTATGTGATAGGGATGTGACTAACGCTAATAATTGCTTTGGAAGAGTCTATTAATCGGGAGGTTTACTATTTTACAGGATGTGATATAAGGCTATTTTTTCTTATTAAAATTATAATTAGGGATCTTTAGTCAAGCCAAAGTTTTTAATTTTTTGGGATCGTATTCCCTAAAAATCATAATATTTAGGGAATATAATCCCTGAATATAAATCAGGGGTGGTTGACATTTTTTAAATTTAAGCCATTCTGAGATTTGCTATCAAAGTGTCTTAGATGGAGAATTACATATAATCTTACTGCAACAATAATTCACTGGCTCCATCCAATATTGCGGTGTCAAGTTCCCGGGGTTTGATGCCATTTTTTAACTGTAATTATACCCAGTAGTTCCACCACTTTGCAATTTTCCAGTATTTATTCGTGATCATATGAAAGTGAACATTTCCTTTAAAAGCATAAGAGAATTGGTTTCCTAAAGTAAAAAATCTGGATTAGAGGGGTAAAATATTTACCCGGGTTCTGAAAGCTAGCCTGCGAATAATCTTTATTTTATCAGAAAAATCTACTTCTTTATCGATAAGTATCTGGTTCTCAGATTTTTTTAACAAAAAATATTTATATTTAATAGAATAGTTGATGAAAATGCAGCATTTTAAAAACTGACTTTAACCAATAATTAGGGATAATACTGTCGGCTTTTCGTAATCCCTGCATTTGAATTAGCTGAATTGCCATTTCGTATTTTTTTACATTGAAATAAACCGAGGAATATACAGAAACCAATTAAATTTTTCAGATATGAGACATTCAATACTCTTAGTTTTTATTTTATCCATAATTGCCTTACCGGTTAAATCCCAGACTAGCGGTGATACATCAGAAGAAGTGCGTATGGCTATCCAACAGAATTTTCAGCAAATGGTAGCAGCCATGGCTGCCGGTAATGCCCGGGAACTTTCTATGTATTTCACGGAAGATGCATTGTTAAAATTTCCCGGAGAAGAACCGGTTAAAGGACGTAAAGCCATTGAGGAGATCCATCAGCAGATTATAGATCAGGGATTCGGGATAAGACCAAATACACAGGAGGTCCAGGTAGCTGGAAATCTGGCCTTTGAAATTGGCACCTATGAAATGTTGGATAAACAGGGTGAAAAAATAGATCAGGGACATTACGCTACAGTTTGGGAAAAAGAAGATGATCAATGGAGGATATCCAGAGACATCATAAGCAGAACGAAAGAAACACCTTCCGAAATTGTAGTGACTGCAAAACCCGGAATAGCGAGAGATCATCTTTATGTAGAATTATGGAATCCGAAGCAGGCCTGGCTAGACCTAAGTACTGAGGAACGTCAGTCGTTCTTTTCCAAAGTGGGCGGAGAGATAGAAAAACTGACTGGTGCAGGAGTAGAAGTACTTGGATTCGCAGTGAATGATAAGGAAACTCCTAACCGCAGTGATCATAAATATATTGCCGTATGGAAAATGCCTTCAAAAGACCATGTGGAGATGCTGGAAAACAGTGTATCCCAGGCCGGCTGGTACGATTATTTTGAACAGGTTAACGCCCGGGGAGAGCTAATTTCCCCTCCTGCCGTCCTGGAAGACATGATAAAATTGAAATAGGGTGAAGCATTTCTTCTTCCTTTTATTCATTCTGTTTTTTTTTCCGTGGAATGCCCTTAGCCAAAATTCTAAGTTTTTTTGAATAAAATAAAGGCTGAAAGCCACGAGCTCACATCTTGTCCCGATGCAACCGGGATGGGTGGCATTTTTAAAATAAGGAGGCTGTCTGAAAAATTTTTTAAATCGTCATTCTGTCCCGAAAACCTTTTGGATCATTTCAGAATTTAAGATGTTGATAATCAAAACATGTTAGAATCCCGAAGTAAATTCGGGATAAAGTCTGAAACAAGTTAGCTTGACGAAATTAGACTTTTCAGACAGCCTCTTTTTCCTGGGTACAACATATGAGAACCTTTTTACCTAAAAGTTGCTGCCAATCATCAATTTAGATGCTGCAACCTACCTGCTATTATTGGTTAAATTGCATCGTGATTAATCCCTTTTGTTAGTTACCTCTGGCGAACAGTCATATTATATACGTCAAATTCGTATTTTGTGTTTTTAAGATTGTAAGGACCAACTAAACATTAAAAATCTTTATAAGATATGCGAATCCCCCTGTATATAAGATTTGTCTTTATTGCCCTGGCTATTATCATTATTTTTTATGCTCTTGTTGTTGCAAATTTTATTCTCGTGCCTTTGGCATTGGGCTTCCTTATAGCAATTCTTTTATTGCCCGTAAGCCGATTTCTTGAAAACCTGGGAATAGCGCGTCTACTGGCAGTAATTCTTTCGATCTTTTTTGTAATAATTATTTTGACTTTGGTGAGTTTTGGGATAGGAATCCTGATAAGAAACCTGGCACAGGATATTCCCCAGGTAGGTGAAAAGTTGCTGAAAGTGGGCAATGACCTGCAATCTTTTTTTAAGGAAAAGCTAAATTTGGAGCCCCCAATTGCAATCTGATTACATTAGGGACTCCTTAGGGAGTATCGTCCAAAAGGGTTCCGATTTCTTTACAGGCACCTTATCTGCGACGGCCAGTGTATTTACTTTTGGAGTGATTTTGCTCCTGTCTGTTTTTTTCTTTATTTATTACCGCAAATTTTTTAGGGAATTTCTTTATAAGCTCTTTCCTGAATCCCTGCACGAAAAACTTTCCAATCTGCTTTCAGAAACGAAAAATTCCGTTACCGGTTATATAAGTGGATTATTCTTAATGATGCTTACGGTGGGTACCTTAAACAGCCTTGGTCTTTGGATCTTAGGAATTGATTATGCACTTTTATGGGGAGTGCTTTCCGGCCTGCTAGCGGTAATTCCCTATATAGGAGCAGCCATAGGCGGTATTCTGCCAACGCTCTATGCCTTGATCGCTATGGACTCGCTACTGTATCCACTTGGGGTAATCGGGGTTTTTGGATTTGTGCAATTTCTGGAAGGAAACTTTATTACCCCCAATATTATGAGCAGGAGGGTGAGCTTAAATCCTTTTGCCGTCATTATAGCCATTTTTATTGGAGAAAGGATCTGGGGAATAGCAGGAATTATTCTGTTTATCCCTTACCTCGCCATTCTGAAAAATATTTTTGACGAATTTGAATCTACAAAACCTTTTGGGTTTCTACTGGGGAATCCATCTGAGACCAAAGAGGAAAAAAGCAGTAGTTTGTTTAAAAAACTCAAAAAGGCGACAGGATTTGATAAAGAGAAATAAATCTTTAAGATTGGTCGCTGGCATGTTCCTACTTCGAGATTTCCTCTGTTGTGGAACAATTCATTATTTTGCATTAAAAAATCGGGATTATTCAGGATTTTCATAAGACGGAAATTCCAGGGATCTGAAGAAAGCCAGCTTTAGTTTAAAAAAATAAATATGAGTAAAAAGAATATAATTTTTAGTCTGTGCCTTTTTTTGGGCCTACAGGTCTCTGCGCAGAATTTGATTTGGGAAGAAGACTTTGAAGGTAACTCCCTGAATATGGAAAACTGGAGCTATGAAACCGGTGACGGTTGCCCAGACCTTTGCGGTTGGGGAAACAACGAACGCCAGATTTATAGCAAAGATTACGTAGAGGTAAAAGACGGAAATTTGGTGCTTACCGCCGATAAAGTAGGCGATGCTTATTACAGCGGAAAAGTAAATACCAAGGATAAATTTGAGTTTCAATACGGAACTGTTGAGGTTCGGGCAAAACTACCCGATGGACATGGGCTTTGGCCGGCAATCTGGATGCTGGGGAACAATATAAATGAGGTAGGCTGGCCGGCTTCAGGTGAAATTGATATTATGGAGTTTGTAGGCAGACAGCCAGATACCATCCATAACGCCCTGCACACGCCAGCGAGTCACGGCGATACCGAAAATATTAAAACCACGCCGGTAAAAAATGTAACTTCAGATTTTCACGTTTTTAAAATGAACTGGACTGAGGATGCAATCACTTTTTATATTGATGGAGAAAAGACTTATGCTTTTTCCCCATCCGAAAAAAATGAGGAAACTTATCCTTACAATCACCCGTTCTATTTCTTATTAAACCTTGCCGTAGGTGGCAATTTTGGCGGTCCGGATGTGGATGATTCTATTTTTCCGAAGCAATTTTTAATAGATTATGTAAAGGTTTATAAATAAAATTTTTTGCAGTTTAAATTTAAAAGGCCAGCATACCAAAAGCGTATGCTGGCCTTTTATTTTCTGCTTTGTTTTTGATGAATTGGCCGGGGATAAATAATTTATGTATATTTTACAGATATTTCTAAGTTGTAACCTACAAAAACCCATGTTGGGCATTTAACAAAAAAGGTCCATTCCTAACCGGAATAAATCATTAATAACAAATGGCCTTGTAAAATTTATATAGATGAAAAATTGCTTCGTTTTGCTAGCCTCAGTTCTTTTATTCATTAGTTGCGCGGAATCACAGAAAGATGATACCCCCTGGAAAAAATTATTTGACGAAGAAAGCCTGGACGGATGGTCTACAAAAGGTGGTGAAGCCCCATACCGGGTGGAAAATTCAGCAATAATTGGTGCTACAGTGTATAATACTCCAAATACCTTTCTTATTACCGACGAAGATTACGAAGATTTTATCCTGGAACTGGATTTTAAAGTCCACCCAAGTATGAATTCCGGAATTCAATTTAGGAGCAATAGTTTTGATGGCTATATGGATGGCCGGGTACATGGGTATCAGGCAGAGATAGATCCTTCAGAACGTGCCTGGAGTGGCGGTATTTATGATGAAGCACGCCGGGGTTGGTTAGTTGATTTAGACGAAAACCCTGAAGCACAGGGAGCTTTTAAACAAAATGAATGGAACAGTTACCGCATTGAAGCCATTGGCGATACCATTAAAACCTGGATAAACGGAGTTCCTGCGGCCCACTTAATAGATGATAAAACAGCTAAGGGTTTTATCGCCCTACAGGTTCACAGTATTGGTGAAGATGCTGAAGAAGGCACGGAGGTGATGTGGAAGAACATAAGAATTCTTACCGAAGATTTGGATAAATACAGCACTGAATCTCCCCTGGAACCTGTACAAACCAAAAATAAATTAACGGCAGCTGAAGAAAATAACGGCTGGGAATTGCTTTGGGACGGTGAAACCACCGAAGGTTGGCGTGGTGCACGTTTAGATGAATTCCCTGAAGAGGGATGGAAGATAGAGGATGGAGTACTTACAGTTCTGGCCAGCGGGGGTGGCGAATCTGAAGCCGGCGGTGATATCGTGACCAAAGAACTATACGGTGATTTTGAGTTAAAAGTTGATTTTAAGATTACCGAAGGTGCTAACTCTGGTATCAAATATTTTGTGGATACCGACCTAAATAAAGGTCCCGGCTCTTCAATAGGTTTAGAATATCAAATTCTGGACGATGAACGCCATCCTGATGCCAAATTGGGCAACCACGAGGGAAGCCGAACAATGGCTTCTTTATATGATTTAATCCGGGCCGACCCGGATAAACCGGTGAATCCCGTGGGAGAGTGGAACACCGCCCGTATTGTTTCTAAGGGCAATAAAGTAGAGCACTGGTTAAATGGAGAGAAAGTGCTGGAATATGAGCGAAAAAATGAAGAATATCGCGAACTGGTTGCTGAAAGTAAGTATGTAGACTGGCCAAACTTTGGGGAAGCAGAAGAAGGCCATATCCTGCTTCAGGATCATGGGAACGAAGTAAGTTTTAAAAACATCAAGATCAAATCGGAATAAATATGAATTCAAGAAGGGATTTTATAAAAAAAACAGCTTTGGGTGGGACCGCCCTTGCTGTAGGAAGTTCAGCAATGGCAATGAGCGCAAAAAGCTACCGTAAGATTATAGGTTCTAACGACAGGGTTAATGTAGCGATAGCCGGTTTGGGAAGAAGGCTGGGGGCTTATTTCGATCCTATTGCACGCAAGGATTCCAATGTGGAATTGTTGTATTTATGCGATGTAATGGAAAGTCAGCGTGTAAATGCACTGGAGCGTTTTTCTGAACACATAGATTACAAACCAAAACTGGAAAACGATATTCGTAAGGTTTTTGAAGATAAAAAAGTAGATGCTATCATAAATGCCACTCCAGATCATTGGCACACCCCGGGCTCTATTTTGGCAATGAAAGCGGGAAAGCACGTGTATGTTGAAAAACCTTCCAGCCACAATATGTTTGAAAATGAACTGCTGGTAGAAGCCACTAAAAAATATGGGAAAGTGGTTCAAATGGGTAATCAGCAGCGCTCATCTAACCATACTATTGAGATTATAAAAGACATCCACGACGGGGCCATCGGGGATGTTTATAAAGCAGTGGCATTTTATACTAATGGCCGGGGAGAAGTTCCGCTTCAGAAAAAAGCCGCGGTACCGCAAGGATTGGACTGGGAATTATGGCAGGGTCCTGCACCAAGAAGGGAGTATACCGAAGAAACCTGGGATTATAACTGGCACTGGTACGGTTGGAATTACGGTACTGCCGAAGCCGGAAATAACGGAACCCACGAAATGGATGTGGCCCGATGGGCGTTGCAGGTGGGGCTTCCGTTACGTACCGATGTACAATCAGCGAAACGACATTTTAAAGAAGACGGTTGGGAAATGTACGATACCATGGAAGCCACTTTTAAGTTTGCGGATAATAAAGTTATTCAGTGGGATAGTAGAAGCCGAAATGCCTTCGATACCTATGGTGGCGGTCGCGGAACCATAATTTATGGCACTGAAGGTGGTGTATTTGTAGACCGTGAGAAATATGTGCTTACCAATAGAATTGGAGAAGTGGTGAAGGAATATAATTCTGAATCTGAAGAAGCCGGAACAGCACTGGGTGGTGGTGGCGATATGTCTTCAGAGCACCTGATTAACTTCTTTGACGGGATACGTGGCACAGCAAAACTGAATGCCCCTATAGATGATGCGAACATCAGTATGGCGATGGTGCACTATACTAATATTGCTTCCCAAATTGGGAGGGGTTTTGATGTAGACGAAAAAACCGGAAGAATCTTTGATAGAGATGCGATGAAACTTTGGAGTCGCGAATATGCTCCGGGATGGAAACCTGAAATTTAATCTTTCACGAAATATCTTTTCAATAAACCCAGTAATTTAAATTTAACCCAAAATACAAATACTGGTTTATTGAGTTATCCTTACTGGATATTTGTTGAATATTACGCGCCAATTATAGAAACTATAGGTATTCTAATAGCCATTCTATTAATTATATTAGAAATAATCAGCTGGAAATTCTTTTTGCTTTTTACCTTGTTAGTCTATCTATATGCAGTAATGTTTTCTATGATTGCACTTTAAGCTGAAGAAGCTACTTTTCAGCGTTACGAGACGCTCAAAGATTTACGCAAGTTAACAAACGTGGCACTTTTGGTACCTTTAATTTTTCCTCCGCTTACGGTATATGCAGCTATAAAGGGGAGTTGGAGAAAATAAGGGGAAACAAAGACTGGGGTGAAATGACCCGCACCGGTTTTGATTAAAGACCAGGATGAGTACAGAAAACCAGATTTAATTAATAGTATTTGTTAAAGTATAGCAAATTTGTATTATTTTTATACTGTGTTGCCCCCACACAAAAACCAACGTACTGACTTTTACGTTAATATAACCCAAGACAAAGTTTTTTGGCGAATAATATTATTGTGGTACATTACGCACGAATTATGAGGGTTGATGTGAAAATCTTATGCATTATTGTGGTTATGCTTTTATCTGCAGATATGGCAGCACAGAGCCATAATCTCCCTGAACCTCAAATGGATTCCAAGCAGATGGTGCCTCCACCTCCCGGGCTTCCCATTGACTTTGGGATTTCAGCACTTATTGCTGCCGGTTTAGGTTTGGGAATTCATCATCTTAGGAACAGGAAATAATTATTTCAATTCCTGAATACGCTTCACGTATTTCCCAATTACATCAAATTCAAGGTTTACCATATCCCCTTCCGTAAGGTTTTTAAAGGTAGTATGCTCGTAAGTATAGGGAATTATAGCCACGCTAAATTCATTTTTCCTGGAATTTACCACGGTAAGGCTAACCCCATTTATCGTTATAGACCCTTTTTCAATGGTAATATTTTGCAAAGTTGGGTCGTATTCAAAAGAGAATTCCCAGCTGCCGTCTTTCTCCTGTACTTTTTTGCAAAGCGCGGTTTGATCTACGTGCCCCTGTACAATATGCCCGTCCAGGCGGTCACCTAATTTCATTCCGCGTTCCAGGTTTACCGGGGCGCCTTTTTTCAGACTGTTTAAATTTGTTTTATTTAATGTTTCAGCAACAGCGGTAACGGTATATTCATTTTCAGCAATAGAAACCACGGTTAAACAAACCCCGTTGTGGGCTACACTTTGGTCAATTTTTAATTCGGGTGTCATCACCGCTTTTATGCTGAAATGCATATTTCCACCTTCAGTCTCAATGCGGCTTACTTCTCCTACTTCTTCAATAATTCCGGTAAACATATCTTTGGATTATTCTTACATTTGTGATGTAAAAATAGAAATAAACACGGGAAGTTTGAGGGAATCGCCCAGAACAAATCTAAAATTCGTTACGGATTTGAACTGGTAAAATCCATATCAGGAATAAATCCCGATAATTATAAGCAGATGAAGCACGCAGAAAAGGTGAAGTTAGGAATAAGCATAGGAGATTTAAATGGAATTGGAAGTGAGATAATGCTTAAAACCTTTGATGATTCCCGGATGCTGGATTTTTGTACACCGGTGATCTTTGCTTCTACCAAAGTACTCACATTTTTAAAAAAGCATTTTAACCTTTCTTTGAATTACCAGGGAATAGACGATGCGTCTAAAGCGATAGACGGAAAAATTAACGTGGTGAATGTTTGGAAAGAAGGAGTGAATATTAAATTTGGGGAAGAAGATCCTCAAATTGGAGAATACGCTTTTAAATCTCTACAAGCCGCAACCAAAGCGCTAAAAGAAGATGAAATAGATGTGCTGGTTACAGCGCCTATCAACAAACACAGTATACAGTCGGCTGAATTTAATTTTCCCGGGCATACCGATTACCTGGCAAAAGAACTGGAAGGGGAAAGCCTTATGTTTATGATCACCGATACCTTAAAGATCGGTTTACTTACAGATCACGTAGCACTTAAAGATATTGCCAATACGATTACGCCGGAATTAATTGAAAAAAAACTGGAGATTATTCAACAAACCTTAAGACAGGATTTTAGGGTGCAGAAGCCTAAGATCGCGGTTTTGGGAATAAATCCGCATAGTGGCGATAATGGGGTTATTGGAAAAGAAGATGAAGAGATTTTAAAACCAACGGTTCAGAAATTACGCGATAAAGGCGATCTCGTTTTCGGCCCGTTTTCGGCCGATAGTTTTTTCGGTTCAAAAAATTATGTGAATTTTGATGCGGTGGTAGCTTCCTATCATGACCAGGGATTAATTCCTTTTAAAACCCTTTCTTTTGGAAATGGGGTGAATTTCACCGCCGGGTTAAGTAAAGTGAGAACATCTCCGGACCATGGTACCGCTTTTGAGATTGCGGGAACGAATTCAGCTAATATCAATTCTTTTAAAGAAGCGGTTTTTCGCGCTATAGAAATTTACAAATGCCGCGAAGAATATAAAGAACTGACCAAAAATCCTTTAAAGAAACAGGGTAAAAAGTTATAAACAAATATTTGTTTATAACAGCGCTCTAATTTATTAATTTTTATATATTTGCACCCGCCTAAGCCTAAGCGGCCCGGGCAAGAAATTGACGATGAGATGAGGAATTTAGCAGCGTATACAATCCCTTTTGTGGGGTTAAAGCTGGGAAAACACCAGTTTGAATACGAGATTAATAAGGAGTTCTTTGAGCATTTTGAGTACGACGATTTAAACACCGCCGATGTAAAAATAGATTTATTGTTGGATAAGAAGACAACAATGATGGAACTTACTTTTAAAGCATCAGGTTCTGTAAACGTAAATTGTGATATTACCAACGAGCCATACGATCAACCTTTAGAAGGAAGTTTGTTTTTGGTTGTAAAGTTTGGTGAAGAGTTTAATGATGAAAATGAAGAATTACTTATTCTGCCTCACGGGGAGTTTGAAGTAAATGTTCAGCAATATATTTACGAGCTTATTGTTTTGTCTATACCGTTAAAAAGGGTTCATCCCGGGGTAGAAGACGGCACTTTAGAATCTGAAGTACTTGATAAACTTGAAGAATTAAGTATTAATAATAACGAGAATAAAACTGATGAGGATGAAATAGATCCTCGCTGGGATAAATTAAAAAACTTATTAAACGATAAATAACAGCAAGCCATGGCACATCCAAAGAGAAAAATCTCGAAAACCAGAAGAGATAAAAGAAGGACACATTATAAAGCTTCGGTACCTAAAATAGCTACAGATCCTACAACAGGAGAGGCGCATTTGTACCACAGAGCACACTGGCACGAAGGTAAACTATACTACCGCGGCCAGATATTAATTGACAATACTGAAGAAATAGAAGCTTAATAACACATAGAGCTTTAACTTTTTATAAAAACTCTCACCCACGTGGGAGTTTTTTGTTTTAAGTTGAATAAGTGCTAAAAAGGCCTTAATTTGCACCCCCGTTCAAAGAAAAATTATTACTTTTCTTTAAATGTTTTTACGTTTTTTTTAGGCGTAAAAGGGGTTTAAAAGTGAAATCTATGAATAAAATCACAGCTGCTATAACCGCTGTGGGTGCCTACGTGCCCGAAGATGTGTTGACCAACAAAATGTTGGAGGAGATGGTGGAGACCAATGACGAATGGATCTTCAGCAGAACCGGAATAAGAGAACGCCGAATACTTAAAGACCCTAATAAAGGAACATCATATTTAGGAATAGAAGCAGCTAAAGATTTAATAAAAAAATCTAATCTCGATCCAAAGGAGATTGATTTGGTTATTCTTGCTTCTGTCACTCCAGATTTGCCCGTAGCCGCTACAGGTGTTCATGTTGCCACCCAGATTGGTGCTACCAATGCTTTTGCATACGACCTGCAGGCTGCCTGTTCAGGATTTTTATATGCGATGTCTACAGCTTCAGCCTATATAGAATCAGGCCGTTATAAAAAAGTAATGGTTATTGGAGCCGATAAAATGTCTTCTATAATTGATTATACCGATAGAACAACTTGTATTATCTTTGGAGATGGTGCAGGGGCTGTTCTTATGGAACCTAATGAAGAAGGCTTGGGCTTACAGGATGAGATTCTTAGAAGTGATTCTATTGGTCGCGATTCACTTAGTGTAGAAGCCGGGGGTTCGCTTATGCCGCCTACAGAAATAACCGTTGCCCAGAAATTGCATTATGTAAGACAGGACGGTAAAACGGTTTTTAAATATGCAGTTTCGAATATGGCCGGTATTAGCGAAGAAATTATGAAGCGCAATCAATTAACCAATGAAGATGTAGACTGGCTGGTTGCGCACCAGGCAAATAAACGAATTGTGGGTGCCACGGCAAACCGCATGGGACTTGAAGATAAAAAAGTGCTTATGAATATTGAGCGCTATGGAAATACAACATCGGCTACTTTGCCATTATTGCTTAGCGATTACGAAAAGCAGTTTAAAAAAGGAGATAATTTAGTTTTTGCTTCATTTGGAGGCGGTTTCACCTGGGGAGCTACCTACTTAAAATGGGCATATAATTCTTAAAAACCAACACCCTAATATTATGGATTTAAAAGAAATTCAGAATTTAATTAAGTTTGTGGCCAAGTCTGGTGCCAGCGAGGTAAAGCTGGAGACTGGCGATGTTAAAATCACTATTAAAACAGGCTCAGACGAGAAAGAGACTATTGTTCAACAAGTGCCTATGGGCGGTCAAATGCAGCAAATGCCCGCACAACCGCAGCCTCAGCAACAACAACAGGCTCCGGCTCCTGCTCAGGAAAGTCAGCCTCAAAACAAAGAGGAACAAAAAGCACCTGCAGAAGACGATTCAAAATATATTACGGTAAAATCTCCCATAATCGGAACGTTCTATCGTAAACCTTCTCCAGATAAACCAACTTTTGTAGAAATTGGAGATTCAATAAAAGAAGGCGATGTACTTTGTGTTATTGAAGCCATGAAACTTTTCAATGAAATTGAAAGTGAAGTTTCAGGAAAAATAGTAAAAGTACTGGTAGACGATTCTTCTCCTGTAGAGTTCGATCAGCCTTTATTTTTAGTAGATCCATCATAAGTTACTACTCATTTAGCTTAAGTAACTTTTTCCAGGGTCAAAAACACAATAGGTATGTTTAAAAAAATATTGATTGCAAACAGGGGCGAAATTGCATTGCGCATTATTCGTACTTGTAAAGAAATGGGAATTAGCACCGTCGCGGTTTATTCTACCGCAGATGCTGAAAGCCTTCACGTAAGGTTTGCCGACGAGGCCGTTTGTATTGGTCCTCCGCCCAGTAATTTATCTTATCTAAAAATCTCAAATATTATCGCTGCCGCGGAAATCACCAATGCAGACGCAATTCATCCCGGCTACGGTTTTCTTTCTGAAAATGCTAAATTTTCAAAGATTTGCGAAGAGCACGAGATAAAGTTTATCGGTGCCTCACCTGACATGATTTCGAAAATGGGGGATAAAGCTACTGCAAAAGCTACTATGAGAGCTGCAGGAGTTCCTTGTGTTCCGGGATCAGAGGGAATAATTAAAGATTTCAAAGAATGCCAGAAACTTGCTAAAGAAATAGGTTATCCGGTAATGCTTAAGGCTACAGCCGGTGGTGGTGGTAAGGGTATGCGTGCCGTTTGGAAAGAAGAAAATCTTGAGGATGCCTGGGATTCTGCACGCCAGGAAGCAGGCGCTTCTTTTGGAAACGACGGGATGTATATGGAAAAGCTTATCGAAGAGCCACGCCATATTGAAATCCAGATTGTGGGAGATAGCACGGGTAAGGCCTGTCATCTTTCAGAAAGGGATTGCTCTGTACAACGTCGTCACCAGAAATTAACCGAAGAAACCCCTTCACCATTTATGACCGATAGTCTTCGGAAGAAAATGGGTGAAGCTGCTGTAAAAGCCGCAGAATATATTAAATACGAAGGTGCCGGTACCGTAGAATTTTTGGTAGACAAACACCGAAACTTCTATTTTATGGAGATGAATACCCGAATTCAGGTAGAGCATCCCATTACTGAGCAGGTTATAGATTACGATCTTATCAGGGAGCAAATTATGGTAGCTGCAGGAGTGCCAATTTCCGGAAAGAATTATTTCCCGCAATTACACTCCATAGAATGCCGAATTAACGCCGAAGATCCTTTTAACGGATTTAGGCCTTCCCCGGGTAAAATTACCAATTTACACGCGCCTGGCGGACACGGTGTACGAATAGATACGCACGTTTATAGCGGATACACTATTCCGCCAAACTACGATTCCATGATCGCCAAATTGATCACTACTGCCCAATCAAGGGAAGAAGCGATCAATAAAATGAAACGCGCGTTGGACGAGTTTGTAATAGAAGGTATAAAAACAACTATTCCATTCCATAGACAGCTAATGGATCACCCCGATTATATTGAAGGGAACTATACCACTAAGTTTATGGAAGATTTTAAAATGAAACCACTCGAAAAAGAGGATTAAGTTTTTTATTGTCATTCTGAGACCTGCGGTAAAAAAATTACCTAGCGTAGGATTTTGACGTAATTTTAATGGTAAATATAATGAACCACGAGTTAACCGATATAAGTATAGTGTTTCATACCTGTTGCTGAGTATGGTTTTGG
>NZ_JAIQZA010000038.1 GCF_020164485.1 Salegentibacter tibetensis
TTGCATCGTAAATATAAGAAATTGTTCCGCCACCTATGCTAACACTCGTTGGTAAATTAAGATGGTTGTAGGTAATATCTGTAATTCCTTTGTTGTCATCCCTGGTCATATTGCCATTGGTGTCATAGGTATATTCGGTGGTCAGGTTAGCTCCGTTGACAAAACCATAAGTTCCATTTCCTGTATCATTCACCCGCTGTAGTTTATTTCCATTATTGTGGTAGGCATAGGTGAGCACATCCATATTGCCAAAGCTGGAGGAAGTACTGTTTATTGCACCCCTTCTGGTCAAGTTAGTCAAATTACCGTTTTTGTCATAGGATATTCCGCTTACATTGTAATTACTGCTATTTGCAGTGGCAAAAGTAATTCGGTTTAAATTATCATAGCCGTAGCGATACCATTTTAAATTACTGTCGGTATTTGCTGTTCTCCATTCGGTCTCGGCTATATTCCCGTTGAATAAAGGTGTGCCACTATGGTTAACGGTATTGTAGTTTAATTTAAATCCAAAAAGGTCTGATCCTAAGTTTCCGGGATTGTTAATTTGTTTAAGCCAGCCTCTTACATTATAGCTATAATCTACATTCTGTAGGCCAATTCCCTTATCTACGCCACCAACCTGCTTTTGTACCAGTTGCCCCACTTCATCGTAGGTGTTGCGGGCTATAAGCTCGGTAGCATTGGAATTTACCTTTTGATTTTGTTCCTTTAGCCTACCCATGTGATCATATGTATAAGTATCAATGGTGATAATTGTGTTTTGACCACTTTTACTATGGGTTGTCTTATTCGTTTTTACCTTTCCGGTAAAATCAAGATCACTTTCTACCAGGTCTGTGGTTGAATGGTATGAATTTACAGATTTGGTCCAAACCTGTCTTCCCATTTTTTCATAGGCGGTCACTGTAGTGATCCAATTGGAGGTACCCAGAACACGCACCTTGCTTACCGTTGGTAAACCTTTAGTTGCGGTGCTGATATTTTCACCAACCGAATTGGAAGTGGGAACGGTAATTCCTGCCTGAGCCGAAGAAGCCAGATAAGTATCATAATAATTTTCGGTATGTACCTCGCTTATATAAGTTTGTGGATAAGCATCATTTGAATAGTAAATTGAAGTTCCACCTAAAGTTATAGATGATCCTCTTTTTTCGAAATGAATAGCATTGTTATCTGCTTCTGCCTGTAGCGTCGCTCTTGTTGCGATCCGGGTTACTATGCCTGTATAAGCTACTCGTCCAAAAGCATCATACTTAGTAAATAACCACTGATTTTTGTCCTTAAGATTGGGATCCTGTGTCATAATGGGCTGGTCTAGCTTATTATATACAATGTAATCCCAACCAGATAAAGTTTCCGAAGGGTTTCCTTTACCAGGTATTCTTTTTTCAATAAGCCTGTTTCTTCCGTCATACCTGTACTGATAACATAACTCATTAAGCTCCGTTGTTGAAATGCCATCAGAAGTTTTCACCTTGGGCGGAATTACATAGGTGAGGTTGCCATGGTCGTCATAGACATAATAGGTATCGTGAGCCGCTCCTGAATTATAGGTACGCTTTAGTACTACTCTTCCTTGCTTGTCTTTAAATTCCTCTGTGGTATTATTTTTAGTGGTTGTACTTGGATGATTTTCGTCACGGGTAATTGTCTTATACAACTCACCCGCAGCATAATACAAACCGGTGTTTTGTGAAAGGGTAGGCTTATAGGAGGCGTCCAGTGTAACTTTATATAAGCGCACTTCTTCTAAACCATTGGAAACATAGTCCAGTTCCATTTCGTGGCCACTGCCAAGTCGCCAATCATAACCCGGCGCTGCCTGCTTAGCCACCCTGTTAAGCGGGGAAGGCTCTAAAAGTTTTTCACTAAAAGGATTAGCAGTAGTTGTCGTCATTCCGGGGAAATCATCAGAAAAATTATCCAGGTAATAGG
Organism: Salegentibacter tibetensis; assembly: GCF_020164485.1. Taxonomy (GTDB): domain Bacteria; phylum Bacteroidota; class Bacteroidia; order Flavobacteriales; family Flavobacteriaceae; genus Salegentibacter; species Salegentibacter tibetensis. Next base: position 1,939 of record NZ_JAIQZA010000038.1, read on the forward strand.
AAGCGGTAGCCGTGTGCATATCTGCCGTACGATAGCTTCCAAAACTACCATCTTCAATAGGAACCGGAAGGTAGTCTTTACTCTGGCGGCCATATTGGTCATATGATATATGTGTAACAACATCGGCTTTTCCGGCTTTGCTTACCATTTCGGAAATGGAGGATTCGGTCCCATCCAGTTTCTGGAATACAGGTTGCCAGAAATATTGCCTAGTACTGATATTGGTCGCATAATATAAATAACTACGTAAACGGCTGGTGGTAGTGGTACTCCTCCATTTGAAGTCAGTCCCGCTAATTTTCTTCACCCCATTACGATCATACACCCCGCTTATCCCGGAGTTACCCCCGCCATAGCTATAAGGATGAATCACTCCCACCAATAAATACCACTCCCCTACGTTAGGCATATCTCCACTCCAGAAATAGGGGTTGCTGTTGGAGGTACCATTAAGGTTATTGACATTCTGGGTTCCATGGTAAGTGGTTCCATCCTGCGATCCTGTGCGCTTTACCCATACCGAATATCGATACGAAGCATTCTTGTCTACAGGAAAATAATCGGTATTCCAGCCACCATCGGCATTGCTGCTACTGTCATTTCCACACTCCCAGAGCAACTCTTCAGTTCCAAATGGACTAGAGGCAAGTATTCGGTTGTTTTCTGTAGTACTTCCATTCTGGTTATAGAAAGGAGCCGAACCACTGCCCAATTGCCACGAATTTGTACTTATTATGCTGGGATGTGCAGAACCACCGGCACGAAGCGCTGTTTGCTGCATTGGCCTTCCCAATCCATCGAAGTATGTGATGCTTTCTATGGCGTCTTTAGTCGATGAAGAAGGGTTTTGATATATCCTGGTAAAGACGTAGTTCTCATCTGAATACTCAAGTGAACTACTTGCCTCTGGACAACCATTTACGGGACCCGGCTCTCCGGGACAAAGATCGTCGTTGTTGGCCACATAACCCACCGGCTGGGTACAACTGGTTGTAGTGGGAGAACTCTCCCCAAAACCGTCTCCGTCAGCATCCCTGTACCAGATGGTATTGGGGTTTATAGCTGCGTTGGTATCATCACAATCCTCGTTGTTCAAAATATAGCCGGAGGGCTGAAGACATTGACGCTTCCAGTCATTTGGATCTCCTGCCCCATCTCCATCAGCATCCCTATACCAGTAGGTATAAGGGTGAATCGCGGCATCAAAATCGTTACAGTCATTTTTATTCGATACATAACCAGGCTGAGAGGAACTTAGGCATTCCATAAAATTGGGGTCTCCATATCCATCTCCGTCATAATCCCGGTAATATTCGTAATACCCTGAACCACAAGGACTATCAGGGTTTGAGATAATTTCCTGGGAAAAGCCGCTAAAGCTATATATACAGCAAACAATTAAAGCTGAGAGTACTTTTTTCATTTCTTTATTCTTTTAGTTGGTGGAACCCTTGTAGTTATATTTATTCTCAGAGATAATGTTTCCATCTTTATCTTTCACGAATTCAAGCCGGTTGAAGGAATCATATTCATAATAGGTTGTATTCTCCCTTGGGTCTGTAATACTGGTTAATCCTACTAGGGGATCATAAATATAGGTCGTAACTGAAGCTTCCGCTAATGAAGTTCTTAAGGTGTTGATACTCGACAAATTACTTTCGTTATAATTTTCTAAAGTTGAAGCACTGATCCCCAGAGCTGAAGCTATTTCAGCAAAGGTTGCGTTTTCTATTTTTGCTATGGGATATTGATCCTCGTACCCCCACAGATATACAATATGAGGTCCATCTGTTTTAGATATCTCCATAGGATTACCCGAGCTGTCATAGCGGTGGTAGACAACTCTATTCTCAGATTCACCATCCTTCTTAGCCACAGAAATAGTCTCTATTTCTGTTATTTTATCCACATTTTTATATTTATTTTTTACCGTAGATATTAATTCACCTGTTGCGGGTATATTATCATTATTATAATCTTTATAGCTTTTCACTTCAATGGGCACTAGACGATTGTTTTGCTTCAGTCTCTCTTCAGCATTTGTTCGCACCGCAATGTCCGGAGGATAGACAATGGTTTGAATCAAAGGATCCTGGTCACTGGTAGAAGTTCTGGTTTGAGAATTTTGATAGTGTTTAGAATAATTAAAATCGTAATCTATAGTAGTTACTATTGGATTAGTTCCATCATAGGTGGTTTCCACAGTGGAAACTTTATCCACTGTACCCCCGGTTGTGTAAAAGGCTTTGTACATAATTCCTGACCCATCAACGGGGTCCCAATAATCTTCAGAATTAAAAAAAATAGCTAAGGGAAAACGATATCGTGTTGAAGTCCAATTGTATAAATCACCTGCGTCATTTTCCAGGAAATGCTTCTCTGTAGCTTCATCCACTAACATTAATCCTTCACCTCCTTGAGATGACTGAGCAATAATGTCACCATATAAAAAGGTATTATCGATACTTTTTACCATGGAATAGTTACCATCAGCATTCTTTCTGTAATTTCGGATAAGCAGTGGCAAACCTCGTAACCACTCATTATCATTTGGCAAATGGTACGGATACTTCATATACCCCTGGTTATCCTTTGTAAGACTGAATTCATATTCTATTTTTCCAACATTATTGACGGTATCTCCATAGTACTCGGTCACCATTCCATAGCCGATAGAATTCCCCTGCCCTGTACTAAGAGGACTTCCGGGCACGGCACCGTCCGGTTCTAATACAATAGTCCCATCGGTACTTTTTGTTTGATTTATAGTATAAAAATTTGGCATTCCAAGAACGGCTCCTGAACAATCTCCATTGGTTCTTTTATATTCATACTCCTTAAAAGATACCAGGTTCTGGTTAGAATCGTAATTGTCGATTCTTTTAATTCTTTTTCCCGATGTATAGAGAACATCTGCAGTATTGGACTGGATTTGCTCCTTCCAATTAAGACTAACCGAAAAAGCATCGTCCATATTAAATGGATCATGAGATCCTTGAGGCTCCACAACTAAATTATAATCACCTGCAGCAAGAGTAAACTCAATCTGCCCGATAAACAATTCTTTTACTAATAAGCCACCCTGGTAAATAAAGACTCTGAATTTGCAGCCAGCCCCAAAGTAAGTCGAATAACAACCCTGCTGATTCGAAAAGGAAACATCTGTTGCTACCTTCCCATTAATTCCCTCTCCTATGGTAAAAAGTTTTTCATAGGAAATACCGTTATAATAATCGACATGTTCCATATGGGATAGTCCAACAGAAAAATTTTCTTCAGTAGCAGGGTTCGGATTTTGGAAGAAAAGATTCTCAATCTCCCCATCTGGCTTGGCCCGATTATGTTCATAAGAAAAACTGGTGCTTCCACCCGTAGGATATTTTATTGAGACAAGCATTCCAGCTAATGATTTCTCTTGGTTTACTGTACGGTCAATTGAGGTAGAACCATAGTCAAAAAAGGTGAGATATCTACCATTGTTAGCTCCATTATAGTAACCCCAGTAGTCCTGAGAATTTGAAAACCTGTTTGGCAATGGGGTAGGATCATACTCAAAAACATATGGCGGTTTTCCCACCCCATCCTTACCCCTTTCTGTTACCGAGGAAAGCATAAGTCGCTTGTCCGCTGCGTCTTCTGATGTTTCAAGGTGATAAAGCTGATTGGAGTCATCTATGGCATCATTATAGTGATATGCAAGATCATAGGACCGAACTAAACCACTTTTATTAAAAAATTTTACGGTTGATAGCGCGTGAGCATTTTGAAGATCCAGCCGTCCTGTAGTAGAAGGAATAAACTCAACATGGGTATTTGGAGCAATAATTTTTTCTAAATAATGCTGTGTACTTCTTACTTCATTGAAATAAGCAGTAGGGATCTTAGTTCCCATATCCAGTTTATCATAACTCCTCCTGAAGAAACTGGGAGGATATTGATCTAATGCATAATAAAAATTAACAATTTCTCCTTTTGGTGATACAACATCCATAAGTTTCCAGGAGTTATATACCCGGAAGGTCTCGTTGTTAGAGTTTTTATCCTGCACACCATCAGCTGAATAAGAATAGTTGGCGACCACCTCCTCAAGGTCCCGGGCTAATCTGGCATTATCCTGTGATTTACCAAAGTAATATTTAAAACCGTCAGAATTAGTTACAACAAAACTTCCGATTTTTCCATTTTCCATGAAATACTGAATATCAATATCATCATATGCCTGTAAAATAAACTCAGATGTCAATTGATTTAAAAAAAATTTTGCCGAAAGTCCGGGAGCCTGAACATGAAAAATATCGGGCAACATGTCATATTTCCCGTTCAAAAGCTCGTTATACGCTGTGCTTCTTGTGGAATGGTTCGTAAAAAAATCCTTATACACTTCATTGTTCAGATATCCGTCATAAGGATATTCATCTGCTGCATTTCCTCTTTGCTGACGGGTAATTGCTCCTCCCGCGTTCAGTGTCCAGCCTATTCCGACACTTGAGGCTATCTCCTCCACTTTTATCCCGCGCGCATGGTAAGATAATCCTACAGGAAATACCTGACCATCAACATCAATGTTGTGGAATGGAATACTAATTTGGGGTAGACCGGTGTAATGAGATACCGGGACATCTGAAAATTTCGCAAAAGATGCGGCCTCAGGTGAAGGCGGTACTATATCTGGTAACTGAGTTGGGTCCGAAGATTGTGCAATAATGTTTCCGGCTAAAACTAAGCACATCAATAAAAAAAGATTCCTGTACAACATATAAAAAAGGTTAGATATATAAAAAACAAATCTAACCTCAGCCCCTTAAAATAATTAAGAAAAAACCGTACTTCTTTTACGGGAATGCAGGAAAATTCAAAAAATATTCTTAAATACTCTAAATATTAAAAAAAAAGAAGCGTTTAGTACAAAATTGTATGAGGTAAAATAAAAGTAAAAAAGCCTACATCTATCCCAAAGTTTGAAAGAAATAGTTACAAAAAGCCTTTCTTTTTTGCTCCGTTGATAAGAGCGAGATCGCCACCGTCCTCTACCTCAAATATTTCTTTCAAAAATTTTTTACGTTTCTCAATAGCTGCCAGAGAAAGCGGAACCTTTACCACCAAATCCTTAGTACGTACCCCCTCTGCTAAGTAATAAAGTATAGCTCGGTCGTTTTCATTGAGAATAATTTCGGAGGTCAATTGCCTCCTCATCAAATTTATGATAGACTGACTATAGTGAACCTTACCAATTAGTACCTTTCTAAAAGCTTTAATAAATTCAGTAGGTGTTATATCACTTTTAATTAAAAAAGCCTCCGGATCTATATTTTTTAAAATATTCATTAACCTTATATTTTCACTATACATTGTGAGCACAATTAATGAAGTTAAAGGGGATACTTTTCTTATTTCCTGCCCCAGGTCTTCCCCAGAAAGGAATTTTTTATCAATTGACGATGGCAAATTGATATCCAAAAAAACAATGTCATATAATCCGTCGTTTAATGATTTGATGATCTTTTGATTTGCCTCACCACAGTCATGCGCAGTGTCAATAATTAGCACGAAATCATCATCTTTAGAATCTTCCTGAAGTATACTCTTATAACCTTCTATAATTAATGAGTGGTCATCAATCATCAAAATTTTAAGCCTCTTTTTCATTTAAATTGAAATTTTAATAGTTATCAAAGTTCCCATCTTACCGGATTTAATGTAAAAAGACCCACCAATTTCTTTGGTACGGGACCTCATATTTGCCAAGCCAATACCCTGTACTTTCTTATCAATGTCAAAGCCCCTTCCATTATCATTAATGCTTATTATTAAACATTCTTCTTTAAGAATCAATTTAATTTCAGCTTTACTGGCCCCAGAATACCTTTTAATGTTTTGAAAGGCTTCCTGAATAATTCTATACAGGTTCATTTTTATAGGGTTGCTGATCCTTTCCCAGGGAATAGAAGGGTCCGAATTTATAGTTGGCAAAAAGCCAAGTATCATAGCCTGGTCTTCTAGTAGTTTTCTAAGAAGTTTTAAAAAACCAACTTCTTGAAATTTATTATTCTGCAGTTCGTGAGAAATTAGACGAATCTCTTGTTCCATTTGGCGCAAGTCGTCGAGGTGTTTTTCCTTAATTTTTATTGAATCTTGGTCACATTTCAAATTTAGATTACTTAAAGTAAATCGTATTCCAAATAACTTGCTTAGCACTCCATCGTGCAATTCTTTTGAAATTCTTTCCTTTTCTTTGTATTTACCATCTTCAATTTTGTTTTCCTGATCCAGTAATAACCTATAAATTTCTTCATTTGCCTTTTGCTGATCACGTTCATTTTTTAACTTTCTATGTTTAGCTTTCTGCCGGAAAATAATTATTGCAAGAAAAGATAAAATTAAAGCACCTGAAGAGCCTCCTATAAGCCATTTCTTTTGTTCATTTAACTGCTTATTTTTAGCAATAAATTCATCGGTCTCAAAGTGAATCCTGGCAAATTTGTTTCTCACCCTTCTTTCTTTATTTTGGAGACTATCACTTAATTCAATGTGCTTTCTTAAAAAATAACCCTCATTATTGATATCTATTTCCGCCAAAAGTAGCATTGAATTCAGAATATCCCTGTGATTACTCGTTTGTTCTGATAACGCTAAAGCTTGGCTCGCATATTTTAGGGCCTTCAACGAATCCTTCTTAAAAAGATAATATTCGCTCAAATGAATTTTATTAACTACAATTCCGGATTCATGATTTATTTTTTCTCTTATCTGAAGAGCTTCCAGGAAATCGGAAAATATACCTACTGTATCTGTTTTTTTTAGTCTTGCATGCGCCCTATTGTCCAGCAACATTGCGTATAATTGTGGTCTTTTAATCTCAATACTATCAACCTGTAGAGCAGTTTGATATTTTTCAATAGCTTCATCAAAATAGCCATCTTCTTTATAGATATTACCAATATTGTTAAGTGAAGAAGCTTGTAAAAGTAAGTTCCCTGAAATAAGGTGAAATTCCAGCGCCCTTCCGTGGTATTCCAAAGCTTTTTTATAATCCCCCAGTTCTTTGTAAATAATACCTAAGTTATTATAAGCCTTATATAATTGACTTTTATTCTTTGCTTTTTTGATTTTATTAATAGCTTTTATTGTAGTGACTTCACTTCCTGCATAATCCTTAATATTTTTTTGTAATATAGCCATATTAAGAAGCATCATTCCTGAAAGAAACTCTTCTTTTCCAGCATCATAAAATAAAAAAGCCTTATTGTAATTATAATACGAACTGTCGATAAGATTATCCTGAAGAAAATAAGAAGCCAAATCCCAATGAGCCTCAGCAATTTTTAAAGTATCGTTAATTTTAATTGATTTAATAAAAGCCTTCCTATTCCAATATCTAAATTTCTTAGAATCTCCATTTTTTAAAGAGTAATAAGCATATTTGAAATAAAGGCTGTTTATTAAGGAATCATTTTCTAATTCTATTAGTAATTCGTTAATCGAATCTAATTGTTGTGATTCTTTTCCTACTTCAAGTAGTTCTAAATAATGTCTATTTTCAAAAGGATGGACTACAGCTTTTTGTTCTTCTTGGTTACACGAGCAAAAAAGAAAAATAAAGAAAAATGGAAAAATTCTTATATCCAATGATTTATATTAAACAGAGAGTCAAGTTAAAAGTTGAAATCTTGACTCTCCTAGTTCTAAAATTTATTAACCATTTTTATACTCTTCCTTGTTGTAAACTTCATCGTCATCATCACCTGTATCACCAATTGGATCAATAATATTTTCAACCTCTAAACCTGTTGAATTATCAATCTCCTCTGGCTCACATGAAATAAAAAAGGTTACAGCTAAAATACAAAAAATAATTCTTGTTAAATTCTTCATAATTAAATATTTAAAATATGGAACAATAGCGTAATTCTAGGTGTACATCTTTGTCTGTAATAGCTTTATACCACCTGAGAGTTTTACTTTTATCAAATAAGAGTTCTTAATTTTTTGTTAACAAGACAAATATAAACCGTTGATAATGTAACCTTTGCCCCTTATAAAACTATTATGTGAGTAGAGCAATTCCAATAGTGAGTAACACGCTTTTCGTGGTGAATGACGCATTTTTCAGGATGCAAAAGATGGAGAGAAATAAAAACGTTCTTTTAGATTAATCACCTGAGGCTTGAAGGATTTTGAGAAAGGTATATCTGGTGACTTTCCCCGTAAAACGATTAAAGATTTACCAAAATTAATTCTCGTGATTTGGCGAGTATTTACAATGTAACTTTTGTGGATACGTAAAAAGTTTTTTGGCAACAAATTTTCGAAATGCTTCAAGGTTTTATATGCAGTAACCTTTCTATCCTGCTTAAGAAAAAAATCTGTTGTATTATTATCCGCCATTAAATAAAGAATCTCATCCATTTCAATAAACTGATAATCTGAATAAGATTTAAGACATAATTTGTCAGGTTCTTTGGTTTGGTTTTGCTTTTTAAATTTCATCAAGCATTTTCTCAATTCCGGTAATGAGAGTGGTTTCAGTAAATAATCTATAAAGTCGTTCTTTATAACATCATAAGCTTTTCTTTTTGACGACGATATAGCAACAAAAGAAGGCAACTCATGTAAATAAGGATACAATTCCTTAACTAATTCAAAAGCATTTCTAAGTCCTCTTTTATTATCGATATCAAGAAAAACTACAGATGGAGGATCTTGAAGAATATAGTCTATTGCCTCTTCATTCTTGTGAGAAATAAAAAGACAGTGGAATTCAGGGAAATTTTTTAAATATTTCGAGAGATTTTTTTCTACCTCTGAATCGCAACCTATTATAGAAAAAGTAAATTCCATCAATATTTTTTTAAAGGAGAGCATTTCCTCAAGAATTCTTCCTTTTGTCACCCAACTAACTGAAGAGATTAAAAAATTACTAATACAATTTAACTTCGTTTTCTTAGCTCGAAAAAGAATATTTGTTTTAAACCCCTTAAAATTTGAAACAAAATTAAAATTGACCTATAGAATACTGCTACGTTTTTCCGTAAGATTTTTACGGTTAAAACAGAAAGTATTTAATTTTGATATTATCGTAAATTCCCATATTATAAGACTCAACCTCAATTATTAAAATTAATTAAGGATACCTATACGTCTCTTTAAAAAAAAACCGGAGATTAAAATCTACAAGGATATTTCGAAGCAACAATTCAGCATATCATTGAAATTTGGTAAAAAACATTATTCGTCCAAATTGTAATTAGAAAAAAGCCCAAAAAGCTAGTCCTAATTCCTGGAATGATTATTTAAATAGAATCCTAAGTCATATGATGGAGATACTTGCAAAAAAATTAATATGCCAGATGTATAAGAGATTTTACTGAGCCAAAAAAGAGTATTTAAAGTAAAAAAAACTTCTTAAAGGTTAATTCTAAAATGATACCTTATGAAAACCTTGTACTAGTTAAACCTTACTAAAAGTAAGGGGAACCCCTACTTTTAGTAAGGTTTGTTTTTCCCTTTTCTGATTTTCAAGTTTTAATTTTACAATCTATTAACTTTTAAATCATATATTTAATGAGAACCCAAAAACTACTATTAGGTATCTTGGCAACAGGTGCCTTCCTTGCCTCTTGTCAAAAAGAAGAAACCACAACTCTTGAAGAGGCCAAAATTGAGGAAACTACACAAGAGACTAAGATATCTAAGGAAGATCTTAAACAAATAGCTAATTTACATTTTAATACTCAGGATGCTGAGGCTATAGATTTCCTGCTTCCCAACGGTGAGACCAAAAAATCCTTTCTTATTGAAGGTGACATTCTTCTGGATGAGGAACAATTAGAAAGTTTGAGCTCGGCAAATGTAACCGATAAGCAATATCGAACATACAACCTGGTCTCAACGCCTCGATATGTGAATGTAATAGGGTATACAGGTGGTTCCGGCCAGGGATTAACGTCTAAACAACGCACCGCATTGCAACGTGCAATAAACAATTACAATTCCCTGAATATTGGACTTTATTTCACCCTTACCTTCGGGACAAATTATGGACCTTACGATATTGTGGTGTACCAAAATCCAAACGGTGAGGCCGGTGGCGTTGCAGGCTTTCCTAGTGATGGAGATCCATATAAATATGTTCAGATCTACTCTGGGATGGAAAATTACAGCACCGCAACTAATGAGCACGTAATCACCCACGAGATAGGCCACTCAGTAGGTCTACGTCATACAGATTGGTATAGCCGCCAGAGTTGTGGTCAAAGTGGTGAAGCTGCAGGGTCTGATGGAGCTGTTCACATTCCCGGCACCCCAACCGGATTTGATTCAAACTCTGTCATGCTTGCTTGCTTTAGCGCCAGTGAAAGTGGAAATTTTGGTTACTATGATGAAGTTGCCCTGGAATACCTTTATTAATGTTAGACAATTTGAACTTAGTCTTAATTTGTTAGCAGAAAATGGATGTCTATAAGGCATCCATTTCTTTTTAACCCCGGAATACACGATCGAAAAATTTTTATAAAATTTTAAAAACATAATGATTATGAAATTTAAAGCAACTTTACTTGAAACACTATTTTTAGTCACCTTTTTTTATGTCTTGTAAGCCAGAAACGCTACCCTAGGATCAACCACAAATGAAAAAATTAATGTAGAAAAAATAGCCTCAGGGAATGAAGACAAACCTATTGATGATAGGAAAAATGAGGACTAAACTATATGAGAGAATATTTTACTTTTTGTAGTTTTGAATATCCTCAAAATTGACCTTTCTTGAATTTTACAATAACTTATTTTTTAGTTAGATTCAAAAGCACCTAGCCAGGTGTTGAATAAATAAAACCCCTTATTGGAGAAATCACAGCTTACCAAAGAAGAAATAAGATAAATTTACCATAACCTCATCAGAGAAGTTTCGGGATCTCATCTTAATTTCGCAAAACTATTGGAACAAATAGTTGCAGATTACCGTAACCTAACTGCAGCAAAAATTGAATTTAGTTTTGATGAAGATATTGATGGGGAGTTCTTTGATGAAAAATCCAAATTAATTATTACCGTATTTAAGAAGCCTTACAGAATTTAGTGAAACACGCTGAAGCCACTCTTGTGAACATAAAAATATACCGTGAATAAGATATGCTGATAATAAAAATTCAGGATAACGGAGAAGGTTTTGAAAGCAGCGAAAAGTAAAAGGCATTGATTTAAAAAATATGCAGAACCGAATGGAAAAAATTGAGGGGATGTTTACTTGCGACACTTCAACCAGTGGAGCACATCTTTTATTTAGGGTGAAAATTTACAAAAATGGATAAATCAATTTCGGTATTAATAATAGACGACCACCCCATTTATTACAAGTGCCTACGAATCAGCACTGGAAAGTTTTGTAACCCAAAATGCTACCTATAATTTTAAAATCACCAGCACTTATAGCCTGGATGAAGGCCAATTATTGCTAGACAATCCTAATTTTATAGAAAATCTTGATCTGGTATTTTTAGATATGCGTTTACCGGCCAGCAGTGATGGCAAACTGTTTCTGGCGAAGACCTAGGGAAATTAATTCGGGTAAAAAAACCTACAGTCAAAATTATAGTTTCTACCACTTTTAATGATAATTATCGCTTTCATAATATTCTACAATCACTGAATCCTGAAGGACTTTTGGTGAAAAACGATATTAATCAAAGAGCTATTAAGTGCTATAGAAAATACCCTGGCGGGTTCTCCCCATTATATTAAAACGTTGCTTAACCTCCTTAGAAAACAGATTGGTAACGGTATTTATTTAGATGAAGTAGATCCTAAAATGCTTTACGAACTTTCTATTGGTGCTAAATTAGTAGCCTACTTATTCCATTGATATTTCATTTCCTTCCCGTTTACTGTCCCTTACCTTTTTTGTAATGCAAAATACCAAGATTTAGAAGTTAGTCCAGACTGCATAAGCCAGTCAGGCTGCGCCCTCCTTTTTATAAGTCTTCCCTAATTCTAAATCTTGAAAATGTATAAGCATCAAAAAAGGTAACAGCAAACGGCTCTAAAAGAAGTAAATGAAAATTAAAAAGAAATGAGAATGACTACTTACATATCATCCGCAGTAAAAAATAAAATCAAAAAGGAAAACGCTCCGGATAAAAAAAGTAAATGATTTTTTGTTAATCTCTGAAGAGTTCAGGGGTTCAATTTAACCACGCCTTAATAAGGCAATAAATCTTTTCAATTATGAGTACTTTAAAAAACAATGTTCAGTTAATCGGAAATGTAGGAAACACTCCCGAAACGACCACTTTTGAAAGTGGAAAGAAAGTAACACGTTTTTCATTGGCTACCAATGAATTCTACTACGTTGAAGACGAGAAAACACAACAAACCTACTGGCACAACCTTGTAGCCTGGGGAAAACAGGCCGACATTATCGAAAAATATGTGGGTAAAGGAAAAGAAATAGCGATCGCAGGAAAATTAACTTCAAGATCCTATGAGGATAAAAATGGAAACAAACAATTCGTTACCGAGGTGATTATTCAGTAAGTTCTGCTTTTAGGTAGTAAATCTAATGAAGCTTAATTAAAGAAGAAGAGGGCTTCATCCTCGAATATTGGCCCTCTTCTTTTACTAACTATAAACATAACACCTATGCATATCAAAGTTAATGAAGTAAATGTAAGCTATAGCGGGAATATCAAAGTAAGTAAATTACCAAAAATTAATTCCTCTGCTGCCGCCGCGACCGTCTTTTTCGAGAATTGGAATAAAGACAATATCGAACTCCACGAAAGCTTTAAACTTATGCTTTTGAACAACAACAACCGGGTTAAAGGTATCTACACGCTGTCAAACGGTGGTATTACAGGGACCTTAGTGGATTTGCGTATACTTTTTGCCGTGGTCTTAAAAAGCCTGACCACCGCCGTAATTCTGGCGCATAATCATCCATCTGGAACCCTTAGACCAAGTCATCCGGATAAATCCCTTACCCGTAAAATTAAAGAGGCAGCCGTTTTTTTTGATATTAAAGTTTTGGACCACCTTATTATAAATCCAGAAGGAAATTTCTTTAGTTTTGCCGATGAAGGTATCCTTTAATACCATTTAAATTTAGCCTGCTACTAAGCCCTTTTAATTTTTTAAAAGGGCTTTTTTTATGGAATGCCGGAGCCTTTTAAATCATCCTTACCGACTATAATTATAAAAAATCAAATTTACACATACTTTCCCGGCTGGAGAATTTTATTCTCAATCATAAATAGTTGCAACTATAACCACTCTAAAAATCCCTAACAGTAAAAATTTAACATTTCTGGAGGTGATTTTGGATTTCCTAACTAAATTTTCAACTATTATTTGACATTAAATAAACGGGTTTTTATTCAGGAAATTATTCAAATCTTTTAAAGTAGTATCCCTTACCACTTATTGATTTTATAGGCTATTACACTATTATTTTACGCTCCTTCAACTCTATTAAATCTTCATAGAATTTTATCTTTATATGGCTGATATTTTAGGATTTATAATTCGAAGGAATCATTTTTTGACTTTCGATATCCATCGTAAACCGAATATTTAGCAATTGAAATTTTGTCTTTTTTTTTATTACTCTAATAAGCCGGTTTAATTAGAATCAGGAAAATTAATTGAAAAATTTGTCCCGCCGTACGGGACGAAAATGACAGCAAGAGGGTAACACGCTACGCGATGTTGGGTAGTCATTTTCCATTTGTTTTACATCATTTGAATGCAGGTTGCATCAAATCTTGTGTGTCCTGAAAAACAGCTATGAACTTTTTTATAAAAAAACGCTCTCAGCCCAATAACGACGGTGAATTTTTTATGAAAAAATGAATTTTCAACACCACTTACCACTTTTACTTCACTCCGCAAAAGCTCCATTTCAGAAAAATAGGTTCGTTAAAAAATGTCTTAACACAGGCCAAAAGCTTTGGAAATAAAGTGATATGAAAAAGCTTTTAGGCTCAAGTCCGCTGGTTAGACGTTTAATCCAAGAAACTACTATAATAATCAACTTAATAATAAAAACCTTTTAAGGTGATTAAAAATCTTAATCGACTCAATTTTATAAAAATCAATTCGAGAATTATTAACTATTACCAGGTCTCTAACAGGGATATAATTTCCAGAATCCCATATTTAATTTTAAAACTTCTCAAGTATTCTTCTAATTTTTTAAAGTTAACTTTAAAGAATTTATTTTTAAATCTTAAAAACCTGGATTCATTTTCTAACCATCTAAAGAGCTATTAAATTCTATTTAATAGTTGAAATTTTTGCCCTTGGGGGCAAAAGTTGAATAGCAAGAGGGTAACGGGCAAAGCCACGTTATAATGTTTCAACTTATTGATTATCAATCATATAATATTTTTAAACAACCTGATTTTAAAACGATTTGCGACAAATGGCCTGGAAAGCCGCATAACCAGGTTAGAATTTGCGACAATTCGAAAAATGAAAAGTAAAAAAACAGCCCACTTCTAGTAAGTTGAAAATTAAAAAGACTACCGGTTTGAATGAATACTTTAACTTACTAACCCACTCACCACTTTTACTTCCACTCTGCAAAAGCTTAGTTTCAGAAAAAGAGGTTCGTTAAAAAAGTCCTGGACTGGACACGAGCCAAAAAGCTTTTAATTTAATTGGTAAATGAGATAATTCGTTGAAGCTTTCTGACTCAAGTCCGCCTGGTCCGAACTGAAAGTTGGCAATCAGGATTTCAAGTTCTCTTTTCTTTGGAAGCTTCTTACACCACCTTCCCTTTTGCTGCCAAAGCAATAAGCTTTGAAATTAATCGGAGTGCATAAACCGGCTTGCCTATTTATAACTCCTCTATAATTTCAAAGCTTGAAGATACCGTGGGCATCAAAAGGTAATGCGAAGGCGCTGGAAGAAGTAAATAAAAAACAACGGAACTATCTTTTCATTCTGATCTAAATCCGGTTCCAGTTCAACCTCAAAAAGGAAAATGCTCCAGATGAAAAAAGTAAATGGCTGAAAAGAGTTTTCAACATCGGCAACATTTATAAAATAGGTCTTTAATTCCATTTGAACTTTTGAATTTTACCTCCAAATTTTTATTGATGCATTTTAGTGTCTATTGAGGCTTTACCCCTTATCATCATTGGAGTTATCAACAATAACAGTTTTTAGATTACGGAAGTTATGCCCTACATTTAGCCCTGGTTTGACTTTCTTTTAACTTAAAATTTCTCTTATGGAAAAAGGATTTTCTCAGCCGCTGCGGCAAAGTCTTCATTCCCTCGAAGTGAAGATCGATGAGCTCATAAGAGCTACAAAGGCACAGCCACTGGCACATACCGAATACCTCCTGCTCGATAATGCTGATTTCATTCAGTTATTTAAAATTACGGCAAGGACCGCACAACACTGGCGAGAGGATGGGGTGATTGAATTCCTGCAGGTGAAAGGAAAGATCTATTATAAAATTGGTGATGTCAAAGCTTTTATTGATCGGAATCGCCAGGCAAGAAAACAGCGATGAAGGAAGTTAGCTTATCGGTTCCCATCCAAATGCTTATCGATGCCCAGGTAAATGGGTATGTCAATAAGCTTCGTTTCTTCCTGCTTTTAAAATTTTGTTACCCCAGTGGAAAGCTTAAGTTCGATAGAGAGGATTTACTGGATATGGAATGGATGGGAATGATCAAGTCCCGAAAAACTACCAAAAAATATATTGAATTTTTATGTGAGAAAGGCTGGTTACAGCTTAATGCTAAAACCGGCTATTATATCGTAAAGTCTTTTGACCGCATAAGGGAGGAAGAAGGCTGGAGCGTAAGAAAGGCTTTTTCAATAGGATTTGATTCCTACCTAAACCTGAAGGCCATTATAGGAGGCATTTTATATGCCTATTTGCATACCGATTTCTGGAGAAAAACCAGGAGGAAGAAAAGCGTACACTTAAAAGGCAGTACCTATCATTTTCTATCCCCCAGGTTTAACTTTAAAGAACAACCTGCGCCGGTGGCCGTCTCGGGATTAGCTTCCATTTTTTCAATCTCTGCTGCTACAGCATCAAGATTGAAAAAACTTGCCGATCAGTATAAATTGATCGAAGTGGAAAAGCACTATAGTCCGCTTATTTTTAATAAAAAGGCTATGAACTTGTGTCTTAAGTACAATGATAAACCCCATAACCTTGTTTACCGGGATGGTGGTTACCGATTACAGTTAATTGACACTATTTTACCTCTTTTTCCGTTCAAAAACAGGCAAAAACTGAAAGCATAAAGAAAAGGCTATAGATAATTATTGAAAAAATACTTTTAGCCTTGCGTTTTTTGTTTGTTTATTTTGTTTGTTTTGTTTTGGGGTATTTTGGTGATTTTTGTTTGCCGTTGATGGCTTTTAATAGGTTTTAGTGCCCGCTAAGCAACCATTTTTAATATCCTCGATAGTACCTCAATTGTTGGCTGATTGTTGACTACGCTAAGAGCCTATGTATACTGCAGGTTTCGAACTTGTACACCACTTGTTCAGTGCTAATTCACTACTAATACACTGATGGGACACTACCCTCCGAACACCAGTTTATTTCTGGGATTGCTTGTACACTAGGTATTTTCCTGGCTGGATTAAGCCAAAAATCCCCGGCTGAAACTATTAATTGTTTTGTTATATCGATAGTGCTTAATGGGATTTTGATTTATATATTAATCTCTAAACCCCCAGCCGCACAGTCTACTTCAATTCTGATTATGTTAAAGAAATGGATTTAGCGAATTGAATAAATAATTTCTGTGACTGATTTTAACCATCAAACCTAATATCCCGCCAACATCGAGGTTAACAAATAATTAAGAAAAATTTACCTTTTTACATATTGGTTGTATAAAAAGAATTTAAGTAGGAAACTTGTATTGACTAACCTATTTAACTCTAAACCCAATGAAAAAATTTACCTTATTAAAATGCCTGCTGGTTATGCAGGCTTTCTTTTTTATGGCTTGTGAGCCGGAACCAATGGTTTTGTTTCCAGAAGCCACCCCAGTGGCTCATAATTTTCTAATTGATTCAAATGGAGATTATTTTGAAGATTTTGAAAATGTCTCCAAGACATCATATGCTGGAGCGAATGTTACGTTTAACGACGGAGAATGGTATTTTGAGGATGCGCTTATTGGTGGTTTAAGCGGAGATTCAAAAAATGGTGCCAAATCAGTTAGGATGCGATATAATGGGGTTATAACCATGGGGTATGATCTTCCCGATGGAATTAAAACTGTTTCACTCCGATATGCTAAATATAACCGTGATTCACAAACTAGTTTTGAGTTATACTATTCAACTGATGCCGGTGCTACCTGGACAAAGGGTGGAGATGAAATTCATGTGAAGAAAACTAATCTTGAAACGGCAAATTTTTCCATAAATGTGCAGGGTAATGTGCGCCTTGAAATTCGTAAAACTGATGGGAAAAGTGACCGTCTCAATATAGATGACATCATCGTTCAGTCTAATCCCATTACTGAGACCGAGACTTTAGTAAATATTACTGAGGACTATGAATCTGGTTCCAAGAGAAGTTATGCTGCTGGAATAGTTTCACTTCCTTCGGGAGACTGGTACCTTGAGGAAGCTTTGATTGGTTCCCTTGATAATGACCGTAAGACAGGTTTAAAATCTGTAAGGATCCGTGATTATGGAATACTTCAAATGAATTATGACGTGGTGGGCGCGACATCCGTAAGTTTAAGCCATGCTTTGTATGGTACAGATGGCTCTAGTAGCTGGGAACTCCAGGCTTCTACAGACGGGGGTGTGAATTGGTCAAAAATAGGAAATACCGTCAGTACCTCTAGCACTATCCTGGAAACAATTAACTTCTCTGTTAATTATAGCGAGAATGTAAGATTTAGGCTTTTAAAGCTCTCTGGCAGTGGCGATCGCATTAATATTGACGATTTTGTAATTGGTGGTACTCAAGATACTGAATCAGATACTGGTGGAGGTACAGCAGAAGAACCTATTCAATTTGGAGAAGTTCATCTTACTATGGGGAATCCATCAAATGCTTTAACAGATATAACTATACCAAATAATTATTTATTGAAAAAGGAAGAATATGTAATGTCATACAGTCGGGATAAAGGAACTGCAAATTGGGTGAGCTGGCATCTGGATGAGTCTTGGCGGGGGAATGCTTCGCGTCAGAATGACTTTAGAGAGGATAACACTTTACCATCTTCCTGGTATAAAGTAAACGAAACTGATTATCGTTATAGTGGATTTGATCGTGGTCATTTGTGTCCCTCTGCGGATCGGACAATTTCAGTAGAGGCTAATTCAAATACATTTTTTATGACCAATATGATGCCTCAGGCTCCGAATAATAACCGGAATGTTTGGGCAAGTTTGGAGAGCTATTGTAGATCTCTTTTAAGCGAAGGCTATGAACTATATATAATTTCAGGAGGTTATGGTGTAGGCGGAGATGGTTCTGAGGGATATGCCGAATATATCGCGAATGGAAAGGTAACGGTTCCCTCTAATACCTGGAAGGTCATTATGGTACTTCCAGTGGGTGATGATGATGTGAATAGAGTGACTACTAATACTCAAGTCATTGCCGTAGATATACCAAATAGTCAAAATGTTTCTTCTGATTGGACTCAGTATAGTACCTCGGTTGATGATATTGAGATACTAACGGGAAATGACTTTTTTAATCTGGTTCCAGATCACATTGAAGATGTAATCGAGGATAACATATACATACTTTAAAATACCAAATACTAACCATAGGCTAGTCGGAAAAGCGCATCTTAAGATGTGCTTTTCATTTTTTAAGAAATGATGATTTCCATGGCCACTCCATATTCGGAATAAAAAGTCGGTAAATTAAATACCGGAGGTTACCTTGCTAGGACAGTTCCAAAATATTAAGCCATTATTAATAGAGTTCTTTCCATTATCAGAAATGGTCTTAAATGAGATGCATCAAACATTTCAAGAATGGCGAAGAAGGATTAGAGAATAAAAACCAGTTTTTCAAACAAATGAGGGCAAATCAGATGAAAGGTTTGAAGTCTACAAGAAGCAGTACAATAAAGCGATTGTGCTAATGAGAAAAAATATTTAATTACTTACCGACTTCATTGAATTTATTCAATCGAGTAATTTACTACCATCAAAATAAGAGAGCCCACGCCGTTGTATATGCTAATCACATTTAGTGAGCGAAATTCAACTCACCTTACGGGTGTACAAGCACCCTCCTAATTTATAATAATCTTTTGTTTAGTATTAACCTTTTTAGTTCCAATCTATGGACTTTCCGTTTAATACTTTATTAAGTGAGAGCCCACGCGTTGTATATGCTAAGCGCATTTAGTGAGTGAAATGTTCAACTCACCTTGCGGGTGTACAAGCACCCTCCTAATTCATTTTAACCTATGATAAGTTCAATACCGGCTTTATCGGCCTTGTATTTTATTTTGGTCATCAAATCATAATAACCCCAGTTCCTTAAGACGAAGGCTTCCTCCCTCGCTATTTCAATTTTCTTCTCCTGGCCCACTAAAATTAGGGTTCCGGCCTGGTGTTTTACGCAGAAGTCGATAAGCTCCCTGCTATACACGTGCAGTCGCTGGTTCACATAATTATGCTCTTTTTCCTTAAACCTGGCCACGGCTTTTGTTTTTCGTTTACGCCCGTTTCCCGACCTGGCATATTTGACGCCCTCCCGGGTTCTTTGACAGGCGGCCTGTATGGCCAACCTTCGGTATAGAAATTCTTCCCTGCTGCCGATGCTAAGTTTGGCCTTACCGATCTTCACTATAATAGGATATTCCAATGACAGGCTGGCTTCCGCGACCACTTCCGGCCGTAACTTGTGCTTTTCTTTTTCAATTTCAAAGGCAGCCATCATAAAGATCTTACCATCTATTAACTTGAGATAGGAGGTACGCATCTTAATCTCTCCCTTTGTTAGCTGGTGCATTAACCGCCACTTGTCATTAAATGCCCTGCCTATATAGGTTTTTACCGGAATAGAAAAGAATCGAAAACAAAAGGCACTTTTATCCGGATTGAATTCAAGGCCACAAACACCTTCCATGGTAAAGGGAAAAGCCATTTCTTTTTTGAAGTTATTTAAGGAACGCTCCCCTTTCCAGTATTCCTCCCTGTTTTTCTTAAAGGTACTTTGAATGCTGTTATTGAGTTGGGATAAAATATTAGTAGGCATTTTTCCTTTATAGCGGTCAGAAACTAGCCGGTAGGTGGTATTCATCCGAGAGCGGTTAAAAATACCAAGCTCATCCTTTTTTTCATCCACCAGTTTATACTTGACTCCTTCTGATAAATAGAAGAAATCCTGGACCATTTCCTGAACATAGAGGTGAGAAACAATAAGGTTTGCAGCCTTGTAGCTTAGGTAACGCCATTGGTACAACTTACTTTTGGCCTCCTCACGTTCTTCTCTGGTTGGCAGATCGATCATTAACTGGATTCGCCTGGTTAGTGTTATCGTATCCTTTTCCATCGCTATGCCGATTGTTGTTGTTCGTGTTTAAGCTGCATTAGTTTATAGGCGGCCATAAATTCCTGGTGCACTTCCTTTTGGGAAATATTCAGCTCACTGGCGATGGCAGCAAAGGAATACTGTTTTTCCGTACGCAGCTGTAAAACCTTTTCCTGTTCCTGGGTCATTTCCCCCTGAATCTTTACCGCCAACATCGGTTCTGGTTTTGCTTCCAGATTGCTCCCCTGGTGGATAATATTTTTAATATCCTCGATGGCTCTTTTTACCTCGTTGCTGGTACAGGTAATACTGGTTCCCATAAGCTGGGCAATTGGTTTATACTGAAAACCGTATTTTAGACAGAGTTCTATCAGGCGCCGTCTTTCAGGGCTGAGTAAGGGGAAAATGCTTCGTATCCTATCAAATGCTTTCTGTTGCGCCTCGTGGTTCAGTAGGTGCTGATCTTCTTTTTCTGGATCATAACCGTGCAAATATTCCTGGTAGTTCTCATAACTTTCCAGGGAATTGACTGTCCTGAAAAACTTATTTTTAGGTCGGACATAGTAGGTATAGCATTCCCTTTTCATCACCATTCGAAGGAAATAATAAATATGTTCCGGTCGTTCTATACGGTCCCTTTTCTCCCAAAGTATGAGAAAAGTATCCTGGACCAGGGTTTCTACGGCAAAATCATCTTCAAGAATTTGCCGACCCATCCAGAAGATACTGCGGTGATACTTATTATATATAAACTCCAAAGCATCAGGATGGCCTTGTTGTAATAATTCAAAAATACGCTGTAACATAAGCAGTCGCTTTTAAGTGGAGATAAATACCTCCAAAATTAAAATGGAATTAGCTAAAGCGAATTCTTATAGTATGAAATGAAGATAGCTTTGAAAAAATTGAGAAGAATGCCTGTTTTCTACAAACAAAAAAGGCGTGGAGACTCAACTTACTGGTTCGAGGTACTGGTATACCCACACACAATAAGCAAGCCCACGCCCGGGTCGTGAGCATTGTGCTTATCATCTCGTGTGTTTAAAAATTACCAGTTTTCGAACCGAGATTCAAAGCGAAATGCTTCTAATATTTTACTTAAAGAAGTTTCGCAAATATATTAATATGAAGTAAATATAATAAAAAATTTTAATAATTGTCAAACTTGACAATTTATTTTGAATGTTTGAATTGATATTGCACTGGTGAAAGAATGGAGAAAAGCATATCGAAAAAAATTTAGCGAGCATTTAAGAAAACTGATTGAAGAAAGCGATCGAGATATTGCGACTATTGCTTCAATTGGAAATATTGAAAATAAGGCAATTTACAGAGTCCTTGCTGATGAGAATGAACCCAAAATAACCACAGTCATACCCATTGCCAGAGGTTTAGGAATTCATCCTATGGAATTATATAATTTTAGTTTTCCTCTAAAGGATTTAGAAAAGTAATTTTTCTATTACCACATTTTAACCCTATTTCCACTCTTTACGGTTTTCCGTAATATCATGATATTTTATTGTTTTATATTTTAGAGAAAATGCGTTTGTATTAGGATATTTATTATTTAAATATATTCCTTAAGTAATAAGGCGTTGTGTACAATTCCCCACATGAAGAAACTCCATTAATTTCTTAGGCTAACGTCAAATTTTTGGTTTTTTTTCAAAAAAGATTGACCTTAAAAGTTGGTAAAATCCGACCACTAAAAGGATTAGAACAAATAATAATTAAATTTGACGTTAGTCAGAATTCATCTTTTAAAAATTTGATATTTGTTAGGGAAGTTTAAAAAGCAATATAAATAACGACGAAAAAGGAAGCGAGCGCGATTTTTTAAGTGACGTACTTTCATCTATTGGTGAAAACTCTATCAGAATTCTGGGCCGGGCACGATTCGAAAAGCTAAATGGCGGAGCATATGCTACCCCGAAGAGAATATTACCTAAGAGCAATGTAAAGGTGCCTCTTCCTTTTTTGACGTTATAGAGAATTTAAAGAAAACCGCATAATCAAACAATTTTAATATATTTGTAAACGAAGTTTTTTAACTTTCAATTTATAAAATTAAATATGGGAATTATAAAAGCACATAAAATATGGAAAACCAAAAGAAAAGATTCTGATTTCAACAGAATCAAAATTAATTCTTCTGGATCATTCCATATGAAAAGTAATGACCTATTTGATGACAAGGCGGAGGTGAAAAAGTATGTAAAAGCTTTGAATGAAGCGTTAGATAAATACAATAAAAATCAAAAATCTAATACGGCTCCACTGTAAATGCCTCGTCTTGATTTAATTTTACTACCACTCTTAGGGGGCTATATTTTTCTCATCACTTTTAATTACACCAGATTCTACCATCAAAGAATAGAAAAGAATAAACTAATTTATAATTCTCTTCTAGTAGCAATCATTCTAACTGGTTTCGTCTATTTAATTGATTACTTCATTTTTAAGCACAATCCTTACAGCTTATATATTGGAGGTTTAGAAACTAATTCTGTAAGTTATTACAGGAATTATTTAAGCTTAAAAATAGACGATATTTTAAATTTTAATAAGGTCGGTTTTAAACATTCAATAATTGTTTTAGTTATCTCATATCCTTTGGCCTTATCATTAAACAGAATAAAATATTTTCGAGAAGAATTTTCCTTCGATTACACCTTGAGTAAGTGGGGAACGGAATTTGACAAAATAATTTGGAATGCTTTAGGTGAAAAAGATGACTTAGAAAAACTTCTTATGCTAACCACAAAAACTAACAAAGTTTATATAGGTCAAATTACTAAACAGTCAGAACCAATTGGGAATACCTATATAAGAGTTATTCCTTCCTTAAGTGGTTTTAGAGACAAAGATGATCATACTTTGACTATAACGACCAGTTATACAGATATGATTGAGTATTTTACTGATAAAGGTTTGTCAGAAGAAATTGATAATAAACTAGGAGTAATTATTCCAACCTCCGAAATAATATTGATATCCCGATTTGATATTAAAGTGTTTGGAAGAATAAAAACTAATGAAGAATAAATAAAACTACTCAGAACAAAGACGCTTCATCGAAAATAACAGGTATTTCCGAAAAATTAAATTTTATAAGCCAATAAAGAAAATGGTTAAGCGCCAAATCCACCTCCCTAATCCCGCTACTTGCGATAATCGAGACCATTCGCTGCAAAACTTTACGAAATTCCGATTGAAAAAATGATTATAAAAATTGAATGTAAAATAATTGGGGATTTTACTATAACGGATAATTGTCAAATTAAATACCATCCATATGAAATAGAAATAAATTTCAACGAAACTAACCAAAAATTCTATATTTCACTATTAAAGAAAATCACCAATTATTCAAACCTTCTTCCCAAACTTGAAATAGCAGAAAATGATGAGAGGACAATTAAATTTCCTAGTCAAGTTTTTTTAAAAGAAGAAATTGAATTACTTCAACATATAGAATCATTTGGTGCACTAGATAAAGAGATTTACAATATTGAATGGGATAATCTCTCTATTGAATGGTTACCGGAAACGGAACAAGAAGAAAAAGAACTTACAATTAAAAAACATTCATATACTTTATCATTCAAAGGGAAAAAAGAAATAATAGATAAGGACTGGCTCTTTTATACTATTATTCATAAAAGGAGATTAAATCATCTTACCTTACCGCTTTCTTTTTTTAGAATAGGCTTGAAATACTACAAGAGTTTTCAATATCAAGAAGCTTTTCTCAACTTCTATTTAATGTTAGAAGGGATTTTTGGAAACAATAAATTCAAAAACGAACATATAAAAAGTGAGTTTCAAAAATCACAGGTTTTGAGTAAGGCAATACTAAGGCTCTTAGATCAATTAAAAAAGTCAGACCTAAAACATTATGGCTGGTTCTCTGAAATGTGTGCTAAATATCATAAAGAGGCTTCTGTAGATGGAGCAATTCATATTCTAGTGGAACAACGAGGGAATCTCTCTCATTTTTCAAACATAAATCCAAAAAAACATAAAAATCCGTTTAGGAATAAAGATTTTGATTCTTTAGCTTTTATCACTTTAATGATCTGCAAATATGTCTCAATTGATTTGAGATTGGAACCATTTAGAGGTTGAAAAGCTCAGATGCCAAGAAAATGGTTAAATCCGTCAAATCTATTTTTGGAAACATTTACTAAATACTTTCCAATAAAGAGAGGGTAGGGTTTACTTAACTGTAATTATTGATAAATGCCAAATTACTAGCTCATAATCTAACTAACTCCAAGAATTAAAAATGTCAAAGGTACTATCCTGCAAGGTGTGTTAAAGTTAAAAATAACAGTGGATCACGACCCACTGTTATTTTTCTTTTTACTTAGTTTTTGAGATTGTACTACTACGTCCAGATAATCTTATTATTCTTAATCCAGAAGTGACTTTTGCACTTGAATTTCCTGTTTATAGAAGGAATTAAGGATTCATTGTTTAAATTACTTAGGACATATTCCCAGCGTGGTTTAGTATCCGGAATCAAATTAAGCATAATGGTATCTTTACAACCACAAGGACATTTTAGATAAGCAAACCAAAGATCTTTAATATCTACCCCTTCCAAATAAACTACTCTTGAGCTAATTTCGGATGGAACTTCATTAACAAGAACAAATTTTATTCTGGACGGAAACCATAGCTTAAGAAAAAAATCCTTAAGTTTTTGAAAAAAATTTAAACTCCATCTAATCATAAAGCTGTACATCTCCGTTGACCCCAGACCCTAAATTAGTTTCAGGAAAAAATTTTGATTCAGTAAAACCAAGCTTTTCTTCTTCGATTGACCAATCTGTAATATCTACACGGGTTACTTCATACTCGCTAGGGTCATTAAATCTAAATGGATGAATGCGATCTAACATTTCCAGAACAGCCAAAGAGGAGTGAACCATATTAACGCTTATTACTGCAGGACTTACCACGTTAGCATTTTCAAAATATGCCTGCCTATCTTCATACTCTTCAGGAGAAGTTCTTTTGAGTTCTTCCTCTTCCATTCTTGCTGGCGAAATCACCTTTCTTTCCAGTAATGATTTAGAACCAGGGAAAACGTAATGAATATTTCCCGCTATAGAATCTATTCCTCCAACCCCATCGGCATTCAATTTCACTCCAATATCTATAAAAGGTACAAGATAATAATGACCAATAAGATTCATCGCATGTCTTCCTTCAGATGAATCGGTGCAACCAAAGGCGAAATCGCTTGATGCCACTTCATTTATTACCTCTTTACTGCTCTGTAAATATGAATTGAACGCAATAACTTTTGTACCGAGACCAATTTCATCTATATGCGCTTTAATAATACCTACTTTTGACTTTTTAAGTTTAGCATCTCTTAAAGTCAATCCTAAAATCCGATTTAAATTTACAACATCTCCAACGTCCGGATCTACTAGTACTAACTCGCCTGCACCTAACCGAACCAATTGTTCAATAGTGGGACTTCCGGTACCGGAACATCCAATTACCGCCACTTTCATATTCTTTAGTCGATAAACTGTTTCCTCACCAAATGCTTGCTTATTCCTATCCATCATACTTATATATTCGGTATCAAAAGAGTTATTCGTATAATCAGTTTTGGAAAATTTATCACCTATTATAGACATCGAGGCCAGAGGCTTAAAATCTAATTCAGGGCTGACAATTCTCCCTTTAAATGAACCATCAGAATACATGATTAAACTGCTATGCAACAAACCATTATCCAGCCAATTATACACTGATTCAAAGAACCGTGTATCAGAATCATCATCAAGATCCGAGAAATCAGAATTTCCAAACGGATGAGAATGAAATTTAACAACTGACAAATTTTGATCTTTAGCTTCATCAATTAAATGCTCTATATCTGAAAACTTCCAATTAACATACTCGACTGCTCTCTCACAATCTTTATATGGTAACAAAAACACCTTGTTAAGCATAAGAAAATTATCGTCATTATGGTTTAGAGTACCACATAATCCAAACGCTACAGCTTCAAGCCCATCTCCATTATGAAGATGGGACTTAAGTTTAGAATGCTGCTTTTCTGTCATTCTGAATCTAAACATAACTATCGTTTTTTAAATTCAGATTCCAAACAACTTTTCGCGAGCATTACCTGGGACTCTAAATTATCAACTTCTGGATCCCATTTATTAGCAACAGTTCTATGTCTTGACCATCGCTGATAGTTTTTACCTTCTAAGGTAGTACTGGTCAAGGCACCTATAGGTTTTGCATCCTTTCTTGAAAGAGCAGGATTAAAATAAAACATATCCAATCTCCCCAAAGGATAATTTTTAGGAATCAAAATAGCCATATCAGCCTCAGCAACATTATATCCGTCTGGTAGTTTAAATTGTCTAAAGACAACCCAGCAAGTTTGTCCTTTTTCTATAAAATCAACCTGTGTTGTATAAGACTTAATATAGGAGATGTCTTCAGCAGTAAATTGTTTAAAGGGTTCTGCAATAGCAAAACCCTCTGTGCAATCTAATGGTACAATAACAAATCTCTCGACTCCACTTTTCGTTAAGTCTACTGATTCATCTAACCCCAACATTTTCTTTCCGGATTTAGTAAACATTCTTACACCATTTTTATCTGGCGATTCACCAGCTAAGACAATAATTTCTTTACCTGTAATGGTTTCTTGTTCTACCTCATATTTATCCTTATTAATCTTAATAAGGTATTTATAAGTAATAACCGGATTGACTCCTTTGCAATAACAATCATGAATATCAATTATTTCTTGATCATAAGATAGAATTATGAAGCGTTCAATACCGCATTCGGTTAAATTGACTTCTACTTTAGACCCTACAAGTTTTTTACCATCGGGAAGCTTCATCCTGATGAAATGGGTTTGAGGATTTGTACCTATCATTTCATGAAGTTCTTGTCCGGTTATTACTTGTTTTCTGGTTTTATATATTTCTTTGTTAATATAAAACTCGTATTCATATGCTATTTCTGGTTTTACGCCACTATTATAGCACTCGTTTAAATTCACGTTATTTTTCATTGTAAACGCTTTTTATTTTTAATAGTATAAATCGCCAAAGTGGATTACCTAAGTCCAAATTTGAAAGATTTAAAAAAGCGCTATATCATCCCGTAAGGGGCGAATTATTTAGGATAACTATACAATCGAGAAGAATGCTTGCATAATTCAAGCAGGTGTATTACCTTTGTGGTGTCTAAGCACAGGATTTTTACCTGTAAAAATTATACAAGCCCACGTCTTTGACTGGGCTTTTTTAATTTATTTATAATTTTTCCATTAACATCATTTTGAGTTCAATAAAATTGGAGCATATTTTGCACTGTACAATATTATAATAAATAATAATTGTAACCAAAAAAAATGTAAAATAAAATGTAAAATTTTACAAACAGTTTGTTTTATTCGACAAAAAACATATTTTTACATTATCTTACAATCATATGACAGAGAATAATAAAGTAACTTTCTATAAGGAACTTGGTTCAGCTATTTCTAACGCAAGAAAATTAAGAAAGCTAAGTCAAGAGTTTTTAGCTGAGAAAGTTGGAATGAGTAGAGCTTCAATTGTTAATATAGAAAAAGGTAGGCAATTCCCACCTATACATCTTGTTTGGCAGATTGCGGAGATACTAGGAATTAATTTTAGCGAATTAATTCCAAACAAAGATTTTGCCTCATCTGATCTTAATCCTTCTATTTCAAAAATTATTTCTAAGAAGGAAAAACAGGGGTTATTGAATAATAACTCTTCTGCATATTTGAAATCTTTTCTTACTAAACAATTAGGTTAATTCTTATTTTTCATACTATGTTTGAGAAAATTGAAATTTTAGCGGTAGAATTACTTGGTCAATTCGGCTATATGGAAGCGCCAATTCCAATTAAAAAGTTAATCAAAAATTTAGGAATTGAAATTAAACCGGAATATTTAGGAGATGAAATTTCTGGACTACTAGTTATTGAAGATAAACGAACAATTATTGGATATAATTCATCCGAACCAACTGTTAGACAAAGATTCACCTTGGCTCATGAATTAGGACATCACATTTTACATAGGTCTGAATCTTCAAATGAAAAATTGTTTGTTGATAAGATAATGTATAGAAAAAATTTCACGAGTAAAAAGGAGAAAAAACAAGAAATGGAAGCAAATGTTTTTGCATCTAGAATATTAATGCCAGAAAACTTAGTAAAGAGTGAGTTCAATAAGATATTAGATTCTTTAGACCACTTGACTGAAGAAGATATTATTAATAGGATGGCATCCATATTTAAAGTAAGTTCAATTTCGATGACTTATCGATTAAGCAATTTAAACCTACTTGAAAATAGAGTTCATTAAATTTCTATATTAAAGACATACTTATCGGATAACCATGATTGGTAACATTCTAAAAAAGTCTGATATAACTAAGCTTTCTTTCGTCGGTTCGACCTCAACCTGAGAATTCATAATTAAAAAAGCCTTCCAAGAAAGTGGAAGGCTTTTTTATGATGCCTCACATTTCCCCATTTCCCTTATATGTCATATCTCCTGCCTACAGGTATATTTAATCGCAGCCAAATCATTATATTCAATCTTTTTAAATAAAAACTACAAGACCCAACCTACCATACATGGCAAAATCAGCTATTGGGCCAACTAACTTAGAGGTGCCTTTTTAGCAAACAATTAACAAGTACCCTTTAAAATTTATAAATAGATTGGATTAGAGTTCGAACCTATACACTGATAACTTACGATAAATTAAGCTGTTATGAAATACAATTTGACCTGCCCCAAATGCGAAAAAAAAGAAAAATTCTCTATAAAGGTTGAACCGGAGAATGAAGGGATTTACAAAATCAAATGCCCTTATGGTCATGAATTCCAAATAGATATTTTATCACAACATTTTCAGGTCCTCTTTGAAAATGGTCTTCAGGCACTTTCAGATAAATATTTTATTGAATCCTTTACATCATTCTCTTCAAGCTATGAAAGATTTATGGAATACTTTATAGCTATAGTAAATATGTCTAATAATATTCCTAAAGAACACTTTGAGAAAGCCTGGAAGACTATGTCATCTAGATCAGAGAGACAACAAGGAGCTTTTGTGATGTTATATTTACAAGAATTTCTAACAGCCCCCGGTTTACTGTCAAACCACATTGTTGAACTTAGAAATAATGTAATCCACAAAGGATATTTTCCAAATGAAAAAGATTGCATTTCATATGGAAACGTAATATTAAATTTTATTAGGCCAATTATTCAAAAACTCAAAGAAAATGAAAAATATGGATGGTACATTATAGGATCCGCTAATGATTTTGGATTGCGTTATCTGAACAAAAAAATTCCGCAGCATCTTCCTTATAAAATTTTCCCGACCAACAGAGAGTTTGATGAAACAGACAAAAAAGACTTACCTCAATTATTAAAAGACCGGAGGAACTAAAATTGTGCCTAACAAAAAATTCATCGTATATCACGATTATTATTGAAAAATAGTAATTTTAGAAAAAACAAGATGGAAAATGTTTAAACCAGTATTCTCAGGATTACATAAATACTCTTATCACTAAACGAAGAACAGCATGGAAATCCTTGTTCTTTTAGCGGTTGTTGTTATTATTGGCGCATTATTAGGCGGCAAAAGTTTTGGGGGCACAGTCAGAAAAGGATGTGGGTTTCTCATTATGCTTTTAATATTAGGTGTAATTGCTATTGCTATATTTTACTATTCAAGAACAGATACTGAAGGCCAAGAAGCGATTTCAACCACTGAGAATTCAACCAATTATATTGCAAAAGAAAACTGTTCTACATATAGCAAACCAGATATAGAATCAACTTCCGAAGGAAGCCTTGAAATCGGTAAAAATTATTTTGTGAAGGATAATGATAAATTCAATTATTTCTATGAGATCACTTTTCAAAACGGTGTAAAGTTATTCGTAAGGAAAGAATGTTTAGAAAGAAAATAATGCTGAAAAATATATGGATAATCGGCTGCCGTTTTACGAAAATCTTCTTTTTTTACAATGGATTAAGCAAGTTCCTTCACATTCCCCCTAATTCTCTTATATTTGTTAAATTCCCACCCTACAGGAATTTTTAATCGCAGCGAAATCATTATATTCAGGCTGTTTAAATAAAAACTACAAGACCCAACCTACCATTAATGGTAAAAGCAGACATTGATTTTGAAAAAGAACTCTGGGATGCAGCGAACGAATTACGCGGCGCAGTATCTGAAAATAACTATAAAAACTATATCCTGCCCCTTGTTTTCGTAAAGCACCTTAGCGAACGCTATGAAGTGGTTCGCGAGGAATTGAAGGAGCAGCTAAATGATCCCAACTCCGATTATTACACCACCGATAAGGAGGAAATCAATTACGTCCTGGAAGACCGGGATGAATACCGTTCCCGGAATACCTTTAAAATTCCCGAAACCGCTTCCTGGCAGTATTTGAAAGATAACGCCGAGCAGGATGATATCAAGGTGAAAGTAGATGATGCCTTTGATGTGATCCAGGAACTTTTAACGGGCTACAATCCGCAGCTCGTAAATATCCTGCCACGGATCTTTGTGCGGAGTGAATTATCTCCCAAACAAACCGGCGGAATTATAAACCTGCTTTCCAAACCTAAATTTTCGGAAAAGGAAAATCCCGAAAGCGATATCCTGGGCCGTATCTATGAATATTACATCGGCCGGTTTGCAATGGCTGAAGGTTCGGGTGCGGGGCAATTTTTTACGCCAGGAAGTATTGTAAGGCTGCTGGTGGAACTATTGGAGCCTTTCAAAGGCCGCATCTTTGATCCGGCTTGTGGAAGTGGTGGTATGTTTGTGCAGAGTTTGAAGTTCATTAAAGAACACGGCGGAAACAAAAAAGATATCGCGATCTACGGGCAGGAAATGACGGCACAGACATTAAGGCTTTGCCTGATGAACCTGATGCTGCGGGATCTTTCGTTTGATATTAAACTGGGAAATTCCTTGCTGGATGACAAGTTTCCAAACCTGAAAGCCGACTATATCATTGCCAATCCTCCATTTAATGTGAGCAACTGGCACCCCGAAGATCTACCCGATGGCGATCCCCGGTTATTTGGCCCCAAGGAAGAATTCACTACAGATGGTAGTGCCAACTATATGTGGATGCAAACCTTCTGGCACCATTTAAGCGACACAGGAACTGCCGGAATTGTAATGGCCAACGGCGCGATGACCTCCAACAACAAAGGAGAGAAAAACGTGCGGCAGCATATGGTAGACAATTCTATGATAGATGCCATTGTACGCCTGCCCGATAAGCTGTTCCTAACCACGGGAATCCCTGCCTGCCTTTTCATCCTGAGCAAAAACCGCGACGGAAAGGACGGCACTCACCGCGAACGAAATAATAAGATCCTGTTCCTGGACGCCTCCAAAATGGGCACAATGGCCAGCAGAAAACTGCGGGTTTTTAGTGATGATGATATTAATAAAATTGCCGAAACCTACCACAAATGGCGCAATGTCACCCTGAGCCCCGTCGAAGGGTATGTCGATGTGGAAGGTTTCTCCAAAGCAGCTACCATAGACGAGGTTCAAAAGCAAGATTATAAACTTACCCCCGGGATCTATGTAGGCACAGAAGCCGAAGAAGACGACGGGATCCCTTTTGAAGAAAAAATGGAGAGCCTCAAGGCGCAGTTACTGGAGCAGTTTGAAAAAGGGGGAGAATTAAAAGAGAAAATTAAAGTTAATTTTGAGAAAATAGTTTAAAACAAGAGAGGTGACCATATTAAAAAGCTTCAATTTTCAATTTAAACCAACCAAAAATAATAAATAATGTCAAAATTTCTGAACACTACAGGTGTCTCTTATCACCTGGAAGAATTAATTAAAAACACAACTGATCGTTTAATTTTAATAAGTCCATATTTACAATTCCACAACAGGATTAAAGATCACATTCACAACCTTAATATTCAAAAAAAGGATATAAGAATTGTTTACCGAGAAAGTAAACTCCAATTAGATGAAAGTAACTGGCTTGAAAGCCAAATTGGTGTTAGAACAAGTGTTTGTTCCACTTTACACGCCAAATGCTATTTAAATGAAAGTGAAGCTATTGTTACATCAATGAATTTATATTCATTTTCACAACAAAATAATGACGAAATGGGGATTTACGTTTCAAAAGATTCCGATCCCGATCTTTATAACGACATATATACAGAGGCACAAAGATTACTAACAATTAGCGAAGAAATAAGAGTTTCCGTGAAAAAAGTTGATAAACAAGCGGAGGACCAGAAGAATGAAAAAGATCAACCAAAAAAGCCAAATTCGGATTTTTCGGAATCAAAATATTTAACCACTAAAGAGCTTTCTCAGAAAACCGGACTTAGTAGTAGAAAAGTGAATTCAATTTTGGTTGATAAGAAAATGATGTACAAAAAAGATGATGATTGGTTTTATACCAAAAAAGGAAATGAATTTGGTGCCGAACAAAAAGAAGGTGCGTATGGTCAATTTGTCGTTTGGCCAGAAGAAATACTAGACTCCATCCTTAAATAATTTGGAGAAAAAACTATTGCGAAAATTGAATAACAAAAATTGCAGATGACGTCTCAAAAATGGCATTTTTGGATGCCTTTCAACAACAGAGTATAACAGATAGATTTTGCTTCTAAGCTGCAACTTCCTTATTCGAGACCTTAGCAAAAATTTCATGAAATACTTCTTAGATACTAACATTTATAGAAATCTTTCCCGGGATATATCTTTGCATGAGGTGCAACCTTTAGCAGAAAAAATCCAGAATCAGGAATTAAAACTTGGAGTAACTTCAGGATTTCCGATCGTAGTGGCAATGGAACTGATTCAGCATTTAGAAAAAACTGATCCGGAGCGAGAAGAATGTTTTAAAGCACTTTGCCTGTTATTTGATCATTCGAAAAAATATAATGCTAAAAAAAACACTTTTCATGGAGCTTTCTTTCCTCCATTAAATGTCATTCTTCCTAAATACTTTTTTAATGAAAATGGTCCTTTTCTGGATGCTTATAAGATCATAATCCAACTTACGAAAGCTTTGACAGAAAATCACGATATTAATAATATTTACCAATTTCAAAATGAAATAAAAGCTGTCCGTGAACAAAATATTTTTGAGAAAAAAGAACTATATGACAACATTATAGATTACTTAAAAAATTTAAATGGAGGAGTACTTGATTGGCAATATTTCTCTAAGAACAAAACAGACAGAAAAAGTTGGTTTAGAGAAATGCAGACTGGAAAGTCATTTGCATTTTTAGCAGAAGGTTTAATGATACGAGCTTATGGAATTATGAACAAAAAATATGAAAGAACAGATGAAAATTATGCTCTGTTCTATAAGTTTCATAATGATTTTTTTCCTGCCATTGCCATGACAAGTATAATTCTTGAGCAAATTGGCCATGGGACTATAGCTATTTCAAATGTTTCTGATCATCGTTGGAATACAGTTCTCGATATTTCAATGATGTTTGGAGCTATCTTTAATTCACAACG
Source organism: Salegentibacter tibetensis (assembly GCF_020164485.1). Taxonomy (GTDB): domain Bacteria; phylum Bacteroidota; class Bacteroidia; order Flavobacteriales; family Flavobacteriaceae; genus Salegentibacter; species Salegentibacter tibetensis. Next base: position 36,035 of record NZ_JAIQZA010000038.1, read on the forward strand.
GGACAATATTGTTTTTGTGACTGAAGAAAAAAAAATGCACATGTTTTTTAAGATGAACAATATGCAAGATCAAATATTAAAACTCGATGAGTTCCAAAAACGTTTTTCGATGTAAACTTAAACCAGGTTATGAAGAAAAGTTTAGTAGAGAAAATCGTTTTTTTAAAAGACTATCTCAGTATAATTATTTTGTTCCCAGCTACGATCGGAGGTCTATGGCAACTGATTGAACTTTCATCAATTTCACCATCTTATGTTAGATTCTTTTCTATTTCACAAGTAGTTCCTGATGGTTTATTGGTTCTACTGTTTGTGGTATGTATAATCTTATCGTTTGTTATATCCAGATGGCTATTTCAATTTACTCCCCTTTCTAAATTGGAATCTACAAAATGGTCTTCTACAATTTTATGGATGACCGTGGTAATAATTTTGTTTTCCACTCCCCTTGTATTTATGTATTTAGGGGTAATTGAAAGAGGATATATTGAAGTAGTTGATATTTGGGTGTTTAACATTTATTTTGGCTTCATTTTCAATTTTGATTCCTGCAACAGCTATAAAAAAAATAGAAAAGAAGCATATAAATAAAAGCAAGCCGGATGGGGTGGTTTCAAATGAAAAACCTAAACTTAAAAACTATCTTTTCGCATTTGCCTTTTTTGGAATTTTAATTATGGCATTAAAACTTTTCGGACTAACTACCGAAGTCGTTGGTAAAATCCGTGATGATTCAGTAAAAACTGATCGCCTAATAAATTTTGAAAATTTAGTAAAAGAATTAAAGACAAGGGAGAATTATAGTTTTTCTGAAATTTTATATTTAAATGATAAATACATATTTGTTGAATATATTAATTCAGATAATAAAAAATTGATAGAAGTTTTGAAAAAGGAAAGGCTATTTAAGTGAAAATGCAGATAACACATATAACTCCAATCTAATTTGGTGCTCGCTTGCTTCACTAATTGTCCTTCGGACAGTTAAGGTCACCCGCTCACACAGTTTTTATACCGGACTTTACTGGCAATTGCTTGAAATATGATAAAAAAGAAGAAAGAGTTTTTAAATTTAGTTTTAATTCTTTTATCGGGAATAATAATTTTCGCTTTACTTGTTCTATTTCAATGGATAGCCGAATACATTTATACATTAGAACATTTTTGGTGGATTCTAATATCCTATATCGCAGGGGGAATATTGTTTTATTTTCTACAGTCAAAACTAAAGCATCAAATATTTAAGCAGGTCTTAAAAATTTGGGTATTTCCCATATCAGCAGTAGCTGGTATAATACACCTATCAGTACCATTTTTTGTTATTCAGATCCATTTAATGTATTATGTATTAATTTCCGTTTCCATTCCGGTAGCATTATATTTTACTGACAAATTATACGATTTGACATTAATTTCAAATGGACTTTATTCCTACCTTATTTTAACTTTCTCAGTAATCGTAGGAACTATATTCAACAATCAGATTAAGCACTTAGTCTATATTATTTCACCATTTAGAATTTACTATTTACAATACTCCCCATCTGTAAGACAGTTTAAAGATATTTATAATTATTTATGATGCTATTTTTTTGAGGTTATAAATTTGATCAGGTGGTACTTTTCCTATTTCTGTATGTCTTCTCTTGGTATTGT
>NZ_JAIQZA010000039.1 GCF_020164485.1 Salegentibacter tibetensis
GTTAATGAATATTTGGAGCACCATCGTCGAGATTCGAGTGATAACTCCAATTTCATATTGGAATAGCTTGGGGACTTTCAGTCCCTAGTAAAAAAACCTCTGCACTTTGAGTGCAGAGTGGTTTAGTACTATTTTCTATTAAAACTACTCTTCTGCGCTAGCAGCAGGAATTACAATTCCCATTTTATTCATTACTTTTTGAGTAATATCATATTCTTCGGCGGAAAAAGCAAGACTGTTTCCCCCGGCGTGAAGAATTTGGGTGAAACCTTCCTCCTGGATTACAGCACGCATTGCGGTATCAATCCTTTGGTAAAGTGGGTCGGTAAGTTCATTTCTGCGCATCTGCATCATTAGCTGGGCCCTTTGTCTATATTGCTTAATTTCGTTTTCCAACTCTATTATTTCAGATTCACTCTCCTGCCGGGCTTCGTTAGCGAGGCTTTCTGCATTGGCCTGATAGGTTTTTACCAGGCTATCATATTGCTGAACATTATTTTGGAAATCCTTTTGTAATTCCTGGTCATAAGCTTGCATCCCTGCATTTACTTCTTCCATTTCGGGCATTTGTGAGAGGATGTAATCGGTGTCTATAGTTCCTACTTTGGTTTGTGCACTTGCAAAAACGCTAAAACATAAAAAGGCTATCAATAAACTGCTTCGTATCATAATTAAATTGTTTTAGGCAAATATAATAGCAGCTTTTAATTATTCATATTAAATCTTAAAACTATTTCTCTCTTAAAACACTTTCGTTGTTTTCCACAAAATCTTTAAAATCTTTCATATACTGGTAGGATTGCTTTCTAAAGGCACCCGGTATAAAAATGCCCATTAATTTCATTAATCCACTAAACTTAAATTCGTTGCGCGAGATCCATAGAGTTTGATTTCCGGGAGTTTCTTCAAAAAAGTTTTCCTGAATATTATATACACCTTTAGCGGTGTAATTTGCGTGAAACTGTTCAGGAAGATCGTTTGTTATAATGGTTTCTTCCATTTCTATCTTTCGTTTTCCTATTTTATATTTCAGTTTATTCTTGGAGCCTTCTTCTCCCAAAATTCCGCTAATAGGGTTCATAGAGATAAATCCACGTTGCCAATGCTTGATGTTATCTGGATTACTATATTTCTCAATAACTTCGGTACGGGGCTTCGCTATCTTTATCTCACTGGTAAATTTCATGGTTTAGTTTTAATTTACCTAAAAGGTAATCTTCTTTCTTTTGCTTAAAGAATATATTTAGAATACTTTTTAGTGACCTGGAATCGTTTAGGTATAAGCTTGTAGAACCTACAATGAATTCTTATTTTTGCCCAAGTGCAAATTGCAGGCTGTTAGTCATTTAAGAATGGTATGTAAATTGCTATCTCAACATTGATGGATTTGAAGATATCACCTGTTTTTATATATACTTTGCTAGCCGGTTTTATGCTTGCAGGTTGTTCTTATTTTGAAAAAGAAGAAGATCGTAAAGTAGTGGTAAGGGTTAATGATTCCTATTTATATGAGGAAGATATTGATGCCTTAATAAACGAGAATACCTCTAAAGAAGACAGTACTATTATAGTTTCCAGTTATATTACGCGCTGGGCTACGCAGCAATTGCTTATAGATAGGGCGCAGTTAAACCTTCCTGAAAGTCAGCAAAAGGAATTCAGGGATCTTATAGAAAATTACAAAAACGAGCTTTATACCAGCGCATACAAAGATGCAGTAGTTGGCAGGCAGTTGGATAGCACCTTAACAGCCGAAGAAATGCAAACTTATTTTGAAGAAAATAAAGGCAACTTTAAGCTTACCGAAGATTTACTGAAATTAAGATATGTAAACCTGGCAGAGAATAACACCAATGTAAATGAAATAAAAGCTTACCTCAACCGCTTTAATGATAGAGATAAAGAGGAACTTGATAGGCTTTCACTTCAGTTTAAAAATTATTCTTTGAATGATTCGGTTTGGGTAAAATTAAAAACGGTTTACGATAAGATTCCTACCCTTTCTTCAAATCATAGAGATAAACTTTTAAACAAATCTAATTTTCTTCAGGTAGAAGATTCATTAGGTGTATATTTGATTTATATAAAGGATGTTTTAGAACGTGGGCAGGATGCTCCTTTTGAGTATGCTGCGCCTACCATAGAAAAGATTTTGCTTAATAAGCGAAAACTTAATTTAATAAAAGAACTGGAAAAAGATATTACAAAAGATGCAATTAAAAATGAACAATTTGAAATCTATAATTAAAACCACCGGCTTTATTATGGCCGTTTTATTTGGGTTTTCCGGTTATTCACAGGATGTGATTGTGACCGATAGTACTGCAATACAGCCCGAAGATGAGATCGCTCAAAATACCGTTGCCGAAGTGAGTAGCTCAGAGCGTAGAAAAGTAGACGGAATTGCGGCAGTAATTGGCGATTATATTATCCTTGATAGTGATGTAGATATGATGTATAAGGATATGCAAAGTCAGGGAATGTCTACAGCAGATGTTAACGATTGCCAGCTTGCAGGTTCTCTTATGGAAAACAAACTTTATGCGCATCATGCCATCCAGGATAGTATTATTATTATGGATGCTGAAGTTAATAACTATATTGATCAGCAAATTTCTGAAATGGTAAGGCAGGTAGGTTCTATTGAGAAAGTCCTGGAATTCTATAATAAAGAAAGTGAAGCTGAATTTAGAAGTGAATTGTTTGAGCTTAATAAAGAGCGCCAGTTGGCCAGCCGTATGCAGCAACGAATTATTGAAGCCGTAGAAATTACTCCGGAAGAAGTAAGGGCTTATTATGAAAGTATTCCCGAAGATGAGCGTCCGGTTTTTGGAGAAGAAGTAGAGCTTTCCCAAATTATAGTAGAGCCTGAAATTCCGGAAAGTGAAAAGAAAAAAGTAATAGATCGTTTAAACGATTTTAGAGCCGATGTTTTAGATAACGACGCTAGTTTTGCTACCAAGGCTGTACTTTATTCACAAGATCCCGGAAGTGCCCGGGAAGGTGGTAGAATTTCTCTTTCCAGAAAAGATAATTTTGTAAAAGAATTTAAGGATGTAGCCTTTTCCCTGCAGGCAGGGGAGGTAAGCGAACCATTTGAAACTGAATTTGGATACCACATTATCCAGGTAGATAGAATTAGAGGACAAAATGTAGATCTAAGACATATCCTGCTTATTCCAGATGTTACCAATGCCTCTGTTGCAGAAGCTAAAGCAAAAATAGACAGCATAAGAAAAAGGGTAGACGAAGGCGTTTTGGATTTCGCTGAAGCCGCACGCGAATTCTCGGATGAGGAAGAAACAAGGTCAGATGGCGGGAAATTAATTAATCCCAGAACCGGCGATACCCGTTTTGAACTTTCCAAGATAGATCCTAAATTATATGATGAGGTAGGTGATTTGCAGGAAGGTGAACTTTCTTTAAGAATGCGTGATCAGGATAGAACAGGACGTCCATTTTTTAAATTGATAAAAGTAAATAAAAGAATTCCTGAGCACGAAGCCAATTATGCTACAGATTTTACTAAGATTAAAGAACTTGCGCTACGTGATAAGCAGTTGGAAGTTATAGAAGAATGGCAGAAAGAAAAAATAGGGGATACCTATATTAAAGTGAACGGAAAGTTTAAAGACTGTGAGTATAGCAGTAACTGGTTAAAAAAATAGCATTTTATCAATGTCAGACGTTGCTCTTGTAGAAAAACTGGTAGTTAAACACCGGGATTTAAAGAAAGAAATTGCCAAAGTAATTATAGGGCAGGATGTGGTTGTAGACCAGATCCTGCTTTCTGTTTTTTCAGGGGGGCATTCGTTGCTGGTTGGGGTTCCCGGTCTGGCCAAAACCTTAATGGTAAATACCATTGCCCAGGCTTTAGGACTTGATTTTAAAAGAATACAGTTCACACCAGATCTTATGCCCAGTGATATTCTTGGGGCAGAGATACTGGACGAAAACAGAACTTTTAAATTTATAAAAGGCCCGGTTTTTTCAAACATAGTCCTTGCCGATGAAATTAACCGAACCCCACCAAAAACTCAGGCCGCTTTACTTGAAGCTATGCAGGAACGCTCTGTAACCGTAGCGGGACATAATTATCGCTTAGCGAATCCATATTTTGTACTGGCTACCCAAAACCCGATTGAGCAGGAGGGAACCTATCCCTTGCCTGAAGCTCAGCTTGACAGGTTTATGTTCTCTATTCTTTTGGAATATCCAAGTTTTCAGGAAGAAGTAGATGTGGTAAAAAGCACAACTTCAGATAAAACACCAAAAATAAATGCTTTGTTTTCTGCGGAAGAAATCGTAGAAATTCAGCAATTAATTCGCCGAATTCCTGTGGCCGATAATGTGGTGGAATATGCCGTTAGACTGGTAGGTAAAACCAGGCCCGATTCTGCTGAAGCTCCCAAATTTGTTAAGAATTACCTCGATTGGGGTGCAGGCCCAAGAGCATCACAAAATCTTATCCTGGCTGCCAAATCCCACGCAGCGGTAAATGGAAAATTCTCCCCTGATATTGAAGACGTGCAAGCCGTGGCTATTGGAATATTGAGACACAGAATCATTAAAAACTACAAGGCCGAAGCCGAAGGAGTCTCAGAAGAAAAAATTATCAGGGATCTTTACTAATGATACAAAGCTTCATTAAATATAGGATCTTAGTAAGTGTGCTTTTCTATATTTTATGGGGAAGCGATTTTTTTACCAATGTTTTAGATCTAGATAAAGAAGTAAGTAGTTTTCTAAACTGGACAGCCGTTGGGATTCTTTTTATATTCTGGTTATTTATACTTATAGATATGATTAAACAGAAAATTAAGAATAAAACCTTCTGGATCCTTTCTATGTTCTTTCTTCCTTTTTTCGCACCTGTGGTTTATTTATTCAGAAGAAAAAATTTGCTACATCTGGAAAATAATATGTTCAGGAATTCAAAAAGCTCTTAATTTCTGTTTCCTTATCAAGAATGGGTTTAAATTCTGGTTTCTTTTCCCTTACATACTGATTTTTCTGTAATTCACTTTCTTTAATTTGCGAAATTCATAATATTCAACCTTGTTATTATTTTTAGTTAAATTTTACCTACCATAAATTATGAAATGTAAAATTATTTTCATTAAATTTTGATAATCACCTCTTATTTTCAAAATCCGTTCGAAATCCTTAAATTTGCGAGACTTTTTTAGAACAAATACACAATAATATGGCATACGATATTGATATGATCAAGAAGGTTTACAGCCAAATGGCCGAACGTGTGAATACTGCACGTGAGGTGGTTGGAAAACCTTTAACCCTTTCAGAAAAAATCCTTTATTCACATTTATGGGATGGGGCGGCCAAAGAGGCCTACAAAAGAGGAAAAGACTATGTAGAATTTTCACCAGACAGGATTGCCTGCCAGGATGCAACTGCCCAAATGGCTTTGTTGCAATTTATGCAGGCCGGGAAAAAACAGGTTGCTGTACCAACAACGGTGCATTGTGATCATCTTATCCAGGCCAAAATGGGAGCAGCAATAGATTTGCAGGCTGCCAATAAATCAAGTAGCGAAGTTTTTGATTTTCTTGAATCTGTTTCTAATAAATACGGAATTGGTTTCTGGAAACCCGGTGCAGGGATTATTCACCAGGTTGTATTAGAAAACTACGCATTCCCTGGAGGAATGATGATTGGTACCGATTCTCACACGGTAAATGCCGGCGGACTTGGAATGGTTGCGATTGGTGTTGGTGGAGCTGATGCGGTAGATGTAATGGCCGGAATGCCGTGGGAACTTAAATTTCCAAAACTTATTGGGGTTAAACTAACCGGAAGCCTTTCCGGATGGACTGCCGCAAAAGATGTAATTTTAAAAGTAGCCGGAATCCTTACCGTAAAAGGTGGAACCGGAGCAATTATAGAATATTTTGGTGAAGGTGCCCGCTCTATGTCGGCTACCGGAAAAGGAACTATTTGTAATATGGGAGCTGAAGTTGGTGCAACCACTTCAACTTTTGGTTACGATGAGTCTATGGACCGTTACCTCCGCGCTACAAACCGTGCAGATGTTGCTGATGCTGCAAACCAGGTTAGCGAACACCTTACGGGAGATGACGAGGTTTACGCAAACCCAGAGCAGTATTTTGATGAACTAATTGAGATTAACCTCTCTGAGTTAAAACCTCACTTGAATGGACCGTTTACTCCAGATTTGGCGACTCCTATTTCTGAAATGGGCGCTAAAGCAAAAGAGAATGATTGGCCAATTAATGTAGATTGGGGGTTAATAGGTTCCTGTACCAACTCTTCTTACGAAGATCTTACCCGTGCGGCATCAATCGCCAAACAAGCGGTAGATAAAAAGGTAAAAGCGAAATCTGATTTTGGTATTAACCCTGGGTCAGAAACAATTCGTTATACAGCAGAACGTGATGGATTACTTCAAATTTTTGAAGATCTTGACGCAACTATTTTCACGAATGCCTGTGGGCCTTGTATCGGTCAGTGGGATCGTAGCGATAGAAAAGGTGAGGAAAAAAATACCATTGTACATTCCTTTAACCGAAACTTCTCTAAACGTGCCGATGGTAACCCAAATACACACGCTTTTGTAGGTTCTCCAGAAATGGTAGCTGCAATCGCAATTTCAGGTCGTTTAGATTTTGATCCTACCCGTGATAAATTGATGAACGAGGATGGCGAAGAAGTAATGTTAGATGAACCAACAGGAATTGAATTGCCAACCAAAGGTTTTGCAGTTGAAGATCCTGGATATATCGCGCCAAACGAGGATGGAGCAACTGTAGAAGTGAAAGTAGCTGAAGATAGTGAAAGACTTCAATTATTAACTCCTTTTGAGCCTTGGGACGGTAAAAACCTTACCGGAGCTAAATTGCTTATTAAAGCTTTTGGTAAATGTACTACAGACCATATTTCTATGGCAGGGCCGTGGTTACGTTACAGAGGTCACTTAGATAATATTTCTAATAACTGTCTTATTGGAGCGATTAACGCCTTCAACAAAAAGACAAACTTTGTAAAAAGCCAGATTAACGGTGAGTACGATGGTGTTCCGGCTGTACAGCGTAAATATAAAAAAGAAGGTGTTCCAACCGTAGTGGTGGGAGATCATAACTATGGTGAAGGTTCTTCAAGAGAGCACGCGGCTATGGAGCCTCGTCACCTTGGAGTGAAAGTGGTACTGGTAAAATCTTTTGCTCGTATTCACGAAACCAATCTTAAGAAACAAGGTATGTTAGGATTGACTTTTGATAATGAGGCTGATTATGACCTTATTCAGGAAGACGATACTTTCAACTTTATAGATCTTGAGGATTTTGCTCCAGACAAGCAAATTACCGTAGAGATTGTTCATGCTGATGGTAGTAAAGACACTATTAAGACAAACCATACTTATAACCAACCTCAAATTGAGTGGTATAAACATGGTTCTGCTTTAAATTTAATTAAGAAGCAAAACGCTGCTTAATTTAGTTTAGAGAATAATTTATAGAGGCTGATTAATTTTGATCGTCCCGTCATTCTGAACTTGCTTCAGAATCTAAAATTCTTAGGAGTTAGACCTTGAAACAAGTTCAGGGTGACGCGGTGAAAAATCAATTTTAATCAGCCTCTTTTTTATGCTTAAAATCCAGATGTTAAGTACCTTTGTTTTCTACGTCTAAGTATTAAAATTCAGTAATGAAAAAATTTTTCAGTAACCAGTGGACCAACATAATATTTATTGTTTTAATCCTTATTTTGATCATCCCGCAAACCCGCAAACCCATTCAGATTGTGGTAAACAAGGTTTTTGCGTTTAGCCCTTCTGTGACCGATGAAGAAGACAGGAAAGTACTGGAAAGTTATAGCTGGATACTTGAAACTGAATCGGGTAAAAAAATTGATTTTGCTGAATCTAAAGGAAAAGTGATCATCGTGAATTACTGGGCTACCTGGTGCCCTCCCTGCATTGCTGAAATGCCAAGTTTCCAGGAACTTTATGCCGATTATAAGGACGATGTGGAATTTTATTTTATTTCGGGCGAAGACCACGAAACAACCAACAATTTCTTGAAGCGAAAAGGCTATAATTTTTCGAGTTACAGGATGCTTTCTGAAGATCCAAAACCTTTAGATGGTTATACTTTGCCCTCTACTTACGTTATTGATAAAAACGGAACTATTGTGGTGGATAAAAAAGGCGCAGCCGATTGGAATAGCCAGAACTTTAGAAATTTGTTGAGCCAGCTTTTATTAGAATAAAAAAACGAGATTTTACTTTGAAATTTGGGCATAAAAAAACCTCGAAGATAACTTCGAGGTTTGGACCGACTGTTAATGCCCCAATCGTTAACAGCCAGTCATAAATCTTCCATCAAATAATTTTCAATTTTTTCTTTCTGCTCAAGCAACAGGTCGGTAATGTTGTGCGGAAGGTTTTCGGTATATAACAAATTGTAGTATTGCCCAACATTCTCTAGTTCATTATTATAGCATTTGTCCCATTCACCTGGCTTGATGGAGAAAAGATCCTGGAGAAAAGTGTCCATTTTCACAAAAGACAGTAAGCAAGAAATACCGGCCTGGTTAAGGGGGCACTTCTTATTTTCAAAATAAGAACCGTCTATACATTCCCCCAACTCAAGTTTTATACTTTCACGTAAACCCTTTCTCAGAGTAATATTTTTTTTCTTCAAAACCTCCCCAGTGGTTTCAGACGTGGCCATAAGGGAAGAATAGGTTTCCAACAAATTAGTGTTTGTTATATAAAGTCGGAGAATTCGAAGGTAAAAGGTCGTGTAAATCAAATATTTATATTTCTGGTTGGTTAATAATAATCGAATGTAACCCGTCTTATAGGCGCAGAGATTATAGATACTAGATTAACATCCATTTAACTCATCAACCTTCATCTTTATTATATATAATTATAATAAATCATGATTTCCTAAAATTTTTATAATATTTCATTATCAAAATATACCAAGATAGTTTTAAAAGATGATTAGCTTGTCTCAATAGAAAAAGGATTAAGGTGCTTAGAAAAAGCAACTCACCATAATAAGTATACGTAGCCAAAAAGCTTTTTATCTGCAGGCTGAAGATTTACTCATTCAAAATTTCAATTGATAAATTTCTGATTGAATAACTTCTTAATTAAGAAAATCCCGAAATAAGTCTTTAAGTTTTCGAGTTGGGTAATACAAAAAAAACCCGAAGAAAACTTCGAGGTTTTGACCGACTGTTAATGCCCCAATCGTTAACAGTCAGTCCTAAATCTTCAATCACAAGATTTTCAATTTTTCAGCAAACCTTTCGCATTGCAATCGTGCTATTCTTAAAAACCTCACACGTGCTTTTAGACCTGTAGGAAGGTTGAGCAGGTTTCTAACAAATTTTTCTTTGATAAGGAAAGCCGGAGGGTTCGAAGGTAAAAGGTATTGGAAATCAAGTATTAAATATTTTTGGTTGGTTTAATAACAATTGAATGTAGCCCGATTTCTAAAGCTGATAGTTTTTAATGATAAATTAACATACAATTAACTGCAAAGCCTTTAATAATATTACGATTAGTTATAAAAATTTATGATATACTAAATTTTTATAATTTTGAATTATTATAATTTATCAAGTTATTTTTAAGAATGAAAGAGGTTGTCGGAATAGGAAAAAGGATTAAAGCCTTACGAAAAAAGCACAAATTATCACAGGATTACGTAGCTAAGAAGCTTTTTATCTCGCAGGCGGCATATTCCCTTATAGAAAATTCCCAAAATGGTATCGCGATAGGGCATATTATTAATTTAAGTAAACTTTATAAAGTAACTACCGATTTTATTCTTAAGGGGGAGAAGTTATTAGTTGAAATTTCACCGAACAATGGTTTTATACCGTTGGTAAAAGATATGGCTCACGCAGGTTTTATAAAAAATTTTAAGGAACAACACTCTTATGAAGAGTATGAATGGTATCGTATTCCCGGATTTAACCCTTCCCTGGACCAAAGCCTTTTTGAGGTGGAAGGCGAAAGTATGTCTCCCACGCTTTTGCCCCGGGACATTGTAGTTTGCCAAAAACAGAAAATAGATAAAGTTATTGATGGAGCTATTGTGCTTATAATCACAAAAACTAAAACTACAATCAAGAGATTGCGTTTAGATGGTAATCACGATTATTTGCTGGTAGAAAGTGATAACCCCCAGGAAGAAGGAGTGCAGAAAGTAAAAAAAGAGGATATTAAGCAACTTTTGGTAGTGCTTGGCAAAATAAGTAGTAGCCTGGTTCCCCATCATCAGATTGTTTCCACCGGAAAAATAAAGGGCTTGGAAGAATCTGTTGACCATTTAAAACGGGAACTGTATTCTATAAATAAAAAGCTTAATAGTATAAAGTAATAATAATTTTATCTTTTGTTCAGGAAAAGTGTCATTTTTGGTATCTATTACACTAGAACCTATGATTTAAAAGGCTTTCCTGAAAAAGGATATCACAAAGTCGATACTGTAAAGCGATAGCATAATCTTTAGGTCTTCTGAAACTGAAGTTTCTTCGTCTAAATACCTGAAAATTTCCTGTGGGGTATTTTTAGTGTAGAACTTAGTAAAGATATCCTCTCCCTTTTGATTATTCTGAGCGAGCACATCCAGAAATATAGCATCATATTTTCTGAACTTATTATTGATTAAATGCTCTCCGGGTAATTTCCCACTTTTAATATTTTCTATAATCTGGTTGATACGTTTCTCGGTATTTTTAAAAGAATAACCTGTTGAAGGTTTAACCCAACCACCACCTGTTCCTATTTTGGTAACCTGCCTGGTATTTGCTTTGTCAAAAGGAAAATCGGTCATAGGGATTACCCCGGTTTCAGTGCTTTTAATTTGAAAATCTTTTGTCTTCAAAATCTTTTCAAAGTACTTCTGAAGCATTTCGTCATAGACTTTATCTTCAGTTAAAAAGGGAGAGAAAAATGTATATTCAACTAAAGCTTTGTTTTTGGTAAACGGGAGAATATAGGTGAAAGCAGTTGCGTCTGGATACCTAATTCGATAATCCATCATCGTAAAAGAATCTGGCGTAAAGATTGGTTTTTCGGTTTCTACTTCCCAGCCTTTAAAATGCTGAAAAATAGTGGTGTGTTTTTTACTTTCAAGGTAAGTAGGATCTATTCTGCTGTCAAAGAAATGCGTTGCACCATAAGACTTTTTTCGGCCTTTGGCCTTCATCGTAACAGGATCTATTTTTTGAATCTCATCAGTAATAAATTCAATGTCCCCAGATTCTTCTATTTCTTCCTGCAGTTTTTGATGATAATCTGCCGCCTTTATCATCTTATAGGAATAAGGAGAAAGTTGCAAATCTATGTTTTTTTCAGAAGAAATAAATTTCCCTTTGTTCCAGGATTTAGTAAGTAGATCGTCCCATTTGCCTTTGCCTTTTTCCCAGAAACACCAGGTTTTAACCGGCAACGAAAAATCGGAATCTATTATGGCGATCTTTTTACCTTTAAAAAAAACATCCCGGCTAAGTTGCCGGGCGAGTTGGAGACCTGCAAGTCCCCCACCAATAATTACATAAAAATATCTGGGACCTAACATAGGCTTATAAAACGGGGCTTTATCATTCTATTTTTTAAAGTACTTGAAAGGTACGAATAACATTCCAAAACATTCGCCATCGTCTTTTCCAAGATGCTTATGGTGCATCTTATGTGCCCTTCTTATGCCTTTTGCAAATCGGTTATTTGCATTCCTGAAAATTTTAAACCGCTGATGGATAAAAATATCATGTACCGTGAAATAAGTAATTCCGTAAGCTAAAATTCCTAATCCAATAGGTAAACCAACCCAAACATCTTCATAACGCCAAAGCAGGAAAAAACCAATACTTACCAGGGCGTAAAATATAAAGAACAGGTCGTTACGCTCCCACCAGTGGCTGTGGTCTTTGTGGTGGTGATCTTTGTGCAGTTTCCAGAGAAGTCCGTGCATTATATACTTATGGGTAAACCAGGCCATTCCTTCCATACCTGCGAAGGTGCCCAGAAAAACCAGTATCCATAATAAAATATCCATATTATATAAGTTTTAATCTATAAGAAATGTACGATTTAGCCAGAAGCCCTGCTTTTTGATAATCTGGGACTCTAATCCTGCTGTTTCTAATTTCCAAAGATGGTACTTTCTTGAGTTTATGTAATAATTTTCTATAATAAATATAAGCGGTGTAAACACCAAATTTAGCTTCTACCGGTAAATGTGCAATTCCGCTTAGTCCCTGTTTAAAATCTTCTTCAATCTCTGCTATAATTCTCTGTTTACTAGCTTCATCTAATTCAGCCAGATTAGTTCCGGGAAAATAACTTCGGCTAAGATCTTCAAAATCGGCTTTTAAGTCCCTTAAAAAATTCACCTTTTGAAAAGCAGAACCTAAACTCATTGCCGATTGCTTTAGTGATTCATATTTTTCGCTATCTCCATTCACAAAAACTTTTAAACACATAAGACCAACCACATCTGCGCTTCCGTAGATATATTCTTTGTATTCGGCTACACTAAGATAGTCAGATTTATACAAATCCAGCCGCATACTTTTCATAAAAGCACGATAAAGTGATTCGTCTATTTCATACTTATGAACGGTTTCCTGAAAAGCATTTAAAATAGGATTTAAACTAATTTTATCTTCGATTGCCTTATAAAGATCTACCTCAAAATCGTTAAAAAGCTTTTCTTTGTCGTAATGGTGAAAAGTGTCTACAATTTCATCGGCAAAGCGCACAAAGCCATAAATGTTGTAAATATCCTGACGAATAGTGGGGGCGAGCATCCTTGTTGCGGTAGAGAACGAGGTGCTATAATGATGAGTAACAGTTTTACTACAAGCCCGTGAAACGTTATCAAAAATGGCTTTCATAATCTAATTTTCTTTTTGAATTAATCCGGCGGCGAGCTTTCCTGAAATCAGGGATGGCGGAACCCCGGGACCGGGTACACTTAGTTGCCCGGTAAAAAATAATCTATGAACTTTTTTGCTCTTCAATTTAGGTCTTAAAAATGCAGTTTGCAAGAGGGTATTTGCCAGCCCATAAGCATTACCCTTGTATGAGTTGTATTCTTCTTTAAAATCTTTTACGCAAAAGGATTCTTTAAAAAGAAGATGGTCGGTTACGTTTTGATTGGTCAAACTTTCAAAACGGGTGATAATTTTCTGAAAATATTTCTCTCTAATTTCCGGCGTATCTTCTACATCTGGAGCCAGCGGAATTAAAAATATACCGGCTTCCTTGCCATTTGGTGCCGCAGCATCGTCGGTAATAGAAGGAAAGCTTGCATAAAATAGCGGGTTTTCCGGCCACTCGGCATCATCGTAAATTGCTTTGGCGTGTTTCTCAAAATCGGTGTCAAAAAATAGGGTGTGATGAGTTACATTTTCGAGTTTTTTGTCAAAACCTGCAAAAAATAATAGGGCAGAAGGGGCAAAGGTCTTCTTTCGCCAGTAAGATTCTTTATACTGCCTTTTATATTCCGGTAATAAAGTTTCGGTGTGGTGATAATCGGCACCGCTAAGAATGTAATCGGCTTCTATTTTTTTTCCATTTACCTGCATTCCGGTTGCGGTGTCATGTTCAACAAAAATTTCAGAAACAGGCGCGTTGGTATTGATCTTTATACCTAAAGATTTTGCAAGGCTTTCCATTCCCTCAATTACCTTATACATTCCGCCTTTTGGATGCCAGGTTCCAAGGCCGAAATCGGCATAGTTCATAAAACTGTAAAAAGCTGGTGTATTACTGGCTTTAGCACCAAGAAATAAAACCGGAAATTCAAGAATTTGAATTAGCTTTTTGTTGGTGAATTCTTTCCTGACTTCTTTTGAAATCGTGCTAAAGAACTGTCCAATTTTTCCAGCGGTGGTTGGGGTTACCAACTCTAATGGAGAAACACCCGGGCGATATACCAAATCTTTTATTGCGATATCATAATTATTCTTGGCTTCCTCTATAAACTGTTTTAGTTTTTTTGAACTGCCGGGTTCTTCGGTTTCAAAGGCATCACAAATTTTATCTAAGCTGTCTTCTATGGTGATACTGTCTTCTTTTCCGAAGAAAACCTTATAAGCCGGACTCAATTTTTCCAACTCATAATAATCTGAAGGTTTTTTACCGAAATCGGCGAAAAAACGTTCAAAAACATCAGGCATCCAGTACCAGGTGGGACCTATATCAAAACAAAATCCGTCTTTTTTTAGTTGACGTGCACGCCCACCAATATTGGCATTTTTTTCAAAAATTTCTATTTCATAGCCATCCTTTGCCAGGTAGCAGGCAGCGGCAAGGGAAGCGAATCCGGAACCAATTATAGCTACTTTCTTCTTCATAATACTTTTAAAGATTATCTATAAATTGGTTTAAACTCGTATGGGTTTTTACAAAAGCAGGAAGATCCTTATTGTGAACTTCCCTTATTTTATGACCAAAAAGCAATAACTCATAGGTTTTCTTCTCACAAACCTGCTCGTTGAATTGAGTGATGAAATCTTCAACATCACCGGGAGCGGTTGTAAAATAACTTACAAAATTAATATTGTCATGACGCTCTAATAAATAACCAAGATCGGTTAAGGGCAGGCTTGGACCGAGATAAATCGCCTTGTTTCCGTGATATAAAAGTTCGTAGTACAAGTAAATAATCCCGATATCGTGAATTTCGTTTTCAGGTAGAAAGAGCACATATAATTTATCTGAAGTGGGGTTAATTTCTCTTTTTATTTCAGCAAGATTAAAATATAGCTTTTGTTTAATGAGATCTACTATATAGTGCTCGTGAATTGGCTTAATAGTATCGGTTTGCCAAAGCATACCAATTTGTTCCAATAAGGGAAGAAAAACCTGCTGAAAAATCTGGCGGAAACTTTTATCCTTTCGCAAAGTTTCATAAGTGGTATTGAAAAGGTCTTCATCAAAATTCATCATAGCAAGTTTGAATGAATTTTGAGCCCGGTTCTCCTTGCTGGCACTGGCAGAGATGCCTCGCACCATTTTAGAAATTTCCTCATCATTCAACTTAGAAATTCTGGAGATCTTATAGCCATGTTCGTTTAAAAAAGCGACGTTTAAAATCTTTTGGAGGTTAGTACTGTCGTATGTCCTTATATTTGTTGAGGTGCGGTCGGGATTTAAGATATTATATCTTTTTTCCCAAATTCTTATGGTGTGAGCCTTGATCCCGCTTAAATTTTCAAGGTCTTTTATGCTGAAATTTTGCTTAATTAGTTCCATATTGTGTTTAAGATAGTCAAATCTAAATAAAATTGAACATTAAACAGTTTATGAAAGTGTTAAAATGTTTAAGTGTTTAGTTAAAAAGTTAAACAGATAGTTTTATGACCAAAATTTCTTCTAAACTTGTGCTAATTACAGGAGGGGCATCTGGTATTGGTACAATTATGGGCCGTGAAGTATTAAGACGCGGTAGCAAATTGGTAATCTGGGATGTAAACAAACTTAATTTACACCAAACCCTCGAGGAGTTTAAACAAATTGGAGAAGTTTACGGTTATACTGTAGATATCACGAATACAGTTTGGGTAAAGGAAATGGCTAGACAGCTTGAGAAAGAAATTGGTCCGGTTGATATTTTAATCAATAATGCCGGAATTGTCTACGGAGGTTATTTTCACGAAAATTCTTCAGAAAAAATAGATAAAACTATGAAAGTAAATGCGATAGCCCCAATGCAACTTGCCTTAACTTTTTTACCCGGTATGATGAAAAGAAAACAAGGGCATATTTGCAATATCACATCTTCAGCAGGTTTGGTCTCCAATCCTAAAATGTCTGTTTACGCCGGAAGCAAATGGGCGGCTACAGGTTGGTCTGATAGTTTACGACTTGAGATGAAACAGCTTAAAACCGGAGTTGGTGTTACTACGGTTACTCCTTATTATATAAACACGGGAATGTTTGATGAAGTAAAATCCAATATTCCTATTCTGGATCAATTTAAAGTGGCTAGAAAAATTATTAGAGCGATAGAATCGAATAGGATCTATTTAAGTATGCCGTGGAGTATGCGGTTTGTAAGATTCTCGCAAGGACTTTTCCCTATTTGGTTTTACGATTGGTTTGTGGGAAGGCTAATTGGAGTTTATAAAACAATGGACGATTTTAAGGGCCGAAAAAAATAAAATTATGATTGAAACTTCAGCAAAAACAATTTCCGAAACTTATAAGACTCAAAGAAGCTTCTTTGCCTCTCAGGAAACCAAAAGTATTTCCTTCAGGCTTCAACAGTTAAAGACGCTTAAAAAGGCTATTCAGCAATATGAGGATAAGGTGAATGAAGCTTTATGGCAGGACTTGCATAAATCTAAGGAAGAAGCTTTTCTTACAGAAACCAGTTTGCTTATTGAAGAGATAGATTATCATCTTAAAAACCTTAAAAGCTGGGCAAAGCCTAAGAAAGTCGGGACTCCTTTACAAATTAAACCTTCCCGCTCAAAAATATATTATGAACCGCTTGGGATAGGTTTGATAATCGCACCGTGGAATTACCCGTTTCAACTAACAATAAATCCTTTGATTGGTGCGATTTCTGCCGGATGTTGTGCTGTTTTAAAACCTTCACCAGATACGCCAAATGTAGCGAGGGTAATTGAAGATTTGATTTCAGAATATTTTCCTTCAGAATATATAGCGGTAATTCAGGGCGGAAAAGAAGCGAACCAGGAATTGTTTAAATTTCCATTCGATATTATGTTTTTCACCGGTAGCCCGGGTGTGGGTAAGATTGTAATGAAGGCCGCCGCCGAACATTTGAGTAGGGTTGTATTGGAGCTGGGAGGTAAAAGCCCGTGTATTGTAGATGAGAATGCGAACTTAAAAATCGCCGGAAAACGTATTGCCTGGGGTAAAATAATAAATGCGGGGCAAACCTGCATTGCGCCCGATTATTTGCTAGTTCATAAAGCGGTTAAAAATGAATTGCTGGCTGAAATCACTAAAGCTTTTGAAGAAATGCTTGGGGAAGATATTGAGAGTAGCAGTCATTACGGTCGAATTGTAAATCCAGCTGCGATGAATCGTTTAATGAAATATTTGGATGGAGATGTTTATTATGGCGGTAAGGTAAACCTGGAAGAAAGATATATCGAACCAACGATTTTAAATAATGTGCATCGTGAAGATAAAATTATGCAGGAGGAAATTTTCGGACCAATTCTACCGGTAATGGAATTTGGAGAAATAAATGAAGCCTTGTCTTATATTAATAAGAATGAAAAACCCCTGGCGCTTTATTATTTTGGAAAAAATAAATCGGCTGATAAAGTTTTGCTGGAAACAAGTTCGGGTGGTGCCTGCATAAACGATACGCTTTTGCACGTGGCTAACCATAAATTGCCTTTTGGAGGCGTAGGAAATAGCGGAATGGGGAAATATCACGGTAAAGAGAGTTTCCTTGCTTTCACACATGAAAGGGGAGTGGTGAATTCAACTACAAAACTTGATATACCTTTAAAATATCCGCCTTATAATTTTTTTGGTTTAATAAAGAAAATAGTGGGGTAGTAATTTGAAAGTGCCCGGAGCGGGAGTCGAACCCGCACGCCCTAATGGACACATGGCCCTCAACCATGCCTGTCTACCAGTTCCAGCACCCGGGCTTAAAACAAGTCTGGAAATAGTAAATTTCCAAGGGCTGTAGCAAGAAAATTGAATTCAATTATAAGAATTCTGAACTTAAAAATGTGATTTGGCTGCCCGCCCGGATGAACTATCCGTTCGGACGGGAATCCCTTCGACTTCGCCAAATGGCTCCGCTCAGGATAAACTTCTCGCCCAACATAATCTGAACTTTAAAATGTGATCTGGCTGGGGCTTCCCGAAACTTCACTTCGTTCCGTTCGGGACAAGCTTCTCGCACAACAAAATCTGAACTTTAAATGTGATCTGGCTGGGGCTTTCCGATATTTCGCTAACGCTTCAATCGGAATAAACTTCTCGCCCAACATAATCTGAACTTTAAAATGTGATCTGGCTGGGGCTCGAACCCAGGACCCTCTCCTTAAAAGGGAGATGCTCTACCAACTGAGCTACCAGATCGTTTCAATACTTCAAAAAAATAATTCTTATTATTAAGAATTCCGAACTTAAAAAAGTAATCTGGCTGCCCGCCAGGATGAATCATCCGTTCGGACGGGGGGCTCCCTTCGACTTCGCCAAATGGCTCCGCTCAGGATAAACTTCTCGCCCAACAAAATCTGAACTTTCAATGTGATCTGGCTGGGGTTTTCCGATATTTCGCTAACGCTTCAATCGGAATAAACTTCTCGCCCAACAAAATCTGAACTTTAAAATGTGATCTGGCTGGGGCTCGAACCCAGGACCCTCTCCTTAAAAGGGAGATGCTCTACCAACTGAGCTACCAGATCAATAAAAAGCATCCGTCGTTTTGCGAATGCGGGTGCAAATATACATTCATTAATTTATTTTTCAAGCCTAAATTGAGATAAATTTATATTAGATTTGAATGCTCCTAATAATAAGTACTTTAACAATGAAAATATTTCTAACGGGCTATATGGGCTCGGGTAAGTCTGTAGTAGGTAATATTCTTGCTAAAAAACTGAATTACAAATATGTAGACCTCGATGATCAAATAGAAGTGATCCAGGGGAAAAGCATCAACGATATTTTTGAGGATAAGGGCGAACTCTATTTTAGAAAGCTCGAATCGCAAATTCTGGAGGATATTTTAGAAGATAATTCAGAAATGATCATTTCTTTGGGTGGTGGGACACCTTGTTATGGAAATAATTTCGAGCGAATTTGTGAACAGAGGGATACCAAAACCGTTTATTTAAAAGCTTCCATCCAAACGCTAACCGATCGACTTTTTACTGAAAAAATTCATCGACCGGTGATTTCCCATTTGGAGACCCGCGAGGCTCTGGAAGAGTTTATCAGAAAGCATCTTTTTGAGCGTGCCTATTATTACAGTCAATCAGACATCACAGTAAATGTAGATGAGAAAAAGCCAGGATATATTGCCGATCAAATTATAGAAAAGCTACAATAATTCGGCCTTAAAATTTTTGGATTCAAAAGAAACCTTTACCATTTCGTTTAAAGAAGTTGAAAGGGAAATTCCCTTAAAATCGGCTTTCACTGGATATTTTTTGTGATTCCTATCAACAAGTACCGCGGTTTTAAACTGTTTAAGGGGCACATTTAAAAAATGTCTTACGCCATAAATTAAAGTAGTTCCCGAGTTTAACACATCATCCACAAGAATTACCGATTTATCCTGATAGACTTTCGGTTCAAGCGAGGTGGTGATTTGTTCTAAGGGATTTTTCTTATTTACGTGAACTTCACATAACTGAATTTTAAGCGGCGAAATAAGCTCTAAAGCTTCCTTTAAATGGGATGCTAATTGATAGCCTTTATTAGCAATTCCGGCCAGGATAATTTCCTTTTCATCAATATTGCTTTCGTAAACCTGGTAGGCTATACGTTTAATTTTATGCTGAATTTGTTCGTGATTTAAAATAAGTACACGTTCTTTCATCTGTTTATAATTTTAAACCCAATATGGGAATTCATTACCGGTACCTAATTATCCCCTCCCGAATTGGTCTGGATAAGTTGTGTGGTACCAATTTTTTTACGTCCAGGATTATACTGGTTTCTTTCGAAACTTAAAAAATAATTCATTTCCCTGCCTTGGTTTGATAGAATTGTAACAGGGTTCTAAAATTTCTATCTTAAAATATGGACTAAAATACATTAAATATTCTTCTTTGCTTCCGCCAAAGGGTGGTCCATTTTCTGTAAGTGGGAAATTAAAAAGCAAGCCGCTTAGCAAGGCATTTCTTTTTAAAATTTCAGCCGATTTTTTAGCGTAATCCTGTCTGGAACTTACCGGAAGCGCGCAAAAGAATGTTTGTTCTAAGATAAGATCAAAATGATCTTCGATATCAAAGAAATCAATATGTAATAACTGCTCTTCGGGAAAATCGGTCACACGGGATTTTAGATTCTTCAGCGGCTTTTCACTAATATCAGCAACATAAACATTTTTAAATCCGTTTTGAAATAAATATTCGGCTTCGTAAGCATTTCCGGCACCGGGAATTAATATTTTGAATTTTTTATCTTTAAGCTGATCTATATAAGCTTTGATTGGGGCAGAAATTTCTCCAATATCCCATCCCGTTTCGTTCTGCTCATAGCGTTGCGACCAGAATTCCGGAGAAAAACTATACTTCTTTGTCTTTTTCATCGGGATTAGGATCTGTATTTTCAAACCAATCGTCTATATCGCGACGATCTTTTTTGGTAGGTCTTCCGGCACCTTTTTTACGATAATAATCTTTAGAATATTTTAAAAGCTCTAGTTTTTCAAAAGCCTCTTTAGGCGTTACATCAACAATATAAAGGTTTACCAGTTTTGCGCCCACCCGGCTGGGAGGTAGGTCTATGACTTCTATTTCATAATCTATCTGGTTTTTTCTCACTTTAAGCTTATCGGCCGGGAAAATTTCTTTAGACGGTTTTACACTGGTGCCATCCATCTTCACTTTTCCCTGCTTGCATGCGTTGGTGGCAATGCTTCGGGTTTTAAAATATCTTACGCACCATAAAAACTTGTCAACTCTCATAAAATCTATCCTTTAAAACTCCGTTAATCCTTAACAAAAATACAAGAATATTGTATCTTGCGCGCCAAAAATAGAGACAATGCGATTAAACAAATTTTTTATTTTAAGCCTTATTTCGGCTTTAACCTTAATTTCCTGTGGGGATGATGATAACGGAAATGTTCCGCAATTTGAGGAAAGAGACCCCGAGGAACAGGCTTTGACTGATGCAGATTCTATAAATAATTTCCTGGATACCCATTTTTACAATTATGAGGAGTTTGAAAATCCTTCTGATGATTTTGATTATATGGTTAGAATAGATTCTATAGCTGGAGATAATGCTGATAAAACACCGCTTTCTGAAGAAGAAAATCTTATGATGAAAACTGTGGTTAGAAATGATATAGAGTATAATATGTACGTACTTAAAGTAAGAGAGGGGGAAGGGCAACAACCTAAATTCACCGATTCTACTTTGGTTAGTTATCGTGGGGAATTATTAAATCTTAATGCATTTGATAATGCAAACACACCGGTTTGGTTTGATCTTACCACACTTATTAAAGGCTTTTCAGAAGGAATTATAGAGTTTAAAGGAGCTACTGGCTATAAAGTTAATCCTGATAACACTGTTGATTTTAATGATGACTACGGAATTGGAGCCCTGATTTTTCCTTCAGGCCTGGGATATTTTTCCAGCTCTCAAACAAGTATCCCGCCTTATAGCCCCTTAATTTTTCACGTGAAATTATTCCGTGTAAATGAAGCCGATCATGATGGTGATGGTATTCCCAGCTGGATGGAAGATCTAAATGGAAATGGAAATATTATGGACGATGATACCGATGGTGACGGAACTCCTAATTTTGCTGATGCTGATGATGATGGTGACGGAACACCAACCCGGGAGGAAATAATTATTAATGAAGATGGTAGTATTGAATTCCCTGATTCTAACGGAAATGGTATCCCGGACTATTTAGATCCTGATACTTTTTAATAAGTAGGAGCTTAAGTAATTAAATAAAAAAGAGCTTAAGTAAAAAGATTTTCTTCGTCAAGCTGAACTAGTTTCAGGATCTAAGTTGCTTTAAAGCAACTTAGATCCTGAAGCGAGTTCAGGATGACGTTTAAGTTAACTTTTTACTTAACCTCTTCCTTTTTCTAATAAGCAGAATAGCACTTTCCTGTTTTGTTACTTTTAAATCTAAAAAGCATAAGACAAACTCAAAATCCATTGAGATGGTCTTGAATCTATTTTGAAATTTTCCTGGGCTGTATCTGTTGCTCCAAAAGCGGTATTTTCAGTAAACGCGCCTTCATATCTTACATCGAAGCCTAATCGGCCAAGATTTATACCTGCTCCCACCTGGTAACCTACGGTGATATCTTTTTCAACATCGCCAATTTCCAGGGTGGTATTCTCTAATTCGTTATTGATGATATATTGAAAAGAAGGTCCTGCTTTAATATTAAGAGGTCCAAAAACATTTACACCGACCAAAATAGGGGCGTCAATTTTATCAATTTTATAATTGAAATTTTCATATTCGGTGTTCAGGCGGGTGAACATTAATTCTGGTTGAAGAAAAATTCCCACAATTTCAAACCGGCTGAAAAGCCCTATGTGATAACCAGATTTCTCTTTTCCTTCTATAATTTCCCCTAAATCGTTAGCAGCACTTTCTCTTTCAAGATCACCAGTAGCCCCATAGTTGAAACCACCTTTAATTCCAAAATCTGCTTCCTGCGCCATAAGCCCTAAAGAGGAAAACAGAAAAACAGCGATAAACATTAATTTCTTCATAATAGATTATTTTATTGTTAGGTTGTCATAACGCACAAATAGTGCCTATTATTTTTAGTAAAATAAAAAAAGCCTTTAAGAATCTTGTTCTCAAAGGCTTTAAAGATAATTAAAAAGATGTTTTATTTTCTCTTTAATACTTTTTCTGTGGCCTTAATAATTGCTTCCGCATTAAGTCCGTATTTATCCATTAATTGATCTGGTGTTCCGCTTTCGCCAAAAGTATCCTGGGTCGCCACAAATTCTTGTGGTGCAGGATTATTTTCAGCTAATGTGCGAGCCACGCTTTCTCCTAGTCCGCCAAGGAAATTGTGTTCTTCAGCAGTTACCACACAGCCGGTTTTCTTAACCGACTTGATAATTGCTGCTGCATCCAGGGGTTTAATTGTGTGGATATTAATTACATCGGCACTAATTCCTTTTTCCGAAAGCTTCTGTGCAGCCTGAATCGCTTCCCAAACTAAATGTCCGGTAGCGATGATGGTTACGTCTTCACCTTCATATAATCTCACTGCTTTCCCGATTTCAAATTTCTGATCTTCTGCAGTGAAATTGGCCACTTTTGGTCTTCCAAATCGAAGGTAAACCGGCCCATCGTGCTCGGCAATTGCTAAAGTAGCTGCTTTGGTCTGGTTAAAATCGCAGGTATTTATAACCGTCATTCCGGGTAACATTTTCATAAGACCAATGTCTTCCAGGATCTGGTGAGTTGCCCCATCTTCTCCCAAAGTCACGCCCGAATGCGAAGCACAAATCTTTACGTTTTTCCCCGAATAAGCGATAGATTGACGAATCTGGTCATAAACTCTTCCGGTAGCAAAATTGGCAAAAGTTCCCGCGAAAGGAATTTTTCCGCCAATAGTGAGTCCGGCAGCTATTCCCATCATATTCGCTTCAGCAATTCCTACCTGGAAGAAACGTTCTGGATTTTCATCTATAAAATCCTGCATTTTTAACGATCCTACAAGGTCGGCACAAAGTGCTACCACATTAGGATTCGTTCTGCCAAGTTCAGTAAGGCCTTCCCCAAAACCGGAGCGGGTATCTTTTTTTCCTGTATCTGTATATGTTTTCATTCTCTTATTGTCTTTGTCATTTCCGCAACGGCGGAAATCTATTTTACTCGATAATCGAGATTAAATGCTTCGAGGTTCGCCTCGAAATTCAAAAATTATTTCCTCTCTGAATACCTCGAGAGTTTGCTCCCAGGTAGCTTGTTTTTAATAATCTCCTAAAGTTTCAGGATTTTGTGAAAGCGCGGTTTCCAACTGCTCATCGTTAGGCGCTTTTCCGTGCCAGGCGTGGGTGTGCATCATAAAATCTACGCCATTACCCATTACTGTAGTCATTAACACACAAACCGGTTTTCCTTTTCCGGTACGCGATTTGGCTTCATTCAAACCATCAAGTACCTGTTGCATATCATTACCATCTTCAATCTCCATTACATCCCAGCCAAAAGCTTCAAATTTAGCTCTCATATTACCCATGGGTAGAACGGTTTCTGTGCTCCCGTCTATTTGCTGGCCGTTAAGATCTACAGTTGCGATTAGGTTATCAACTTTATTTCCGGCAGCATACATAATGGCTTCCCAGTTTTGACCTTCTTGTAACTCTCCATCTCCGTGAAGGGAAAATACCAGATGATTGTCCTTATTCAGCTTTTTTGCTTGTGCGGCACCAAGAGCTACAGACATTCCCTGGCCAAGTGAACCCGATGCTACACGAATACCCGGAAGGCCTTCATGAGTTGTCGGATGCCCCTGTAACCTGGAATCTATAAGGCGAAAAGTATTAAGTTCGTCTACAGGGAAATAACCGCTACGGGCTAAAACACTGTAAAAAACCGGTGATATATGGCCATTAGAAAGGAAGAAAAGATCTTCTTCTTTTCCGTCCATATTAAATTCAGGCTTATGTTCCATAACTCCGCCCTGGTACAAAGCGGTAAAAAACTCTGTACAGCCCAGTGAACCTCCGGGGTGTCCCGAGTTCACTTTGTGGACCTGCCTTAAAATATCCCGGCGAACCTGGGTAGCAAAATCTTCTAATTCTTTGATCTTTGACATTAAAGTAAAATTGTGTTGTTAAAATAATAGTTGCAAAAATAGGTTTTTATAAAGCTTTGTCAAAGTGCTTGCCTGTCAGTTATTAAGAAATCTAATGAAGTAACTAACATTTTCCTTTTTTTAACTTCTTTTATTTGATTTTTACTCGATAATCGAGATTTAAATGCTCCGAGGTTTGCCTCGAAATCAAAAAAAAATATTTTAATGCCTCTTGAGTTTGCCAAAAGGTAGTGTACTTGAGTATCTTTGCACTCACTTAAAAAGCACTATGAAATTTGATTTGTTGAGTACCGATGCCGGTAGTAAAGCCCGTGCCGGGACCATTACAACCGATCACGGTAAGATTGAAACTCCTATTTTTATGCCTGTTGGGACAGTGGCTTCGGTTAAAGGAGTACACCAGCGGGAACTTAAAGAAGAAATTAATCCCGATATTATCTTAGGAAACACCTATCACCTTTATTTACGTCCACAAACCAAAATTCTTAAGAAAGCTGGCGGGTTACATAAATTTATGAACTGGGACCGTAATATTTTAACCGATAGTGGTGGCTACCAGGTGTATTCACTTTCGGACCGGAGAAAAATTAAAGAGGAAGGTGTAAAGTTTAAATCCCATATAGATGGTTCTTACCATGTTTTTACTCCGGAAAATGTAATGGAAATTCAACGTGCTATTGGTGCCGATATCATTATGGCTTTTGACGAATGTACGCCATATCCCTGCGATTATAAATACGCCAAACGTTCTATGCATATGACGCATAGATGGTTGGATAGGTGCGTAAGCCATTTGGATAAAATAGATCCTTTGTATGGATTCAATCAAACGCTTTTTCCAATAGTTCAGGGGAGTACTTATAAGGATTTAAGAAAACAATCTGCCGAATATATCGCTTCAGTTGGCGCTGAAGGCAATGCGATTGGCGGACTTTCAGTAGGAGAGCCAGCCGATGAAATGTACGCGATGACAGAAGTTGTCACCGAGATTCTTCCAGAGGATAAGCCGCGATACTTAATGGGCGTAGGAACTCCTATTAATATTCTGGAAAATATCGCCTTGGGTATAGATATGTTCGATTGTGTAATGCCAACCAGAAATGCCCGTAACGGGATGCTTTTTACAGCGCACGGTACGATTAATATCAAGAATAAAAAGTGGGAAGACGATTTCTCTCCTATAGATGAAATGGCAATCACTTTTGTAGATACCGAATACAGTAAAGCCTATGTAAGACATTTATTTAGTGTGAATGAACTTCTCGGCAAGCAAATTGCTACCATTCATAATCTCGGGTTTTATATGTGGTTGGTGCGTGAAGCTAGAAAACATATCTTAGCCGGGGATTTTGCAAGCTGGAAAAGTATGATGGTAAAACAAATGGACAAAAGACTTTAGACCTTGAAAATTTTAGATTGGTACATATTAAAACGCTATCTGGGAACTTTTTTCCTGATGCTTATACTATTTATACCAATTGGAATCACGGTTAATCTTGCTGAAAAAATCGGGAAAATACTGGATAATGAAGTACCTTTTATAGAAGTGGCACTTTACTATGTAGACTTTACCATCTATTTTGCCAATTTATTGTTTCCACTTTTCCTGTTTTTATCGGTGATTTGGTTTACTTCTAAACTTGCTAACAATACTGAAATTATTGCTTTTTTAAGTAGTGGGGTTTCTTTCTGGAGGTTTTTAAGACCTTATCTTATTGGAGCTACGATTGTTTGCATTCTAGCCTTGTTTCTAGGAATGTTCCTGGCTCCAAAAGCCAGTAAAGGATTTAATGAATTTAAATATGAATATCTCAAGAAAAACGAGCAAACCCAGGAGACCAGGGATGTATATCGGCAAATAAACGACGATGAGTTTATTTATGCCAGTCACTTTCAACCGCTGGGTAAATCGGCGAGAAATTTCACCCTGGAGCATTTTGAAGGTAATGAGCTTAAATTTAAAATTAGCGCTTCCAGTTTAAGGTTTAATGTAGAAGATACCACCTATTCTTTAACTAATGTAAATAAACGGATAATTGGTGTAGATGAAGATTCTATTATTCATCAGAATAAGTTAGATACCATTCTTCCCTTTGAATTTGATGAATTAACTCCTGAAACTTATATAGCCGAAACTTTAAATTACACTCAATTAAATGAGTTTATTGAAAAAGAACGCCGGCGAGGTTCCGGAAATATTAACAGGTATTTGGTGGTAGCTTATAAACGATGGAGTATTCCTGTTTCAGCATTTATTCTTACTATTATAGCCGTAGCAGTATCTTCTATGAAACGCCGTGGTGGTATGGGGGTTAACCTTGCCGTTGGGATTACCCTGGCTTTTATTTTTATATTTTTCGATAAAGTTTTTGGAACGATGGCCGAGCAATCTACTTTTTCTCCCTTAATAGCCGTATGGTTTCCTAATATCAGCTTTGGGATTCTGGCTATTTTCCTGCTTTATAGAGCCAAAAGATAAGCCGGGAAATTTCTCAAAATTTAATGGTCCTTCTTTATAATTCTTCCTTTCAAAGTTTGTTATATTTGTAAGCTAATAAAAAACAAAGCATAACAACTTATGGAATATTTAGAATTTGAATTACCCATTAAAGAGTTGGAAGAGCAGTACGCAAAAGCCTGTAATATAGGTGAAGAAAGTGATGTTGATGTTACAGCTACCTGCAGGCAAATTGAGAAGAAATTAAAGGAAACCCGAAAAGATATATACAAGAATTTAACCGCCTGGCAACGGGTTCAACTTTCCAGGCATCCAAACCGCCCCTATACTTTAGATTATATAAATGCTATTTGTGGAGATACATTTTTAGAGCTACATGGCGATAGAAATGTAAAAGACGATAAAGCGATGATTGGTGGTCTCGGTAAAATAGAAGACCAAAGTTTTATGTTTATCGGCCAACAAAAAGGCTATAATACTAAAACCAGACAGTATAGAAATTTTGGGATGGCAAATCCTGAAGGTTACCGCAAAGCTTTACGTTTAATGAAATCTGCAGAGAAGTTTGGACTTCCGGTGGTGACATTTGTAGATACTCCGGGAGCATATCCTGGGCTTGAAGCTGAAGAACGCGGCCAGGGGGAAGCTATTGCCCGGAATATCCTGGAAATGACAAGGCTTAAAGTGCCAATTATTGTAGTGATAATTGGAGAAGGCGCCAGTGGTGGAGCTTTAGGGATTGGGGTTGGAGATAAGGTTATGATGCTTGAAAATACCTGGTATTCTGTAATTTCTCCTGAATCCTGTTCGTCTATTCTTTGGCGTAGCTGGGAATTCAAGGAACAGGCAGCAGATGCTTTAAAGCTTACTGCCAAGGATATGAAAAAACAGAAGCTGATAGATGAAATTGTAAAAGAACCAATAGGTGGTGCCCATAGTAACAGAGAGGAAACTTTTGATACGGTAAAAAATGCAATTTTAGGAGCATATTCTGAATTTAAAAACTTATCACCAACAGATTTAGTGAATAAAAGGATGGATAAGTATTTAGATATGGGAGTTTTTAAAGATTAAAACCTTACATATCATAACTTCTTAAATTTCCGAAACCCTGGTTTCGGTTTTTTTTGCACTTATCAACACTATTATTAAGTTTTCAACAGGTGAATTGTTGATGACCGGTTGATTAACTAACTGATCTAATATTAAGATGCTCTTAACAAATTTCATACTTTCGTAATATGGATAAAATGACCGCCCCGCAGCAATTTTCAGCAAAAAAAAGTAATGTTATTAGCCTTGAAAAAGGAAAACTTCCTCCGCAAGCAGTTGATTTAGAGGAGGTTGTGTTAGGAGCGATGATGATTGATAAAAAAGGGGTAGATGAAATAATTGATATCCTTAGCCCTGATGCTTTCTATAAAAACTCCCATAAATTAATTTTTGAAGCTATACATAAACTCTTTGAAAATACAGAAGCGATTGACTTATTAACCGTTTCTAACCAATTAAAGAAGGATGGAAATTTTGAAAAAACGGGGGGTGATTATTACCTGATCCAATTAACACAAAAAGTATCATCTTCTGCCCATATTGAGTTTCATGCACGTATTATTCTTCAGAAATACATTCAGCGGAGTTTAATAAAAATTTCCAACGAAATTATTGAAGAAGCTTACGACGAATCTACCGATGTTTTTGATCTTTTAGACAGTGCTGAAGCAAAATTATACGAAGTAACCCAGGGGAACATTCAAAAATCTACCGAAACCGCTCAGAGTTTGGTGATTCAGGCCAAGAATAGAATTGAGGAAATCTCGAATAAAGAAGGTCTCAGTGGTGTTCCGTCAGGTTTCGATAAGTTAGACCAACTAACCTCCGGCTGGCAGCCCAGTGACCTTATTATTGTAGCAGCACGTCCCGGGATGGGGAAAACGGCGCTGACTTTATCTATGGCCAGGAATATTTCTGTAGGTCAAAATATGCCGGTAGCGTTCTTTTCATTGGAGATGTCGGCAGTACAGCTAATTACTCGTTTGATTTCTTCGGAAACCGGTCTTTCTTCAGAAAAATTAAGAACCGGAAATCTTGAAAAACACGAATGGGAACAACTTAATGTAAAGGTAAAGGATCTTGAAAATGCACCTTTATTTATAGATGATACACCTTCGCTTTCAATTTTTGACCTTAGAGCTAAAGCCAGAAGGTTAGCTTCCCAACACGGCATTAAACTTATTGTAATTGATTATTTGCAGTTAATGACAGCCGGTGGAAGTCAAAAAGGAGGAGGAAACAGGGAGCAGGAAATCTCAACCATTTCCCGTAATCTCAAGGCCCTCGCTAAAGAATTGAACGTGCCGGTAATCGCGCTTTCGCAGTTATCACGTGCGGTAGAGACCCGGGGAGGGAGTAAGCGACCATTACTATCCGACCTGAGGGAATCTGGAGCGATTGAGCAGGATGCCGATATCGTTTCCTTCATTTATCGCCCCGAATATTATAAAATTGAAGAATGGGATGATGACGATCGTAGTCCAACCGATGGGCAGGGTGAATTTATCGTAGCCAAGCACAGAAACGGTGGTCTTGATAATATCCGACTTAAATTTATTGGTCATCTTGGTAAATTTGATAACTTAGAAGAGTTTGATTCGCCTTTTGAATATCATTCTAAAATGAACACCGGGGAAAATGAAGAGAACGAGTTTGGTTCTTCAAACCTGCCAAATCCCAGTGCAAATGAAGCCTTTGGCAGCTCGATTAACAGTGGGTTTAACAATGACGACGATGACGAAGTACCATTTTAAAATTTCTAATAAAGTAAGAAAGAATATACTAAATTATATATTTCAAAAAGACCAGAAAAATGGTAAAACACCGGTTCTTCTGGTCTTTTTTGTTTTTCTGCTTTTAAATTGTTTTCAGGTTTCAGCTTCACAATTGCTTATTCCTATGGATGAAGATTTCCAAAAGAATCATTTAAAAGCCTACGGAATCACCTATTTTGCTTTAGAAGAGGAATTAGAAGTTAGATGGTTGCTCAATTATCGTGGAGGTTCTTTTTTAATTTCTGATACTGAACAATTACGACGAGAATGTAAAATACGCGGTGTTTCATATGAAGTAATAAGCGACGATAAAACACAGACTATTCTGGAGGAAATTAGTAGTCCTTCTCGAAATATGGAAACTGTAGTATTGGAAAAAGCTCCTAAAATTGCTGTTTATTCTCCGCAGGGAAATAAACCCTGGGATGATGCAGTAACTATGGCACTTACCTATGCTGAAATTCCTTATGAAACCATCTATGACGAAGCTGTGCTAAATGATGCTTTGGTTTTATTTGATTGGTTGCATTTGCATCACGAAGATTTTACCGGCCAGTATGGTAAATTTTACCGAACATTTAGAACCACGCCCTGGTATATTCAGGAAAAGGAAGAAGCTGAAGCTTTGGCGCAAAAGTTAGGTTATGATAAGGTTTCCGAACAAAAACTGGCTGTTGCTTTAAAAATAAGAGATTACGTAGTGGGTGGTGGTTTTATGTTCGCGATGTGTAGCGCTACCGATAGCTTTGATATCGCTCTCGCGGCTGAAGGGGTAGATATAGCTGAAGCTATGTTTGATGGGGATCCCAGCGAACCTGGTTACCAATCTAAAATAGATTTCAATAAAACATTCGCTTTTACAGATTTTACGCTGGAACGAAGCCCGATGGTTTACGAGTTTTCTTCTATAGATATGACCGCTAAAAGAAGTATTCCAAAGGAAACCGATTATTTTACTCTGATGGATTTCTCTGCCAAATGGGATGTAGTGCCTACCATGTTGACTCAAAATCATACACGCCTTGTTAAAGGATTTATGGGGCAAACAACTGCCTATAACCCAGATAACATTAAAGCCAATGTTCTGGTAATGGGAGAAAGCAAACTCAATGGTGAAGCGCGGTATATCCATGGAATAAAAGGAAAAGGATTTTTTACTTTTTACGGCGGACATGATCCCGAAGATTATCAACATAGGGTAGGGGATCCAAAAACCGAACTGGATTTACACCCAACATCACCGGGTTACCGACTAATTCTTAATAATGTCCTTTTCCCGGCAGCAAAGAAAAAACCACAAAAAACTTAAAATGAAGTTCAGTATTCTGGTAAAAGTATTAAGTGTGATCAACTTAATTTTAGTGGTTTTCCTGGTATTTATTTAACAAATGTGATTGCATTGTTTCTTCAGTATATGAAACATTATTAATTTCTTTTGGTATTTTATCTGGTATAGGAATATATTTAAAAGAAAATAATAAGAAATAACCATGAAATTTTTTCAGAAGGAAATAAAATTAAAAGCGAGATCAAGAGGTTTTCATATTGTGACCGATGAAGTAGAGAGTCAATTACCGGAATTGAAAGAAATTAATTCAGGAATGCTAAATGTTTTTATTAAACATACTTCCGCGGGAATAACCATAAACGAAAACGCCGATCCCACAGTACGCGAAGATTTTGAAAGTCATTTTAATGAAATGGTTCCTGAAAATATGCCGTATTATAAACACACTTTAGAAGGTTCTGATGATATGCCTGCACATATTAAGGCTTCCTTACTGGGGAATTCGCTTCAGATTCCTGTTACTAACGGGAAATTAAATTTAGGAACCTGGCAAGGCATTTATCTTGCAGAACATAGAAATAATGCCGGTTCCCGGAAACTGGTTTTAAGCCTTTATGGAGTTTAAATTTTTTCCGAAGAAAGTAAAGACATAAAAAAAATCCGGTTCAATTAAGAACCGGATTTTTTAAATAAGAGAGTATAATTATTTGTATTTACTTTACTTTATCTACAACTGCTTTAAAAGCTTCTGGATGGTTCATTGCCAAATCGGCAAGTACCTTACGGTTTAAACCTATTCCGTTAGCTTTTGCAGCTCCCATAAATTGAGAATAAGACATACCGTGCTGACGGGCTGCGGCATTAATACGCAATATCCACAGTGAGCGGAAATTACGTTTCTTTACTTTGCGGTCTCTGTATGAGTAAAGCATTGCTTTCTCTACCGCGTTTTTAGCTACTGTCCAAACGTTTTTACGACGTCCAAAGTAACCTTTTGCTTGCTTAAGAACCTTTTTTCTTCTGGCTCTCTTTGCAACTGAATTTACTGATCTTGGCATATTTTTGTGTGTTTTGTAGCAGGCGGTCGATAACCGACACTTTTAACTTAAACTTCAAACTGTCACACTGAGCGCAGTCGAAGTGTTGCCCAACTCCAGGGTTTTTAAATTATTTAAACCGTTAAGAGCTTATTGTTACTTTAAACGCAACATAAGTTTAACATTGGACTTATCGGCATCGTGTACTAAAGTACTATGCGTTAAAGCCAGTTTACGTTTTTTAGACTTCTTTGTTAAGATGTGACTTTTAAACGCGTGCTTTCTTTTTATTTTCCCAGTACCGGTAAGCTTAAAACGCTTTTTAGCACTAGATTTTGTCTTCATTTTCGGCATGTTATCCTCTTTTTATATTATAACTCTCTTATTATTCTATTTTGATTTTCTGGGAGATAAAAACATAGTCATACGTTTCCCTTCCAGTTTAGGCATTTGTTCTACTTTTCCAAGTTCTTCAAGATCCTGAGCTAATCTAAGCAATAGGATTTCTCCTTTATCCTTAAATACGATAGATCGACCTTTAAAAAATACGAAAGCTTTTAGCTTTGCACCATCCTTTAAAAATTTCTCTGCGTTACGTCTTTTGAACTCATAATCGTGATCATCGGTATTGGGACCAAAACGAATTTCCTTAACAACAACTTTGCTCGCTTTGGCTTTCATTACCTTTTCGCGCTTCTTTTGTTCGTAAAGAAACTTTTTGTAATCCATCGCTTTTACCACCGGTGGTTTTGCATCTGGAGATATTTCTACCAAATCCAAACCTAAATCTTCGGCTATTGTTAATGCTTCCTTGGTTGGATAAACGCCCATTTCCACATTATCACCTACAAGGCGAACTTCTTCTGCCCTGATTTTTTGGTTAATCCGGTGTTGATCCTCTTTAACTGCTCTAAGCGGTCTTTTCGATTTTTTTCTACGTATTGCTATGGCTGATCTATTTTTGGTTAAACTTCAAACGTCTTCAACGTTTTTTTGATTTCGTTATTTATAATTGCGGCAAAGTCTTCTACTGGCATAGTGCCAATATCGCCTTCCCCTCTCTTTCGTACAGAAACCGTACCATCCTGTTCTTCCTGTTCCCCTATAATCAACATATACGGGAATTTGTTCATTTCGGCTTCCCGAATTTTCTTACCAATGGTCTCATTTCGGTTGTCTGCCAAAGCGCGAATTTCGTTATTTTCCAGCAAAGTTAAAACTTTTTGAGCGTATTTTTCATATTTCTCACTGATTGAGAGTACCATAGCTTGCTCGGGCATCAGCCATAATGGGAAGTTTCCGGCTGTATGTTCCAGGAGAATAGCGATAAAGCGTTCCATACTACCAAAAGGAGCACGGTGAATCATTACCGGTCGGTGTGTCTCATTGTCACTTCCTTTGTAGCTAAGTTCAAAACGTTCTGGCAGGTTATAATCAACTTGAATGGTGCCAAGTTGCCAGCTTCTGCCAAGTGCGTCTTTTACCATAAAATCTAACTTTGGCCCGTAAAAAGCGGCTTCGCCTGTTTCTACCACGTAATTTAATCCTTTTTCTTTAGCTGCATTGATTATGGCAGTTTCAGCTTTTTCCCAAACATCATCAGTTCCTATATATTTTTCTTTATTCTCCGGATCTCTCAATGAAACTTGCGCGGTGAAGTTATCAAATCCTAAAGAATCGAATACATATAAGGTAAGGTCAATTACTTTTTTAAATTCATCATCTAATTGATCTGGAGTACAAAAAATATGCGCGTCGTCCTGGGTGAAACCTCTCACTCGTGTTAAACCGTGTAATTCTCCGCTTTGTTCATAACGATAAACGGTACCGAATTCAGCAAAACGTTTTGGGAGATCGCGATAACTCCAGGAAGTGGCGTTATATATTTCACAGTGATGCGGGCAATTCATAGGTTTTAGCAAAAACTCTTCTCCTTCGTTCGGAGTTTTAATAGGCTGAAAACTATCTTCGCCATATTTCGCATAATGTCCTGAGGTGACATAAAGTTCTTTTTGTCCAATATGCGGACTTACCACCATTTCATAACCGGCTTTTTTCTGTGCTTTTTTCAAGAAATCTTCCAGGCGTTCCCGTAAGGCAGCTCCTTTTGGAAGCCACAATGGAAGTCCCTGGCCAACTTTTTGAGAAAAAGTGAACAATTCAAGTTCTTTCCCAAGTTTACGGTGATCTCTTTTCTTTGCTTCTTCAAGCAGCTCTAAGTATTCTTTTAATTCTTTTTGCTTCGGAAATGAAATTCCGTAAACACGCGTTAACTGCGGATTATTTTCTTCCCCGCGCCAGTACGCGCCGGCAACACTCATTAATTTTACAGCTTTTATAAATCCGGTATTTGGAATATGTCCACCGCGACAAAGATCGGTAAAGGTATCGTGATCGCAGAAAGTAATCTCACCGTCTTCCAGGTTCTCGATTAATTCTACTTTAAACTGATTGTTTTGTTCCTTATAATAGGAGAGGGCATCTGCTTTTGAAACTTCCCTTAATTTAAAGTCATGTTTTTCACGGGCAATCTCAAGCATTCTGTCTTCGATCTTTTTAAAATCGTTTTCAGAAAGTTTGTGCTCGCCAAAATCTACATCATAATAGAATCCATTTTCAATCGCCGGGCCAATGGTTAATTTAGATCCTGGATACATTTTTTCTATGGCCTGGGCCATAACGTGAGAGGTAGAGTGCCAAAATGCTTTTTTACCCTCATCGTCTTTCCAGGTAAATAAGGTTAAACTTCCATCTGTAGTTAATGGCGTTGAAACTTCTACAATATCATTGTTGAATTTTGCTGAAATCACGTTTCGGGCCAGTCCAGAGCTAATACTGTTAGCCACGTCCATTGGAGTAGATCCTTTTTCAAATTCTTTTATACTGCCATCGGGCAAGCTTACCTTAATCATGTATATGTAGTTTTAATGAGCGCAAAGATAATAGGTTGATTTTGCCTGCGCAATATACATATATATAAAGGACAATAATTCTTGCTGAAATTAAGAAAGAGTAGGTTGTCTATACTCTGAAACATTAACTTTTTCCCTTCCCAAGATTTCTATAAAATTTTTTATCTTACAAGTTCCTTTAGTTGAGAGGCTTAGAAATTAGTTTTAAGGTTTCTTTAAAAAATTGTTATTTGAGCCTTGCGGGGTAAGAAAACAGCAGTATATTTGCAGCCGCTTACAAGGGCAACGAGGGTTGCGGAGTAAAGCAGGAAGTTCATTACATACTGGGAAATGCAAATTTTTAAGCCTTGAAAAAGCTTTAAAAAATAAAAGCAAAAAAATAATATTTTTTTGCTTGTTGGATTCAAAAGAGGTTGTATATTTGCAGCCGCAAAAACAGCTAAGATTTTATTTAAAAAGTGGCGTTGTTTTTAAAGTTCTTTTGAAGGGTTGCTTTTAAAATAAAGTCAAAAATTTTTCTAAAAAATATTTGGTGTATAAAGAAAAAGTAGTGTATATTTGCAGCCGCTTAC
>NZ_JAIQZA010000004.1 GCF_020164485.1 Salegentibacter tibetensis
CATCCGGCAAAGCTCCAATCATTTCCCCTAATTTAATTTCAAATCGAAAAATATTTCAATGAACGTTTATCCTTTATATAGTCATACTTCCCAATGATTCACATACTCCTTAACCGGACACTAGTAACTTAATAATGATATCACAGGTTATTTCTGGGGGAAACTTTTTAAAAGAGAATTATTAACAGATATGGATTATGATGTGCCTCAACTTTTGCAGGAGGATGTGCTGGCCAATCTTCATATTTTCTTAAACAAAAAAGTGAAGATTGCTTATGAATCTACACCTATTTACAATTACATAAATCATGGAAACTCTGCGAATTTTTAAAAAATCCTTTTTTTATAGAAGATGTTTTTGCATTCATCGAGATCACCAAAAAATTGCTTGAAGAAGCTAATTTGTTCTACAAACTTGAAGATAATTTTAGGTTATTCACTTGCAGAAACTGGATTGTTTACTCCCGGCTTGGAGGAAAACTGGCAAAGAATAAGAAATTCAGAGGTGATTTCTATAGTGAAAATTTTACTGTATACGCCAAATTCAACCCTGCAAGAAATCATAAAATAAATATGATTGGGTATACGGATCACAATTATTTTAGATGAATAACAATCCATTCCAAGTAGTGATTAAACAGATTAATACATTGAAATTATGTCGGAAATTATAAACCAAAAGGAGCTAGTTGATTTGTCCCGGTATGACTTTAGCTTTAGTTTGGCCAATAAATTGGGGCGAGTACTTTGGAACGTGTGTTACTGGATATTTTTTCGTCCATTTAACCTGGAACTCTTTAAAGGCTGGAGGAGATTTATTCTAAGATCATTTGGGGCGAAAATAGGAAAGAATTCTGGCGTATATGCAAGTGCCAAAATTTGGGCACCCTGGAATCTTGAGATGGGGAATCATTCAAACATAGGCCCTCAGGTAGATTGTTATAATCAGGGGAAAATTATTATTGGTAATCAAACTGTGATTTCTCAAAAGTGCTATTTGTGTGCATCTTCCCATGATCATACTATTTCCAATTTCCCTTTAATCTTAAAACCTATTACCATTGATAATCAAGTGTGGATCGCAGCTGCTGCTTTTATAGGCCCTGGGGTACATATAGGCGAAGGTGCCGTGATTGGAGCCAAAAGTGCAGTTTTTAAAGAAGTTAACTCCTGGAGTGTTGTTGGGGGAAATCCTGCAAAATTTATCAAAAAACGCGAGATATTATGAAGAAGTTACCAGTAACGGTTATCATTCCTGTAAAAAATGAAGAATGCAATTTACCACATTGTTTGAAAATGCTAAAGGATTTTGATCAGGTGATGGTTGTAGATTCCTACAGTAAAGATCAAACGGTGAAAATTGCAGAAGAATTTGGTGTAGAAATACATCAATTTTCCTGGGACGGAAAATTTCCTAAAAAAAGGAACTGGGTACTCAGAAATTTACCGATAAACAATGAATGGGTACTTTTTCTGGATGCAGATGAATTCCTCACAGAAGATTTTAAACAAGAGTTAATTCAAAAAATTAAGGATGCTTCCATCTCAGGTTATTGGATTCCTTATACAAACTATTTTATGGGCAAGGAATTGAGATATGGTGAAAGTTTTAAGAAGCTCGCCCTATTTAAGTTTGGAGAAGGGGAATACGAAAAGATTGATGAAGATTACTGGAGCCATTTGGACATGGAAGTGCACGAACACATTCTAGTAAAAGGACGGGTAGGAAAGTTTAAATCTTATGTTGTACATAACGATTACAAAAATCTTGAAGCTTACATAAAGCGACATAACGCTTATTCTACCTGGGAGACACATCGATTCTTTTCCATTGAAAAAAATGGATTTAAGGGCCTTGATGGCAAACAGCTTTTAAAATACCGTTTAATTCAATTGGGATTGCTACCAATCTTTTGTTTTCTGGGGGGGTATTTTTTAAAGCTAGGATTTTTAGATGGGATAGAAGGTTTTTATTTTGCCCAATATAGAGCAAGTTATTTTTATCAAGTACAAATGAAAATTAAAGAAATAGGAAGCAAACAAATTAAAAACACGGGGGAACCAATACGATTATCATTAAGCCAACCTAAGTGTGAAAGAGTAGTCGAGGATTACACCAAATAGTCCGAAAGAAAGAGGTGAGAATACATAAAAACTATAAAATAAAAAAATATGAAAAGAATACTAATAACTGGAGGAGCTGGGTTTATAGGATCTCACCTTTGTAATAGACTATTAAAAGAAGGGAATGAAGTTATTTGTTTGGATAATTATTTTACTGGTAATAAGAGAAATATTATTACTCTTATGGATAATCCTTATTTTGAAGTGGTACGCCATGATATTACTACACCGTTTTTTATTGAAGTTGATGAAATATATAATCTGGCCTGTCCTGCCTCACCGGTTCACTACCAGTATAACCCAATTAAAACTACCAAAACTTCTGTGATGGGGGCCATAAATATGTTGGGGCTGGCCAAAAGAGTTAAGGCTCGGGTTTTACAGGCAAGCACCAGCGAGGTATATGGAGATCCGGAAATTCACCCTCAACCTGAAGACTATTGGGGCAATGTAAACCCAATTGGCCCCCGGTCCTGTTATGATGAGGGGAAACGTTGTGCAGAAACTCTGTTTATGGATTATCACAACCAAAATGGAGTGGATGTTAAGATTATTCGAATTTTTAATACCTATGGACCCAATATGAATCCCGATGATGGCCGGGTGGTCTCTAATTTTATTGTGCAGGTACTTAAAGGAGACGATATTACGATCTTTGGGAATGGAAAGCAAACCCGTTCTTTTCAATATGTAGATGATCTTATAGAAGGAATGCTAAGAATGATGAATACTCCCCGGGGTTTTACAGGACCTGTGAACTTAGGAAATAAACAGAAATTTACTATGCTAGAACTGGCAGAGAACATACTTGCAATAACAGGATCTACATCAAAGATTATTTTTAAGCCTTTACCCAAGGATGACCCCAGGCAAAGACAACCTGATACTACCCTGGCAAAAGATCAGCTTAATGGGTGGGAAGCAAGAATTCCATTAAAAGAAGGTTTAGCCCGAACTATAGATTATTTTGAAACATTTCTTAGTACAAAAAGAACTATGGAACCCTCAATATCCCATTAAAAAAAATCTTGAATTATTTCATTAGATACTTTTAACTATCTGAATGTTAAAGTTTTATATTAAATTTTGTTTTTGTTTTCTTCTTTGGAAGAAAGTAAGTATCTTACAGGTAGCTGTTATCCCGTAAAGGCGAACAGCTAATTTCCCCACCTTAGGCTTAAGCAGTAAACTTACCCCGTTTAGTTAATACTTGTCTATAGAACTTTAAATATATAGACTTTCCCTCCCCCCACTTATTTTGTGTATTTCAACAAGCTTATATAGCCCCGTCCCAAGGAACCCCTATTATTATGTTTTTAATTTATTGAAGCACCTTACTGTCTATAAATAGCTGTTTGTGATTTATTTTAAAATTTTTAAAACCATTAGTTATGAAACGTGGATCTTTTCTTCTTACGCTTTCTGTGCTGGCCCACCTGTTTATAGTGGATTTGGTTTATTATTTTTTAAATCCTTCTATATCAGTAAGTTTTATTGCAATTCTGAGTTATAATATCGCCTGGTTAGTTGTTGCAGTGATGGTAAAAAAACAAATTAATGATCAACGTAGAAGTTGAGGCAAAATATAAGTTTTTTATTTCTTAATAAACTAAAACTATGCTTTATGAAGGTATCAATTATCACTATTGTCTATAACCGTGCACACTGTATTGCCCATTGCATAGAATCTGTCCTTAGCCAAACCT
Organism: Salegentibacter tibetensis; assembly: GCF_020164485.1. Lineage (GTDB taxonomy): Bacteria > Bacteroidota > Bacteroidia > Flavobacteriales > Flavobacteriaceae > Salegentibacter > Salegentibacter tibetensis. The sequence goes on from NZ_JAIQZA010000004.1 coordinate 3,831, forward strand.
ATAAAGATATAGAACATGTAATTGTAGACGGGGCATCGACAGATGGAACTTCAGAAATAATTGAAACTTACAGAAAAAAACTTGGATTTTATATTTCAGAAAAGGACGAGGGTATGTATTATGCGCTTAATAAAGGAATAAAACACGCTACCGGAGATATTATAGGAATCCTCAATTCTGATGACTTTTTTTATCAATCGGATACTGTCTGTAAGATCGTGAATGGTTTTTTAGTTTCCGGAGCAGACCTGGTTTACGCAAAAGGTTTGTATGTAGACAAAGAAAATCCTTCCAAAATCAGACGAATTTATTCATCGGGACCCTTTAAAAAGAGAAATTTGGGATCTGGCTGGATACCTCTCCATACAACAATCTTTGTTCGCAGAGAGATCTTCTATAGGTATGGAGTATATAACTCCAGATACAGAATTGCCAGTGATTATGAAATCTCCCTACGTTGGTTTCAAAATGATGATATTAAAAAAATGTTCCTAGATGAATGGGTCGTTAAAATGAGGATGGGAGGTTTAAGCACTTCTGCCAAACTACAAATTAAAAAATCCAGAGAAGATCTCAGTATTATTAAGCACAATCATTTGAACGGCTTATTTACCCTGGGATGTAAAATTGGCAGGAAAATACCTCAATATATCATTCCTCAAATCCCCGTATTACGCAACTCCTTTTATTAGGAAAAAATTTTGAAATAATACATTATAAAAGATTGAATTGCAATGAAGTGGTCCCGGTTTATAATGCCATTTTCGCTGGTGGCCCATTTGGTAACAATAAATCTCACATTGTATTTATTGACTCCGCATACCTATCTTAATTTATATGCGATAATCTGGTATAATTTGTCCTGGCTTTTTATTTCTGCAGGCTTAAATTTCTATTCAGTTGAAAGAAAGGAACGATTTAGAACAGAATTTCACAAATTTTTACGTCACTATCACATCTTTACAATGGCTTATTTTACTCTTTTTGCTTTTATGCGATTTGAGTTTTCTATAGGCTATCAAATTTTTGTTTTGAGTTTCCTGCTTTTTCTACTCACCTTTTATCGGTGGTTCTTCTTCTCGGTAAGAAGGTTATACAGGCTTGAAGGAGGAAATTATGTAAATGTAGTTGTTATAGGAAGAGACAAAAATATAAAAGTTATTAAAAAGGTCTTTTCTGAGCCAGATTTTGCATATCGCTATAATGGCTATTTTGATAATAAAAAATCTACAAATAAAGATTATCTGGGAAGTGTAGATCAGTGCCATGATTTTATTCTTAAAAACCAGATCGATGAAATCTATTGCATGGTTTCTCAACTTTCAAGTTCAGAGCTACGTAACTTAATAGATTTTGCAGACAACAACCTAAAACGGATAAAACTGGTTCCAGATAATAAAGAAATCTTTACCAGAGCTATGAATGTAGAATTATATGGAACTGTTCCTGTTCTTAATTTAAGGAATTCACCTCTGGAGATGAATTATGCAAAATACGGGAAACGTTTCTTTGATATTATATTTTCCTCCCTGGTGCTTGTTTTTATTTTATCCTGGCTTATTCCTGTGCTTTATATAATTATGAGAATGGAATCCGAGGAATCTTTATTTTTTAAACAATTAAGACATGGCTATAATAAGAAACCTTTTTGGTGCTACAAATTCCGTTCTATGGCTATAAACAAGGTGTCAAATACCAGGATGTGTACCAAAAATGATCCCCGGGTGACCAGGATAGGTAAAATTCTTAGGAGGACAAGTATCGATGAATTACCTCAATTCATAAATGTTTTATTAGGGCAAATGAGTGTAGTGGGGCCAAGACCTCATATGGAAATTCACACCCTGCAATTCGCCCGGTCTGTAGACAAATATCTTGTACGGCATTTTGCTAAACCAGGTATTACAGGACTGGCACAAATAAAGGGTTATCGCGGAGAAATCACCTGTGAAGCCGATATCATTAACCGAACAAGACTTGATATTTTTTATTTGGAAAAGTGGAGCCCCCTACTGGATCTAAAAATAATCTACTATACCATTTTTAATACAATTACTGGGGATGAAAAAGCTTTTTAACCCCCCTTTTCAATAAGAACGTTAATTAATTGACTTTTATTAACTCCTTAAACAAAACATTATGATCTATAGTAATTTTTTTAAGCGACCTGTCCTTTTCTTATTACTCCTTTTTATAATCTCTTCCTGTGTTTCCCGAAAAGAGATGGTTTATTTTCAGGATATTGAGCAATTAAGAAAAAGTGAAAACAGGAGGTCAGGAAATAACCTGGAGATCCAACCAGATGATGTTTTAACCATTCGGGTATCGGCCCCGGAGCAAGAGGCTGCTCTTCCTTTTAACCTGACAAAATCTATAACATCTCAGGAAAGAATAATGGGGGAGGTGGAACTGGAAACTTATCTCGTCTCGAATGAGGGTACAATAGAGTTTCCAGTTATAGGTACAATAGAGGTTAAAGGTTTAACGAATATTGAGTTGGCAAAAAAAATTCAGGACAAAATCAGGTCATATGTAAAGGATCCCATTGTAAATGTAAGAATTCTTAATTTTCAAATTAGCGTTTTAGGAGAAGTGAATAATCCAGGAACATTTTCTATAGAAGATGATCATATCACATTATCTAAAGCACTTTCTATGGCCGGCGATCTTACCATTTTTGGTAAACGCAATAACATTCTTGTAATGGGTGAGGATGGTGATCATAAAACCTACGCCTACCTTGATCTCACCAATGCAAATGTGGTAAATTCTCCCCATTATAACTTGAGACAGAACGATGTGATATATGTGGAGCCAAGAGGTACAAGAAGGCAATCTGCCGGTTCTACAGGTCTGGCTTCAACTTATCTTTCCATTGTATCTGTTCTCGCGTCACTTGTAATATTGATAACCAAATAATTATGGCTTCTCTAAATAATCATTCCGGAAAATCTCATCTTGAAAAAGTAAATATGAGAAAAGAAATTAATCGATATTTAAAAAACTGGCCATGGTTTTTACTCTGTCTGGTACTTTGCCTGGCTTTGGCCTTTTTTTACCTTAGGTATACTACTCCCTTATACAATGCCAAAGCAACTGTAATTATAAAAGATGAATCTTCCAAAGGGCCTGAATCTGCAATATATGCTGATCTTAATCTTCTTATGGGCTCAGGAACCAAGAATATTGAAAATGAAATTGCAATCCTACGTTCAAGAAGATTAATGCACGATGTTGTAAAATCCCTTAATCTGCATATCCAGTATTTTATAGAAGGTAGGTTTAATGCTATAGAAGTATATGAAAACGCACCTATTGCTATACAGGTTCTTCAATTGGATGAAAAGGAATTAAAGAAGGCCGGAGGAGTAAGGCTGGAAATTTCAGCTACAGACAATAATTTTTTCAGGGTTTTACATATAAATAGGAATAAGGTATATAAAGTAGAAGCTGGCACTCCGTTTAATATTGGATTTGCAGATCTGGTAATAAAATCGGGGAACCTTGAAGAGAAATTTTATGGAACAACCATTGTACAATTTTCTGAAATAGAAAAGATGGCTTCTCATTACAGAAGTCAAATATCATTTATACAGGAAGATAATAATTCCAATTTAATTGAACTGGTGCTTTCAGATCCCGTTAAGGAAAAAGCCCGGGATATTCTTGATCAATTAATACTTGAGTTTAACCGTTCAGCAATAGAAGATAAAAACCTTATTGCAGGAAATACCGCAAATTTTATAAATGAACGCCTCACTATCATCAATATGGAATTAGATTCTGTTGAAACAGGAAAAGAAATTTTTAAGGAAGAAAATCAACTTACAGATATACAGGCAGAATCCCAGATGTTCATACAAAATGCCAGTGATTACAACAAGAAGCGCCAGGAGGTAAGCACACAGCTTGAGCTGGCAAATGCTATGCTGGAGTATATATCTACAAACACGAAAAATGACCTATTACCTTCTAATTTAGGACTTTCTGATGGGGGGGTTACCGGACAAATAGATGAATATAATGACCTGGTTTTACATCGTAACCGTCTCCTGGCAGGTTCCAGTGAAAAGAACCCAATAGTTATAAAACTTAACAGCCAGATTGATCAGATTAAAGGAAACGTTATGCAGAGTTTAAACAGGATGCGGTCTAATCTTCAGATTAGTCAGGAAGATCTTAACCGCCAGGCCTCCAGTATTGGGTCAAAAATTTATGCGGTACCTTCAAAAGAAAGACAATATAGAGGGATTGAGAGACAACAAAGTATAAAAGAAACCCTGTACTTATTTCTTTTACAGAAAAGAGAAGAAAACTCCCTTGCAATGGCTGTGACTGAACCTAAGGCCAAAATAGTAGACAGGGCATATTTTAATGAATTCCCAATATTTCCTAATCCCAGAAGTATATATTTAGGTTCTGTTATTTTAGGTTTATTTTTTCCATTTTCCGTTATTTATTTAAAAGGAATGCTGGATAATAAAATAAGAAAGAGATCAGATATTGAAGCCTTTACATCCAGTATAGCTGTGGTAGGAGAAATTCCACGCTTAAAAAAATCAAATGAATTAATAAAAATTAATGACCGTTCCATGCTGGCAGAATCATTCCGGATCCTGAATACAAACCTTCAATACCTTCTGGTACACTTAAAAGAAAAAGTAGTAGCAAAAACCTTATTAATTACATCCTCTGTTAAAGGAGAAGGCAAAACATTTACAGCCATCAACTTAAGCATTACCCTTGCCAATACGTCTAAAAGAGTCCTTTTAATTGGGGCAGACCTTAGAAGCCCGAAACTTCAGTCACTGCCTATTGATAAAGAGAAGAAACGGGGGCTTAGTGATTATTTGGTGGACGAAGATCTGCGGCTGGCAAGCCTTATAAGTAAATCTAACCTTCACCCTAATATAGATGTCCTTTTATCAGGAAGTATCCCGCCCAATCCCTATGAATTGCTTAAAACGGAGAAGGTAGGATCCATGTTTAACACTCTTAAAAGTCAATATGATTATATAATTATAGATACAGCACCCTCCATGCTGGTAGCAGACACTTTTATGTTAACTCAATATGCCGATCTTGTGTTATATATGGTACGAGCGGGGCATACAGAAAAAGAATTACTGGAATTCCCGGTCCAGGCCAAAGATAAAGGAAGGATAAATCAACTGTGTTTTGTTCTTAACAATGTTAGCAATTCAAACCTTGGGTATGGCAATAAATATGGCTATGGCTATGGGGTAGAAAAGAAAAGCAAATGGCATGGGTTTAAACATCCAGTACCATCTTAAATGAGAAACGTTTTCTCTTTTTATCAAGATTTGATATTCATGTTTTTAGTTAAAGAGACAAATTACTGTTCCTTGTAAAAACATAAATTTTTACAGTTCGTTACGAAATAAGGCTTTGAACTGAAAGTCTTATCGCACTTTACATATTATATAGATACAGGCTCCCCAATACTTCTATAAAAGGCTGATATAAAATTAATTCTTCGGGATTAATTCCAGCTTTCCATTTTGCCGCCAATTGGCTTTTAAAATCTATTAGTTCACTATTTAATTTAATTTTTTTCGATATGAAAACGTTCTACTCAAACTCTGTATTGTTGGTGACAATTTTCTGGTCACTCTTATTCTCCGTAACAATTTCACCAGGTGTTTTTGCCCAAAGTTTTTCCCAGAATAATATCAACTTTAATGGCAAGGGCTCCGTTAATAACGTTACATCCATGTCATTTGGGCCAGATGGGCGACTTTATGTGACAGAATATGTGGGAATTATAAAGGTTTTTACCCTGGAAAGAAACGGTCCAGGGGATTACATTGTCACCCACATGGAGGAATTAAAAGAAATTCAGGCTATCCAGGATCACAATGATGACGGCAGTCTTTACTCCAGCACTATGCGTGAAACTATAGGTATAGTGGTAGTGGGAACCGCAACACAACCTATAGTTTATGTTTCCTCCAGTGATTTCCGTATTGGAGGCGGTGGAGGAGGAGGCAGTGGAGATGTGAACCTGGATACAAATTCCGGAATCATTACCCGTTTTAGCTGGAATGGAACCAGTTGGGATGTGGTGGATATCGTAAGAGGTTTGCCTAGATCAGAAGAAAATCATGCAACCAATGGTTTGGATTTTGCTACTGTGAATGGAGAAGATTACCTTATTGTTGCCCAGGGTGGAAACACTAATGCCGGCGCACCCTCCACTAATTTCGCATATCTCACGGAATATGCACTTTCTGCCGCTGTACTTTCCGTAAATCTTACCCAACTTGAGGCAATGCCTATACTTGATGACAATGGTAGAAAATATATTTACGACCTCCCTACCCTTGATGACCCTACCCGTTCCAATGTAAATGGAATTACAGATCCTGATGACCCTAATTATGATGGTATTGATATTAATGATCCATTTGGAGGAAACGACGGTTTAAATCAGGCAATTATAGTGCCGGGAGGCCCGGTACAAATCTTTTCCCCCGGTTATCGCAATACTTACGATTTAGTTGTTACCGAAAATGGAGCTGTGTACGTTACAGATAATGGTGCTAATGGAGGTTGGGGTGGATTCCCCGTTAATGAAGGTGGTGGAGATGCCAATAATGATTACGACCCTAACGAACCGGGTAGTACCACGGCCACAGCTGATGGTGAAATAGTAAATAATAAAGATCACCTGACTATGGTAACTCCGGATATCCAGAATTATCAATTTGGAAGCTTCTATGGAGGTCATCCAACCCCGGTAAGGGCTAATCCATTTGGTGCAGGTCTTTATACCAGTCCTGCTGCAACTGGGACTGAAGGCGCTATTTTTAGAACTCAAATCTACGATCCCGATGGATCAAGACCGGGCTCTACTACAGATCCTTCAGTAGGACTTCCTGCCAACTGGCCTCCTGTTCAGGTGGCCAATCCGGTGGAAGGGGATTATCGTGGCCCGGGAGACCCTAATCCTGATGGCCCTGAGGATCAGCTGGTTACTATTTGGGGCACCAATACCAACGGAATTGCCGAATATACCGCTTCGAATTTTGAGGGTGCTATGAAAGGCAATCTTATTGCAGGGGTGAATACGGGAGAATTGCGACGCGTAGAATTAAATCCTGACGGAACTTTGTTGCAACTAACCCCCTCTTTCGCTTCAGGGCTGGGAGGCAATGCGCTGGGGGTGGCATGTAACGGTGACAATGATCCTTTTCCAGGAACTATTTGGGTTGGCACATTGGATGGGGGATTAATTGTACTGGAACCTCAGGATTTTGTGACTTGTGTTGGACCGGATGATCCGGAATATGACCCTCTTGCAGATTATGATTATGATGGCTATACCAATCAGGATGAAGTAGATAATGGCACAGATCCCTGTAATGGAGGTTCTCAGCCAAATGATTTTGATAAAGCTGCAGGGGCACCGTTAATTTCAGACCTTAATGATCCAGATGATGATAGTGATGGAATCCCGGATGCTGAAGATCCGTTTCAGTTAGGCGATCCTCTTACAACTGGAAGCGATGCCTTTTTACTTCCTGTGGTAAACGAACTTTTTTCCAGTAATCCTGATTTAAAAGGATATATGGGGTTGGGGATGACCGGATTAATGAATAATGCTGATCCTAATCCCAACTGGTTAAACTGGCTGGACCGCCGTGATGACCCTAACGACCCCAATCCCAATGATATTCTTGGAGGTGCAATTGGCGCTATGACCATGCAAATGACTTCGGGCACCGCTCTTGGGATCAGTAATAATCAGGAAAAAGGTTTTCAATATGGAGTACAGGTAGATCAATCTACAGGTGTTTTTACCGTAACAGGCGGCCTGTTTAATTTCGATGCTCCCTTGCAATTATATGGGCATCCCGATGCACCAAACGGGGAGTTAGGAATATTTATTGGAACTGGTTTTCAGGACAATTATATAAAATATGTTCTTACTAAAAACGGGCTGACTATCCAGCAGGAATTAAATGATGTTCCTCTGCAACCTTTACAAGTCGCGATTCCTATAGAGGGCCGCCCACAGTCTGGAGCTGCACTCTTTTTTGTGATAGATCCTGCCTCGGGTAATATAGACTTCGAATATGCATTTGACACCGGTCCCCGTATTTTAGCAGGTTCCATGATAGCTCAGGGAGCTATACTTGAAGCTATACAAATGGCAGGGAAGGATTTGGCGGTTGGTTTAATAGGAACTTCCAATGCCTCCGGGGTAGAAATAGAGGGAACCTGGGATTATCTTAATGTAACGGGAAAAAAACCCTATATTGTTAAATTTATTGAAGATATAGAAGCTTATGTAGGAACTACGGGTACAGAAATAGATCTTCATCAGTATTTTGGGGATGACGAGGGTGTCGAAAATCTGTCATATTCGATTATAGAGAATATTGATCCTTCAATTGGTGCCAGTATATCAGGTAGTATCCTTAGCCTTGTCTATCCTTCTTCCGCTGCCCAAACCCAGATTACGATAAGAGCAACGGATACGCATGCCAATTATATTGATCAGAATTTTACAGTGACTGTTCTTGATCAAATGTCGGTTCTCTACCGGGTGAATGCGGGCGGAGTGGCGACAGCTGCTATAGATGGTGAACTGGATTGGGGAGGAGATACCTCCGGTGCCAACTCTCCTTATCTTTCTGTTGCCGGGAGCAATAGTACCGCCTCCTTCGGGATGACGGGTTATACTTCTGAGGTAGACCAGAATACCACTCCTGTAAGCATATTTGATACTGAGCGGTATGACGGTAATTCGGGTGCTCCTAATTTGACCTATACCTTCCCTGTTTCTGAGCCAGGGAATTATGAGGTTCGTTTGTACATGGGCAATGGTTATTCGGGTACATCAGAGCCAGGCACACGTATTTTTGATGTTGCCATAGAAGGGGTGATATATTCGGGATTGAACGATCTTGATCTTTCGGGTACTTTCGGTCATCAGATAGGGGCGGTAGTGACCCAGACCGTAGAGGTAATTGATGGCGCAATAGATATTGTTTTTCTTCATGGCAGCATAGAAAATCCATTGGTAAATGGAATAGAGATTCTTGGATCTGCTGCGATAGATACTCCCATTGAAGTAGCCTCTATAGCAGATCAGACAAATTTTGAAAATGATATTCTTGACGGTAGCCTTGTGGTATCTGCCAGTGGTGGGGATGGGAATTTATCATACGCTATGTCAGGGCAACCTGCCGGTGTGACTATTGAACCTACAAACGGACAAATTGGAGGTGTTTTGGATGCAGGATCTGCAGTAGGTAGTCCGTATACCGTGATTGTTACAGTAGATGACAGCGATGCGGAAACCAGTGATGCGGTCACTACCAGCTTCACCTGGACAGTTTATTCGGGAGATCCTATTGTTGTACAAGAGCTTCCTGATTTGGAAAGGATCATCGTAGCAGCAAATGAAGATATTAATTTAAATACTTATTTCGATGATAATAATGGGGTGGAGAATTTAGTTTATACAGTAACAGGAAATACCGATCCGGCTATTTCAGCGGTTATTTCGGCTAATATACTAACCCTGAGTTATCCTGATTCTCCAGCAGTTTCAGAAATCACTATTCGTGCTACAGACGCGGATGCTAATTTTGTGGAACAGAGTTTTATGGTAAGCCTTAGCGAAGCTGTTCTTGTTTTGTACCGGGTAAACAGTGGAGGCTCTGCTATAGCTGCTATAGATGGTGAACTGGATTGGGGAGGAGATACCTCCGGTGCCAACTCTCCTTATCTTTCTGTTGCCGGGAGCAATAATACCGCCTCCTTCGGGATGACGGGTTATACTTCTGAAGTTGACCAAAATACGACTCCCGTTAGCATATTTGACACTGAGCGATATGATGATAAATCGGGTGCTCCTAATATGACCTATACCTTCCCTGTTTCTGAGCCAGGGAATTATGAGGTTCGTTTGTACATGGGCAATGGTTATTCGGGTACATCAGAGCCAGGCACACGTATTTTTGATGTTGCCATAGAAGGGGTGATATATTCGGGATTGAACGATCTTGATCTTTCGGGTACTTTCGGTCATCAGATAGGGGCGGTAGTGACCCAGACCGTAGAGGTAATTGATGGCGCAATAGATATTGTTTTTCTTCATGGCAGCATAGAAAATCCATTGGTAAATGGAATAGAGATTCTTGGATCTGCTGCGATAGATACTCCCATTGAAGTAGCCTCTATAGCAGATCAGACAAATTATGAGAGTGATGTACTTGACGGCAGCCTTGTGGTATCTGCCAGCGGCGGCGATGGATCTTTGGTGTATTCAATGACCGGGGCACCGGCCGGGGTTAGCATTGATCCTGCAACCGGGGTGATAAGTGGAACCATAGATGCAGGAGCCTCCTTAAATAGTCCTTATGCAGTAACGGTTAGTGTAGATGATAGTGATGAGGATACCACAGATGCTGTGAGCACCGGGTTTACCTGGACAATTCTTTCTGGAGACCCCGTAATTACCGCAGTACTGCCCGACCTGGAACGCTTTACCAGTGATCCTGATGATATAATCGATTTAAACCTTCACTTTGATGACAACGATGGGGTAGAGAATTTAGTTTATACTGTAAAAGGAAATACCGATCCTGCTATCTCGGCGGTTATCTCGGCTAATTTACTTACCCTGAGTTATCCTAATTCACCAGCCATTGCAGAGATCACTATTCGCGCCACAGATACCCATTCAAATTTTGTGGAGCAAAGCTTTACTGTAACAGTTTCGGAAGAGACTTCGCAAACCCCCATTGAAGTAGCACCTATTGCCGATCAGACAAATTATGAGCATGATATACTCGACGGCAGCCTAATGGTATCTGCTACCGGAGGCGATGGAGCTTTGGTGTATTCGATGACCGGGGCACCAGCCGGGGTGGGCATTGATCCTGCAACCGGGGTGATAAGTGGAACCATAGATGCAGGAGCCTCCTTAAATAGTCCTTATGCGGTAACGGTTACTGTAGATGATAGTGATGAGGATACCACAGATGCTGTGAGCACCGGGTTTACCTGGACAATTCTTTCTGGAGACCCCGTAATTACCGCAGTACTGCCCGACTTGGAACGCTTTACCGGAGATCTCGATGAGAACATCGATTTGAACCTTCACTTTGATGACAACGATGGGGTAGAGAATTTGGTTTATACTGTAACAGGAAATACCGATCCTTCCATTGGAGCTGTTATTACCGGTAACTGGTTGACGCTAAGTTACCCTGCAGATCCTGCAATAGCTGATATTACCATCAGGGCCACAGATGCTTATGATAATTTCGTGGAACAGATATTTACAGTAAATGTTATAGAAGTTGCCTATCAGGGATGTACAGCTGAATTTTGGGCGGGAACTTCCAATTGGTGCAGTACTTACAAACCTACAGATAGCTTCTTTACAGTCTTTGGAATAACTAACAAACGAGGTTTAGGTGGAAAAACCGGTACTTTAACTCTTCAGGAAGCATTGCAAAGCAGAGGAAGTGGGTACAATAAGCTAGCCAAACAAGGTACTGCTGCCTTGCTAAATGCTTGTTCCATCTCCGTTAATTATCAATATCCGGAAGCACAGATAAAGGCTGAGGTGCAGGATGCATTTAATAACACCTCTTATAATAACTCCTATGCAAACCAGTTAAGCCGTGTTTACGAAACTGCCAACAATGCAGGATGTCCTTCAGAAGAAATATCTTTAATGGCCTCAAAATCTTATGAAACTATAGATAAAGAGGCTGAGCCGTCACTTTACGAGGAGGAACCGGCAGTGGAAGAGTCCATAAGCATTAAATTGTATCCTAACCCTGCAAACGCAGAGGTTTATTTTCAGGCTTCCCATTCTTCTGTAAAAATCAATGCTGTGGCTTTGTACGATTATAATGGAAGGTATATAAGAATCTTCACTACCGGCCAAGACCTTACCTATGAGGGTAAAGAGAGATATATGTTTAACATTTCAGGAATGCCTAACGGTGTATATATCCTAAAAGTCTCTACGGAGAGTTCTAGAGTATTCACTTTCAGGTTTATCAAAAAGGATTAATGTTCATCTCATTGACAGGATATAAAGGCTGGTTTTTTTAAAAATTAAACTTCACCTTTTCATTTAAAAGTTTATCCATTTAAAGATAAATCAACCAATAAAATTTAAAGAAATGAAATCACAAATTAGTTCTTATTTAAAGAAAGATGCTAACCCTAGATATCATGAGGATTATCTGGAGTTTGACCTGGCGAAAAACGCATCTGAAGGTTTAGCAGCAAATGCTTATTATTTTAATAATTCTGAATGGGCAGAGGAATACTTAACTTACTGTCATAGGGATGTCCATTTTAAAAGTCGTTGGAAAAAAGCTCTTGGAGATTATTCTGATAAAATTGTTGTGGATTTAGGCTGCGGTCCCGGAAATGTTTTTGCCAATTTTTCTGAAAAGCCTAAACTTTTAATTGGAGTAGACGTGGCAAAAAAGTCATTGGAATTTGCGAAAAAAGCCGGATATCTTCCTGTTCTTGCAGATGCATCTGATCTTCCCTTTAAAAATGGATTTGCAGATATAGTTATTTTAAACGCTGCTTTGCATCATTGTGATGATATGCCTGCTGTTCTTTCAGAAGCTGCCCGTATTTTAAAACCAGGGGGAACTATAATTACCGATCACGATCCTCAAAAATCTGCATGGAATTATAAGGGATTGGCTTTATTACTATGGAAAAGCAGAACCCTTATTTACAGATTTACCGGCCATGGATTTCATAAGGAGAAGGGACAACAATATTGGGCTCTTAAAGGTGAAATCCATCATAAACCTGGACTCGGGGTTTCAAAAGAACTTTTTGAAAACAGCCTTAAACCACTTGGTTTTGATGTGAAAACATATCCTCATAACCATACAAAAGGGGTCGAGATTTTTAACGGAAATTTGGGTAAAGCAGATTTTAAATATAGAATAGGCAACTTGCTTTCCGGGAGGAATCCGAATTCCAAATCCAGTGCGTTAACTTTAATGTGTGTAGCTAAAAAGGATCTAGAATTTGCAAACTAGTAGAATTAGCTAAGTATTACCACAATACAAAAAATCCCGCACATTTTTTTTCGCGGGATTTTTTTATTGGGTTTTCACACATTTCACGAACAAGTTACTCCAGGGCATTTACTGGAATTGTTACAACAGGCGGAGAAAGCAGAATTTAAAGGGGTGCTTTCATCAGCCCATTTTTACCCCTGGAGTTATAAGTGGGTAATCACAGAGTACACAGATGTTTAAAGTTTCTATAATGTAATTTGGAAAAAAGTTATTTGCGGATGAAAGTAGCTGGATAGCAAAATATTTTAGAAAACACACTAACTTTTATACAATTTTCGTATTTGAAAACAGAAAGAGGCTGTCTAAAAAGTCTAATTCGTCAAGCTGTCCCGAAAGCTTTCGCGATTGTTTCAGCTTCTAGCATGATTTGATAATCAATATCTTAGATTCTGAAACAATCAGAATGACGATTGAAAAAAATTTTGAGACAGCCTCTTTAATAACTGGAATTCTTTAATTTACTTTATTTAAGATCAAAACGATCCAGGTTCATTACTTTGTCCCAGGCTTTTACAAAATCTCTAACAAATTTTTCCTTAGAATCTTCACAACCGTAAACTTCGGCCAGGGCTCTTAGCTCTGAATTTGATCCAAAAATAAGGTCCACCCTGCTTCCTGTCCATTTTACACTGTTTGTATTACGATCGCTTCCTTCAAATTCAGTTTGAGAATCTGAAGTTGCTTTCCAGGTAGTTCGCATATCAAGAATGTTCCTGAAGAAATCATTGGTGAGGTGTCCCGGACGATCTGTGAAAACCCCGTGTTTTGAATTATCAAAATTAGTATCAAGTACCCGCATTCCACCTAATAAAACCGTCATCTCAGGAGGAGTTAGGGTTAGTAGCTGGGCTTTATCCACAAGCATTTCTTCTGCTGAAGCCGATATATTATCCCTGTTTCTTGAATAATTACGGAAGCCATCGGCATTCGGTTCCAGAGGTTCAAAGGCCTCTATGTCGGTTTGCTCTGCCGTTGCATCAGTTCGTCCCGGCGTAAATGGAACACCAATATCATAACCTGCATCTGCAGCGGCTTTCTTAATAGCTACACATCCACCGAGTACAATAAGATCCGCAAGGGAAACTTTTTTGTTTCCAGACTGAGCATTATTGAATTCATTCTGAATACTTTCAAGTTTTGTTATTACTTCCTGTAATTGCGGCGGATTGTTAACTTCCCAATGTCTTTGTGGTTCCAGTCGAATGCGTGCACCGTTGGCGCCACCACGTTTATCTGATCCTCTAAATGTAGAAGCCGAAGCCCAAGCAGTAGAAACTAATTGTGAAACCGTTAATCCAGAATCAAGAATTTTTTTCTTAAGTCCTGCAACATCCTTATCATTAATTAAGTCGTGATCTACTTTTGGAATCGGATCCTGCCAAATAAGTTCTTCTGAAGGTACTTCAGGACCTAAATAACGAGATAATGGTCCCATATCACGGTGGGTTAATTTATACCAGGCTTTAGAAAAAGCTTCAGCAAATTCTTCAGGATTTTCATGAAAATGTTTAGAAACTTTCAGGTACTCCGGATCTTCTTTTAATGCAAGATCGGTAGTAAGCATAACTGGCGCGTGTTTTTTGGCAGGGTCATGTGCATCGGGAACGGTCCCTGCACCGGCACCATCTTTAGGTTGCCACTGGTAAGCACCACCGGGTCCTTTAATGCATTCCCAGTCAAATTTAAAAAGATTGTCAAAAAAAGTATTGCTCCATTTTGTAGGGGTGTCGGTCCAGGCTCCTTCAATTCCACTGGTTATTGTATTCTCAGCATTTCCTTTTCCGAAGCTATTTTTCCATCCCTGTCCCATTTCTTCAATAGAACTACCTGCAGGTTCTGCTCCAACATATTCGTTAGCATCAGCTGCACCGTGAGTTTTTCCAAAAGTATGTCCACCGGCTATAAGGGCAACTGTTTCATAATCGTTCATCGCCATACGGCCAAAAGTTTCACGAATATCTTTCGCAGCTCCAATAGGATCGGGGTTTCCGTTAGGTCCTTCAGGATTTACATAAATAAGTCCCATATGAGAAGCTCCCAGCGGACTTTCAAGTTCTTTTTCTTCTGAATATCGTTCTTCATTTCCAAGCCATTCACCTTCAGATCCCCAGTAGATATCTTCTTCCGGTTCCCAAATATCTTCACGTCCGCCTCCAAATCCAAAGGTTTCTAAGCCCATAGATTCCAGGGCACAGTTTCCGGTAAGAATCATGAGATCTGCCCAGGAAATTTTTCTTCCATATTTCTGCTTAATTGGCCAAAGTAATAATCGGGCCTTGTCGAGATTAGCATTATCTGGCCAGCTGTTTAGCGGTGCAAATCTTTGTGAGCCCGAGCTCGCTCCTCCGCGGCCATCACCAATACGGTAAGTTCCGGCGCTGTGCCAGGCCATACGAATAAAAAATGGTCCGTAATGTCCGTAATCTGCTGGCCACCATTCCTGGGAATCTTCCATAAGATCAAAAATGTCTTTTTTTACGGCAGCCAGGTCAAGGCTTTTAAATTCTTCTGCATAATTAAATTCTTCACCCATCGGATTAGACAAACTGGAGTGTTGTCTTAAAATTGATAAGTTTAATTGATTGGGCCACCAGTCACGGTTTGAAGTTCCGCTTCCGGCAGTTTTATTAAGAGAGCCACCCATAAAAGGACAGCGGCTGGATTCATTTACATCCCATACTTTGTGGCTATCGGGATTGCTCGAATGATTGTTGTTTTTCATAATTGGACAGTTTTAAAGATTAACAGCTTAAAAATACTATAATTTTTACTTATAGGTTTTCAATTTTTATACTAAATAACTATAGTGATTAGGCAAAAACTATAGCGCAAAAAATACCGCATTATCATAGTCCCTAAAAATGTGATTTGTATGGGTTTTTAAGTACGCATTATTAATCAATAATAAATTAACTTTAGGTGACTCCGAAGAAGTAAGGAATAATGTTCAGAAATTTTTTAAATCATACTTAAAATTTTCAATTGGGGATTAAAAATAATTTATCTGATAAAAACGCAGTAGTTATCGTAGCGCATCCGGATGATGAAACTTTATGGTGCGGCGGTACTATTCTAACACATCCTACTTTCAACTGGTTCGTGATTTCTCTTTGTCGGGGTGATGATATGGAAAGAGCTTCAAGATTTTACAAATCCCTCAAAATTTTAAAAGCTAAGGGAACAATGGGCGAACTTGATGACGGTCCTGAACAAATCCCGTTAGATAAAGAAGAAGCTAAGAATGCAGTATTAAGTTTACTACCCAACCAGCATTTTGATCTGATTATTACGCATAATCCTTCTGGAGAATATACCCGGCATCTTCGGCATGAAGAAGTTAGCAGGGCTGTAATTGAGTTATGGTATCAAAAAAAAGTATCGGGCAAAGAGCTTTGGACCTTTGCCTACGAAGACGGGAATAAAAAATATTTTCCCAGAGCTGAAAAAAGAGCGTTCCAATACCCCCTGTCTGAAAATATTTGGAAACAAAAATATGCGCTTATCACTGAAACCTATGGATTCTCACCCGGAGGTTTTGAAGCTGAAACAACACCAAAAATTGAAGCTTTCTGGAAATTTTTTGATCCAGGGGAGGCTTATAAATGGTTAGAACAAGCTGGTTAGTACAGCGAAACTATAATAAAGGAAAAATGAAAGTATTAATGCTTTACGATTATCCTCCATCGCCCGGCGGGTTGGCAACACAGGGAGATTTATTATATAAAGGTCTCCTGGAATTGGGGGTAGATGCCCATGCTGCCCATTTTGAATCGGCTCAGGAAAAGGAATGGTATTATCGTTGGTTTAAGCCAGATCTTGCAGTGGGGGTAGGTTACTGGGGCCATACGCCGCAGTTAATTTTTCATCCTCAAAGCCACGGAGTATTACCGGTGCCCTGGTTGGTGGCCGACGGATATATTGCAAATTATCATAAAGTGTTGAATGAACTACCGTTAATTTTAGTAACCTCCAATTGGGTGAAAGAAATGTATGTGCGTGATGGTATAAAACCCGATAATATTGAAGTTTTACCGGTGGGTTGTAATACCGATACATTTATTCCTTTTAAGAAAAATGATCCAAAAATTCTGGCGGTCCGGGAAGCTTTAGGGGTTTCTTCAGATCAAATAATGATTCTTACTGTTGGTGGCGATGCTGCTTCAAAAGGTGCCAGGGAAGTGATGGAAGCCCTTGCTATAATTAATGATGAATTTTCAAACTGGAAATATGTATGTAAAGTATGGCCGCAACCAAGAACCAAAGCACAAAATTTATTGGATTTGGAATTGGCTAAAAAGCTAGGTATTGAAGATAAGATATTCTATGCAACCAATACTATTTCGCGAAATTTTATTCCTTATTTAATTGGAGCTTGTGATATTTATGCAGCTCCTTCAAGACTCGAAGGATTTGGGATGCCCCAGGTAGAAGCAGGTGCCTGCGAAAAACCGGTAATAGGAATAAATGCCATGGGAATGTTAGATACACTTGTGCACAAAGAAACTGCATTGCTGGCCGGGGTAGGTCAAAAGATTATTGCAAAAGAGGTTATCCTGGGTAAAGAATCTGGTTTTGAGAAAAACCATAAAATAGTTTTTAATGAGCCCCGAACGGTAGATTACCGCGCCGATGTTCGGGATATAGCAACACATCTTTTAAGCCTAATGCGAAACAAAACTTTGAGAGAAAGATTGGGTAAGAAGGGGAGGGAACGAGTGGTAGAAAATTTTGATTACAGGATAGTAGCGAAGAAGTTTTTAAAAATCGTACAGGATAAATTAGGTATGGATTAAAACGAAAGTGATGACAACAGAAAATTTAAAATTAATCGATTCAGCGAAAGAGGCGGCAATAACTGTTCTTTTGCATAATTCAAAAGGACCATTTCTTGACTTGCCCAGAACTGCGGGTTGGGGATATCCGGAGCCATATACCCGGGATTTAATGTTTTCTGTTTTAGGAATAGCAGTTTCAGGTAATTCCGAGCTTTTAGACAGCATCCGTAAAGTCCTGGAAACCTTAGCTGCAAATCAGTCAGAAAAGGGACATATGCCTTCCCTGGTTCACGACAGCGAAGATCGCGGGGCAAGTGATACCACCCCATTGTTTTTACTTGCTACTGAGATTTTTAGAAAGACTGTAAACGAGCCTGATTTCTTAAAAAATGCGGTAGAAAAATCTTTACTCTGGATGGAGTATCAAAGTCCCAGAGATCGCTACCTCGTTGCCCAACAACCTACCAGTGACTGGCGCGATGAACAATGGGTACTGGGCTATGGACTTTTTGTAAATACGTTGGTTTATAGTTATTTGCAATTAATGGGCGATCACGACCGGGCAAAGAAGATGCATGATGAAATGGAGAAATTTACGATCATCCGGGACAGACAAGGAGAACATATACAGCAGAGGTTGGTTGTGAGAGATAAACCTCATTATGCTTTTTGGGCTTATAAGAATTTTAAAAGTGAAAGATTCGATTTGCTGGGCAATAGTCTCGCAATTCTTTCAGGGATGGCATCTTTTAAAACAGCAAAAGCTATTATTGAATGGATAGAAAAAGAATGTGCAGAAATGAAAACCAGGGGAGAGTTAACAGTAGATTTACCACCAAATTTCTATCCCTTCATAAAACCTGAAGATTCAGATTGGCACAAACGTTATGCTGATTACAACTTACCGGGAAATTATCATAATGGTGGAATATGGCCATTTATCTGCGGACTTTACGTAGCGGCTCTTGTTGCCGCTCAAAAATATGAATTGGCAGAAATAAAACTTGTAGAACTTACTAAGCTTATAAAGCGGTCCAGAACAAAAGACCTTGACTTCGGGTTTAACGAATGGTTCAAATCACAAAATGGCGAACCCATGGGGCAGGATTGGCAAACCTGGAGTGCTGCGCTTTATCTTTATGCGGTAAAGTGTGTAGAAGAGAAAACCACGCCATTTTTTGATGAAATAAGAGCAGCTTCTTTTAGATATAATTCCTGAATGTTTTTAAAAACCCTGTCCATATTTTAGTAAAAGTTAACACATACGTTATAAAAGTCTTAGGTTAAATAACCTTATCTTTAGAATCCCCCAATCCGATACCCGGATGTAATTTTATTTAGAATTCAGTATTTAAGATAAAGAAATACAGGTAAAAACTGCCCCAAAACTATTTGAATACAGTCAGTACCTGGCTTTATAACACTTGCAAGAATTATAAATTCATTGAAGTGCTTTAACTATAGCTAAATGAAAAGGATAAATGCTGAAATAAATATTAAAGCAGGTTCAAAATGAAAATCACTTATATAGGTACATATCCGCCAAGAGAATGTGGTATTGGAACTTTTACCCAAAATCTGGCGTTTGCAATGACCGCAAAAGATCATCAGGGCGAAAAACTTAATAAGCGTCTGATAATTGCTATGAACGATTACGATGAAACGTACTCATACCCACCCGAGGTAAAACTATGTATT
Organism: Salegentibacter tibetensis; assembly: GCF_020164485.1. GTDB lineage: Bacteria > Bacteroidota > Bacteroidia > Flavobacteriales > Flavobacteriaceae > Salegentibacter > Salegentibacter tibetensis. The sequence continues at coordinate 23,410 of NZ_JAIQZA010000004.1, forward strand.
CGACAGGAACAACAAGCCGATTATCTAAAAGCAGCAAATTTCATCAACTCCAACGGTGCCGATATCTGTATACTTGAACACGAATTTGGAATTTTTGGAGGAAATGGAGGAGTTTATATTCTGCCATTATTGCATCACGTAAACATTCCGATAATTGTCACTTTGCATACTATTCTTGAAAATCCTTCCTATACAGAAAAGGCAATTTTAAAGGAAATTTGTAAAATGGCCGATAAAGTGGTTGTAATGAGTGAAATGGCAATTGCTTTTTTAACTTCTATTTACGATGTTCCAAAAACAAAAATAGCTTTAATAGCACATGGGGTGCCCGATATTCATTTTGATAGAAAACAGTCTAAGGCAGAATTTAAACTGAAGAAGAAAAAAATATTAATGACTTTTGGGTTTATCGGTAGGAATAAAGGAATTGAAACTGTAATAAAAGCCTTACCTCAAATCATCAAAAAACATCCTGATATTCTCTATATGGTTTTAGGAAAAACACATCCTAATGTGCTACGCAGTTCGGGGGAAGAATACAGGAATTATCTACAATTACTTACTAAAAACCTGAAGCTTAAGGGGCACGTTTTATTATTAAATGAGTTTATTGATGAAACTGAATTGTTTAGATATTTATCTGCTTGCGATATCTACATAACCCCATATGTTAACGAAGCCCAGATTACCAGCGGTACGCTTTCTTATGCTATGGGTACTGGTTGTGCGGTGGTTTCCACCCCATATTGGCACGCTGCAGAGTTGCTTCAAGGTGGTAAAGGCTGCCTTTTCAACTTTAACGATCCCGATGACCTTGCTTTTACACTCAATGAGTTATTAGATAATCCCGAAAAATTAAAAGGTATTCAAGAGAAAGCATATAAATATGGCAAAGAAATTAAATGGCCCAGGATAGGGGAGAAATATTTAGAACTCGCCAAAAGCATTCTAAAATCGCCTAAGAAAGAAAGTGTAAATGAAGAGGGAAGCATAATAGATCCTTTACTACTTCCAACATTTTCCCTGGCTCATATTAAAAGGTTAACCGATGATACGGGAATTATACAGCACGCAAAATTTGGAATTCCCAACCTTAAAGAAGGTTATTGCCTGGATGATAATGCAAGGGCTCTGTTAATGTCTTTAATGGCTTACAACCAGAAAAAAAATCCTTTAGCGCTGGAGTTAATGCCTATTTATCTTAGTTACATTCATTATATGCAGAATGAAGATGGAACATTCAGGAACTTTCTAAGCTTTAACCGAAATTTTTTAGATATAACCGGCTCCGAAGATTCTTTTGGAAGGACCATTTGGGCTCTGGGATATTTAATGGGCAATGCACCAAATGATGCCTATTATCAAAATGGAAAATTGGTTTTCTTTAACGCGGTACCAAATTTTGAAAAAATAAAATCTATTCGAAGCATTGCTTATACTATTATTGGGATATGTTACTACTTGAAAAGTAATCCCGCCGACGAAGAAATGATTATGCGCTTAAAGAACCTAAGCTCAAAATTAGTAACACATTATGAGGAAAATAGCTCTAAAGATTGGAATTGGTTTGAAACTTTACTTGCCTACGATAATGGAATTTTACCCTTATCTCTACTTCACGCTACCCAAATTTTAAATGATGACCATATAGAAACGATAGCTCTGGAATCTATGGAATTTCTTACTGAACAAACTTTAAAAAATGGATATCTTTCAATTATAGGTAATAAGAATTGGTATGTAAAAGGCGGGGAAAGATCTATGTTCGCACAACAGCCTGTAGACGCTTTGGCAATGGTGCTTATGTATTATCAGGCATTTTTGCTTACAAAGGATAAAGAGTTTTTAAATAAATTATTTCTTTCATTTATGTGGTTTTTAGGTGAGAACGATTTGCGAATGAGCCTTTATGATTTTGATACCAAAGGTTGCTGTGATGGAATTGAAAAATACGGAGTCAATAGAAATCAGGGCGCAGAGAGTTCACTTGCGTATTTAATTTCCCATCTTACCGTTCTCCAGGCTTATGATGAACTCTATAAAACCGAAGAATTTAAATCTGCCAATCTCCCAAAAATAATGGTTAATAACTGATGAAAATTGCAGTTTTATCACCAATAGCCTGGCGTACGCCTCCAGAAAAATACGGCCCCTGGGAACAGGTGGCTTCAAATATTACCGAGGGATTAGTCGAAAAAGGCCATGAGGTAACGCTTTTTGCAACGGCCAATTCCATTACTAAAGCAAAATTGAAATGGGTCTGCAAACTACCCTACGAAATTGATAAGGAGAATGACCCAAAAGTGATGGAATGTTTGCACATAAGTCATCTAATGGAGCAAGCTGACCGATTTGATATAATTCACAACCATTTCGATTTTCTCCCTTTGAGTTATTCAGGTCTTATTACAACACCAATGTTAACCACTATTCATGGTTTTTCATCTCCCAAAATACTTCTGGTTTATAAGAAGTACAATGCATCAACCTCTTATGTCTCTATTTCAAATTCAGACAGAAATAAAGAACTCGACTATCTCACTACTATTTATCATGGTCTTGATCCTGGAAAATTTACTTTCGGAAAACACAAAGAGAATTATTTACTTTACTTCGGAAGAATACATCCACATAAAGGAGCTCACGCCGCTATTGAGATTGCCAGGAAGGCAGGTTTCCCGCTAAAAATTGCCGGACTTATTCAGGATGAAGCATATTTTAATTCAGAAATAAAACCTTTTATAGATAATAAAAATGTTCATTACCTGGGGAATGTAGGCCCCGAAGCACGGGATGAATTACTTGGGGGGGCAAAGGCGTTACTACATCCCATATTTTTTGAAGAGCCCTTCGGGTTAAGCGTGTTGGAAGCTATGATGTGCGGCACACCGGTAATCGCGTTTAAAAGAGGAAGTATGCCGGAACTAATCATAGAGGGAAAAACCGGATTTTTACCGGGGAATATTTCAGATGCTGTTTTCGCGATAAAAGCTTTAGATAAAATTGATACCAAAACCTGTAGAGACTATGCAGTCAGAAATTTCAGTCTGGAAGCCATGGTCGATGCTTATGTAGAAGCTTATAAAGCTACAATAAAAAAGAAATCAGTTAAATGAAGTATTTACCTTTTCTTCAAAGCACTAAATAATTCAGCCAAATTCACAACTGCATACGTAGAAGAGTAGTCTGATAGGGCATAGGGTAATATAAGGCTTGTGTTGTGAATTAATGCTCCGCAGGAGTAAACCACATTGGGAACATAACCTTCCCTTTCATGCTCAAGTGGTGTAACTAAAGGTTCTTCAAGTCTGCCTATTTCTTTGGTAGGATCTTCCAGGTCAAAAAGTGAAGCTCCAATACAATAACGACGCATTGGTCCTACACCATGCGTGATAATTAACCAGCCTTCTGTGGTATATAAGGGCGATCCACAGTTGCCAATTTGTGTAAATTCCCAGGGATATTTTGGTTCCTGAAGCATCACAGGATTCTTCCATAATGTAGTTCTTTCAGAATACATGATATAATTGTTCACCCCATCAATTCTCGCCAGCATCGCATATTTACCTTTTATTTTTGTAGGAAAAAGCGCTAAATTCTTATTTTGAGCTCCTTCGCCATGAAGTGGCATAATCCTGAAAGTATAAAAATCATCGGTATAAAGAAGTTTAGGCAGAATGGTGTGACCATTATACGCGGTATAGGTAGCATATACTTTTATTTCGCCATCTTCATCAATAAACCTAACAAATCGGGCATCTTCTATCCCGCTGCTTTCCGATTGTGAAATTGGGAAAATTACGCGGGCCGAGAGATCTGCATCGTGTTTAAATTCAATGTCGTAAAAGGAATCTACCAACCAGGTCATTTCTTTAAGAGCTCTTTTTCTTTCAGCAATCATATTCGTATCCTCCAGGATTCTATTTACTTCCTGTTTTAAAGAATAATATTCAAATTTATCTGGTAGCCTGTTCATGATAGCGTTTGAAAATTTTGTAGGAATTTCCATTTCTGCAAGTCGCTCTATAAAGCGCTTTTTATCATATAATTTTTTATGTAGGATCTCTGCTTTATCAATATGATTGCCGATTTTCATTAAATGCAGATCATTATTTTTATCCAGGATTCCCCTTCTAAATACTAATGATGAAATATGGCCTTCTCCAGTGGCCCTAAAGGAAATAATCACTCTTTTTTCGCCTTTTTCTAAATAGGTTTGGTCAAAATCTTCAATCATAGAAGGATTGAAAAAGGCGGCCGATTCCAAAGCAAACTCCATGGTGCAATAAGAACCTATGAGTAATTTTCTTTCATCAGAAAGACCGGTATAGTTAACCTGCATTTCCTCAATAATATGTTGAATATTAGAGCAATGTCTAAAAAAGACCTTGGAAATATTACGGTGTCGTCTGGAAAATTCCCTTAAGGTCTGTTCTAAGGTTTGACTAACCTGGAAGTCACTCATCGCTAAAATCCTGGCCACAAGATCTTGAGTTCTTTGATCACCATTCATAAAAAACCGGGCCACAACCCGACTTGAGTCAGGCATAAACTTGATATTTTTTCGTTGTACTGAAACTCTCATGATATGCACTTTTATAGAGGTAAACCTCTTAAAGATAGTTCATAAGCAGAACTTAAGAGGATTTTTAATCTTAATTTTTTATGAAAAAATAAAGAACGATAGGACTAGGAGAGAATAATTGATATTAGAAATTCTTTGAAAATAGAACCGCTTTTTTCTAATTATTAGCAAGATATTTATATCTGCTTCTACAAAAACAAAAACCCTGTAAGTTATAGGCTTACAGGATTTTTTTTGTTTTTTCTTAAAACGGAAGAGACAGTGAGTTTCTTCTATATTTTATAGTGGGGATTTCTGTCTTAACGTGTTGAAGCTGGTCGCAACAATGGTATCAAATTCCATGATTACTGCTTTATTCCGGGTTGATTAAATTTAAATCCGGACTCTTCTTTTTTCCTGTCTACCATTTCCTTTACATCCTGAAGCAGTTTTTTAGCATCATAGATTATCCCGTCTTTGATAGTGTATTTCACCCCGCCAACACGCACTACTTCGTTTTCATCTGTAAGTTTGATGGCGCCGGTACCATAAAGTACTTTAAAGTTGGCAAGGGGATTCTCTTCCACCAGGACAAAATCTGCCAGCTTGCCCACTTCTACAGATCCCAGATCATCTTCTACTCCTAATACCTCTGCACCGTTAAGGGTGGCTGCCATGATAACTTCCATAGGATGCAGGCCGGCCTCCCGCAGTAATTCCAGCTCTCGTATATATGCAAAACCATAAAGCTGAAAAATAAACCCGGAATCTGATCCTGCTACAACACGACCCCCGCGGTTTTTGTATTCATTTACAAAATCCATCCATTTGCGATAATTCTTTTTCCAGGCCACTTCTTCTTCTGTACCCCAAAAGTGCCAGTAGGAACCGTGGGAAATCTTGCTGGGCTGATAGAATTTCCAGAGAGAAGGCAGGGTGTAGTCAGCGTGCCACTCGGCAGTGCGTGCTCTCATTAGATCTCGGCTGGCCTCATAAATATTGAAAGTAGGGGAAAGAGTGAAATCGAGTTTCAGGAGTTCTGTCATCACGGAGTTCCATTTTTCACTACCGGGTTCCGCAGCCTGCTCCCAAAGTTTTCCTGCTTCACGGAACCTGTCCTGTTCATTGTTATAATTATAGTCGGCGGGATAATCTTGCACCGTACGGTTTGTGAACAGAGCTTCGGGTAGGCCATACCAGTGCTCCATACTATTAAGTCCCGCCCGTGCCGAATGAAGCGCGTTCCATTTGGCCACTGCCATTTGAGCGTGGTGGGCCGTAGCCCTTAATCCAACTTTTTTATTTTCATCCAGGGCCGCTTCCATGATTTTTGGTGGAGCGCCGAAGAATTTTATTCCATCTGCTCCTCGTTTTGCATTTTCCCTTACCCATTCCCGGGCTTGTTTCGGGCTGGAGATATCTTCCTTGCTTCCCTGGCCAAATGCGGTGTAGGCATAAAGACGGGGGGCAGTGATCTCATTGGCTGCACTTTTATTTTTTTGGTCCAATACCCAGTCTAGTCCGTTCCCGGCAGAAGGATCTCTAACCGTGGTTATTCCGTGAGCCATCCATAGCTTAAAAACATATTCAGCATCTGCTCCCTGTGCACTGCCACCAATGTGCCCGTGCGCATCTATAAAACCGGGAAGGAGGTACATTCCTGTGGCATCTATTTCTTTTCCACCTGCTTTCAACTCAGGTCTTTTAGATGCATCGATCTCCACTCCGGGATAACCCACAACATGAACCCCGGTGATACGATTTTTATTAACCACTATGTCCACCGGTCCCGTTGGTGGGGCACCGTTCCCGTTAATAAGCGTCACGCCCCTTATGATAAGTTGCGGCCAGGGACCCTCCCCCTCAGCTCGTGGTGGGGCTTTTTCTACCTGGGCGGTGCTTAGTTGGAATATAAAGAATAACAGGAATAGGGTTAAGGTGGATCTTATCATGTTTAAAAACTGGTTTTGATATGAATAATTTCAAATATAAAATATTTTATTAGTCTCTGTTCCCGGTTTTAAATTTTCAAATACTATTGGTTGATAAAAAAGAATGACTATTATATTTCACCTCTATGAGGCTTAAAAAAACGCAAACACTTATTTTTTACCGACATTTCGCTCCTAACGGAGCTGTTTCTAGTCCCATCGGGACTATATACTGGTAGAAAAGTTTGTCATCGAAAAGAGAAGCCCCATCGGGGCTAAATATAATATAAGTCAGGTGATTGCAAGGATTCAGGAAATTGTTTTAGTTTTTACCGAACAACAATGATTTTCAAACAATAAACCCCGAACCCTAAACCTTTTACCGTTTCCCGGATTTCTTTCTTTCCTCCTTCTCTTTGACTTTTTTAACTTGTTTCCGCAGTTTAATGATGGTGTAGATTCCCACGGCAAGGAGAACTGCGCCGCTTATCAGGGCGTACCCTAAGACGGTATTTGATAGCAAAGCAGACATAACTAAGGTTTTAATTTCTTCAATTTACCAAAAAAAAGAAGCTTTTGCTAAGCCTGCTTAATAATCCTTTTGAGATTTAAGTTCCTCTATCAACTCTTTAATACCAGCAGAAAAAATGATTAAGAAAAATCATTCTTGAAGTTAGATTTAATCCCCTTTAGTATCGGAGTCACCAACGAATTGCAGGCATTCAGGGCAGCTTGCAATAATAAATGGTTTTTTCAGCTTAATTAGTTGTAGCATATTAAGAGAAAAGTCTTGATCTGAAAGTGATAATAGCCTGTATCTAATCCCGGATTTTTTCTTTAGGTTTGTCTGTAAAATAAGCTCTGATGGATAATCTAAAAACCCGGATTTTTGCCCTGCAGAAGATATCTGCCGGTCTGGAACCTAGCCCCGGACAGCGCGACACTTACTTTAATAAGGTAAATGATTATTCCAATAGCTTTCTAAATGGACTATCTACTTTTGGGACCTATTCTTCAGAAATGCCCCTGCAAGAGGCTTTGGCTCTGGGGGAGGAGCCTAAACCTCTGGAAGAGATCCTGAAGATCTTTGCGAAGGAGGTGGCTGGAAAGGGGATAAAGCCTGCCTCGGGAGGTTATATGGGGTATATTCCAGGCGGAGGGATCTTTGCTTCTGCCCTTGGCGATTATCTGGCCGATATTACCAATGAATATGCCGGGATGTCTTTCGCTTCCCCGGGAGCGGTTGCCATGGAACACGAACTTCTCAACTGGATGAAGTCTCTCTTTGGTTTTCCTGAATCGGCTGTGGGAAACCTCACTTCAGGTGGTTCTATCGCGAACCTGATCGCCCTTACCTCTGCAAGAGATAAACACAGAATTAAAGGAGCTGCCATCGAAAAAAGCGTGGTTTATTTGAGTCCGCAGTTGCATCATTGCAACCTGAAAGCTTTAAGAATTATCGGACTGGAAGATGTGATTATCCGTGAACTACAGCTGGACGAAACTTCAAGGATTGTTGCTGAAGATTTAAAACAAAAACTGGAGGCGGATAAAGCTGCAGGCTTAAATCCATTCCTGCTGATTGCTTCCGCAGGAACCACCGACACAGGAGCCATGGATCCTTTAAACGAAATGGGAGAGATCGCCAAAGCAAATAAACTTTGGTATCACGTGGATGCCGCCTACGGGGGATTTTTCATCCTTAGCGAAGAGCGAAAACATCTTTTTAAAGGTATAGAAAAAGCAGATTCCCTGGCGGTAGATCCGCATAAAGGGCTTTTTCTGCCTTTCGGACTCGGAGCAGTGTTAGTAAAAGACAGGGAAGCGGTTTTTCATTCTCATCACCGAAGTGCAAATTATATGCAGGATGCCGTTGAAAATGATTCGGAGATAAATCCCGCCGATGTCTCTCCTGAACTTACCAAACATTTCCGGGCCCTACGCTTGTGGCTGCCATTGCAATTACACGGGATAAAGCCTTTTGTGGCCTGTCTTGAAGAAAAACTGTTGCTCACGGCTTACTTCCGTCAGCAATTGAAAGAAAAAGGTTTCGCCCTGGGCCCTGAACCCGACCTTTCGGTAAGTTATTTCTGGTGGCCGCTTTCAGAAAATGAAACTAATTTTAATAAAAAACTTCTTAAGGAAATCCACAATGACGGCACGGTATTCTTTAGCTCTACCAATATCAACGGCCGTTTTGTGATTAGAATGGCCCTATTGGCATTCCGCACTAAAATAGAACATGTGGATAAGGCTGTTGAGCTTCTCGATAATGCCAGGAGTAGGTTGTTGGGTAGGGTTTAGGTGTTTGTTGTTTGGTGTTCGGGTTTTCTTTTCAGTTGTGAATTCTCGATTCTCTGTGCCGAATTTTGGGTGAGTTTGTTTTTAGCTTTTTGGTTCGTGATTGCGAGTCCGGTTTATACCGGACACGGCAATCTGCGAAATCCCAATTAACCTCCCAACGTTATATTAGTGAGGCTCAAGTCCTGAGCTGATTTTTCTATACAGCCAATAAATTCTTCCGCTCTTTTTTTGATAATTTTCGGTAACGGAATACAGCCATTATTGTAATAAGCAACAGTCCGGCCACTAACCAATAGATCCAGCCGGGAATAGGTACAGGATCTCCGGAAGCATAGGAGTGCAGCCCTGAGAGGTAATAGTTTACCCCAAAAGACGTCATAATTATAGACGAAAAAGCCCATAAACTGGCGACATTGAGTACCAGGGAGTTTTTTAATTTTGGAATAAGCCTTAGGTGCAATACAAAAGCGTAAACCATGATAGAAATGAGAGCCCAGGTTTCTTTAGGATCCCAGGCCCAATATCGTCCCCAGCTTTCATTTGCCCAAACACCTCCCAGAAAGGTACCTACGGCAAGAAGAAATAAGCCAATGGTGATAGACATCTCATTTACCATACTTAATTCCTGCATACTCTTCCATCATTTAGAAGATTATTGAATTGGCAAGCAATGCCAGCAGAAAGACTGCTATGATCGTTACGATTAAAATTATCCAGTTTTTCATTGGTTTGGTGGTTAGTGTCTAGTACTTATTTTCGATCAATTAGTTCCTTTTTTATGGCGCTGGTTGGTTTATCGTATCACCTTCTTCATCACTTATGTAAGATCTTAACCATTCTGGAATAATATCTCTCTTTTCCGGGATATGTACGGGAATGGGTTCAATTTGGTGGCCTACCGAAGAAAGGCTCTTCACCTTGCCATGGGGCACCTCTTTGTGGCATTCCCAGCAGGTACGATCTGTCCTGTGAAATTCGTGATCATCTATAGTTGCCAGTAATTTTGCATCTGTAACCCGGGTATCGTGACAGCGAATACAATTATTCTGAATAACTTCTGCAGAAGCTTCCCGGGCTACGATCACTTCTGGTTCTGCACGCATAGTAAAGACAGCAGAATGGTACAACCCGTCCATCGCTTTGAAATAGTACTGATTAAATACATTGTCCTGAGGTACATGACAATCATTACAACTGGCTACTTCCCGGTGGGGACTTTTATTCCAGGTAAGGTATTGAGGAGTCATTACGTGGCAGTTAATACAGGCCTTAGGATCATCAGATAAATAAGACGCTGAGTTTTAATATATAGAATCCAAGACCTAAAAAAGCTCCCAGTGTAAGGGTCGCTATTAATCTCCATTTGGGAGGAGGAAGCAGCTTTTGGAAGAAGTTTCGTTTTTTTACAGATCCCGCCATATTTTAGCAGTTTTTCACAAAGTAAAAATAGAACCGGAAGCCTACTTTTAATATGATCTGGATCATATTCTATGGCTTAATCAGCAATTTTCAACCCCAGGAATTTGATTAATTGTGTTAAAGTTATTAAAAAATTACAAACATTTTAAGTCTTTATCCTGGGGTTTTTTAAGGAATTGGGGGGGTATAGTTTTATGAATGTCTTGAAATATTTTAGCGTTTAGTTTTCTCAATCTCTTTGACGTCCACTAATTTCATCAATATGAATGCGGAAGATTATAGGAGTATCTGAGTTTTCTGTTTTACTGGAGAAGTTCTGGATAGAATCCGGACAGGATTTTCCTTTATTTTTTAATGTTTTTTTTACCCCTTCAGAAAATAAGTGCAACATATATTTGGTATCAATTCCGTTTAATTCTTCAAACTTGCCATACAATAAAACTGATTTCCAGTTTTCTAAGGTAGTGATTTCATCTACCTGAAAAGTGACCAAAGGATTTTTCCGCATGGCTTCAATTTTACTTCCCTGTCCAGAATAAGATAAAATGCTATTTTCTTTAGGATCATAATAATAGGTGATCGGAATAATTTCGGGCTTTCCTTTTGAAATATAACCAGGCCGGCCAATATAATTTTCAGCAAGCAGCTGAATATTATCATTTGAAGTCATGACTTTCATTTTAATTTAAATTAAGCTTTAAAATTAGAAGGCTATCAAAAAAACTGATTTCAAGAATTCCTATTTTAAAAATGAAGTGTAATTTACCGCTCAATCTCTAAATAAAATATGACAAGTATCACTATAACATAAATAATTCAATGGTTTTTGTAAACTGAAAGATTTCCGAATTCCATTAAATTTGAATACGATTCGTCTTAAGAATATTTGACTGAAGCGGGGGCTCCCAATCCTATTGAAAAGTGAGTCTTCTTATATATAATTAGCTTCAAAAATACCAGAGGGATCTTGTTAATCTTATATATTTGACAAGAAGTTTGGCAGGGATACGCTTGAAAATACATTTTGAAACCGGAAGAAGCTATAAATTCGTACGCTTTTGTACGGAGCTAAATTGAACCTAAAACCATTCATGAAAAATCCTTTTAAGAGATTTCCACGGGAAAAAGAAAATGTTATTGCCTCCAAAAAAAGCGGATTAGGAACTTTTGGAGGAGTCTTCACTCCTTCTATTTTAACTATTCTTGGTGTTATCATGTACCTGCGTTTTGGCTGGGTAGTGGGGAATGTTGGGTTAATTGGTACCCTTTTAATTGTCACTATTTCGGTTTCAATTACTTTTCTAACAGCTTTATCTATTGCGGCAATTGCTACAGATCAGCGGGTAAGAGGGGGAGGAGCTTATTATATGATAAGTAGGTCGCTGGGGATTGAAGTTGGGGGAGCCGTGGGAATTCCACTTTTCATCGCCCTGGCCCTCTCGGTAGCTCTATACACGGTAGGATTTGCAGAAAGTATAGTGAGCGTATTTCCTAGCTTAGATTTTAAAACGGTTGGTTTGGTCACTACCATAGGAGTAGCTGCTTTAGCTATTATCTCTGCTAAGATCGCAATCCGTGCTCAATACTTCATTATGTTTGGGATTGTTCTATCGTTGCTTTCCCTGTTTTTTGGAAGTCCTATTGAAGAAACAAAAATTGAAATGTGGGGTGCTGCAGAAAGGCATTCAGAAGGTTTTTGGATCGTTTTTGCCGTATTTTTTCCTGCTGTTACGGGTATCATGGCCGGGGTTAATATGTCTGGAGATCTTAAAGATCCTGCCAGGTCTATTCCCAAAGGTACTTTCGCCGCGATTGGTGTAGGTTACCTTATCTATATGACCTTGCCGGTTATACTGGCGAATCGCGCAGATGCCCTTAGCCTGATAGAAAATCCACTTATTATGAGAAAGATGTCATATTGGGGAGATGCCATATTAATAGGAGTATGGGGAGCTACCCTCTCCAGTGCGGTGGGAAGTATATTAGGTGCTCCACGCGTGCTTCAGGCTTTGGCAAAAGACCGGGTTCTACCAGGCTGGCTTGGAAAAGGTTCTGGAGATGATGATTCCCCACGCATTGCTACCCTTTTTACGTTAGGTATAGCGCTTATCGCAGTTTACTTCGGAAATTTGAATATTATCGCTCCGGTTTTAACGATGTTTTTCTTAACTACCTATGGAGTACTTAATGCTGCTGCCGGTCTGGAAAAAATGCTGGATAGCCCCTCTTTCCGCCCAAAATTTAAAGTACACTGGGTTTTTTCATTACTGGGAACCTTAGGTTGTATAGCAGTGATGTTCCTTATAAACCCTGTGGCCACAGCAATGGCCTTAATTGTAATTCTAACTATTTTCTTTTGGTTGCAAAAACGCCAAATGAAAACTGCCTGGGGCGATGTTCGAATGGGGATATGGATGACCCTGGTGCGCACAGGTCTTTTAAACCTTAGAAAAGAGAGCGAGGCTAAGACATGGAGGCCAAATCCTTTAATCCTTTCGGGTGCTCCAACCAGTCGCTGGCATCTTATAGACTTTGCTTCGAACATCAGCCATGACCGGGGCATACTTACGGTAGCTACCATACTCACCGGCAGACCCATTAGCCAGGACCGGCGTGAAAAAATAGAAGATAATATTCAGGATTTTTTGGAGAAAAACAATACTTCAGGCTTTGCCAGTGTAATTTCAGCAAAAGACGCTTTCCAGGGAGCAGGTGAATTTGTGAAATATTATGGACTCGGCACGGTAAAACCGAACACTGTCATTCTCGGAGATAGTGAAAATGAGGAAAACAGACAGAAATATGCCGATATGATCACCCATTTTCATGAGCTTAATCGCAATGTGATTATCATAGCTAATGATGACAAAAAAGGTTTTGGGGATCGTAATCAAATAGATATCTGGTGGGGAGGAGTAAAAGGTAACGGCGGACTTCTGCTGATCCTGGGACACCTGTTAAAAGGCAGCCGTTCATGGCGGGATGCGAAAGTCACAGTAAAAATAATGGTAGATAATAAAATCTCAGCAAAGGATGCAAAACGGAATCTGTCTTCGGTTATTACAAGGTTAAGAATAGATGCAGAACTTGAAATAATAGTTTCAGAAGGACGGTCTTTCGACGAGGTATTACATAATTCTTCAAAAGATGCCGATATGGTTTTACTTGGGCTGGCTATTCCCGATGATAATTTTATGGAATATTACGAAAAGATGCAGAAGCGCATATCTCCATTGCCTACTACCGTCCTGGTGCTTGCAGCAGATGACGTTTCTTTTAGGGAGGTATTGCTATAGGTAGACGTATTTGCCAGGAAGTAGGAGTCAAAGAAAAGAGACAACCTTTAAAACTCATAGGCCTGCTTACCCGACAATTGGATGGAACTTTGCAGGTTATTTGCACCTCCGGTACTCAATATCTCTTTAATTTCAATTGCACCGGCTTCCCTGATTTTTAAAATCGCAAAAAAGGTTCAACATGACCCCTATCAAAAAGGGCTTCCGGCGTATGGTCCTCTTACGGGACATAAAATCGTTCTGTTAACCAATATATCTTATATCTCGTACCTAAAGGCACGTGAGATTTGGGTTTAAATCTGATTTCTACCGATATATGGTCCCTAACGGGACATAAGATCTTCAAAAGATTTCGCCAGATAGTTATAGTAATTTTTAACTGCATTATCTTTGTTTTGTCCCTTAGGGACTATCTATCGGTGAAAAATTTCAACAAGAATTTCCAAAACTAAAGGAACGATATTAGGGCAACATTTTTGGGCTAGTGGTTATGGAGTGGAGTACAGGAAATATTACCGATGAGATGGTTAATGAATATTTGGAGCACCATCGCCGAGATTCGAGTGATAATTCCAATTTCATATTGGAATAGCTTGGGGACTTTCAGTTTCTAGTAAAATACCTCTGCACTTTGAGAGCAGAGTGGTTTAGTCCCTTAGGGACTATCTATCGGTAAAGAAATGTTTTTCGAGAATAATACTGTGCCGTTAGGTACAGAATATGATCATTCAATTGATTTAAATATATAGCGTTCATCAAATTCTACATGGTGTGTTCTTAGAAGCTCTACATACTCCTCCTGAAATGTCAATGTTCTATGATGTTTTTGTTGATTCTGAATGTATTTAATTACGCGTGGCAATTGCAATTTTGAATATGAAAATGCGCCATATCCAGCTTGCCAGGAGAATCTACCATTTACAACTCCTTTATTGTTTATCCATTTTGATGAATCCTGTTTTACCTGTTTCATTAAATCAGAAAGCGATTGCGTGGGGCGCATGCCAAATAATATGTGAATGTGATCCGGCATTCCGTTTATCTGTAACACTTTATGTTCGTTATTTTGGATAATGCCTGTGATGTATTTATACAATTCGTCCTTCCAATCATTTTTAATTAAACTTTCCCTGTTTTGCACTGAAAAAACTGTCTGAATATGTATTTGTGTATAGGTGTTAGCCATACTTGCTTGTTTATATACCGCACCTAAAGGCACGGGGATTTGAATTAATTTTGATTTCTACCGGGATGTTGTCCCGAATGGGACATCTCTTTGTTTCGTAATCAAGATATTCTTTAACTAAAGATACGGATTTATTTTAGCGGTATATATTCTAAAAAAGGGGATTCAATTGTTTAGATAAAATTCTACTGCGGTCCCTTACGAGATATTAAAACGTTTTGATAATCAGTATATCGTTTTCTTAAAAATCTGCGGGAATTTTTCTATTAAAATGTTGTCCTAATGGGACTTAAATTCGTAAAAGATATGATCGTGAATTTCTGATTAATTTCGAGTAGAATTTTTCAATTGTTTGTCCCGTAGGGACTAGCTATCGGTAAAAAAAATCGAGAATGATAACTGTGCCGTTAGGTACAGAATATTCAAATTGGAATAGAATTTTTTTAAAAAAAACACCCCATACCTAAAGGAACGGGGATTAATTATACCGGTATGTGATCCCTAACGGGGCATGAAATCTTTCTGCTAAATATAGCACCCACCTAATTTAGGGGTTTAATTCTACTCTACCCGGGATATCCCTTCTTATAGTTTTAAGTCAATGACAATCTTACCAAAGCATGTTTTGAAGAATCAACGGTTCGGAACTAATAGGGTGTTATTAACCAAAAGTATCACTCGATTTTTTGGTGACCACAGACTGCCAAAAGCACTAATCATCCATCTTAAAAAATGCTTTTTTGACGAACTATGCTATAAATCAACCTGTCGCGACATGGTAATGGGTTCTATTACCGTGTGCGAATCTTTTATCTCTTGATTTTTAGGATCGTTGATGATGGTTCCAAGCAATTCCAGATCGGTTACTTCTGCAACGATAACCACCGAATTTGGATCATCTGTATCCTGAAATGTTTTAAATTCTGAGACAGCCGGGGCAAATATTTTTTTCCGATCCTCATGGCCCTTGAGCCAGGTATTAATATCCCCAACTTTGTGTCTAACTACAATTGTTTCCATTGTTTTCCCTATTTAATTTTATTGCCTACTCTGGCCGGTTTTCGGCTTTCCCCGTTTTTTAGTTCATTAAATTTTGTTTTTTAGTACATTGTTGTTAATGCTGGTTCCTGGTTCTTGCAGTCAAGCGGTCTCTCATCTTTTCCCAGACAACAATGAAATTATTGACTAGAAGCATCGGCAAGTTGTTTTGTATCCACATATTGCTGAAATGCCACCACTTTTCCATCTTTTAACGTCCAAAGGTGCGCGGCCTGTACATTATAAGTTTTGCCAGTTTCTTTGACTTTAGCATCATAGCGCAAGGTGGCTAATACTTGATTGTTGCTCATTTCATGTAGCTTGATGTCTTCGAGTTTGAAATATTCGTGTTCTGCTCCAACCCTCTCGAAAATACCTTTTAAAACGGCATCCGGACCTATATAAGGATTACCATCGGCATAAGCATTGCCTTCGGCTTCGTTCCAAACAATTTCAGGATCCATTCCGGCAAGAACTGTTGGAATATCCCCTGCGGAAAAGGCTTTGTAGATACCATTTACAATACCACTATTGTTCGTGGTTTCAGGATACCGATAGCTTTTATAAATTTTCCATTGGCCATTTACATTTTTCAGGGTGTTCACAAATGTGCCTTTTTGTACCATTTGTGGTTCGTCAATTTTGGTAAAGACAAAAGAGCCACTCACAAACATATAATCCTTATTCAAGGCTTGTTCTTCTATAGTTTTTAGAGTGATATTGTACTTCCCGTTATCGAATGTGGCTTTGTATTGCTCTTTAACATTATTAAGTCCGGCTACCATACTGCCATCCGAATTCCGAATGGAAACATCATCAGTATATAAAGCGTTTAAATTACCAAGATCACCTGTATTTATAGTTTTGATATAGAGTTGATGCAATTGATCAACCGCTGCACTTTGAGCATTTGTTTGCAAGGAGAATATTGAAACAAATAGTACGATCCCAATGCTGTAAATAATTTTTCGACTGTTCATGATTTCTAAAATTTTTTGTTTGTCTTTTTGAATTTTCAGTGTATAATTTTGCCTAATATATTTTATGCGTTTCCAACTCTATTTCAATCAGAAACTCGGGTAGCGCCAATTCTTTTACGCCCAGCCAGGATCCGGTGGGAAAATGATTTTTATAAATCTCGTTTCTATAACCTGCCACTTCCAAAAACTTCGGCATGTTAGTAGTGAACACATTTTCGACCACAACATCATCAAAGGTGCAACCGTAGTGCTTAAGTACTTTTTCCAAATCGGAATAGCAGTTTTTCATTTGCTGTTCAAAATCGCCCACAGCGGTTGGGTTACCTTCATCGTCCATACTCACTGCACCGGAGATTTTTATGCTATTTCCAATTTTTACGGCGTGCGAATACCCATAAGTTTTTTCTACTTCCGGGCGAAGTAAAAAATATTCAGCTTTTTGGTTTGACTTTTTCATAATTAAAAATTTCACTGAATAATCTATTCTTTCATTTCTATTGGAATAAGCTGAATCGGTTTGCTAATATTTAAGTTACCACAAAACGTGGTTTTTCAAAGTTGGTTATCCCGCTTGCAGTTTGGAAAAGGTTTTGCAATAACTTCTTATTATTTAACGCACCTTTCTTATGAGCGTAGCCATATATTTATATTTCAGATCCCTGGATGTTAGACCTTCCTGTATTTTTTGAATTTGGTCTTCAGAAAAGTTCGGTCCGGCTTCAGCCCATCCACTAAATAACTGGTTGTAATCCTTATACATATCCACAGCTATATGTGAAGCGTAAACATCACTTCCAACCGGTAGGATATATCTCATTAGACTCCAATTTCCCCTTACTCCCGCATCAATCTCTTTTTGATGCATAGGTTGGAAAATTTCTGTTTCAAATTTTTCATATTTCTCAGAATCTCCATCTGTTGCTTTCATTAAATTAATTCCGGCAATTGTACCTAAAGGCATCTCAAAATCATCTTCAGTGGCAGCTATTTGTTCAAGAAATATCCGCACTGCCAGATCTCTTGATTTTGCAGTGTTATTAAATTTTTCATAGCGATCATCTTCGGACATGTCCGGGTAAGCTGCTTCTAAAGCTGCCTCAAAATTCCCGGCCCCACTCATCATTTTTACGGAGTCATTATAAAGATTTACCGTTAGGTATTGGAATCCCTGGTTTTCACCGCCAGGCTGTAAACTCCACAGGTCCCATCCTAAAATATCTCCATTTTTAACGCGTTCTTCATGAATTTTTTCCCAAAATACTTCCGTTTCCATATAGGCTTGTTCCTGCTCATTGTCCACTTTCATAAACTCGAAAATTAAATAAAGTTTGTCCTGGGCAATACCAGTATTCCCTACCAGCATTATTGCGATTAGAATTAATAAACTTTTCATAATTGATAGATTTTAAATTAGTTGCTGTTTTATTTTAGCTTGAATAGTTACTTAATGTTTCTCTTACAGGCCTGAATTGAATGCCCAGATCCATTCTTGCGAGATCGTTTTTATAGACGATTAGCGCTTTTTCTTTGGGTTCCAGGTGATTCAGCATTTGGTGAATATCCCATACTTTGTAGGTTTCACTGGTGAGGAGGTAATCCTTGCCGTGCAAACCCTTTTTCGTTGCCACACTGAATGTAGCAGTTGCCACATCTTCGACATCTACTACTGCAAACGGAACATTATTATCATAGAGGGTTTGAATAAAATCATCGGGAGCTATTTTATTTTTTATAAGAAACTGTATGCCGGTAGAGGTGGAGTCTTCCCTGGTGGATAAAGATTTTCCCATCACCATCACAGGAGAAACTGAACAAATTTCAAATGGAAGTTCAGGATTATTTTCAATGAATTCCTCCACTACCTGATTGGCAATAAATTTAGCTTGTGCATAGGGATGGCTTTCCTCACTGCTAAATCTAATGTCCTTTTCATCAAAAGTATCGGTAAAGCTTTTACCTTCTGCGGGCATAGGAAAATTGGTGTTCCAGGCCGCTACCGAAGCGATAAAAACTACTTTCTCAAGGTGTGGGGATTCACATATGGCTTCAAGGAAATTTTTAGTTCCTTTTATAGTAGGATCAAAAAGTTCCGCTTGCGGGTCTTTTACATTCAGTTGAAACGGGGTACCACTGTGAATAACAATATCACAGTCTTTTATAAAATCTTTTAAAGCATCTAAATTCTCTAGTCTGAATGCCCGTATGTGGAGGTTTTCTGAATTTTTAAGATCAAAAAGATGCTGATACTTCTCGCTTTTATTAATATCTGTAACCGAGACTTTCACGTTGTAGCCTTCTTCCAAAAATTTCCTGGTTATGTAGCTTCCAATAAACCCTGAGCCACCAATAATTCCAACTGTCTTCATCATCTTATCATTTTGAATTATAAATTTCTGTGGCAGAAATTTAATTCCGGTTGCTTTTTTCTAAGGAATCTGATTCATCATTCTGGTCCTTTTGGATATCCTGAATTATTTTCGAAACATCCCAGTAACCGGCTTCACGAACTATTTTTCCGTTTACAAAATGAGCAGTTATATGCGTGGGGATTTTATACTCTTTATTATTGGCTTTAAAAGTTCCCTGCCAAAGGCCCCAGAAGTTCACCCAGGTCTCTCCCTTATCATTTACAACCATCTCATATTCAGATTCAGTTTCCACAAAATCCCAACTGGAAAACTGAGTTGCATCTTCTTTGTTTTGGGCCAGGAATTGCGACAGGTTCTGCGCATCTTTTTCCTCTACATTGTTCATTATTTTAGCGGAATCTGCATAATGTGCAACCATAGTTTCCCAATCCCGTTCCTCATAAGCTTCCAAAACCTTCTTGTAAGTGTCTATTTCTGCCGATTGTTGCGTATAACGTTTGTCCTGTGAGTTATAGACTATGAATATGGCTATTGCAAGTCCAAATGATACTAAAGCTTTCATAAGTTTTGTTTTTTGGTTATTCTAAGAAATGGACTATTTTACCATCCTTTAAAGACCAGTAATGCTTAAACTGGGTAGAGATAAATTCACATTCTGTAGATTGACGCCCGTTTACTGTTCCTGTAACTAATACCTTATCATCCTCAGGTATCTTGAAATTGAGATTCTTAAAAAGAATATTTTCCCATTCATTTTTCATTATCGCATTAAAGGAAATGCTGTACTTGCTATTGATTCCTTTCTTGCTTCCTCCTATTTCATCCCAATTTATTCCATTCGTTAATGCTGAAATCTCATTTGAATTTGCGTTCTTATTTTGTAGAAGGTCATATACCGCTTTTACAACAATTTTATTGTTATTGTTTTGTCCCTGTAAGTAGTTTGAAGAAAGCAATACAGTCAACAAAGTGAATAAACATAGGTGTGAGGTTTTCATTGGTCAATCTTTAAAGTCAGTAGTTGCGGTGTAAGCTAAATCGGGGCGCATACGGCCTGTTTTAGATTCGTATTTATGAACGTACTGCATCATTTCATCAAATACCTTCTCACCTTCTTCTCCAAGAAGTTCATCTGTTTCTGCAGAAGTTTTTGCGTAAGATTGCGCATCTTTTGCTGAAATTACCGCGAGATAATAATCTCCATTACTTCCAAAACCACTGCGGTAGATTCTAAAGTGCTGTTTAGCACCTTTCTTTTCATAAAGGGCTTTAATCTCTTTTATCTTATCTCGAAGGTTGGTAAGATTTTGTGGTGTAACGTGAAAGAAATGCCATTTTCTGTAATCTTCGCCAACGGTATTCGTGGTAAGCCCGTTAGGCATATAAGACAGGCCATCTATTAAATGCACTACATAATCACGGTGGGTATCATAACATTCATTAAAACGATTAAATATGGCTCTGAAGTTTTCTTCTCCCATTTTTTCAGCTAAAGGCGCCAAGGGATTCTTATCAAAATCGGCCATACTATCAATGGGTGAAATGCTCAAATATTTTCCATCATCAATACTCGCTGTAGCCCAGTTGGCATCTTTTAAATTATGCTCTTTGCAGGCAGCGATAAAATCTTTGGAAACGGCTTCATACTCTTTTTGCATAGAAGGTTTTACCTGGTCTTCGTGTACCCAAAAGGCCTGATTGGCATTTTGAGAAAAGAGGTTGGTGGTTTGCAATACTACAATTGCAAAAAGCAAGGCAATAAAATTTAGAGTTTTCATAATTTCCTGATTTTAAATAAATAGGAAACAATTTACTTATGGAAACAACTGAAAACAAGTGGTTTAGGACGAATCGACTAAAATGCTGTCCTAAAGGACATTATTTTTTATCAAAGGCTTAAATGGTTTGCAATCTTTTTAAAAGCTCGGGTCTCATCCCTTTAGACATGGGAATTGCTTTTTTAGCAATAACCACATGCGTTCCCGCGATTTCGTCTATTCTGGAGAGGTTAATAATATAAGATCTATGGATTCTGAAAAAATGTCTTTGGGGCAGTTTTCTGTCCATATCTTTAAGTGTAGTCACCAGTAAATATTCTTTGTCGGTAGAAAATATCCGGCAGTAGTTGCGGTCGGCTTCTATATAACGAATAGCTTTAATATCAACTTTTACCATCGTTTCCTGGTGTCGTATAAAAAGACATTCCTTTAAAACGAAAGTAGAATTTTCAGTTTTATAACCATTGATAGGAGTGGGGATATTACATTTTAACTGATTTATGGTAAGTTCAATACTACGTTGTAAGTCCAGTTTCTTAAATGGTTTGGAAATAAAGGCATAAGGATGGGTTGATTTAGCCCTGTTAAAATTTGCGTCATCGGCATTGGCGGTAAGGTAAATAATAGCCAGATTACTATGAAATTTCTGCATTCTCTGTGCTGTTTCTATTCCATCTAACTCACCTTTAAGCTGAATATCAATTAATACAATATCCGGGAGGTTACTTTTAATATGATTTAAGGCGTCTTCACCTCTTGGAATAATCCCTGAAACTTCGTAGCCCATTTCGGTAAGTTGCAGGGAAATATTTGCCGCAATGATCATTTCGTCCTCAACTATTAATATTTGTATAGGTTGGATCATGGAGCACTTGTATTTAATTCCTCACAAAATTGATATGAGGTAAATATTCTTCGAAACTGAAAAATTATTCCTTCGTTTTTAGAAAAATCCTAAAAACAAAAAGACACAGTATAGGTTAAAAAATTTGGGTTCTTAATGAATTCTGGGGCGGAAATATTAATTAGAAAATTTTCTTCAGTTAGGCCTGATTTGAAAGAATTCTAACTGTCTAATTTAATAAAAAATTCCTTAGTGTTGAATTCGTTTTTAGATTTTAAATTTTGATATACAGTATTTTATATGATTTTGATTTTTTTACTTTAGCAGTAAAAGGAAAGCTGAATTTAAAGGTGTCGTAAAGAAAACAGCCAAGGGCATGGGTGATGCGATCATTTCTGAAAAACCAGAAAGCAACCGTATTTCGCGCTTTCTTTTGTTTTCAGAGAAATTGTAAGAAGAAAATTAAAACTCTTCTGAATCCTCAAATTCATCATGCGGCCAGAAATAATAACTGGTTTTGCATAGATCAATCAGATCAAATATTAGGATTTTAGG
The DNA here is from genome assembly GCF_020164485.1 of Salegentibacter tibetensis. Taxonomy (GTDB): domain Bacteria; phylum Bacteroidota; class Bacteroidia; order Flavobacteriales; family Flavobacteriaceae; genus Salegentibacter; species Salegentibacter tibetensis. The sequence continues at coordinate 45,674 of NZ_JAIQZA010000004.1, forward strand.
ATTATAATATTTGATTCTTTCAAGGACTTTTATATTAGTAGCTTCTGAAACATTTTTTATAAGTTAATCAATAGAAAGCCATTCCCTATGAAAAAAAGGACAATCCTATTAATTATTGGCTTTGTTTTGTTGTGGAATTCTGGCTTTATAGGAGCTGAGTACGGACTTCCGTATACAGGACCATTTACGTTAATTTTCTGGAGATACCTTGCCGTGACTGTATTAATGGTTTTATATCTGGTGATAAGAAAAAGGTTTAAATGGGTTGGTTTTAGGGTGGCATCACTGAATATGCTAATTGGTTTTCTGGCGCATGGGGTATGGCTTACCTGTGTTTTACTGGCGCTGGAAAATAAGGTTCCGTCAGGTATTGTGGCGCTCGTGGTAGCCTTGCAACCCTTGGCAACCGGAGCTCTCTCCGGTTATGTAACCAAAGAAGAAACAAATAAATACCAATGGTTCGGATTAGTATTAGGGTTTATAGGTGTGGTAATAACTGTGGCCTTTAGAATAGATTTAAACAGTACTAGCTCAATTTTTGGTTATCTTATTCCATTAGGATCGGTTATAGGAATTACCATAGCTACTTTAATTCAGCGAAAGGTGGAAATAAATAAGGAGAAAGAAAAACTACCCCTCGATCAAACCCTCTTTTATCATAGCCTTGCTACGATGCTGGCTTTAGCTTTGCCCGCTATTTTCTTCGAAAATTTAGCTACGGAATGGGTTCCTGAATTTACTTATGCTATGATCTGGCTGGTTTTGGCAGTTTCCCTCGGAGCTTATATTTTAATGTGGCGATTAATTGAGAGGCTTGACGCTACTAGTGTAGCCAGTTTATTTTACCTGGGGCCACCCGTAACTATGTTCATGGCCTGGTTGGCTTTTGGTGATAAAATTAATATAACGGACGTTGTTGGGGTTGCTATAGTATTCTTTGGAATATTATTAACCCAGAAAAAGTAAATGATCCAAAATTTAAAATGCTAAAAAGAAGAAGACTGCATGGAATAGCAACCTTTTTCTTTGAATTTGTTTCTGGATTATTTTAAAACTTCTAAATCAATACTTTTGCTTATTGGCGTATTTAACCAGGGAGAGCATCACGGGAACTTCAACTAAAACACCAACAACACAAACCAAAGCCGCCGGACTTTCCAAACCAAAGAGACCGATAGCCACCGCAACAGATAGTTCAAAGAAATTACTGGCTCCTATCATAGCGGCTGGCGCACATACCTGGTGTGATAAATTCAGCTTTCTTCCCGAAAACCAGGTCGCAAAGAAGATGAAATACGTCTGGATTATTAGTGGTACTGCTATTAAAAGGATGATAATTGGGTTATTCAGAATATTTTCACCCTGGAAAGCGAAAAGCAGGATCAAAGTAAGCAAAAGAGCGATCACGCTCATGGGCTTGAATTTTGGAAGAAAATCGGATTCAAACCAGTCCCTGCCGTGTTTTTTTATAAGAAGATTACTTGTGAGAATCCCTGCAACCAGCGGCACAACTACGTAGATGAGAATACTTAGGATGAGCGTTTCATAAGGGACAACTACATCTGTAATTCCCAGTAACAATCCAACAATAGGGACATAAGCGAAAAGGATGATAAGGTCATTAACTGAAACCTGCATCAGGGTGTAATTCGGATCCCCGTCTGTAAGATAAGACCAGACAAAAACCATTGCCGTACAAGGCGCGGCACCTAAAATAATCGCTCCGGCGATATATTCTCCCGCAAGGGCAGGATCAATAAATGCTGCAAATATTTTAGTAAAAAAGATCCATGCGAAGAAAGCCATGGTAAAAGGTTTAACAAGCCAATTCATTACTAACGTCAGCAAGATACCCTTGGGCTTTTTTCCCACCTTTTTGATACTTGTGAAATCTACCTGCAACATCATGGGATAGATCATCATCCAGATGAGGATGGCAATAGGGATATTTACCTGGGAGATCTCCCAGGTACTCATGACTTCCATCGCATCTCCGGCGATGTAGCCAATAAAAATACCCCCTGCAATACAAAGGGCAACCCATAAGCTTAGATATTTTTCAAAAAAAGCGATTTCTTTCTTTTCAGACATGATAGTTTAATTTTTGGTGTTTTTTCTTTAGGTAAGAACGAAATGCCGTTCTCTTAGCATTAATGTTTTAAATGTTATATAGCAATATTACGATAAGTAAAAGAATTTTTAGAATAACATCAAAGATTTTTAATGTAAGAAAAGGTGGTATAGATAAATACTTGAAAGTGACAACGAAAAATAAAACCCCATAAATCATTAGATTTAGGGGGTTTGCTGAATTTTGCTATTTATAAAATAGAGTGGGAGGGAACGCCCGAAATTTCATCTTTCCAGTGTTTCTCCATTATTCAGGCCCTGGTTGAAAAAGAGATTAAATATTACGAAAAGTCTAAGTGGAAACCTCGGGCTTTATATTAATCCCGCTTACTAATGCTTTTAATTCTTCCAATTCACAGAGCAGCTGGGTTCTTCCGCTTTTGAAAAAATTGGTTTTCTTTGTGAATAAATCCTCGTAATAGGATATCCCTTCCAAAAGGTTAGTTTTAAATTTTTCCAGTTTTTTCTTCTGTTTAGCATTAGGTTCCTCCACGAATTCTTCAATTTCATTCCTGAAGTATTCCAGGTATATTTTTAGTTCCTTTATAAACATATTAGGACGGTTTGACATTTCCATAACCGATACTTTTCCATAGATATGTTGTACCATTTTTGAAAGAGAAATAACTTTGGAAAAATAGGCCATATTTGGTCCCGGACAGATTGCAACTCCCTGCGCCTGACCCTTTATTCTAATGTCATTTTCAAGAAAAGATGCATTCCCGAGGCCAACACATAAACAGGCTTTTTCTGTTATTTTGTTTTTCTTTTTCTCCAATGCCTGCCTGGAGTGGTTTTCTTTCTGATCTTCCAGTTCTTTAAGTTTTAATTTTTGAAACTTCTTCGAAGCGGAACAAACTCCCTTCTCATCGTATTCTTTACTCAGGGCCAGGAATTTTTTAGGACAGGAACTACCACTTTTGTTTTTAGCAATTCGTTTTAATTTCAAGGCTTCGTTTGTGGTTCCCTTTACGGTGTTAAAGGGTATCCCAAGAGGAGAAATATGGCTTAAATAAAGATCTTCTTCCCTGGCTTTTGCCAGTAACCTACGTGTTTCAGTATCAACCGAAGTAGCTTCCGGAACAAGTAAAAATGGAGTACCCCATCCAACAGAAGAAACCTGGTAATGTTCCAGTAAAAAGTTATGCTCTTCAGAAGTACCCACACCGCCCTGTACCGTGATTTTTAGATCAAAGGGTTTTTCAGGAACAGGTATTTCTTTTTGAATTAAAGCTTTACTCATCAATTCGTGAGCAGATTGAATAAGTTCCTCTTTTTTCTGATTAAATTCCTCCAGGATTGGCCCAAGCAGATACCCATCGGTAGCAAAGGCATGTCCTCCACAGTTCAGCCCGGATTCTATTCGATACTCCGATACCCATAATCCTTTTTTAGCCAGGTAATTTCCCTGGATCGAGGCAGACCTAAAATCACTTACTTTCAGGATAATTTTCTTTTTAAGGTTTCCATTTGTGTCTGGAAAAAAATCTCTAAAATTTTCAAAATAGCTATAAAGCCTGGGGTTTAATCCTGCAGAAAGAACAACTGAAGAAGAAAGTTTTGAATTGGCAAATCCGCGTAGGGCCGCATGGGCATCATTAAATTCTACAGGTAATTGCTCGTTTTTTATGTAATTATCCTTGTCGATCTTAGCCATGATATTTACATCAATACTACCTGGGCTTAGATTTTTCTCTATATACTTATTCAATTTTTCTTCGGAATCCACTCCGTTATTCAGAAAATTTTGAAGACCCTGTTTCATTTCAGAATGATTGGGTAGCATGGAAATGTAATTTTCTAATGCCGTTTTGCTTTCAGAAAGTTCCTTTTTGAAATCCTCAAATTTATCCTGAACAATCTTGTGTACCATGTCTAAATAAGAAGTGATGCGTTCGGCCCGGGAGTCGCGATTGCTTTTTGGAATTTCCCGATAAGGCAAATTGTATTTCTTACTGTAAAAAGCATTCATTTTATCAATAAGCTCGTCGTCAATAATGGAGATCACAGAAGATATTCCATATTTAGCAACCCGAAGAGGACTGTCAATGGTAAAAGCTGTTCCCATCACCGGGATATGAAAACTGTGCACTTGGTTTGTTCTGGTCATGTTGTAAATAGTTTTATTACCGGCAGCCTGCAAAATTTAGCATGCCAGGGCGCCTGTTTAAAATGAGAAGCTAAGCTTCCAATTTGTAAAGAAAAGAGGTTGAAAAGTTCAAAAAAATGACTCGGATCATATTTAGAAAATAAAGTCTAAATTTTTTGAGGTTTAGCTTAATCGTGAACAGCTAATTTCAGTTATGGCAGAAAAGGTTTATACGATCTTTGTTTTAGCTGGATGTTTTTTCGGTAATATTTTTGCTGAATTTCCAATTTGAATTTTCAGCATTATGAGTTGATAAAAAACAGAAGCCTTTTATAGAAACAAAAAAACTTAAAATTAGGAATTAATAATTGGGCTGATGAAGAGGAATGCTTATCCGTTTAAAAACCTAAAAACAGTTTTTGTCACCCTGAGACCCGTGACAAAAATTTACCTAGCGTAGGAATATGACGTTTCGAGCATAGCGAGTTTTAAACTACGTGTGTGAGTGTAGAGAATCAGCAACGTTAAAAATTTTTGAAAGCTTGTCCTGAGTGGAGTTGAAGGGGCCTGGAAAAAATTTAGCTGCTGATTTGGGATTTTTTGTGCCTCCGACGACCAAAAGGGAGAGGAAGGCAGTTGCCAAAAAAACACCTCCACATAGGGCGCCCTTCCTGCCCGTCCGTTTGGTCGGGTTTTGTTTCGTTTTAATTGTATCCAACGAACGGAGTGAGAGGAATACACACAAAAAATGAAAAAGGAAACTTCCATACCAGTTAAGTTTCATTTTGAATTATAAAAACAAGCCTGATTAACAGGATTTTAAAATTACGTCAATGGTAGCGCAGTCGAAGGGTCAAACAAAAGCGTCTCGACTGTGCTCGACGTGACACCTTATTTCAATTTTGCCTTTTGGGTCTCTTAGCGGATATACAATGAAGAGGAAAACAGAAATATGTTAACCAAATAAAGATCCTAATCTAAACTTGTTAAGGGAGAGATATCAAATTCTGATGGGAAAAAGAAAAATACTTATCACTAAAGACCGGTCAGGACTTTAATTATTCCTATTCCATTTTTTTATGACTGAATTGCAGTTCGCCTTCCTTAATGAATTTCTTAAGGCTATTTGGTCCAATAGGTTTATTTAGGAAATCAATTACCAAAGGCGACTCTTTTGCCTTTTCATAATCTTCCCTGAACTTTGATGAGGTAACAACGATAACCGAAACCTTGGCTGAGTAATCCCTTTGCTCCAAAGCTTCCAGAAATTCCCAGCCATTCATTACCGGCATATTTAGGTCTAAAAGAATAAGATAAGTTTCATCGGGCTTGTCTATAAGCTCTTTATCCAGAAAATTAACAGCCTCTAAACCGTTGGAGAATAATTCGGCCTTATAATTAAAGGTTTTTGCGATCCACATCTTTTGCATTATGGCAACCACGGCATCATCTTCAATAATAAGAATTTTCATTTTTTTCATTTAAAGTTATACTTCTTCGGTTTTGCGTATGATTTTGATAACTACTTCATCGAGTTCATCGGCTGAATCACTAATAAGGTCTATTAATTCTTTCTGGCTCCATTCATCATAGACCTCTAGTTTTACTAATTCCACAAGTCCTTTTAACCGGGTAAGGGGGGCACGCACTACGTGTGCCTGCTCCCAGGCTATTTCTCTTAAAACCTTATTCTGTTTTTTAATTTCTTTGACCAATTTCCTTGATTCTGAAACATCTAAAGTAGCTCCAACCATTCTGGTCGCCTTTCCAGTGGCATCTCTAATTATAAAGCCCCGGTCTATCACAAAAGCCTTTTCTCCGCTTAATTTCAGGAACCGGTATTCCTCCTTCCATTCAGAGACCTTAGGGTTCTTTACGGCAGCATATAAAGATTTCTTCACCCTTTCTCTATCTTTCTGAACGATTTTATCAAACCAAAAATCTTCAACCGAGTGTTTATCTTCATCATATCCGTAAAGCTTCTTAAAAGCCTTGCTTCTAATTATTATATCATCCTTTATATTCCAATCCCAGATCATCTCCCTGGTAGCTTTCATCGCATAGTTGAATCGTACATTAGCCAGTTTTAAGGCATCCCTATTGGAAATTATTTCCGAGATATCGCTGGTAGCACCAATTAGTCGTATTGCTTTCCCGTTTCCATCGCGAATAATGTGGCCCCTGTCAATGATGCTTGCATAACTGCCATCACTGCGCTGAAACCTATATTGGGTATTCATTTTGCTGGCATTGAAGTTTTTTAAAGCGGCTTTAAGCTCTTTTATATAAGAATGCCGGTCTTCAGGATGTATTTGTTCCCTCCAGAAGCTTATTTCTTCCATTTTTTCCAGGGAATAACCAAACATCGATTCTTTTCCCTCGATATATCGTGTCACTTCGTCTGCAACTAAATCCCAATCGTACATTAGATCATGGGTGGCTTTGGCCGCAAGTCGGTATCGATCGTTTAAATCCTTGATCTCGCGAGCACGTTCAAATTTCTCTGTAACATCACGGGAATTAGTTATAATACCTTCTATCTCTGGTGCCTCCAGGAGATTTGTGGCAGTAGTCTCTATCCATCTCCACTGTCCTTTAGCATTACGAAAGCGAAATGGCTGGATATGAAGATGTTTCCGGGAGCTAATGGAAGAAAATTGGGCAAACATAAAATCTTTATCCTCAGGATGAATAAAATCAAAGGCATTCCTTCCTACAAATTCTTGCGGAGAAATCCCTAAGACCCGCGAGGAAGAAGCACCTACAAACTTATAAGTACCGTCTGCTTCCAGTATTCCTATAAGATCCAAACCCTCCTGCACCAGGAATTCGAATTTTTTCTCTGTTTTTAATAATTCCTGTTTCTTTCTCCTCGTCTCGATATTTGATATTCTTTTTTCAACAAAGCTCACTACATTTTTTAAAATACTTCTAAGAAATTCCTGCTCTTCCGTCTGCCAGACTCTTTTCTTAAATCGGTTTTCAATACCTACAAGCCCGAATAATTCATTGTTAATAAATACAGGGAGGATTATTAAGGATTTAATCCCATTTTCTTTGAGTAATTCCCGTTGTTCCCGGGTATGGCAGTTATCAGGCTCTAACATTTGTGGAGCATCATATTGAAACGGACCAAATAATTTTTTTAGTTTCTCAGACCAGGATAAGTCTGGATGTGAAAATTCAGTTTTAACAGACTTTCTTCTCCACTGAATAATTTCTGAGATCACGGGTTTCTCGTCCAGGTCTTCCAGGGATTCCCCTAAGTAATAAATTACGTCTGCATCTGAGGTTTGACCTATTTCGCCAAAAATATATTCAAGATTAACTGATTCTACGCCGTGAGCAACTAGTAGATCTATGATCCTTGAGTAAAGGTCAAGGAATTCCTTCTTCTGGTTAAGGTCTTTTTCTGAGGTTCGCAAACTGGTAATATCTTTTGCAATACCATAAGCACCCAGGACCTCCCCGTCCACTTTCATTGGAAGCAAGTCGATGCTTAATATCATTTTCCTGCCCTTAGCAGAAACAAAATCTCCTTCAAATCTTTGAGGTTCACCGGCCACGGCCTTTTTAAAAAAGCTTACAGTCCTTTCCCGGTCGTGCTGTGCACAAAAGGGTAAAAAATCCATTTGCAAAAGTTCCTCTTCCGAGGTTTCGGTTAATTCCAATAAACCTTCATTTATACTTAAAAAATTACCTTCTCTATCTAAAGAATATAGAGCGTCGCTATTACCCTCAATAAAGAACCGGTCCTGTTCAGTTCTTTGTTTTTTTTCAGTTTCAAGCTCCTTTTTACGCTGTTTAAGAAAAATTTCAGCGGTTTTATCAACTATAATATTCCAGATATAAATGCTGTTTTCAGCGGCAGGCCCACTTACGGCAAAACTTTGGATCTGCCAGTATTTCTCCTCTTTTTCTCCTGAATCAGGATCCGTTAGGTCATATCTCAGAATCTCTATCTGCTCGGGTTCTCCGGTTAGAATAGCTTTATTAAATGAAGCTTCTATTCGCTTCCCGTTAGCTTCTGAGTCATTTGGAAAAGCCTCAGGCACCTGCTTTCCGATTAGGAATTCACGCGAGGTATTGGCGAGTTTACAATAGGCATCGGTGGCATTAACAATAATAAATTTATTACCTACCATTTTCAAAAGAAGTCCTGGGAGGGGAAGGCTATTAAAAAAATCAGGGGTAAATTGGAATTTTCGGGCTCTGGGGAAAAAATTTAAAAAAAGGTTAAAAATGTTCATTATTTATTTTTCTGTGTAACTGTAAATTTCCTAACCAACCCTGTATCTGAAAATTAATTGTGGTCGTAATATTCTAATTATTAGATTTTTAAGTTAGTCATTTATTAATCATTGCTGCCTTGTATTACAGTAAATACTTATTAACTCCTTAAGTTTTTCTGATTCAAATGGTTTGGTTAGAAAATCATTAAAGTAGGTTTTTGAAATTCTTTGATTTTCCTGAATTTCAGTAACAGCTGTTAACGCGATAACCGGGAGATTTTGATATTTTTTTCCGGGAAAATTGCGAATTTTTTCAATGGCTTCTATACCATTCATCTTAGGCATATAAATATCCATAAGAACTATATCATAATCTGAACTTACAATCATTTCCAGAGCTTCGATTCCGTTTTCCGCAATTTCCCAGTCCATCTGCCAATGGTCAAGAAGCTTTGATACCACCAGTATATTTACCTTATTATCCTCTACCACAAGGATTTTTTTACCTTTTAGTATGGAAGCATTTGTTTGCGGTAGCTTTTGGATCTCCGAAGTTGCAGAGGTCTTTCCGAAAGGCAGAGTAAATCTGAAACAGGTCCCGGTGTCAACCTCACTTTCTACCCAAAGATCTCCTCCCAGCATTTTAATTAATTTTTGGGTGATATTTAGTCCTAAGCCGGTACCGGCGTAAGTAACATTAATATCTTCCTCTCCCTGGTGAAAGGCCTCAAATACCCGGTCTACCTGGTTAGAAGGTATTCCAATTCCGGTATCGCTCACTTTACATATTAATACCAAAGAATCATTATCCTCCTTCTGAAGCCTTAGCCTGATTGCCACTTCTCCTTCCTCAGTGAATTTTATCGAGTTGGATAGTAAGTTTACAAAGATCTGGCAAACTTTTACCTCGTCTCCCTTAATAACTTCAGGAATACTCGGGTCGAATTCAAGCTTAAACCCCAAACCTTTTAATTTAGCTGTTTGCTTCTGAGAATACAGAGAATGCTCCAGCTTTTTTTTAAGATTAAAAGGTTTATGGGATACCTCGAGCTTTCCTGATTTCAGTTTGCTGAAATCCAGAATGTTATTTACCAGCTCCAAAAGATTTTCTGAAGTGGTTTGAAGCACATTATAATATTCCTCCTTTTCGGGTAAGTCTGGCTTTTGCAAAAGATCTGAAATTCCAATAATGGCGTTTAAAGGTGTTCTGATCTCATGGCTTAATAGTGTAAAAATTTCAAGGCTCTTATCTACGGCTTGATCTTTCCGCTTTTCATTTTTCATTCTTTCCGCACAACAATTTAAATTCCATTAATATACTTCTCTTATAAACTAAGGCCTGGAATAGCCTCTTTAAAATGCTATCTAAGTTTATGGATAATGCTTATACTATATTGCCTTTTACCACTTTATATTTTCCAACTCTCTCAAAATCAGTTTTTGGCTATTGAATATGAAAAATTAATTTATTTTCAAAATTACATAGATGTACTTTCTGGCATTACGTGATTCACAGAATTATTCATAAGCAGATCGCGTATTAACCTTTATCCCGGAAAATCTTCTAAAAGATTATTTTTAATAGCGAAGACTACCAAACCTGCAATAGATTTTGCACCTGTTTTACTTATAAGATTTTGCTTATGCGTTTCCACGGTACGAATGCTTATATAAAGTTCATCCGCTATTTCCTTATTGGATTTATCTTGTAATATATGATTTAAAACTTCCTTTTCCCTGGGACTTACCGAAGAAACATCAAGATTGTTCATTTCTCGCTTTAGCTGGCTAAATTCCATCATCACTTTATTGGTAACCCCCCGGCTAAAAAAGGTGTTGCCTTTAGCAACCTCAAGGATTGCCTCTTTTAATTCTTCTTTATCACAATCTTTTAAAACGTATCCATGCGCCCCTTCTTTGAGCATTTGTTTAATATGAAGGCTTTGATTATGCATGGTTAAAGCTATGACCCTTACCTCCGGAAAAAACTTTTTTATTTCCCGCGTGCAGTCCATACCGTTCATATGAGGCATATTGATATCCATTAGGACCACCTCAGGTTTGGGATCCATGTTCTGGATCAAATTTAATGTTTCCACTCCATTTCCGGCTGCTCCAACCAATTCGAGACTGCTTTGAAAAGTGCTTACGATAGAGATCAGGCCTTCTCTAACCAGTTGATGGTCATCTACTATAAGAATGCGTACTGGTTTCTTCATTTGCTTCTACTTTATATTTAACAGGAACTTTAAAATAAATTACGGTGCCTTTCCCGGAAAAAATTCTGAATTGTCCTTTCATCTTTTTTACCCGGTCCCTCATTGAAATTAATCCGATTCCCTGTTTATGATAACTTTTCCTGGCATCAAAACCTTTCCCGTCGTCCTCGAGACTCATTCTCACATGAGCCTCTTCAAAAAACAAGCGAATTTGGATATTATTTGCCTCCGAATGTTTAAGGGCATTTCCAAGGCCTTCCTGTATAACCCTGAAAATATGTAATTCCTTACCCGCAGGCATTCTTCGGTATGCTGTATACTCAAAACTAATTTCTTTTTTGCTGCCCGAGGAAGACTGTTCTACCAATTCCCGAACGGCTTCTATCAATCCGAAATCTTTTATGGAGTTAGGCATTATAGTATGTGCCAGGTTTCTGGATTGATCGATTACATTATTGAGGTAATTTAAAGCCCTGGTATAACTTTCACTGGATCCCAGTTCACTAAAATCATATCGAAGATTTTTCATATTCATCGCAACCACGCTAAGAGATTGAGTAATTCCGTCGTGAATTTCTGAAGCGATCCTGGCTCGCTCTTTTTCCCTGGCTATAATAATGGAATTGGAAATCTCTATCTCCTGCTGAACTTTTTGAGTAATATCCCGAAGAACTACCATGGCGCCCAATCGATTTCCCGAAGAATCATTTAAAGCTGAACCATTGGACTGAACATATCTTACAGGCTCTCCCGGCCTTTTGATTAAGAACTCCTGTTTGTACACTTTCCCGGTTTCCAGTGCCCGGAACAGGCTTAATTCTGAAGCTTTTAGATACCTGTCCTTCTCAACGGAATAGAGATGATAAGCCCGGGGCCAGTCTTTCGGCTCTATTGTTGGATCCAGAGGCCCCACCCATTCCTTAAGGGTTTGATTAACAAACTTAACTTTGCCGGTGATATCACAGGAAATAATAGCGTCTGAAGCATGCCGGGTTAATACCTGCATATATTCCTCCTGTTCCCTTAGCTTATTTTCGGCAATTTTTATTTCGGTTACATCAAGCACCAGGGCATTCCAGGTTATAGTAGTGTCCTGATTCTTAGTCGGAACACCAATGCCACGATGCCAGGTTATCTTCCCATCTTCAGAAAGGGTTCTCCAAATGATACTCAAACGTTCTAATCTTTTTGAGGCTAACAGCAGTGACCTTTTTATGAAATTGTGATCTTTGGGATGTATGTTTATAAAAAGATGCTCCCCGTTCCCACGAAAGGCCTCCTCTCTTGTAAGATTCCATATTTGTTCAGCACCTTCTGAAAGATAAAGGATCTGTGGGGGTAAATTACCGTTTACCCTGAATTGAATCAGGCCGCCGGGAATATTATCTGAAAGCAACTTAAGACGCTTATTGGTAGTTTCCAACCTGTCCTGTGCTATCTTTATAGAAGTTACGTCCTGAAAAATGCCCATAACACTGGATACCTCCGTGTTAAGACCTAAAATAGGCACGGCGATAATTCTTATATGTTTAATTTTTCCGTCTGGAAGGAAAATATCCCCTTCCATAGATATACTGCTCTTATCCCTGATAAGCTTTTCAATTGCTTCTCTGAATTTCGACGCTGAATTGTGATGAAATTGCCCGATCACTTCCTCCAGCTCTATAGGTGAATTGCTCTTTTTTCGCCCGAAGATCCGACAAACCATGGCAGAACAATTAAAACCTCCGGAAGCTAACTCCAGTTCCCAGTCGCCAACCATTCCCATTTCCTGGGCACGCCGTAGGCGATCCCCGGTACTTATGAGCTCTAATTCTTTCTTCTTTACCTTATCGATATCCACGTGGCTACCTGCCATAAGGACTGGCTTTCCATCTGCTTTATGTTTAATAACCTTGCCAGAATCCAGAATCCATTTAAATTCGCCGTTTTTACACTTAAGTCTTATTTCATGGTAAAATGAAGTTTGCTCCCCCCTTAATATTGATTCCAAAGAACTTTTAAATGATGGTAGATCTTCAGGATGGACCAGGCTTTCAAAGAATTCTTTAGTGTGAGGAATTTCAAACTTTTTATAACCTAACATTTTGGCCCACTGGTCATTGATCTCGTTGTGGCCGGTTTCAAGGTTAATATTCCACGTACCTAAACCTCCTCCTTCTATGGCCGCCATCATTTTGCTCTTTTCGGTCTTCGTTTCGGTAATATCAATAACGGTATAGATTCTCCCTTTTAACTCTTTCGAAGCAAAGAATTCTGAGTTTGATAAAACTTCTCTTATCTCTCCGTTCTTTCTAACTACCTTATATTCCTTCATTGTGGTTCCCTCCACGGAACCATTGCTGCTACGATTTTTAAAAGCCCTGATGAAATACTCCTTTTCTTCCCTGGGAATGAGCATTGAAAAATGTTGTCCTAATAACTCCTCATCAGCATACCCATAAATTTCACAAAACCTCTTATTAATTTTAATAAAACACCCATCACCATCCAGCAGCGAAAGTCCAACCGAATTAGTTTCAAATATTACATCTGAAAATATTTTACTGGCCTCCAGGGATTTTTCTTTCTGCAGGAGCTTAGTGTTATTCTTAACTATGGAGATTAAAAGGTCCTGCCCGGGAATTGGTATCTTTTTGACAGCAACATTTTTAGAAATCCCGTTCTTATCTATAATTACCTGGTTTTTATACTTCGCAGAAACTTTTGGCTGATGTAGATCTTTTTCAGATAATACAGGGCTGGATGGGTTTTCCTTATCATTAAATGCTTTGAAACTAGAATTTACTTCGTCTAGGTCATCCGGTTCAAAACCATAAATTTCCGAATATTTCTTATTGGTAAGTCTAACCTCTTTGCCATTAAGTGAACTAACCGCCAGGCCTATCGGAAGATTTTTTACAAGTAGCGTTATGAAATCCTTTTTTTCCTGTAATTCTTTCTCTCTTTCCTGTAGTTTATAATGTAACCCGGTGATTAATTCATTGACTTCGTTTTCTAATTCTCCCTGAATCTTATTTCCGATTTGTTTTCTGTAAGAAATGATCTCCTCATTGGTTTCCATTTTACTTAAGGCCTTCTGCAATAGGATTCGTGAACTTTCATAACCGGTATGAAAAGAATAAAAATAAAATATCAGTAAAGAAAGACAGATAATGAATAGCAATACCTGCAATGTGCTGCTAATTCTTTTAAAGGTCAATAGGTCTTCAGAAGTTTGACGGGAAAATGACCTTAACTGGAAAAGTATATCCTCAACATATTCTTTGTTAGAGTCAAGAAAAAGAACCTGAGCTGCTAAGGTTTCGTTAGAAGATGCTTTTTGGAATTCCTTTTCATACGCCTTAGTGAATGCAGCAAAGTCCTGCTCAACTGCAGTTTTTAAGTCAGGATGTTGGTTAAGAATGCTGTTGATCTTCGTTACCTGGATATCCCATTGCTCCTCGAAATCCCCTTCGTAATTTTTATATCCTGAGAGATTTAATACTAAAAGGTTTATTTTTTCAACAATTTCATCTGAAGCTATTTCCTTTTTAACCTCAGCATTCATCGAAGCTAAAAAATAAATATGCCAGCAAATTACCGTGATAATTACTAGCACAGAAACTATTAGAAATTTCTTAAAAATAGAGACAGATTTCATAGCAATATTTCCGTATACGATTAAGCCATTTTTAATCCCTCATTGAGGGTTTAATTCCCCGAGGCCTGCCCGAATCATTCAGGCGGGCTTGCCTCGAAATTATAAAATAGTTTTCCAATTCATACCTCGTGGGCTTGCCCCGAGGTTCTTGATTTTTATGTCATCGTCAAACATACTATAAGGAAATGTTAAAACAAGGTAAAAAGTAGAATTTTCTTACGGAATTTTTGTTAGATCCCATTGCAATAGGTCTTTCAGCGGGAAAACAAATATGTTTATCAGCCAATTAGTAGATGAAGGAAAGGAAATCAGCTGCTTAAGTAAAAGACAAAACTCAAAATAGAGATCACTGCAATTAACCAGGAAAGGAAGATGATTATTGATTTAGGAAAAATTGAACTGAATATAATTTGCTCTTCGGGTTCCTCTTTTTGATGAGTCTCATATCCCATTATTTCAATGATTTTGCCATACTCTGTTAGGGAATATCCATCGTTATCCGGTTTTATTAATCCCTCTTTCACCATCTGCTCAATTAATCTAAAATCCTTTTCAGATAAATAAAGAGATTCGTTCGAGGTGATTTTGGCTAAAACCCTTTCTATTTCTTTTGGTTGCATAACTGATGGGAGCCGTAGCATTTCTACCCTTTTTAGGCCTGTGGTTGGGGTACAGCTCACCAATGCCCCTACCTATCTTAAGAAATCATTTGGGACTTATGAATTGAGCGATTATACCGAAGCCGACTGGATGGTAGAACTCTACATTAACGGAGTGCTGGTAGATTTTAAACAGGCCGATGCTGCAGGCTTCTTTTCTTTTGATGTGCCTTTGATGTATGGCAGTACCAATATCAATCTCCGCTATTACGGTCCTTATGGGGAGGAGCAAATTGTGGAAAGACAATTCGAGATTCCTTTTGTCTTTATGCCTAAGAACGAATTTGAATACAGCCTGAATGGCGGTCTGGTAGAAGATGGAGAAAATACCGTCTTTGCCCATGCCAGGATGAACTATGGGCTCACCAGGAGCATCAGCCTGGGCGGAGGAGTCGAATACCTCTCTTCTCTGGAAGATAATCCGTTAATTCCTTTCCTGAACACCGCTGTACGTTTGCCGGGGAACATGTTCTTTTCAGCTGAATATGCACATAATGTAGGTGTGAAAGGAGATTTCAGCTATACTTCGCCCTCCAACCTGAGGTTGGAGCTTAAGTATGTATGGAGTGAACCTCAATCTTATCACTAATGCCTTTTTCCATAAAAACAACGATCCACTGATCTTTAGCAGGCTGTCATCTTCCATTACGTTTCCAAAGCAAATTATCTTTACACCACAGCTGGATTATGAATACAGCAGTCATTCTCTAAACGCTGTTCAAGGGCAATTGCGAAAAAGAATTTTCGGGAGCGGATATTTGCACACTTCCTATGGATATAATTTTAATTTTAACCAGTTCCACTTCAATATTGGATTTAACTTGAATGTTGGATTTTCACGTTTCGGCTTATCCAGCACCACAAACAGATGGGAAAGCAGCTTTACCGAAACCGCCAGTGGAAGTCTGCTTTTTGGATCTTCCCTGGATAATACCAGCTTTAGCGACCGTCCCAGTATGGATAGAGCTAACGTAAAATTTATCGCCTTCCTGGACATGAATGGCAATGGCATTAAGGATAACGACGAACCCCAGTTACAGGGCATGAAAGTTACTTCCGTTAGCGGAGGAAAGAAAGAAGAGGCAAATGATGGCTCCAGCCTTTTCCGGGGAATGGAACCTTATATGGAGCATCATTTTAGCATTAATACCGACCACCTGAACCGAATTGCATGGCGTGTAAAGAAGAAGCGGCTTAACATTTATTTGAATCCGAACCAGATGAGATTGGTGGAAATTCCGGTGAGCGTAGTAGGTGAAGTAGGCGGATTTGTGTTGGATTCCTCTACCAACGGACTGGGAGGGATTAAAGTCCGCATCCTGGATGAGCAGCAGCAATTGGTTAAACAGATCATTTCCGAACCCGACGGATTCTTCAATTACCTTGGTCTAAAGTCGGGGTCTTATACGGCACAACTTGATGCTGAGCAGCTGGAGAACTTGAAACTGAAAGCCAATGATTCCTTCGGTTTTAAAATTTTCAATACTGAGGAAGGGGACATCGTAGACAACCTCGAATTTGTGGTGCAGACGAAATAGGCTAGCCTGCGGTTCCAACATAGGAATAGCGACCTATTTTTTTCGAGTGTGTGTTAAGCAGGGGATTTTTATTTTACAACTTGTGCTGAGGATGGCAAATTTAGTTGCTTCTTGTTTTCTTGTATTCCTCCCAATTGAAATTTTCCAGAAATTCAATTCCCTTTTGGGCTCCCAGCAGGAAAAGTTCGCTTTGCCGTTCTTCGGTCATATTAAAGTTTAGCCAATTGAAGCTTTCATCTGCATTGATCTTGCAAATTAACTGCTTATAATCTGGATTTTTTAAAATGAAATCATAGTCATGTATTTGGCGCATAGTACTTATCATGGCTCCGCTAAAGGAAAAAATATTAGTTGCACTACTGTAGGATTCCCTGTAAGTACTTAGCCGCACTCCAAAGGTAGGACGCGAAGGTATCCCAGACACATGAAAAGTGTTGATAGGAAAATTAGATAACATACCTCCATCCACGAATTTCACTGTTTTTGGAACCTCACCGCTGTAACTGGCGTGGTTTACCCAGTTTTCATCTAAAATCTTACCGTGGTTGGGAATATCTTCTAAGGTATAGGGATAGTAAAAGAACGGAATGGACATAGAAGCCCTGGCAAATTTGGCCGGAGAGACCTGGTTTGGATTTTCCCAATACAAACCTGCCATAGAGGGAAATGCCACCTTGGTATGGGTGGTGATTTCTGAAGTGATAATGCATAATTTTGGAGGTTTGAATTGTACATCGGGCTTAAGCCTGTTTTGTAATTGTGGGAGCTGATTTCTTTTTTCAGTAAGATCTTTTAAATTTTCAATACCATTCTCCTTTAAAATGCCGCTTAACCACTTTTCAAAAGCGTCCCCGGGATTTAATCCTAATTTGAATTTTAGTAAGGAAAAAATACGAATACTGTTAAAGATAAGCCCTCTCCAGACTCCAGACCTGCCTTCTACTTTTTTCTGAATTAGTTTTTTTATACCGGAAGGCCCGTCAACGAAATCGAAGAAATTCTTTCCTCCCATTATTTCTATTACTTTAAGGGAAGTGGATTCGCCGGGTTTACCCAAACCGGCCATCAATAAAGCATTTATAGATCCGGCAGAGGTTCCTGCAAGACTGTAAAAACGAATTCCTGCCTGTTCCAGGATGAAAGTATATCCTACTAAAGCGATGCCTAACATTCCTCCTCCTTCCTGCACGAGATCTACATACTGATGGCCGTCACTATCTGTTACATCGGAAAACTCGCGCCCGCTGATTTTTATTTCTTTCGCTCTTTGTATAAGCTCTTTTATCGCATCTCCCTTTAGAAATTGATTTTCCATGACTTTAGAATTAAATAGTTATTTTAAGTTTGACTCTTTCACTTTGTAATTTTAATAATATGTTGCCCGTGAAATCGCTTTAAAATTTCATTGATATTCATCAATAGATAAAGTAATCGCAGCTTTTGTAGATAAGGCTATTTTGCAGCTGAAAGTTCTTCCGGTCATTATTCTTCGTAAAATAAATTTAAGATTTATATTTTACGAAAAACAAAATTTTATTAAATTACTATAGTAATTAGCTGATTATAAGGCTTATTTGTGTTGTCTTTCACTTACGGATTAAATATTTAAGTGAAAAATCAGGAAAATATAATGGTTACTAACACTTGTTTTTTCAGGAGGAATTTGTTCCTATTTTAGAAATTCCTTCGTTGTACCGACCCCCTAAATATTCCCTTCAGTATTTCGGGAAACCGGATTGTATTCCAGTTGCAAATTTCAACGCTAAAACGTATTGATGATTAAGACAGCCTGAAGAATCCAGCTGCAGACAAAGAAGTTTTTTCGCTATACCTTTTGCCCTTATTCTGAATTTGAATATTGTTTTCAACTTTTAGGAGAACATCAGGTTTTGGAAGCATCTTTTTTCTGTAGGTAATTTGAAATTCGCAGTTCAGAAACCAGGCCAGGATATAATAAAACTCCGATTTCATCAACGAATTAAAAATACTACTCAACCAAAAAAATCAAAATGAAAAAAAGAATCAAAACCGTACAGCAGCTTTTGAAAGCAAAAGGCTTGTATAACGGAACTATAGATGGAATTATCGGACCAAAAACGATGACGGGATTATCAAAAGTTAAAGAAGTAGACACCAGGTTACCACTAACCAGGCAAATCACCATGTTTATCCAGATTTCAGCGAATGAGCGTGGTATTGACGCCGGACCCGTCGATGGTTTATGGGGGCAACAAACAAACGCCGCTTATGAAATGCTGGTCTATTACCTGGAACATGGGGTATTACCACCCAGCTGGAGGCCAGAGGAGCGACAAATAAGTAATCCCAATAACTGGCCCGTACAGAATTCTCCTGAATTTCACGAATTCTATGGGGAACGATGTTCACAGTTAATTACTGTAGACCTGCCTTATACGATGAAGCTATGTTGGGACTTGCGTACCAGGACCCGTCGTACCAGCTGCCATGCAAAGGTAGCGGATAGTCTGTGCAGAATTCTTTATAAAGTGAAGGATATTTATGGAGAAGAAGAAATCAGCAGGCTCCATTTGGACCATTATGGGGGATGTCACAATGAACGCAAGATGAGAAACGGTAATCTCTGGTCAATGCATTCCTGGGGAATTGCACTGGACTTCGATACCAGAAGGAACCAATTGAGTTGGGGACGGGACAGGGCCGCTTTTGCCCATCCCGATTATGAGGATTGGTGGAAATGCTGGGAAGAGGAAGGATGGATAAGCCTTGGCCGAGCCAGAAATTTTGACTGGATGCATGTCCAGGCTGCAAATCTTTAGAATTTCAGAGATTAAATCTCGAAGCCTACTTATAGAAAAATAGCTACCGATTAATTGAACCCGTGGAATAGTTGATTAATTTAGTTTATGTGTTTAGTTGAAAAGGTCTGCCCGGAGTTCTCTATTTTTACGGCAGGCCTTTATTGTAAAATTTAAGAGAATGAAATTTATAAAAAACGTATTGCTGTCATTTTTAGTTGTAGCTATTGGTTGTAAGAACAATCAGGAGCAAGACAAAGAGCTTCAGGAAGCCCAATCAGAAAATGTCACGATTCAGGTGCAGGGACATCGGGGAGATAGGGGGAATTTCCCGGAAAATAGTATTCCTGCCTTTATTAGTGCAGTAAAAAAAGGTGCCGATGTTATTGAGTTGGACGTGGTAATTTCAAAAGATAAAAAAGTAGTGGTTTCCCACGAGCCATTTATGCATTCGCTGTATGTTTTAACGCCTTCAGGCGATACAATTTCTGAAGAAAATCAGGAGAAATTTAACCTTTACCAGATGACTTACGACAGCATCAGGAAGTTTGATGTTGGCTCTAAAGGAAACCGGTTGTTTCCCGAACAGCAAAAACAAAAGACCTATAAACCTTTACTGGCTGAAGCTATAGATTCCGTAGAAAATTTTATTCAAAACAATAAAATGGATGAGGTTACCTATAATATTGAATTAAAAAGTTCAGAAAATAAATATGGAGCTTATCAGCCGGAGCCTAAGGAATTTGTGGAGTTGGCGCTGCAGGTAATTCAGGGAAAGAATCTTGAGAACAAAATGAATTTACAATCTTTTGATGTGAATATTTTAAATGAAGTCCATCAAAGTTACCCCGAAGTTGAAATCGCCTATCTGGTATATACTGAGGGCATTCAAAAGAATCTGGACTTACTGAGTTTTAGCCCGGAAATTTATAGTCCGCATTATGCATTAGTAAAGGACACCGCTTTTGTAGATTCCATTAAAAGTAGGGATATGCAACTAATTCCCTGGACAGTGAATGAAGAAAAAGACATCAAAAAAATGATTGAATTAGAAGTTGATGCCATAATTACCGATTACCCGGAAAGGGTACTTCAGCTTCTGGATAAAAATTAAAATGCTATAGTTTTGAGGTGAAAAGGTGCTTGAGGTTTTAAGTCCTTTTTTATCTATGAATGTGATAAAAATTATTAACGCTATTGACGAAATTATTTAGTAATGAAAAACTTAGTACTATTATTAATTGTGATTATACCATTTTATTCTTTTGCTCAAACTAGTTATCCGGGAGAACAGGTTGAATTATTGGAAGGGAAACAATTAAAAGTCTTAGAAAAACAAGAAAAACTACAAAAGTTGGGTTATAAAGATTTCTATGTTGATTCCTGGCTGGAAAAAATTTTTGCTGAAGAAAATCACAGTTCCGAATACGGGGCGTTGGTTGGAAAGATTTTCACTGTTGAGAAAATAATACCTTTTGAGAGATTTGGAAGACAAAAATATAAATTACGACTTTCTAATTCGCAAACTGGCACTATCTATTATGCTTACGATCCTAAATTTAGTAGTAACTATCCTTTTGAAGTTATTGGCGGTTTAGCCCCTCCAGATGTTTATTTCTGCAGCAAAATCGAAACCAAAAAAAACAAAGTTAGCGGAGAAACGAAATCACGAACCCCGACTGAAGAAGGGATTACGTTTACAAAAATCGATAAAGAAGGAGAAACAAATTTATTTTTGAGCATAAGAGAGTTTGGGCCAACATTAAATGTGGGAAGCAAAGGATTATTAATTCTTTTAGAAGATGGTAAAAAAATCGAAAAACCTGAAGCTCCAATCGAGGTGGAGAAGGATGGGGCAAATTATATCTATTCTGCTTTTATTGAGTTAACAGATGAAGATATACAGAAACTTTTAGAAAGTCCCATGACTCACAATCGGCTTTACGTTTATCATGGGAAAATAAATAATGGAGAACTTTTTCAGGAATACCTAAGGTGTCTTACTCAGATTTTGAGTGAGTAAAAAATTTAGCCTTAAAGAATAGAAAGCCATAAACCCTTATCTGTACTAATTTTGCGATTAATTGTTATCAATTGATACAGACTTATTCTCATATTTTAAACTTCAATATACTTTTTGTTGCCTGCCTTAGCTATTTGCCAATTGTGCATCCAATACAAATCGACGCTAAACTGCTTTTATCTCCGCTTAAATTCCTGAAATAGAATTTGTTTAAGTTTTTTATATAAAATGAGCATAACGGAAAGACGGTACAACAAACACCGATGAAGATTTGCGAATTACTTGTGACCGTTAAAAACAATAAATATCTACATATGAAATTTATGTTTAAAGGGTAATTCTCTGTCAAAATTATTTTGTTTAATTAAAATCTAAATAAGATAAACATTTTGTATCTTAACCAATAAAACAGATTTATATAATTTTATAAAAGCATTACTATGTTTAGTATATTCAAAAAGAAAACGGAAAAGGAAAAGCTACAGGAAAAATATGAAAAGCTTCAGAAAGATTCCTTTGATCTCTCTACCACTAATCGAAAAATGAGCGATCAAAAAGCTTTTGAAGCGGATGAAGTTATGAAGCAGCTCGAAAAGTTGAAGTGAATTAAATATCCCATAGTGACTGAAGAAAAAAACCAGATAAGGAGGTTTTCAACATTGTGAATTTTCACAAAGGACCTGTAAATGCGGTACTTTTATTTATTACCGCATGGGTAATATAAGTTTAAATAAGAGGATTCAGCCACTTTCCTGATATTGAAAATTGCGCATTCCGTGATTTGCAGAAGACTAAGACTAGGCTGTTTTATCAGTTTAATTTTTAAAAAAGACTTTAAATGTGGTGCCTTCGTTCTCTTTACTCTCAAGTTTTATTCTGCCTTCATTATCCTCGATCATTTTTTTTACTACATAAAGGCCCATCCCGGTTCCAGGTATACGATCAGATAGTCTTGAAGATTTTTTAAAAATTCCTCTTTGATGTTGAAGGGATATTCCCAATCCATTATCTTGTATACAAAGAATAATAAAACCTTTTACTTCCTCTGTAGTAATATTTATTTCTGAAGATTTTTTTGGATCACTGAATTTAACTGCATTATGAATAAGGTTATAAATCACGCTTCTAAGGCTGCTTCTTGGAAAAGTTATTTCTGTGACCTTTAAATCTGTTGTAATCTTAATTTTCTTCTCTTTGATATCCCACTTGAGAGCGGTAATTATATCCTCGCAAATCTCTTCAATGTTGACCAATCTCCCTGCGATAGATTTCTCCTTTTCTTTCACTTTATTATAAGCAAAATCTTCAACCAGGGTTTCAAGGCTTTTAGATGAAGCTTTAAGCGTATTACTCCATTCCCCGAAGGCTTGTTTGTTGGAATTCTGCTGTTGGTGGACTATTGATAATCCGTCGGCTATTAGTGTGATAGTGGAAATAGGCTGCCTAATATCGTGTGCTAAGGCATACCTTAAAGTCTGGTATTTTGAATTTATTTTTTCCAGGTCTCTCAAAGCCACTAATCGTTTAGTGATGTTCACAAAAGTAATAATCACTCCATTGGTCACATCTTCCTCATACTCCACGTATGGAACAATATTCATCTGGAACCAGTGGCCATCGGTTGTTTGTACTTCTTTTTCAAGAATCTTGTTTTTATTATTGATTACCTCCTGAATATCTTCAACAACGTACGGATATCGTAAATTGTCTTTTATGTCTGAGATATTCTCACCTACGTGATCATATGTAAGGGAGAACTGCTTCATAGCCGGGGGCGTAAAGATTCTTAAAATAAGATCTGCATCCACGAACAACTGCGGAATTATAGTATTTGAAAAGTAATTTGCAAGATCAAAATCGAGCTCTCGCAATTGGCGGGCATCCTTTTTCGGTGTATCAGACATAAAATCAAATCTAATAAATTAATGCTTAACATAATAAAATCTTAATTAACCTTCGAAAACTTATTGGAATTTTAAGCATTATGGGTGTGGAAAATAGTAGAAGGATAACAATAAAGAGCGATATTGCTTACTTTTAAAAAAAAATCTATTTGGGAGATATTCAATTGTCATTTTGCCTGGATACTCTAATTCAGTCCTGAATCAATTATTCTAAATTCTACGTTTTTACTATTGCAATATCGGTCTCGAAAAATAAACAAACGCACCATCGCTTTAAACACTATCTGCATTCTTAAAGAATATTTACAGAAGAACCTTATTGTTATTAATTACAACTATTTTATACATTTGTTTTAATTATTCTATTCAGTAAAGCGATTCTTTTTATTTATAATTTAAATATCTCTCCAATTCGATGAAGAAAAATAAGAAAATTTCAATGAAAGATATTTCCAAAGAACTGGGAATATCAATTACAACTATTTCTTTTATTGTAAATAAGAAGGCAGAGAATAAGATTAGCAAGGAGGTTATTAAGAAAGTAGAGGATTATATAGAAAAAGTAGGATATAAGCCTAATTCCTCGGCACAATCTTTACGAACCGGGAGATCAAAAACCATTGTTTTTATGGCTGAGGATATATCCGATCCGTTTTTTTCCGCTATTGCCAAAGAAATGGAGACTATTGCTTTTAACAATGGATATAAGATCATTTATTGCAGCACTGAAAATAAGAAGGAAAGAGCCGTAGAGTTGTTAAATCTTTTTAAGGATAGACAAGTAGATGCGTTTATAATTACCCCGCCAGAAGGTTTTGAAAATGAATTAAGAAAATTAATTTATGATGAGCAGCACGTTATAATGGTGTTCGATCGATATTTTGATGATTTTAAACACAATTATGTAGTTTTGGAGAATTATAAGGGAACACAGGAAGCAACTGCCTCTTTATACAATTCCGGAAAAAGAAATATTGCATTTATAGGAATTGAATCAAACCTTTCTCCGTTAAAACAGCGATTCGAGGGTTATAAAGACAAAATAGGGGACTATGGTTTAAAAGAATACTCTCTTCTTATTCAATTTGAGCATATAAAAACTCAACAAGGTCAGAATTATATAAAATCTTTTTTAGAAACTCACCCCGAGATCGATGGAATTTTATTCGCTACAAATAATCTTGCTATAAGCGGTCTTAGGGTGATTAAGAATAAAGGCTTAAAAATACCGGAAGATCTTGGTATTATTTCTTTTGATGATCGTGATGTCTTTGAATTATTTACTCCTCCAATCAGTGTTATTGCCCAACCTGTGCCGGATTTAGCGGAGGAATTAATTAAAGGTACCTTAAAGTTGTTAAAAACAAAATCAGCTAACGAATATAGATTTTATCAAAAGAGTTTAAATGGAAAATTGATTATTCGTAAATCTTTTTAGACTAAATTTTGTGATCTCTTTACGTGGTTACCCTCCTATTTAGTATTTCTTAAAAATTTTACTTTTATATTTTTATTTGCATTTATGGAAAAACATATTTACATTGGTCGACAGGTAAAACGTTTTACTAAAATCTTATTTTTAATTTACTACATCGATTACGCTAATAATTAATTCCAAGAATATGAGAAACAAGGTCAAAAAAAGAGGAGGTGAATTTTTGATATTTTTAATGCTAATCACGGCTTATCAAGTCCGGGCGTATGAAAATCTATATGAAAGTTCTACTTATGGGGAAGAACAAACTGAAATCACAGGAGTTGTTACTGGTTCAGGTAACGGCATGCCTATTCCAGGGGTGTCTATCGTTGAGAAAGGAACTGATAATGGTACTGTAACTGATTTTGATGGGAATTACAGTATTAGTGTTTCCAGTCCAGATGCAACATTAATTTACTCTTATGTGGGATTTAGAACCAAAGAGATAGAAGTCAATGGGCAAACAAACATTGACGTTTCGTTGGAAGACGAAGTTTCTCAATTAGATGAATTGATAGTAGTTGGGTATACTTCCCAGAAGGAAAGAACCATTACCGGTGCGCTTACTTCTGTAAATGTGGAAGACCTTGAATCCAGAAGAGTTCCTGACGTTACTCAGGCATTACAGGGGCAGGTTGCAGGTGTTAATATAACCCAAAGTACCGGGGCTCCCGGAGATGAAATTGAAGTAAGAATACGTGGTAATGGAACAATTGGTAACAATAATCCTTTATATGTTATTGATGGAATTCCAACTCGGGAAATTTCTTTTTTAAATCCTAGCGACATTAAATCTATGACTGTTTTAAAAGATGCTTCTGCTGCTTCCATATATGGATCTAGAGCTGCAGGGGGAGTAATAGTTATAGAAACCAAGACTGGTAGTGACCGAAGTGGTATTCAGGTAAACTATTTTACCGGTGTTCAAAGAGTACAGAATCTGCCTAATATGCTCAATGCAAGCCAATACTTGCAAACTGTTGAGAGGGCATGGGATAATGCCGGTTACGATGGTACTAACCCATATACTGAAGATCGGGGTAGAAGTGATTTTGCTGATGTTGATTATTTAAATGAATTATTTGAATTAGGTAGAACTCAAAGTGCCCAGGTCACCGCTTCAGGAGGTAATGAAGATACTGATTATTTTCTTTCAGCCGGATATTTTGGACAGGATGGGCCGGTAGTTTATGATAATGACCAATACAGAAGATTTAATTTTAGGTCTAATGTCAATTCAAATTTAAATGACAGGCTTAAAGTGGGTGCCAATCTTCAGGCTTCTTACGAATATAAGGACAGGATCTCATCAAGTGGAGATGCTCCCGGAATTATAAGACATGCTTTTTTAAGACCACCGATTATTCCCGTTTTTAAAGATCCTTCTGACCCTACATATTCTGAAACAGATCCATTTACTGATCTACCTTTTTTTCAGGGACCTGATAGTTATGAAAGTAGCAAATATGAGTTTTCCCAAAATCCAATAGCTTTGGCTCATTTTACCGACGATGCTGCTAGAACATTTAAAACTTTTGGAAATCTTTTCGCAGAGTATAGTTTTTTAAACGATAAATCTTTAAAGTTTCGAACCAATTTTGGAGCAGATATAAACTTTATACATAATAAAGCTTTCAATGTTAATTTCGGTGATGATGATGGCGGTGGTGCTGAACGAGATCGGGGGCTAGGAAGACAGAATAGACCTAATAGTTTAAGTGAAGTACGAGGAGAGGATATTACTTTAACCTGGAATAATAGTTTGAGCTATAAAAAGGAAATTGGGGAGCATACCATAGATGCTTTAGTAGGTTCTGAGTTCATAACTAGTCGACTATCAAATTTAAACGCATCCAGAACAAGGTTTGATTTTACCCAGCCAAATTTCAGATATATGGATTTTGG
The DNA here is from genome assembly GCF_020164485.1 of Salegentibacter tibetensis. Lineage (GTDB taxonomy): Bacteria > Bacteroidota > Bacteroidia > Flavobacteriales > Flavobacteriaceae > Salegentibacter > Salegentibacter tibetensis. The sequence continues at coordinate 72,270 of NZ_JAIQZA010000004.1, forward strand.
TGATACTGAACAGGATATTTGGAATGGTGGGTTGGCAGAAGAATGGTCATTATTCTCCTTTTTCGGCTCAGCAACTTACTCTTACCAAAATAAATACATGGTAACTGCTAATTTAAGAGCAGACGCATCTTCCAGGTTTGCTGATGAGAATAAGTGGGGTTATTTCCCTTCTATGTCTGCAGGTTGGATGATTTCAGAAGAAGAATTTGCTCAGGATCTGGACTGGTTATCAGAACTGAAACTTAGAGGAAGTTGGGGGCAACTTGGAAATCAGGAAATTCCAAATTTTGCATATTTAACTTTATATCGTAGGGATGCTGACAGGTATTTAATAAACCGATACGGAAATCCAGATTTAAAATGGGAAACCACAACCCAAACCAATATTGGTCTGGATTTTGGCATAATGGCAAACAGATTATTTGGTTCGATGGATTACTTTAAAAAGGAAACATCTGATATTTTATTACCTATTTCCCTGCCTCAGGTTGTTGGTGATGTTTCTCCAACCTTTCTAAATGCAGGCCAGGTAACTAATAGCGGTTTTGAATTTGGCCTGACTTATAGAAATTATGATAACGAGTTTAAATATAAAATAAGCGGAAATATTGCTTCCCTAAATAATGAGGTTAATTCTATGCATCCCAATTTGCCTTATATAGATGGAGCAGTTACCAGAACCCAACCAGGACAAGCCTTAAATTCTTATTATGGATTTGTTCAGGAAGGTATTTATCAAAATGAGCAAGAGATAGCAGAACATTTAAGTGGAACACCCAACCCACCCCAACAGCCTGGCGATATTAAGTTTCGGGATCTTAATGGGGATGGACGAATTAATGATAGTGACAGGGATTTTATAGGAAACCCAAATCCTAAGCTTAGTTATGGACTAAATATGGGTTTTAATTATCATGCGTTCGATTTTAATATTCTTTTTCAGGGAGTTAGTGGGGTGGATCGTTATAACGATTTAAAGAAAATCATTGATTACGATACACGACCTTTTAACTATACAGACAGAGTTTTAAATAGCTGGGATGGTGCAGGTTCTACCAATACTATACCAAGGGTTAGTTTTACAGATAATGGAAGTAGCAGAGTGTCTGATATTTTTGTTGAGGATGCTTCATACCTAAGACTTAAAAATGTGGAATTAGGTTATACTCTGAATTTACAGCAGAGTATAGGGATTGAAAATTTAAGATTATATGTATCAGGTCAAAATATTTTTACGATAACAGACTATACTGGTTTAGATCCAGAATCTACTGCTTTAATAGATTATGGAACTTACCCTCAATCTTTAACGCTTATGTTTGGGATTAATGTGTCCCTATAAAGGATTCTCTAATTAGATAAAAATAGTATTATGAAAAGCATATCAAAAATTTACGGAATCGTTCTAAGTATAGTACTTGTAGGATGTGAACTTGATGAGGAACCCATTGGTTTAATAACCAGAGATCAGATTAGTACAGAACCAACAGAAAGTTCAGTGACATCTTCAGTGAATTCCAGTTACCAGCTTTTATCCAATACCTTAAATATTATTGGCAACTGGGATTGGACCGGAGGTAAAGTTCTTAGAAATGACTTTATACTTCAGGATATAGCTTCGGGAGATATGAATAAGAAATGGAATCCGGATGGGGATCAGGCCTGGATGGATGAAGTGGCAGCCTTTAATTTTACAGCTATTAATGGAGCTTTTAATGGTATTTGGAGTTATGATTATGAAGGAATTTCCCGGGCGAATACGGCAATTAGTATCCTTAGTAATCCAGATATAACTACAACTACGGCCCTGGATACAGAAACAAAAGATAGATTGTTAGGAGAAGCTTATTTTCTAAGGGCATTTTATTACTTCGATTTACTTAATCATTTTGGAGGGGTTCCGTTATTAACGGAACCACTTGAAGATTTTTCGGCTGCTTATGAGGTTTCTAACCGGGCCACAGAGCAAGAAGTTTTTGCTTTGATTGAAAGCGATCTTGAAACTGCAGTAGGTTTATTGCCTACGCAAAAGTATTCGAGTAATGCTGAGCCATGGAGAGTGTCAATCGGTGCGGCAAAAGCCATGCAGGCGAAAGTAGATTTATTCCAGGAAAATTGGGAAATGTCTTTAATACATATAGAAGAATTGCAGTCCTGGAATTTTTATTCTTTAAATACTCACTATTTTGATTCATTTAATGTGGAAAAGGAATTTATGGAGGATGAGGTGATATTTGCTTATGATCACCGGCAGGAACTAAATCCGGGCAGAGGAAATGGTTTAGCAGCATTAATGGGATGGGGTTTTATAGCTCCAACAGAAGATTTTGAAAATGCTTTTGAAAGTGAGGATCCTCGTTTGGATTATACAATTGAAACAGAGACTCAAACCGCTCATAAATTGTTAGGGTCTACAGATGGCCAATACAAGGGAAATGCAGATTCCCCTGGAAATAAAATTTACATAAGATATGCAGATGTTTTGCTTTGGAAAGCTGAAGCCCTGATAGAAACCGGGCAGGTTGAAGCAGGCATAGAAATAATAGACCAAATAAGAATGCGTGCACAAAACACTCCTTCTTTAGATGGAAGTACCTCCGACTTGGAAATGTATTCCGGTACTGGTTTATCTCAGGAACAAGCTTTAGAAGTTTTATATAAGGAAAGAAGACTGGAGTTAGGCTTTGAATCTCATAGGTTTAACGACTTAAAGCGATGGGGTATTGCTGATGAAGTTCTTACAGAGATGGGCAAAAATTTTCAGAATCACAATTATCTATACCCTATTCCTCAGGGAGAGATAGATAGAAGTGGAGGCCAAATTGAACAGAATCCAGGTTACTAACAATAAATTTAAATAAAAATGAACAAGTTTTTTATATCAACAATTATCGCATTACTGGTTAGTGTTTTAGGGTACAGCCAGGAAGTATTAGAAAAGGAATGGATGCTGGGGCCCTTTGAGCGGTTTGAAGATGCAAAGCCTATTATTCAAAAAGATAGTCTCAGTGAATTTGATGATCCTATGACTGGCAAAACCATAAACTGGGAGTCGATGGCAACCTTTAACCCGGCAGCAATCGTTAAAGACGATAAAATTCACGTTTTATATAGAGCTGAAGAGAAATTAGGAGAGAAAGAAATTGGTGGACATACCTCCCGAATAGGCCTGGCCACCTCAAGTGATGGGGAAAAATATGAGAGAGAAGAACAACCTATTTTTTACCCGACTGAGGACGATCAGAAAGAATACGAATGGACAGGAGGAACAGAAGATCCAAGAATTGTGGAGACAGAAGATGGTACTTACGTGTTAACTTATACTCAATGGAACAGGGAATATCCGAGGTTGGCAGTGGCAACATCAACTGATTTGAGAAACTGGGAAAAACAGGGTCCAATATTCGAGGAATGGAAAGATGGAAAATATCATGATACGGAGACAAAATCTGGCGCTATTGTTACTGAACTTAAGGACGGTAAACTGGTAGCTGCCAAAATTAATGGTAAATATTGGATGTATTATGGGGTGCCTCATATTTGGCTGGCCAGCTCAGACGATTTGATTAACTGGGAACCCGTGGAAGATTATGAAGGTAACCTGGCACCTGTACTTAGTCCACGTCCTGGTTATTTCGATTCCTGGTTAGTAGAGGCAGGACCACCGCCAGTATTAACAGAAGATGGAATTGTAGTTCTTTATAATGCTGGAAACTCTCAAAACATTGGGGTAGAAGATTTAGGTAATAGAATCTATACAGGGGGACAGGCTTTGTATGATGCCGATGAGCCCTGGAAATTATTAGATAGATCAGAAAACCCATTTATCAAGCCAGAATTACCTTTTGAAAAATCGGGACAGTATAAAGACGGTACTACTTTTATAGAAGGCCTGGTTTACTTTGAGGACGATTGGTATCTATATTATGGAACTGCAGATAGTATGGTAGGAGTGATGAAAACAGATAACACGGATAACGAATAGAAAAATTTATCTATGGGTCTAAGTAAGAAGCTCCTTACCGGGGCAATTGTCTCGAGTTTAGGAGGCTTGTTATTCGGTTTCGATACAGCAGTCATTTCAGGAGCAGAGCAAGGGCTAAAGGTCTTTTTCGATCTTGATGCCATTGCTCACGGCTTTACAAATTCTATAGCTTTAATAGGGACAATTATAGGAGCAATTTTTGCTTTTCTACCAGCCCAGTACTGGGGAAGAAAAAAATCCTTATTAATTATAGGTGCTTTTTTCGGATTATCAGCTTTAGGTTGTGCCTTTACCAGTAACTGGGAGCTTTTTTTGTTTTTCAGGTTTTTAGGAGGACTTGGCGTTGGCGCCTCGTCAGTAATAGCACCAATGTATATTTCAGAAATTTCGCCCTCCACCCATAGAGGCAGGTTAGTTGGGTTATTTCAGTTTAGTATAGTATTTGGAATTCTGTTAGCGTTTATTTCTAATTATTTTCTGAAGATCCAAATATCAGTTGATGCTTGGAGATGGATGTTGGGAGTAGAGGCAATACCGGCGTTGATCTTTTTTATATTAACCTTTTTTATACCTAAAAGCCCTCGTTGGCTTATACTTAAGGGGAATGATGAACAAGGTCTTAAAATTCTTGAGGATTTAGGTGATTTGGAGGCAAAAGAGACTTTAGATAGAATTAAAGGATCTCTAAGTCAAAATAAAGTAAAGGAAAAACTATTTCAAAAGAAGTATTATAAGCCTATTTTGTTGGTCTTTTTGATGGCAACCTTTAATCAATTTTCAGGAATTAATGCAATTATGTATTATGCCCCCCGAATATTTGAAATGTCAGGAATAGCAAAAGATAGTGCATTCTTACAAGCCGCGTCAGTAGGATTCGTGAATATGATCTTTACCATATTTGCCATGAGCCTTATAGATAAGATAGGACGGAAAAAGCTGATGCTTTGGGGCTCTATTGGAATGATAATAAGTTTAGTTTTTAGTACTTTATTTCTCAATCAGCCGGAAATCGGAAAAGGTCTGTTAATCATTCCTATTCTAACATTTATCGCAAGTTTTGCTTTTTCGCAGGGTGCGGTAATCTGGGTTTTTATTTCGGAGATTTTTCCTAACAGGGTAAGAGCTTCGGGACAATCTTTTGGGACTTTTATTCACTGGTTTTGGGCTGCGGTCTTAACCTGGTTATTTCCGGTAATAGCAGCTTTACCAAATGGAGGAAGTTATGCCTTTGGCTTTTTTGCTATAGCAATGATCTTTCAATTGATATTTGTATTAAAATTATTCCCGGAAACAAAGGGTAAATCTTTGGAGGAAGAAATAAAAGAATAATTATTTGAGTGTAATTAGCAGAGTGTAAAGGGCCTGGTGGAAACACCGGGCTTTTTACTTAATGCTTGAAAATTCCAGGAGGGTCGGATTCCGGAGTAGACAGCCATTTCTTTTCTCCTGCTTTTTATTTTTTAATCCCTCATTGAGGGTTTAATTCCCCGAGGCTTGCCCCAAGGTTCTTGATTATTCTGAAAAGCTTTTAATAGCGTATATTTTAAAAATTTATAATCAAAAAAAATGTAAAAAACTGGTAATGAGAAGTTACGGAATTTTAAAAGGAATATTTTGTAACTTAAACAAAGTAATGAAGGCTCTAAAAACTATATGCCATGCCGGTCTCATCATTGCTTTCAGCCATCAGAAAACCCAGACTTTCCAATCAAAAACTGTTTGGCCTAATCACCTTTGCTATACTGGCAATTGCCGCCCTGGGTGCCAGCTATTATTTCTACATTCAAAATAACCAATCTTATTTAAGAGAGTATAAACTGCAAACCCTGGATTCCTATTTTGAACAGGTTTCCAAAAAACTTAATAATGATTTTCTCCGGGTACATTCGTTAAGAAATATTAGTGAAAGTAATTCAGGTGAAAACTTACCTCCTGTTACAATTGATCCAGAGAAAGAAAAGCAAATTTTAAGCAAAGCCGGAAGTACAGTTCTTTTAAAAAATGATTTTGATGAATTTATTATAAGAGTCATTTATAAAGAAGAGCCTCTTAAAACCAGCAGTTCTTACAGCATTCCCGGAAATATCTTATTAGATAGTATTTATAGAACCGATCCGCTTAACCTGGGCACTGTAACCAACCTGGATGTGATGGGGGAGGAGTACAAACTGTTTGCAAGAAGATACCAGTATAAGGATAACGTTGAAATCCAGATGATTGGCTTAATTGAAGGAGATCATTACAAAAAGCTTACACGACAACTGGACCCCTGGATAATCGCACTCCTGGCTACATTTCTCCTGGTATGCCTCTTTGGAATGCCATTCCTCAAAATGCTGTTTATTGCTGAAGATGAAAGCCTTTCAAGAACAGATATTATCATTGCTGGTTTTGCAGTTCTTATAGGCTCTCCATTAATCTTTGCTGTGTTTCTATCTATGATGAGCTATCTTCAGGATTATTATACTACCATTCCAAAACAGCTTTATAGTATTGGAAGTCAGATAGAAAGTAAATTTGAGGCTGAAAATACTGAGGCAGTCCAGCGACTGAAGAATTTAAATCTAAAACCTTACGATAACCAGCTAAGTTCAAATGATTCGATTCAATTTTTTGAAGCTGAGGGGGAAGATGTACAACTTAGAAAAAATTTTAAATACATAAGTAAAATTGATTCATCGGGCCAAACCATTTATCATATCAATTTTATTCGGGAACCACCTATTGACAGCGTTCCACGAAACCTGGCAGGTAGAAGCTATTTCAAAGATTATATGGCATCTAAGGGTATGTGGTCTACCATACAGGGAGTAAAATATGTTATGCGTCCTGTTGTTTCTATAGAGGATGCTTCAGAAGAAGCTGTATATATGATGCAGGATACTACCAGTGATGGGGGCTATTATAAAGTTGGAAGTTCCCAGTTATCCTCGGTTCATAATACTGTTCTTCCATTTGGCTATGAGTTCGCCATCATCGACGAAGATGGAGAAGTGTGGTTTCATTCTGAACCTTCAAAAGCAACCCTGGAAAATTTCTTTATCCTTAGCCGGGACAATAATGATTTAAAAGCTGCAATTTTGGGCAGGGTTGCAGCTACAGGCCGGTTTGATTATCACGGACAGAGAAAAAGATATCAAAGCTTTCCAATTGCCGGTACCGACCTAAGTGTGGTCGCATTTTATGATGTTGCCCTACTTCGTTTAAAAATCTCTGAAGCCTTATCTATTACTAGTATCGCAATATTCTGGGCCTTCCTTTTTTCTGCACTTATTTGCCTGCTCACTGTTATTCTTAGAAACCCCAGGAAAGGACTTTACCAATATCAGGATTTTCTTTTTGATTTTTTGCTTCCTAAAAAACGAAATCATAAAAAGTACATACTACTAAGTGTTACGTTTATTTCATTTTTACTTTTAATGATACTCATAACACAAATAATCAATTTCCCGCCTTCTTCCGCATTCATTGCGAGCTTATTATTCATTATCTGGTCTTACGCTATGGTATATTACTCGCTTCACCCCGATCATCACTCCAGGGGATTTAGCTTTTCTATAAGGGACCTGTTTCTTTTTTCTGCAATTGTATTTCTTAACCTTTTATTATGGAATGAAGGATCTCAAAATATCCGGCTTTTTCTGCTGGCTGTTTTTGTTCAAATCCTGTGCCTTGTGTTTTTTATTAAACCTTTTTGGAAATCAAAAAGAAGATCCATAGTGAAGCGTATTTCATTTTTGAAAAAAAAGTTAAGATTTCCTTATCAATATTGGTACGCGATATTTCTTTTTAGCTGGTTATTAATTTCCTCTGTGCTTCCAACATTTATTTTTTATACAAAAGCAGAAAAACTGGAGGAAATGATATGGATTAAAACAAGTCAGTTCTATATGACCAGGAATTTTTTGGAGAAAGAAAAAGATCTAAAAACCAATCTTCCTCCAATAAATGATAAAGAAGAAGAATTTCACGCTCTCTACAGACACCATCTTTTAAATGGACTTTATTTGAATAATAAAGACAGACTTTACAAGGCTGCAAGAGGAGAAGATGATCTTTATGAGCCTAACAGGTTTAGGCAGCTTTTGTGGTCCAGTCGTCCTATTTATAACGAAAAAATAAGGCCTTACCAGGCAATGGTTTATAAAAGAGCCTATGACGGAAGCTGGCAAAGTGCGGAGAAAATTGGAGGGATTAATTTTCAAATTCCAGATCTCAGCGAACAGGATTCAGTGGTCTTTTCCGAGCATTTTTCTGACTCTCTTGCAGAAAGGAGTATTGGAAACTACAGTTCTTTCGAAGAGATCCAAAAATATCTTTCTATCCTAACCTGGGTGGGATGCGGTATAATAATATCAATTCTTTTTGCCTTGATTTTGTTTTATTTGGATAGGTTTTTTGGCTTCAGATTTAGAGAGTTGAAACCAAATGATTTTGATACCGACAGGGATTATCTTCTTAGATTCACAGATGTTCTTCAAAGGCCAGATACTAATCACGGGATATTGCTAATAGGATTACCTTTTTCGGGAAAAAGTCGTTTTGCAGGAGAGATCGTGGAAAAATCTGAATATAATAAATTTGTGACTTTATCCTTTCTGCAACTTGATAAACTCAAACCCGATACCAGTATTGAAGATTGTTACAAAGTTCTTTCTGTAAATTGGCCAGACGAGAAACTTTCCTGCCGTCAATGGGAAGATGAAATCGAGGTTTTTATACTTGAACATTTAGAGCATGATGTAAAATCTTTTGATTCAAACCGAATAAAATTGCGACTCATTTGTCACCTGATAGCCAAAAAGAAACGGTTAATTCTTACTTCTGAAATTTATCCCAGCCAGATTTTGGCTTTTTATCAGGATCAGCTAGAAATCCAGGAGAGCAAAAATGCTGAATTGACAAGCGATTTTTTCTCCTGGCGAAATATCCTGAGCGCTTTCCCTCAGGTTTTAATAGGAATTACTGATGCAAAAGATAAGGTGCTTAAAAAACTAAACAGTGATTTATCTTCCAATACAAAAGATTGGAGAGTGAAAAGATTAATAGCCCAGGAATTAGGTTATAGTAATTTTCTGCCCACTCTGGCTCCTGTAATTTTTGCAAAGACTAAGTTTTTAAATCCTGATTCTCATATTGATTACCAGCGTATGATAGTGCATATTCAAAATCTTAGCTACGGCTATTATACAGATATTTGGAATTCCATGCCCAGCCGGGAACGTTATATGGTTTATGATCTTGCAAAAGATGGTTTTTTAAATATTAAAAACGGAAATTCTTTGTTCACTCTCATGAAAAAGGGCCTTATTATCTGGAGGGACAGACCGGTAATTTTTAATAACAGCTTTAGAAATTTTATTATTTCCTCGGTATCATCGTCAGAGGCATTGCATCTGGAAATAAAAAACAGGGGTCAGGGTTCCTGGGGTACTATTCGTATTGTAATTTATCTTGTCATTTTTACAATTATCGTATTCATATTACTTGGTGAACCAGATCTAATAAAAGATTTTGAAACGCTTATTGGTGCTTTGGGAGGTATTGGAGTATTAATACCCGTGATAAGTTCCGTTTTAGCTAAAAGTGGACAAAAGTAATCTTAATTATAATGATATGAGAACAGTAAAAATCTTTCTTGTTGCAATCGCCCTGAGTTTTACCACACTCAGTACTTCCTGTGTAAGTACCCGTGTGGAAGCAAGTCCCTATCAGGATACTTTTGAAAATCTGGAATGTCAATCCCAGTCCAGCTGGAGTTACTGGTGGGGCCTGAAACAGAAAAGAATTGATGTAAACCCCGGAACAGAGGGAGTTATCTGCCCCTGTGCCGAAAGCTCCTTATCCTGGGTGGGTGTGAAATCGTCCTTAACAGATTTGCTGTTAAGCCTGGCCACAGTAGGAATAGTAAACCACAGGACCGTCACCTATGGCTGCTCCAGACCTTCAAACGGGGAAGTTGATCTTGATAATTAAAAACAAATGCTATGTTACCAAAAGGCATCGTTTCTTTACCTATTGAAAAATGGACAAATAAGCACCAAAATTTCACACATCCTCTTGTGAAAAATGCATCATTTAAGCTCTACAACCCGCCCGGGGAGAATTACAGGGAACGTTATTTAAGTACGACCAGAAATTTCCAGTGGTTAATAAAGCATGCTGAGGAGAACAACTTAAAGCTTCGTGCAATGGGTAGTGGATGGTCTTTCTCAAAAGTGGGGGTTACCCAGGGCGGGATAGTTGATACAGCCGCTCTTAATTTTTCTTTTCCACTTAAAGAAAGGTATGTGAATTCTCAATATGCAGGTGCTATAGATGACTTATATTTCCTGCAATGCGGCACAATAATTCATGAAATTACCAGGAGGTTGGCGGCTAAAAAACCTCCCCGATCCATTAAAGCTTCAGGAGCCAGCAATGGACAAACCATAGCAGGAGCCTTTTCTACAGGTACACATGGAGCGGCCATTAGGGTAGGCGCCGTACAGGATACGGTAGTGGGTCTGCATATAATTACGGGAGCTAACCGGCATGTATGGCTTGAAAGAGCCTCTCATCCTGTTGCTTCAAGGGAGTTTGTGGAATGGCTGGGAGCCGAATTTATCCGGGATGATGCTATTTTTAATTCGGCCCTGGTAAGTTTTGGCAGCTTTGGGTTTATTCACGGGGTAATGATAGAAACTGAACCTATTTTTTTACTGGAAGAGCACAAAATAGGAAATATACCCTACGGCAATTCTTTAAAAAAGGCGATGCGCCATCTTGACTTTTCCGATTTGCCTATAGAAGACTTTACAACAAGCAAGGAATTATATCATTTTGAAGTACTATTTAACCTGCACGATTTTGAACCCGGTAATGCAGATAAAGGGGCATATATCAAATGTATCTATAAAAAGCCCTATTTATTGCCTTACCAGAGGCCCCAACGCAGTAATGATTTTACATATGGGGACGATTTGCTGGGAATAATTTCCACCCTACTTGATAGATTGGGTTCAGGTTCCCGCCTTCTAATACCTGTGATGGTTAATACCTTGTTTAAAATGGCTTTTAGCCCGGAACCTCCCAAAACAGCAACTTTGGGAGACTTATTTGATTACACCAAATTCAGGGGGAAAATTGCCAGTGCGGCTATTGGGATTGATAGTAAGGACTCCCCTGAGGTAGTTGAGCTTATTATAGATATTAATAAGAAATACCCTTTTCCCGGAGGCCTTGCATTACGTTACGTAAAAGGTACAAAAGCAAAATTGGGATTTACAAAATTCCCAATCACTTGTGTACTGGAGATGGACGGCGTAGATGGAGAAAGCGCCAAGGTCTTTTTTACGGCGGTATGGGCTAAACTGGAGGAGTTAAAGTTTGCCTATACTTTACATTGGGGTAAGATCAATTTTATTCTCAACAAAGAAAGAGTTCTCAATATGTATGGTAAAGAAGCTATGGATACCTGGATTAGGAGCAGGAATATGCTTCTTTCTGCTCCTGCTTTAGAGATCTTTGATAGTGAATTTATTGCAAAATGTGGTTTGAATAAAATACAGAATTTGGAGGATTAACTGAAAGCCATCTAGTAACTTCGAGGATTAATAATTCCAGGAAATTCCCAGCCTCGCGGCCCGCTCTGCCATTTCATCTTCCCAGGCACCTCCCCAGGAACTCCGTTGTCTACCCGCATTATTTACCGGTTGATTTGCACCCGACAAATTACTCATGCTTATACCGGCTAAATGAGTTAAAATAGCATTCCAGTCAATACTTGAAATCCTTTCTGTAAGGATTTGATCCAGCGAAATTATTTCTTCGCGCTCCAGGTTTTGCAGCAGAAATTGCAGGTATGGATTTAAGTCCATATTAATAAGCAATACTCCAAACTTCGAATAGTAGATATGGTTAATTTGTTGAAGAGCAGAGAAACAAAGGTAACTGTCATCTACCCAACCAACCGGTCCCAGGCTGTCATCCCGGATATCATTTGCTTCAAAATAGTAGGAAGTAACATAATCCAGTACCGGAAGAAAATGTGGCATTAAGCCTTCCTGTTCTGCAAATACACAGGCTTGATTTAGCAGGTTGAGGCCATCTGCAGTTACATTTATAATGTTCTGGATAAGTTCTGTTCTTTCAATATCTGTTAAGTCGGGCTGCTTTTCCCTTAAATAATTAATTGAAGCAGTCGCTGTATATTCTTTTTCGATGATGCTGTGAAAATTCAATCGCAGGTTTTCAAGACCTGAATACTGGAATGGCTGCAGTAGAGAAGCCGGTATCAAATATTGAAAGGAACCTGTTTTTGTCTCAGTATCCTTTTTTGAAAAATAATCGTCCAGTTTTGGCTTTAAGATCTTAAAGGCTTCGGGGTCTGATTTTTCAAGCTTATACAGGCCGGAGATGAATTGATCTGTTAGTTCCTTGTTACCGGAATCCTTAAGCGCCTCTACCTGGTTCATGATCCTGTTGATCCACGAACTGCGGTCTGCGTTCTGGTCTCTCACATTTCTATAATTTATTAGATATTTATTATACCCCTGCATTTTTCTAAGGATCTCGTTCTTTTCAGCAAAGCCATCTTTTACTTCTTTAGGTAATCTTTTATTTTCAACAGCCTGCAGCGAGGAATATAATTCCATGATACCAGTATGATGGTTGCGAAATTCTATCCATAAAAGATTTTTCCCGGTAAGTTCCCGCAGTTTTTCCCCCAGGGCTTTTGAAGTGTCCCCTTTCTCATCAAATTGGAAATAGCAGGGAATTACAGATACCCCGTATTCTACAGCCCATTTAATTTCCTGTTGTACATTTTCGCTTTTAAGAGCATTTTCTGTCCATACAAGGATAAGAAAATCAGATTCTTTAATCCTGTGCTTCAGTTCCCCGTCAATATCCACTCCCGGATTCATATTTTCAAAATCTATCCAAACATGGGCACAATTTAGCCCCCTTAAACCGTCTGCAATAATCATGGTTTCTCTCTTGTCTTTCCAGGAATGACTTATTAAAACCTTCGGAATAAATTCTGATAGAGGCATAAGAATAATATTTGAATAGAACCTTATAAAAATACTTAATTATATTGATTTTCAGGTAATTAAAATTTGGTTTTGGCTGAAGGATGCTCAATATAACTCAGAGAATATGGAAGATATTTTTTAGAAAAAACTTTCAGAAAAAAGCATAATTTCTGATGGATTTCAGCTTTAGAGAACCCGGATGATATGGTTTATTACATGAAAACTTTCAGTAAATATTACCAGGGGAATGAATTAAATCTTCCAGGATGTCGGCATTATTTGTTAAGGGTCTTATAAATGTCCCTGGCCATCCTATTATTTAAAATTGGTTGATTTGCAAGCCATTACAGCATCTTTTTTTTAATAAAAATCAAAGGAAATACTTAACAGGTGTTAATAATGTATTTGTTTTTTATATATTTATTATAAGAAAATCATTTTCAAGGTTTACTTTCCTGATCCCCAACATTCCTCCCCCGGAATGAGAAATGATAATTATTTTAAAATTACAGGCAGATCCCCATATTAAGTAAAGATAACAACAGATAATATCAACATTTTGAGCTTATAACAGTCTTCGTTAGAAGTAACATTTGGTTTAACACCGGGCTTGAATATCTGGTTTGGATTAATAAGAGAAACTAACATTCAATCGATATGAAAAATACAGGCGCAATAAAAAAAGGACAGTTAATAGCAGCCTTTATTTTTATTTTGGTTCTTTTCTCCTCTTGCGCAAGTATTCCGCGGGAGGCTCCACTCCTGTCTAGGGAACTGGGAATGCAGATCCAGGAACTGGAAAGTTCGCATCTTAATCTCGTGAAGCTATACTTTAACAAGGAACGCAGTCAGATAAAAAATTTTATAGATGAACAATGGCTGCCGGTCTATGCCGGCAATTTTTTCGAGAATGAGAACATAAGCAAGGTGTGGGAACAGGTTGTTGAATCCAATGATAAAAATGACCGGCTGGAATTTATTGTACGTACCTCACCGGTGCTGCAGCAGGAGGTTAATAACAAATACAGGGAATTAACTGAGCCGTTGGACAGGCTGGAAGCAGAGTTGATGCTGGCAATTCAAGATAAATACTCAAACCTTAAGAGTATAAACAACACGCTTACATCCTATTTATTCTCTGCTACAGAAGTAGAGGAAAACAGGCAGAGATATCTGGATATTATTGGGGTGACAGATCAAAAGGTGAATTCTGCGATTAACAACCTGGAAGCATTTACATCAGATTTAACCACCAAAGCGACTAAGGTAGAGACAGATGTGGAGGAATTTGAAGAAAGATTTCAGAATTATAAAAACAAAATTGAAAGACTACTCTCCAATTTTTAAATAGATAATTATGGGAAAGACCTCTAAAATTGATTGGGATAAATTCAGCAGGGATGTAAAAGAAGCATCCGTGGAAGCTGCTGCTAAAACAGATAAGGATCTGGCGGTGGAAATGGCTTCCATTACGAGCCTTACTCAGGCAGAGATACTGGAAATTTTTCCTGAAAGAACTGATATGGAAGATTTTTCTGAATTGATGAAAATTGTAAAGTCCGGTACCTCCAGAAATGAAAAGATCAATAAAATTGTGGCAAATTCTGAGCGTTTTGGAAATGTAATTATCTCCCTGCTAGGAAAGGTGATATAGTTTATAGCAATAAATATCAAAACTAAAACTTAGTCTGATTCCTATGGGGTTAAAATTTATTTTCAGAAAAGAATGAAAATATTGAAGAACTTCTCCTGTAGCAAATTATAAAATATAACCCAATGAAAGAGTTAAACAGTACAGACGACGTCCTTAAGGTACTGGATGATATCATCCAGGTTTCTGAACGAACCAATGATCCCCGCGGGTATTTTGCGGTAATCTACAGGCGGGTAACCTGGAAAGTTAAAGAAGGGATTGAAACGGGGTATTTTGATGATACAGAAAGGATGGAGAAACTGGATATAATTTTTGCCAAAAGATATTTTGATGCCTATTATGAGTATGAAGCTAATGGCCGGGCCACCGCTTCCTGGGAATTAGCTTTTTTATATGCCCGCAAGTATTGGCCTGTAATTCTTCAGCATTTGCTTATTGGGATGAATGCCCATATTAATCTTGACCTTGGAATTGCTGCTGCAGAGGTTTCTAAAAAAAAGAATATTGAAGATTTAAGGGATGATTTTTACAGGATAAATTATATTCTGGCGAGTCTGGTAGATGAGGTGCAGGATAACCTCTCAACCATCTGGAAGCCATTACGCCCGTTACTTAAAAAGACGGGAAAATATGATAACATGGTGGTGGATTTTAGTATGGAATTGGCCAGGGATGGTGCCTGGAGATTTGCAAAGGAACTGGCGGCTAAAAAAGAATCTGAAAAAGACGAATGTATTGCCTTACGTGACCAGACAATTGCAAAAAAGGCAAATTTGGTCACCAATCCCGGAATGCTTGGTAATATTTTGCTGGGTTTAGTCAGGCTGGGGGAGAAGGGGTCTGTTTCAGCCAAGTTGGAAAAACTGAAATATGTAAGTGACGAAAGATCCGTAAACCAGAGTGTCCTGTCTCCCTAATCCAGATGTATTTATTTTTTATAGGTTAACTGCCCCTCCATAGTTTGTTAAGAAAATAAAGGATTATGTAAACTATCAATCATTTTTTCTATGGAACCAATTAATAAACTGGTTGTTTATGGCACAAAGTTGCCTACGGAAGAGACCGATCTGGATATTTATGAACTGGAAATAGGAAACAGGGACGTTACCAGTACTCATGAAATCGACTTAAAAGGAAATCACAAGCTCCTGGAACTGGTACTTGGTGATGAAGAGGAAACTACGTGGTTTTGTGATGCCTCTACTTTGCATGAAGTTTTTCCCGAACTGGACTCTGCTCTAAGGACTTCCGGTACCAGGGAGGATAAGGAGGATGTTTTCGTAATCCCCGCTACTATAGAAGCCCCGGCAACTGAAAGGGGAATTATTGGTAAGATCGCGGTGAAGCTGCTTAAAGTTTTTACCAGGAAAAAAATTGACGAAAGCTTGGAGAACCTGGCCAGGAAACTGGAGGATAAGCATCTGTTGCACAGCATTTCAGAAGATAATAAAATTTGGGATAAAATTTCAAAAGAGGATTATCTCGCTAAAGGTGCTGCTTTGTTTTCGCTCAATGAGAAATTTCAAATCCAGGAATTTCAGCAAAAGGATGTTAAAAAACCCTTTCTACTTTTTATTCACGGAACAAATTCAAATACCCTTGGAGCCTTTTCACAGCTTCAGAATTCATCAGCGTGGGAAACAATAAAACAGGTTTATGGCTCAAATGTGATTGCTTTTCAGCACAGAACACTTACTGAAAGTCCGCTGGAAAATGCGGTTAAACTGGCAGAAATGCTACCTGATAATGCAGTGGTCCATCTAATAACCCATTCCCGGGGAGGTCTTATTGGAGATATTTTATGTAAATACAGTTCAAACGGAAAAGCGTCTTCAGGTTTTGCAAATCACCATATAGATCTGTTGGAAAAAGAAGGGGACCGGAAAAGGGATATTCGGAATATTGAAGCTCTTAATAAAATTTATCTGAAGAAGAAAATAAGGCTTGCCAAATACATTCGGGTGGCCTGCCCCGCGGCGGGAACCCAGCTTGCATCCAAACGCCTGGATCACATCCTGAACGTTTTCTTCAATCTTACCGGTGGGATTCTAGGTGATATTTTGAAGGAGTTGATTTCCACTGCTTTAGATAAGAAACATGATGCAGAGGTTTTACCGGGACTTGAAGCTATGAACCCTGGTTCTGTATTTTTAAAAGTACTTAATGATCCTTTGGAAGAAACTGCTATTGAGGGCGAAAACCTGGCAGTGATCTCGGGCAATGGGAAGGTGAATTTATCCGGGCATGGATTGCTGGTTATTCTTGGTAAGTTATTTTACTGGAAGCGGAATGACCTTGTGGTGAATACAGATTCCATGTATTTAGGGGTAAGGCGAAAAAATCATATTCAATACTTTTTTGCCCAGGGTACTGAGGTTAATCACGTAAAGTATTTTCACAATTCTCAAACTACTGAAGCTATAAATCTCGCTTTAAAAGCTGCAGAGGGAGAAATGATCCCCGGATTCAAAGCAATTCCTCAATACGAAATCCCCGGGACAGACCGTGCTCTAATTGACCACGGGGAACTGTACCCCGAATCCTTTCCGCCCAGGGGCAACAAACCTGTTGTTATTCTGCTTCCCGGAATTATGGGTTCCAACCTGACGCGGGAAGGAAAAGAGATATGGCTTCACTATGGGCGTATTCTTACAGGCGGACTCATGAATTTGAGAATTTCCAATGTGAACAGTATTTATGCAGATTCTGTAGTGAGAACTTCTTACTATAAAATGTATAAGTGGTTGAAAAGGAAATACGATGTGGTGGTACATCCTTTTGACTGGCGCAAACCGATGCAGGAAAGTGCAAATGATCTAAATGATAAGATCAGGATCCTTTTAAAGTTAGGGCAGCCAATTAAGATTATAGGCCATTCGATGGGCGGGGTTTTGGTTCGGGATTTTATAGTTTACCACAATGATACCTGGGAGGCACTTAATGCTTCCAGGGATTTCAGGATGATCTTTTTAGGTTCTCCATTGGGCGGGTCCCACAGGATACTCGGCGTTTTATTCGGGAAAGATGCCATTATAAACAAACTTAGCAAACTGGATCTTTTCAACACTAAAAGAGGCTTGCTTAAAATGTTCTGTAAATTTCCGGGGATCTTAAGCCTTTTACCTCTTACAACAGGATCTAAGGATGATTTTGCTAAGGTAGAGACCTGGGAAAAGATGCGGGAATATTTTGGGGATAAAAAATGGCCTCTTCCATCAACTGAAGATCTAGAAGCTTTCCGAATCTACCGTGATAAAGTCCTTGACAGTAAAAAGAACATAGACTATTCCAATATGGTTTATGTAGCCGGAAAGGATAAGAGGACCCCCTGTGATTATTACCTGGAAGAAACTAATCCAGGGAAACAATTGCATCTTCTTTATACAGGTGAGGGAGACCAGAGCGTAACCTGGGAACTGGGTATTCCTAAAGAAATGGCTGCAGAATCTGTTTATTATATCAATGTTTCTCATGGAGTTCTGGCTAGTGAGCCGGATATTTTTAATGGAATCGAAGAAATCCTTTCCACCGGAAAAACCCGGCTTTTTTCAAATTCAAAACCCATTTTAAGGGGAGAGGAAAAAATATTCAGGGCCGAGCCAGAAATAGATTTTGATCTTTCTCCGGAAGGATTGGAGAAAACCATACTTGGAATAGGAGAAGTAAGAAATCCCGCAAGCACCAGGATCCCGGTTTCGGTTACTGTGAGCAACGGCGATCTTCGCTACGCTTCTTTCCCGGTACTTGCCGGGCATTTTGCACAGGACGGAATCCTTTATGCCGAAAAAACTATAGACACTTATCTCCACGGCAGCCTCACTTCAAGACATAGACTGGGGATTTACCCGGGGGAAATTGGCACCAACGCTTTTTTTGATAAAATGGATAAGAACGATTTTCATGGGGCTATTATCGTTGGACTTGGGGAGGCTGATCATTTAACTTCATTTCAACTCACCCGTACGGTAGAACAGGGGGTGCTAAAATACCTGTTAACCATTCGGGGCAAATCGGCTTCAAATAAAGGCATAGGAATTTCAGCCTTAATCATTGGTTGCGGCTTTGGGGGCTTATCTATCGAGAATTCCATAAAAGCCATTATTGATGGGGTTAACCGCGCCAACGAAAAACTTACTGTATTATTCAAAGAAGATTTTAAAACTATCCAGCATATTGAGTTTATAGAGCTTTATGCAAACCGGGCTTTAAATGCGATGTATGCACTTAACAAAATAGCCGTTAGTGAAAGCACAGGCTACAATATTATTCCTGGCCAAAAGAAAATAAAAAAGTTACTGGGAGTAAGAAAAATGATCCCGCTGGACAGTTCTGAAGGTTGGTGGAACAGGATCACGATTAAATTCAAACCAGAAAACCCTTTTACAAAAGAACCTGCCAGTATGGTCTTTGGTGCTTCTACTGCCGAT
Organism: Salegentibacter tibetensis; assembly: GCF_020164485.1. Classification (GTDB taxonomy): domain Bacteria; phylum Bacteroidota; class Bacteroidia; order Flavobacteriales; family Flavobacteriaceae; genus Salegentibacter; species Salegentibacter tibetensis. The sequence goes on from NZ_JAIQZA010000004.1 coordinate 91,353, forward strand.
TCCCGGGAAGAGGAAAACCAGTTGTACAGCAGCACCCCAATGATAGATCTTTTTATTTCCCAGATTTCCACACAAAATCAATGGTCTGCCTGTACTGCAAAAACTCTTTTTGAATTATTAATACCCAACGCCCTAAAGGAAATGCTGAAAAGGAAAGGTAATTTTTCCCTTATCCTGGACAATAAAACAGCATCTTATCCCTGGGAACTGCTTCAAGATGATACCATAAATGCCAAACCCATCTGTATAAATGCGGGAATGATAAGGCAACTTTCTACCAGAGATTACAGGGCAAATATCAGAAGAGTGGCAGAAAAAGGAGCCCTGGTCATTGCAGACCCTGTTTTGAACGACTATATCGGCCAGTTACCGGGTGCAAGAAAAGAGGGGCAGGTAGTGAAGGACACCCTTCAAAGTGCAGGTTACCCTGTGAAAGATCTTATACATACCCAGGCTTCCGGTATAATTACTGAACTTTTTTGCCGGGATTATACGATTATACACCTGGCAGGGCATGGAATCTTTGACCCTGAATCCCCCCGTAAATCGGGAATGGTGATAGGGAAAGAAGTGTTTTTAAGTGTCTTTGAAATTCAGCAGATGCCGGTAGTGCCCGAGCTGGTTTTTGTGAATTGCTGCCATCTTGGCTACAGCAGTTCCGTAGATGAGAAATTCTACCAGGACCGTTTCAGACTTGCTGCAAATTTAGGGACAGAACTTATTAGAATAGGAGTCAAGGCAGTAATTGCTGCTGGATGGGCGGTAGATGATATAGCGGCACATGACTTCGCAAGGGTCTTTTATTCCGCTATGTTCACAGGAGATCATTTTGGGGAAGCGGTAAAGAAGGCACGGAGCTATATTTATGATCATCACCCCGGTAACAATACCTGGGGCGCATATCAATGCTACGGGGAACCTTTTTTTAGGTTAAAAAGTGATTCTGAAAGAAGCGTCAGTCGGTCTCCAGGTTATATTGTTCCTGAAGAAGCAGAAATCGATCTTGAAAATCTTCTCAATCAATTACAAATGGGAATTAAAATAAATGAAAATCCCCTTGAAGAGCTTGCTCTCATAATTAATGCTGTAGACCGGGATGTATTTAAAACGGCTGATATTCTTGAAAAGCAGGCCCTGATATACCAGGAATTGGGGCAATATCCTGAGGCAATAGAGATCTTTGAAAACCTGTTATGTGAGGAAAAAGCCGATTTCTCCTTTTCCTGTATGGAAAAATACTGCAACATTAGGGTAAAACTCTATGTAAAGGAAATAATTGGCAACCCTAACAGCAGCCCTAAAGATAAAAAAGAAGCATATAATAAGATAAAAAGTGTGATAAAGGATCTTAATGTTTTGCTATCTACCGGTGCTACTGCAGAAAGACTGAGCATTCTTGGCAGTTCCTATAAAAGGTTATCCATGCTCGCACCAGATAAGGCAAAGCGGGTGAACGCCTATAAAATGGCCATAGCCTGTTATGAGGAAGCATATACACATCCAAAAAATTCCAATAGAATTTATTCTTTATCCAATGCCATTGAACTTGGCGTCCTTCTAGCCTTATCAGATAAAATTAAGGCCGGGGAGGGGTTTGAAGTTGAAGGGAAAAAATATAAGATCAGGTCGGCATCCGGGGCACGTAAAGAGCTGGAAAAGCGGAGACAGGAATTGAAACCGGAGCATGATGATGAACTGGATTACTGGGATATAGTAGCCAGCCTGAATATTGATTTCTGCCTTTTACTCATCACAGAGCAAAAAAATATTGAAGGTAAGTGGAAGGAAATTGTAGATAGTTATAACCACATATGGGAAAAAGCAGGTTCTCCGGGTAAAAAAACTGCCGAGCTGGAGCATTTGCAGTTTGTCACTAACGCCCTGCGTATGGCCGCCGGAACAGGGGAAACTATCACGGGGCACTCAAAGGGAATTTTCGACATTACCCACGCAGATCTCGTGGAGCATATAAATGAACTCAAGATAGCATTGAATGCTGTTCGAAAGAAAGGAAAGTAGAAAGGCTATAATAAGGATCATATTTCAAATCCATTTGACATTAATTTCTGAATATTATTTTTTCAGGGATGATTGCAGTTATCCATGCCTAGGGGAATTAAGGGCATATATAATTTAATCGTTTTATTTAAAGGATCTTTTGGTAAACAAAGCCATTAAAATTTTCATTCAATTTCGGTGCTATTTGATAGGCAAAAAGTGGAGTCGGAGGAACAACCGAAATTTCATATTTTCAGTGTTTACAGCACCTCTCAATAGGCCTCAAATTTTTGATCACCGAATTAGTCTCGCTTTAACATTTTTAACATATCTAGCTTAGCGAAAATTTAAACTCCTTTCATTTTCGACAATAGCAAGCTATAGAGTTCACTTCTTCTCTACGAAGTTCACTCCGTAAATTTCTGTAAGATAAATACTTAAAGAAATCTAAATTTTCCACATTAAAAAACATTAAAATTCTTAAAAATTTTAACAAATAAAGCTTGTTTCCGACTTTTTGAGTGCCTTACATTTGCAGCTTTAACGGAAAGCGCATATTGATTACGGTTTTCCGTAATTTTTTCTGTTTTGAGGCCGTATATTCGCGGCAGCTTAAAGAAAAAGTTAACATAAAATTGGCAAGAAGCGAGAGTTAATTATGTGACTCACTGTGGCGAAGCCATGTTAAAGTACGAGGTTTGAGGTGCGAGGTACGAAATTGAAAGTGCACGTCATTGCGAACCCGTTTTCGGGTGAAGCAATCTTTTGTTCATAAATTAACTCTAATTTTTTACATAAAAATCCATCCCGATAGCTATCGGGACTATCGTCTAAAGTCTAACGACTAAAGACTAAAATCTAAATAAACCCAATCTACCGTCTACAGACTAACAACTAACGACTAATCATTCTTTTGCGACTCCCTACAATTGCAGAAGACCTAAACATGTTTATGGTGTAATTCATAACCGCAATCCGGCGGGAAAAATCTAAAACTTTAAGTGCCAGATAGAAGCATTTGTAAAAATGTTTATAGCTACGCTCTTGTCTGAAAATCACGGATTACACGAATTTAAACGAATTACACGGATTATAGCGGACTCGCCCATAAAAAGCCAGGTAGGTTACACGGGGTGACTAACTAATAAGATGAGTAGTATAAAACACGTATTATTAACCGGAGGAGTAGGGAGCAGGCTTTGGCCACTTTCCAGAAAATCCAGGCCCAAACAATATTTAGAGATCTTTTCTGAAAATTCTTTGTTCGAACTGGCTGTACAACGCAACCTCCAGTTTTGCGAGGAGCTTTATGTAGTAGGAAATAAAGGCAACAGGCATCTTTCTGAAGCAAGTTTAAAAAAAGCTGGTATAACTGAATACATAGATATTGTTGAAGCTACTCCAAGAAATACGGCCCCGGCAATTGCCTTTGCTGCTTTTGCAGCCCAGCCGGAAGATATTCTTTTGGTCACCCCTGCCGATCATATTATTATATCAGGTCCTGCCTATACAGAGGCTATAGAAGAAGCAATTAATCTGGCGAAAGAAAATAACCTGGTGACTTTTGGTATAAAACCTAATCGCCCTGAAACCGGCTACGGTTATATTGAACATAAAGATGGAAATGTGCTCTCTTTTCGCGAAAAGCCAAACGAAGAAACAGCAAAGGAGTTTTTGAAAAAAGGGAACTTTTTGTGGAATAGCGGGATGTTTTGTTTTAAAGCTGGTGTTTTCCTGGAAGAACTGGAAAAGTATAGCCCTAAAGTGTATAAAAGATCCCTGCTTGCCTGGAAGAAAGCTAAGGATTACAAGCTGGAAGAAGAAAGTTCTTTTGAGATCCCTGCCATTAGCGTAGACTATGCCGTTTTGGAAAAAAGTGATAAAATAAAGGTAGTCCCTTCGCATTTCGAATGGAGCGATATGGGAAGTTTTGAAGCTGTTTACGATTATTTAAAAGCTCAGGGGCATCCGGTAGACGATAACGACAATATGCAGATCGGTTCAGAAAAACCGGTTTTCTTTACAGGATTAAAAAACAGTATTTTGGTAAATACAGACGATGCAATTTTAGTTTTGCAAAAAGAAGCCTCGCAACAAGTCAAAGATATTTATCAGGAATTAGAAAAGAACCAACCCGAATTAGTAGGTTAAAAAAATCCGTGGAATCTGCTCTTATTAGTGGGGGGCGTGTTTTTAAAAAATCCGCGGAATTTATTTTTACAATCCGCGAAATCTAAGAATAGAATGAAAAAAATAGCATTGATTACCGGGGTTACCGGTCAGGATGGAGCTTATTTAAGTGAATTTTTATTAAAAAAAGATTATATAGTACACGGTGTTAAAAGAAGGGCTTCCCAATTTAATACAGATAGGGTTGACCATCTTTATCAGGATCCTCACGAAACGGATAGGAATTTTATCCTTCACTATGGTGATATGACCGATAGTACTAATCTAATAAGACTAATTCAGGAAATTCAACCAGATGAAATTTACAACCTGGCGGCGATGAGCCATGTGCAGGTTTCTTTCGAAATACCTGAATATACCGGAAATGCCGATGGATTGGGAACTTTAAGGATCTTAGATGCCGTACGTTTGCTGGGACTTGAAAAGAAAACCAGAATTTACCAGGCATCGACATCGGAGCTTTACGGAAAAGTACAGGAAGTACCGCAAACAGAGAATACGCCCTTTTATCCTCGAAGTCCTTATGCTGTTGCTAAAATGTATGCCTATTGGATCACGGTTAACTATAGGGAAGCTTATGGAATGTACGCCTGTAATGGTATTTTATTTAATCACGAATCTCCGCTTAGAGGGGAAACTTTTGTAACCCGAAAGATCACCCGTGCAGCCTCAAGGATCGCCCTTGGTTTACAGGATAAGTTTTATTTAGGAAATTTAGATGCTCAAAGAGACTGGGGACACGCTAAGGATTATGTTAGAATGATGTGGATGATCTTGCAAGCTGATGAGGCTGAGGATTGGGTGATCGCCACCGGAAAAACCACCCCGGTAAGGGATTTTGTAAGAATGGCTTTTGCTGAAGTAGGCATCGAACTGGAATTCCAGGGAAGTGGAGTAGACGAAAAAGCTTACGTTAAATCCTGTAGCAATCCTGATTTTCAGCTGGAAGAAGGCAAAGAGATTTTAAATGTAGACCCTAAATATTTTAGACCGACTGAAGTAGACCTTCTGATTGGAGATGCCAGTAAAGCCAAAAACAAACTTGGCTGGACCCCGGAATACGATTTGCAGGACCTGGTAAAGGAAATGATGCAAAGCGATGTAGAACTAATGCAAAAAGATCAGCATTTACAGGATGGGGGCTATAATGTCTTAAACTACTTTGAATAAAAAAGCTTAAACACAGAGAGCGCGGAGGACAGCACAGAGTTTCACAGAGTTGTAAATGGAACAGAATAAAATAACAGAAAAAATTCTTCAATGTGCTTTTAAAGTACATACTGAACTGGGGCCTGGTTTGCTAGAAAGCGCTTACGAAGAATGTCTGTTTTACGAATTAAAACGCTCTGGTTTACAAGTTGAAAAACAAAAAGCACTACCTCTGGTGTACTACGAAGTAAAACTTGATGCAGGATACAGGATAGATCTCCTGGTTGAAAATTCAATTGTTGTAGAAATAAAATCGGTAGAAGCCTTAAATGATGTTCACACCGCACAAGTACTCACATATTTAAAACTATCAAAATGCAAAGTAGGTTTGCTACTTAATTTTAACGTAGCATCCCTAAAAAACGGAATAAAAAGATTAATCAAATAACTCCGTGAAACTCTGCGCCAAACTCTGAGTAACTCTGTGGTTAAAGAAAATTATACAATGAATCACGAAACTAAAATATATATAGCCGGGCATAAAGGAATGGTAGGTAGTTCAATCTGCCGTAAACTAAAAGCCGAAGGCTATACCAACCTGATAGGAAAAACATCTGCCGAACTGGATCTAAGAGATCAAAAGGCAGTAAACGATTTTTTTATTAAGGAACAACCCCAGATAGTAATTGATGCTGCTGCTAAAGTAGGAGGCATCCTGGCCAACCGGGATTATCCATACCAGTTCCTTATGGAAAACTTACAGATCCAGAATAATATTATTGATGCCTCTCATAAGCACAACGTTAAAAAATTTGTTTTTTTAGGGAGTTCCTGTATTTATCCAAAGCTCGCTCCACAACCTTTAAAGGAATATTATTTGTTATCCGGACCTTTGGAGCCTACCAATGATGCTTATGCAATTGCAAAAATCGCGGGGGTAAAAGCCTGTGAAGCTATAAGAAAACAATTTGGAAAAGATTATGTGAGCCTTATGCCGACTAATCTATATGGTAGCCACGATAATTTTGATCTTAAAACTTCTCACGTACTTCCTGCGATGATTAGAAAATTTCACGATGCCAAAGAAAATGGAAATACGCCTGTTACCCTGTGGGGCAGTGGAACCCCAATGCGCGAATTCTTATATGTAGATGATGTAGCAGATGCGGTATGTTTTGCGATTGAAAATAAGTTATCAGATAATCTTTACAACGTGGGCACCGGAAAAGATCTCACTATTAAAGAACTCGCTGAAACCATCCAGGAAATCACCGGACATAAAGGAGAAATTAACTGGGACAGCAGCAAACCCGATGGTACACCACGTAAATTAATGAATGTGGATAAGCTCAAGAACGAGGGCTGGCAGGCTTCAACTTCATTAAAAGAAGGAATAAAGAAGACTTACGAGTGGTTCCTGGAAAATAAAAACAGCTACAAAAAGGTCAAGTTAAAATAATCAGTAGAATCAGTGTTTAACAAAAATATATTATAAACGTATTTATAACTTTTTTAAAATTAACTAAAAGTTTAAAACGTATTTATAAGAAAACCACCCAGAAAAGGTGGTGACCCTGGAAGCTTTCTCCGGAAACACAGTAAAGGGAATAGAAACCCAGGACCTGCGTAGTTTTTTGCTGACTTAAGTAGCAGGTAAAATAAATAGGGCCCGGGCTCAAATGAATAATAAAATAATTACTGCCCGCTAGAAAATTTCTATTTCACTGACAGACGCTGTTCACTTTGCATTTAAGAATAAGCTAATCGATAATCTTTACAATGAAGGAACCGGAAAAGACATCACCATTAAAGAATTAGCGGAAACCGGAGATCACCAGTCATAAAGGAGAGATCATTTAGGAAGATGGTACCCCAAGAAAATTAATGGATGTAGAAAAACTTAAACAGGAGGGCTGGTCTTATTCTACTTCTTTAGAGAAAGGCATTAAGCGGACTTATAAGTGGTTTTTGGAGAATAATAATTCTTTTAAACAAGTAAAAATATAAAAAGTGGTTGAGGCATATAATTAAATTGAAAAATTAAACCTATTTAGAAGAATTTAAAGTTAAATGTTGGTGTAAAACAAATTTAGCTTATAAAATATAATACATATAGTGCGTCATAAAACTAAGAGGAAAAATGCTGTAAAATGGAATCTAGCATTCCAATACCTTTCTTTAGCTTTAGGAGTAATAAAAGGATTTTTAATTGTACCAATCTATTTCTTATTTATTGATACAGAATTATATGGATATTGGGTAGCTACAGGTAGTATTTTAGTTTGGATCAATATCATTGATCCTGGAGCCGGTACTGTTTTACAGCAAAAGGTTGGTTACGAATATGGAAACAAAAATATTAATAGGTTAAACAATTTAATAGGTTCAGGAATAATTATTGGTTCTATTATTTGCGGAATTGCTTTAATTTTTAGTTATACTTTCTCTTTTTTTATTCCTCAATTGTTAGGTTTTGTAAATTTTAAGCAAGAGGAAGTGTTAATAAATGCATTTAATATTGCAGCCATAGGAGCTTGTTTTAGTTTGGTCACCTCAGTAATTCGGGGAGTAAATTATGGTATGCAAAATACTAAGATGCCAGGACTGATTGAAATTTTAGCATCTATTATAGGAATCGGTGTCAATGTAGTAATGCTCTATCTAGGATATGGGTTGTATTCAATTGCTTTTATGTTGTTTGTTAATGGAGTTTTAACTGCCTTAGGTAATTTAATTTTTCTTCGAATTTCTTCTATCAAATATGGTTTAAATATTCATTACAGTTTTGTTGAAACTTTTCCATTATTTAAAGAATTTACTTATACATTTTTTTCACGTTTAGTAAATACACTTACCAGTAATTTCGATTTAATCATAATAGCTAGATTTATAGGAGCAGAAATGGTTACGGTGATTGAAATGACAAGGAGACCCTTTAAGATGGCGGAAGGAATAGTATATAAACCGGCTGTCGCGTTATCTCCTGCCATTTCTCATTTACAAGGAGAAAATAAGCCTGAAAAATTAAATAATCTGCTGTTCAAATTTTTCCATTTTTTAATCTGGGCCTACTGTTTAATTATTTCAGGATTTCTTCTTTTCAACCAAAGCCTAATTACTTTGTGGTTATCTGAGGAAATGTTTGCAGGTATTTTATTAAGTTTATTAATAGTAGTAGGTTTATCGCTAAAAGGATTCTTTTCTAGTATAGGTAATTTAAATTTTGCCTTGGGCGATATTAAAGAGAGTAGTAAAATAATAGTAGCACAAAATCTACTTTACGTAGTGTTTGTGATTGTTCTTGGTAAATTCTTTGGAATTATAGGCATTTTAGCAGCTCTTTTACCTTCTGTATTATTTACTTCGAGCTGGTATCATCTAAAAAGATTAAAGGGCAAGGGCATTTTTACCTCGCTTAATATTTCATATATTTTAAAAAATCTTTTTTTAGCTATGCTAGTTTGTGTAGCCTGTTATTATCTACAACCATATTTATTAATTAATAATTGGTTTGATTTAATCAGTTATGCATCAATATACGTAACAATTTTTCTTATTTTCTTTGCTACATTTTCTAAAATGTTCCGAACTACTTTGATTCCAGTTTTTAGAAAAATTATTTAAAATGAAATAGAATATGAATATATTGTTCCTGTCACAAGGGAAAAAAGTAAGTGATCATCCTGGTTGGCACGATGCACTTTTAAAATTAAAGAATGAAGGAGAAATTTCAAATTTCATCAATATTCCTTATTTAGGTTTTGTAGAAGAAAATGGATGGAATGCCTTTTATCAAAGAGTTATAGAGCTTTGTGAAAATGAAAAATTTGATCTCGTTTATTTTCATTTTTTCCATAAAAAAGATACTCCTTCCCCGAGACACTGTATCCAAACCTTAAAAAAAATACAAAATCGTCCGATTGTTATTACAAGTAGCGGAGATGGATTTTCCGATAGCTGGATGCATCCAGATTACCCCAAAAATTTCAAAGAAGCCTCACGGTTAGCAGACATTACTTTTAGTACCCAAATGGGAAAAGCAGCTGATAAAATGATAAAATGGGGAGCTAAAAGAATTGTTTATACTCCAAATAGTATATGCCAAGTGCGGTTTAAAGCCTCCGAAATTAATCCTAACACACATAATTTCGATTTTGATGTTGTTTTTGTGGGGAGTAAAAATTCCAGCAAAAATCCTTTTTCAAGAAATTTTTGGGCCGCAAGAAAGCGAGACAAATTAGTTAAAGCACTTTATAATAAATATGAAAATCGTTTCGGGTTGTTTGGTAATGGTTGGAATTATAGTGCGTCTCAAGGTCCTATCCCTTTCAACGATCAACAAGAAGCTTTTAAAAGAGGCCGCGTAGTAGTTGGAGGGAATCCGTATTCCTATTCTGATTACTATTCTTCAAACCGAATATTTTTTGAAATATCATCCGGAATTCCAACGGTTGAATTAGCTGTTCCCAGATTAAATAATGTACTACGTGATAAACATCATATTTATTTTGCAAAGGATATTGAACAGTTAATTAAGAAAATCGAAGACATATTTCATTTAGAATCGGTAAATGTATATAAAAAAGCGGCTATCGCGGCAAAAGATATTGAGAACAACCATACTCAATACCACAGAATGAAATTTAAAATAGATACAGTGAAGAAATTTAAACTAAATAACTATGAATTAGATGTAGATTTCCCTTTCTTTTTGCCAGAAATAGATTTAGAGAAGGAGATGAAATATGCAATAAAGGGTAAGAACCAGGTTTAATGCATATTGGAATCGCAAGCCCTATCACGATAAGTGAATTCTTTGAATTTTTGGATGAACAAAGCAAAGAATTATCAAAGGGTGTAGTAGGATTAAAAGCTCCGGCAGTTGATACTGTTGCTAAGGAATTACTTAAGCAAGGACATACCATATCAATTTATACCTTAGCTAATGAAGTTTCTGATTTAGTTATACTAAATGGAGATAGACTTAAGATTTATATTGGGCCTTTCAAACGAAAGGGTTTTTTTAAAGCGATTACAATTTTTAATAAAGAGGCAGGATACATCGAAAAAAGTATTCGTTTGGAAAGTAAGTTACCGGATATTATACACGCGAATTGGACATATGAGTTCGCACTCGGATCAATTTCATTTAAAAATAAAATACCTATTGTGGTCACGGTAAGGGATTGGGCGCCACTAATACTTCAGTTAAATAAAAATTATTATAGATTTTCAAGGTTGATTCTGAATAATAAAATTTTTAGAACTCCTTCTATTTTTTTTATATCTAATTCACCTTATATACAAGGAAAAATAGAAAGCAGGTGGAAAATTAAAACTCCTGTTATACCTAATCCTGTGAATGAAAATTTTGTTTCTACTCCTAAGATACATAACGATTCTTTTTCACCGGTATTAATATCTGTTTCCAACGGATTGGGTAAACTTAAAAACATTGAAACCTTACTACGTGCATTTCAGTTGGTATTAATGGATAAATCTGATGCTAGATTACGTTTAGTTGGAAGTCCATTCCTACCCCAGAACGCAAAAATGAAAAAATGGGATAATCAAGGATTATTAAAAAATGTAGAGCTTTTAGGGACAGTTAAGCATGAAGATTTAATTTCATTGTATGATGAAGCAACAGTAATGGTTCATCCGTCTTTAGAAGAATCTTTTGGAAATACATTAATTGAGGCTATGGCTAGAAAAGTTCCAGTTATAGGTGGTATGTATTCCGGTGCGGTACCATACGTATTGGATTACGGAAAAAGCGGATTTCTTTGTGATGTCACTTCCATTGAATCCATAGGTGAATCAATATTAGTTCTACTAAAAGATCAAAAGTTAAGGCAAAAGCTGATAAAAAATGCCACCGAGAGGATTGCAAACAAATTTTCTTCAAAGGCTATTACAGAACAATCGTTGAAACTTTACAGTAAATTAATTCAAGAAGCAAAATGAAGGTTCTTCATATTTTAAATGAACTGCGGTTTTCAGGCATGGAAATAATGCTAATCAATAGTTCTTCAGAATGGAAGAAATATAATGTGGAGACTACTATTTTATCCACAGGAGAACGTCTAGGGGAAGCTGCAGAAAAAATGGAACACATTGGTTACGAAATAAAACATATTCCATTTAGTAAGAATAAAATATCCTCTTTCCTTGTTTTTCGCCAATACCTCAAGCATAACAAGTTCGATGTAATCCATATCCATAGTGAAGGTAATTTTTTTATTCACGTCCTTAACAGTTGGTTGACAGGTAATAAAAATATAGTAAGGAGCTTTCATAGTATCTTTAAACCTACAAGTATTAAAGGTCGTTTGCGAAGGCACACAGATAGAAAAGTTGCAAAATTATTAAAAGTAAGATATCTATCTGTTGGCGATTCAGTAGCACAGAACGAATTGAAAAATTATTATACTAAATCTAAAACCATTTTTAATTGGTATAACGATCGTATGTTTTTCCCTAAAACGCCGAAATTTAAAGCTGAACTTCGTAGAAAAGAGAATATTAAAAAAGAAACTTTTGTGATATCAACAGTGGGGAATTGTTCTTGTGTCAAAAGACATAATCTAGTTCTTGAAACATTAGCTCTACTTCCTTTACACATAGATTGGCTTTATTTGCACGCAGGAAAGGAAGAAGAAGGTTTCCCTGAAAGAAAATTTGCCAATAAATTAGGAATTGGAGATAATTGCCGTTTTTTAGGTTCGATTTCCAACGTAGACGAAATTTTGGCTATTTCTGATCTTTTTATCATGTCTTCAATAGTGGAAGGTCTAGGTAATTCTGCGTTGGAAGCAATGGCAATGGGAATACCTACGATTCTGACTAAAGTACCGGGATTAACCGATTTGCTGAAAAATATTGATAATACAATTGGAGTGGAATCTAGTTCTTTATCCATGAAGGAGGGAGTATTAAAAATATATAATTTATCAAAGCAGGAAAGAGAAGAGTTGGCAAGTAGGATAGCTATTCAAACAAAAAATAATTTTTCATTAGAGAATGGAGTGAGAAAGTATTATCATTTTTATAAATCCAAAATAAGTGAAAATAATTAAATGGCTATAACGAATTCCATAATGTTAGTTTCATTTTTAACCCTAATTGGGGTTTTATTTCCTCTTTTAAGAACCATTATTCAAGGAAAAAAAAGTACTGCAGAAGATATAACCTACTATATAATCCATGCCATGCTTTTTTATCCAATACCGGAATTGTTACTAACAAATCGGCAAATGATTCCAGTAGGCAATCAATCAATAGACGATATGGTGAGCCAATTTGAATCTGGTTTAGCGTCAGAAATTATTTCCATTAATTATTTAATATTATTATATCTGGTAATTCTAAACCTTTGGCTATTTCTTAAGCGCGGAAAGATATTTTCTCTTCGGTTGGTTCTGGAAAACAAGTGGATCTTTCTTATTATTCTCTTAAACGTTGGGTTATTTGTAAATATATCTGAATTGATTTATGTATTTTTATTTGTTCCTTTTTTATTGCTTGGAAAATTTGAGAGAAAACAAATCAGGTATTTATTTAAAATAATTTTATTCTTGTTTATTTACTCTTCTTTCTTTTTGATTTTTCTAAAACCTGAATTAACTATTTTCCACGATGGCTCTTGGTCAGGTATTTTCACCAATCCAAATGGAATCGTTATAGTCGCAAATTTCACCTTAATACTGTTATTACTGGGTCCCTTTTTTAGACTAAAGAGATCTAAATGGCAGTACTTTCATATAGGTGTTTTATTTTTTATGGTTGTTATGAGCGGGTCCCGAAATGGCTTATTGACTTTTTTGAGTATTTTAGGACTATATTATATTTACACTTACCGACTGAAACTTATAAAATCCGTTGCTATTTTCCTTAGTATTCCAGGAATATATTTGATTTTATCTAATTTAAATAATTTTGATTTGGTTTCGTTAACTTCTAATAGAATCTTGATTTGGGATTATGTATTTGAAGAATTTTCTTCCAATATTTTTACCGGTTTAGGAGCAGATTTTTTTAATCTGGAAAATCGTGAAAAGAATTTTCCGAGACATTTATTCTTTGCTACCTCCTCTTACTCTTCTTTTATCGATTATTTTGTTTTCTATGGAATTTTTGGAGCACTAGTTATCACAGCCTTTATGATTTCACTTTTTAAAAAAACAAAACGAATAAATAAAATTTTCCTAATGTTTTTTCTATTGTTTTTACTGCCAAATTTGTTTGAATCTTATTTTCGCCCACCAAATCTGAATCTCAACAATGTGATTTTTCTAATAGCTTTATTCATTATCAATAACAGTAAAAACTATTCATTTTATGAATCAGACCCTTCTATAGAAAAGCTCCCAGTTACCACAAAATTTTATTATTAATGAATACTATAGCCGTTCTTCTTACCTGTTACAACCGGAAAGAAAAAACATTGCAATGTCTAAAAAGCTTATTTGAAGCGGATCTACCATCAGAATATTCCGTCGAAGTTTTTTTAGTTGATGATGGATCGACCGATGGAACCGGAGAAGCTGTAGAAGAAAATTTCCCCCAAGTAAAAGTTATTCAGGGAAATGGTAATTTATTTTGGAATCAAGGAATGCGCCTGGCCTGGAAAACAGCTGTCGAAACCAAAGAGTATGATTTCTTTTTATGGCTCAATGACGATACGATTATAGATAATGACGCAATAATTAAATTATTGCGAGATGATAAGGATGCAAAAAATAAAACCGGTACGGCAGTTTTGATTACAGCAGCATGCCGAAAAGAAGCAGGTATTAATGAATTTTCTTATGGTGGGAGAAATGATATGGGGCCTGTGATACCAAATGGTGAAATTCAGTTCTGTACGTATATTAATGGTAACCTGGTTTTGGTTCCTCAAGCGATTTATAAAAAGATAGGAATGCTATCCATACACTACACCCATGCTTTGGGTGATAACGATTACGGGTTACGAGCTATTCAAAACAGTTATCAGTGTTTTACGACGAAAACATATTTGGCCACTTGTCCTCCAAATTACGGAATACCGGGATGGTGTAACCCCAGGAATTCTCTAAGAAAACGTTGGAAGCTTTTGCATTCACCTTTGGGTTTGAATATCAAAGAATATAACCAATACCGCAAAAAGTTTTGGGGAGCTAAATGGATGAAATTTGCGTTTAAGGCTTACTTAAAAACCATAATTCCAAAGACCTATGCAAAATTATCAAAGAGTTAATAAACTCGCTCCAATTGTTCTATTTACTTACAATCGTCTTTCGGAGACGATTCAAACTGTAGAAGCCTTGCAAAAAAATTTTTTTGCAAAAGAAAGCGAATTATTTATTTTCTCTGATGGTCCTAAAACTTTTGAAGAGAAAGACAAAGTAGATGCTCTTCGTAACTATTTGAATACTATAAGTGGGTTTAAAAAAGTCCGAATCAGTGAATCTCCCTTTAACAAAGGTTTAGCAAATTCAATAATTGATGGTGTAACCGAGGTTATTGAACAATACGGTAGGGTCATTGTGTTGGAAGATGATTTAAAAACATCACCTAATTTTCTTTCCTTTTTAAATGAAGGTTTGAAATTTTTTGAAAATCAAAAGAATATCTATGCTGTAAATGGTTATGCACCTATGATTGAGGGAATGGACTTGTCAAATGATTCATTTTATTTACATTCTCGCGCTTTTCCATGGGGTTGGGCAACATGGTCTGATCGATGGGATTTAGCTTTCTTTGATAAGGACTTGATAAGAGAAAAGATAGATCGCGATCCTGAATTGATAAAGAAATTTAAAATTAGCAATGGGAATGATGTAGAAAAAATGCTCCTAGGCTCATTAAATGGGTCAAATGATTCCTGGTATATAAGATGGATTTTTTTTAATTTCTATAAAGAAAAAAAATCAGTTTTCCCTCTTTTATCCAAAGTTGATAATATTGGTTTTAATAATTCCGGAATCCATTGTAAAAGTATTTCAGCGTATAAAGCTAAAATTGATTTTTCAAATAATATTTCATTTGAATTCAATAATCCTGTTGATATAAAATTTAATGATTATCGGTTTTTAAAATACTTTTCTAAACGATATAAATTACAACATAGAGTCAGCTTACTAAGAACAGGTGAGGGCGCCAAATTAATTTTAAACGAAGTCAAATCTAAAATTTCGAAAAACTTTGGTCTTTAAATATTTAAAAAATGCGAGGTCTTTTTTGCTGATGAATATAAAGTGGAAAAAATATAATTTTGGGAGTAATTTTCATGCTGGACGAGGCGTAACTATGTGGGCAAAAAAATCAATATCGATTGGGAACAATTTTTACATAGGTCGTTATTCTCAAATCGAATGTGATGCAGAAATTGGTGATAATGTGATTTTCGGTAATAATGTCGCATTAGTTGGTAAATACGATCATCATTACGAACAAGTGGGCGCAGCAATAAGATTGGCTTCACAAATTAGAGATATTTCTTATTCTTGGAAAGGCTTAACTTCAAAAGTAATAATTGAGGAGGATGTATGGGTTGGTTTTGGATCCATAATATTGAGCGGGATAAAAATAGGGAGAGGTTCTATTATAGCGGCAGGGTCGGTTGTAACAAAGGATGTTGCGCCATATTCCATAGTTGGTGGAAATCCGGCTAAATTTATTAAATACCGATTTGATGAAATGGAAATTAAAGAGCATGAGAATATTTTAAGTTATAAGTAAATCAAGTAATGAAATTATTAGGTTATCATCTTACGCAAGACTATCCGGAAATACCTGTTCAAAAAAAAACAATAATAAACACCATAAACCCACATTCCTATTGTGTTGCCAAGAGGGATAGTGCCTTTCGAGAAGCCTTGCTTCACAGCAATTTTCTTCTTCCTGATGGCGTAGGTATTGTAATGGCAGCAAAAGTCCTTAATGGGAAAAAAATTGAAAAGATTGCCGGGTATGATGTTTTTATTCATTTACTGAATCAGTTAAATGACCACAACGGCTCCTGCTTTTTTCTCGGTGCTTCTGAAGATACTCTAAGTAAAATCTCAGCCCGTTTGGAAGTTGAATATCCAAATATAAAAATCGGCTCATATTCTCCACCTTATAAACCTGAGTTCTCTCGAGAGGATTCGGAAAAAATGATTAAGGCTGTAAACACATTCCAACCGGATGTTCTATTTGTTGGAATGACCGCCCCGAAACAGGAGAAATGGGTACATCAATACAAAGCACATCTTAATGCTAATATTATTTGCTCCATTGGAGCAGTGTTCGATTTCTATGCCGGTACTGTAAAACGTCCTTCACAGTTTTGGATAAAACTGGGCCTCGAATGGTTCCCACGCTTTCTCAAAGAACCAAGAAGACTAGCTGAGCGGAATTTGGTTTCTACACCAAAGTTTATTTGGGAGGTTATGAGAGAGCGGCTGAAAAGTGAAGCGTGACCCATTGTTTCAAAAGTGACCCGAAGCCATCTTTTAATAGTTAATGAAAAACCGAAAAAAATTGATGAGAAAATACTGCTAAAATGATTAAATGTTTTTATTTAAATTGATTGTCACGGACATTTATATTCAATAAATTATTATATTGAATTTTTTCCCTTAGGACAGTTTGTTCAATTGCTGTTTGTGCATTGGGATGTGCAAAAGTATTTTCATAAATTTCTGAAAGTTCTATAGAAATACCTCGAATAAATATTGCATAACCTTTATCGCTTAAAAAGTAATTATGATGAATGATGATTTTCGTTCCTGCAACTTTTTCTGTGTCTCCGTTTTTTCCATGCATATCAAATCTATGGTGATTTTCACTTCCTAAGCCTATTATGTTATAAGAAGCTTCGTAACTCTGGCCTTCATTACCGCTCGCAGCGATATCGTGTCTATTATATTCAAAGAAATTACATGAGATAAGTGCATTGGTAGGTTGATAAGGTTTATTATATAAAACTATTCCATACCCCAATCCATATCGTTGATTGTGATGGATATAGCTTCTGGAAATAATATTTCCAGTTGAATTATATAAATAAATCCCACCATGTGACCAGCCAGAGATTTCACAATTTTCTATTTTTAAGGAATTATAATTACCTATTACGATTCCATTTGTAACTTTTGGGTTATACATTTCCAGCCCTATTTCGGTATCATAACCTATTATTTTTAACCCTTGTAGGGTTACGTTATCGGCTTCTATTTTTATTAATGTTTTGCCAGGAGCATTGGCATATAGGGTAGCTCCATTTGAATTATCTGAATTTCGTCCACTAACAATATTAAGAGATTTGCTAATAATAACTGGCAATTCATAATCAGAAAAATCTAGATAGGAACTGTCACTGATATAGATGGTATTTTCAGGTTCAGCATCTGAAATGGCTTTTAAAAAATCATTTACTTCATGAACAATGAAATTAGCTTCAGTGGCGGAGAAGGTCTGTATGTTACAATGTGTAATTTCATTTACATCAAATGGAGGGGCTGTCACCTCAACTTTATCTAGATGGCAGCTAGAAAGAATAAGAAGCAATAAAATGAGAAGAATCGTTTTCATTACACCCCTTTTTAATTTTAAAACTGAGGGGCATAATGCTAAAAGTAGGAGTAGGTATCCTTCTGTAATTCTTCTATTAATTTAGCAATAAAAAATGATTTCATTTGTTAAATTAAACCAAAAATTAGGTTTTAGCTAATTTTATAAATTATCCATAATTCAAATCTATCATGTTATAAGATCTCCCTACAGGTCGTTTTAACTAACCCAAATCAAATCTTATGAACCTTTTAGATCAGGACATTTTATTGGACCTATTTCACCGGTATTATATATTTTTTGCCGGGTGCGTGTTTTTACTGGCTTTTTGCCTTACCTGGTATTTTACCCCAAAGGTCTTATGGGTGAGCAGGGAAAAGGACCTAATGAAGGAGGTGAATGAACGGAGTTCGCATCAGGCTTCAATTCCGCCTTTTGGAGGGGTTTCTTTTTTCCTGGTACTGGTTTTAGTGATAAGTATTTTACAGGCTTTAAGAACCTCTCCGACCGGGAATCACCTTATTATTGGGCTAACTTTTTTATTTATGGCCGGTTTAAAGGACGATTTGGTGATTTCTACGGCTAAATTGAAATTTTTTAGTCAGTTATGCGCTGCAGGATTTATTATTTTCTCTCCGGAGTTACAACTTACCAGTCTACATGGGTTCTGGGGCATTTTTGAGATCCCGGAAGTTTTAGGTTACGCTCTTAAAGTTTTAATTGTAGTGGCATTGATCAATGCCTACAACCTTATTGATGGGATAGACGGGCTGGCAAGTATTGCCGGGATCGTAATCTCGATTACCTACGCCACAGTCTTCTATGCCACAGGGCATCCTTATTATGTACTGCTGAGTCTTAGTGTAGCCGGGATACTGGGGGCTTTCCTAAGGTTTAATTTTTCACGAGGCGGCAGGAAGATATTTATGGGAGACGGCGGAAGCCTGGTAATGGGATTTATGATCGCATTTTTGAGTCTGAAGATCCTTGTGATGCAATCTTATGAGCCTTTAATGAAAGAAGGTTTTGTGCCGGAGAACAGGTTGCTATTTGCTTTAGCGGTTTTGTTCCTGCCCATTTTTGATACGCTTCGGGTAATTATTATTCGTTTAAAAAACGGCAAAACACCTTTTGAAGCTGACCGAAATCATATGCATCATGTTTTGCTCGATAACGGCCTAAGTCATAAAAAAGCCAGTTTTGTTCTTGGCGGCTTAAACCTGGCGGTTATTGTTATCTATATGATGTTAAGTAGGGATCTAAAAAGTGTAGGGATGAGCCTGGCAATGCTGGGAGTTTTTATAGCTGTTGCTATTGCTTTTGAAGCTTTAAGAAGGAAAGCGGTAAGAAAGAGTTTAAGGAAAAGACCGAAAGGAGTGAAGGTGGAAAGAAGGCGGGATGAAATTTCAGTGAGTAGTAGTTAGTTGGCAGTGTTAACCTGTTGTATATTTTATACTGTTTGTTGTATAAAGGTTTGGAGTTTATTGTTCAAGGTTCAATGTTCAAAGTTTAATGTCCATTAACCCAAATAACGATTTCACTATTTTAGATTGCTTCAGTCGTACCTCCTTCGCAATGACGTTAGTTTTTACTGCAAACTAGAGACTGTTTACTGCAAACTGAAAATAACCCCTCCGTCTTTTCTCCTTGCAGTCAAAAATCTACCCTGCCCGACCTCGTCATTCAGGCGGGCTCCCCTTTAAAAAAAGGGAGGAGCTTTTAAGTTGGTTTCGTCATTGCGAGCGACGTAGGAGCGCGGCAATCTTTTGATTGGAGTTTTTACTGCGACCTGAGTCTGCTTACTGCAAACTGAAAAAAACAACCGTCAGTTCGAGTGGCGGTATTTGAGCTGGAAGCGAAAATAACGTTGTATCGAGAACGATTAGAAGTGCTAACTCCATAGAACTTCTCGATACATTCCAACTCACGTTGGAAATCGAAGTGACGGTGGGATATTATTAAGCAGAGATAACTTTTACGATTAACCAATTAACTGATTAACGAATTAACTAACCTTAACAGATTCCTTCAGTCTTCTGATACTTCGAAATCCTTCGCAATGACGATAGTTTTTACTGTAAACTAGAGACTGTTTACTGCAAACTGAAAATAACCCCTCCGTCTTTTCTCCTTGCAGTCGAAAATCCACCCTGCCCGACCTCGTCATTCAGGCGGGCTCCCCTTTAAAAAAAGGGAGGAGCTTTTAAGTTGGTTTCGTCATTGCGAGCGACATAGGAGCGCGGCAATCTTTTGATTGGAGTTTTTACTGCGACCTGAGTCTGCTTACTGCAAACTGAAAAAAACAACCGTCAGTTCGAGTGGCGGTATTTGAGCTGAAAGCGAAAATAACGGTGTATCGAGAACGATTAGAAGTTGTAACACCTTAGCACTCCTCGATACTTCCGACTCACGTCGGAAACTGGAAGTGACGGTAGGATAATTTAAGAAGGGATTACCCTTTAACTAATTAACGATTTACGAATTAACTAATATCAACAGATTGCTTCAGTCGTACCTCCTTCGCAATGACGGTGGCGAAGAAACAGATTGTTTCAATCTTTCCTCCCTTCCCAATTTTTTCGTCATTGCGAGGACGGCAATAGCCGGACGTGGCAATCTTTTAAGTGTATTAATAGCTAAATTAACTTAATATCGAGTAAGCAATCACGGATTACAAATCAGCTAAAATCAACAGATTGCTTCAGTCTCCCGATAGTTATCGGGACCCTTCCAATGACGGTATTAAAGAAAAAAGATTATATCAATGTTATGGAATTGCTATAAAACTCTAATTTTTTTAAGGAAAAATTAACATTAACTTTTATATTCGCGAAAAATTTAAATTAACCAGCATAATGCTGGACCCAAAAATGGCAATACACCGGAACATTTATATTCCTGTGCCTAATTCTAAAATTGAGATTAAATAAAAATAGATGAAATACCTCCAATTCTTTCGATTACCGGCCTTAGGGCTTTTTTGTGTTTTTTTGGTTAGTTCCTGTGTCCCAAGACAGGAAATTGTTTACTTCCAGGGCCTGGAAAAAGCGGAAGCCAAAATGCAGGAGCAAACTAATAATAGCTTAAAAATTAAACCTACAGACTTACTTACCATTAGCGTTGCGGCGGCCCAGCAGGACGCGGCTTTACCATTCAATCTGCCGGTTATTGGTGTGCCGATGGGAGGAGATCAAATAGGCTTGACTGTCAATGGCAGACAACAATTACAAACTTACCTGGTAGGCAAGGACGGAAATATAGATTTTCCTTTTCTGGGGGAGATCAAAGCAGAAGGTTACAGCCAGGAAGAATTTGCCAGGAATTTAAAAGGCCAAATTAAAAGATATGTCCAGGATCCTATTGTAAATGTTAGAGTGGTGAATTTCCAGGTAAGTGTACTGGGAGAAGTTAACCGCCCCGGAACCTTTGACGTGCAGGATGACTACTTTACGTTGCCACAGGCTTTAGGAATGGCCGGCGACATGAGTATCTACGGGAAACGTGATAATGTATTGGTGATGCGGGAAGAAAACGGCAGAACTACCCACGCATATCTCGATCTTGGCGATGCAAATATTATTAATTCCCCTTACTATTACTTACAGCAAAACGATGTAGTCTACGTAGAACCAAATGGACCCCAAAGGCAAAGTGCCAGTTATAACCGAAATGCCTCGGTTTATATTTCTATCGCTTCAGTATTAGTTTCTGTAATAATACTCTTAACCAGATAACAAATTATGTCCCAAGAACAACCTACATACAACCGCCCCCAGGAAGAAGAAATCAACCTAAGGGAAGAACTTGATAAATACCTTAAGTACTGGCCCTGGTTTGTAATTGGAGTGATCCTTTGCGTACTTATTGGCTTTATTTATTTAAAATATACCACGGCGCAATATAATACCACCGCCAGTATAATTATCAAGGATGAAGAAAGCAAAGGCCCCTCTTCTGAAATGGCTGCTTTTGCCGATCTCGGTTTTATGGGCGGCTTGGGAGCCAGTAGTATCGAAAACGAAATCGGTATCCTTAGATCTAAAACTTTAATGACTAAAACAGTTAAAGCACTTGATCTGAATATTACCTATCACGATGAAGCAGGAGTGAAATCAAAGGAGCTTTATACCGCCTCCCCTTTTAAAGTAGAGGTACTGCAATTAGATGAAAAAGGATTAAGTAAAAACATTAAAGAGGAGCTTGGAAATCGTTTTCTGATTATACCCCAATCAAAAAATAAATTTACACTAAGAAATACCGAAACAGATAAAAGTTTTGACGGTGAATTCGGGAATGTAATCAATATTGGTTTCGCCGATATTACAATTGCAAGAACGGCTATTGAACTTGAAGAAGACCTGGAAGTTAGTGTGCAGTTTAGTCCTGTAGAAGCTGTTGTTGGAAGATACCGGCAAGGAGTTCAAATTAATTTAACCGATAAAAATTCGAGTCTTTTGGAATTGACTCTGGTAGATCCGGTTACAGAAAAAGCCCAGGATATATTAGACCAGCTTATTTTAGAATACAACCGTCAGGCTATTGAAGATAAAAACCTGGTAGCTACCAATACCGCTTCTTTTATAGATGAACGTTTAAGTATCATTAACCAGGAACTGGATTCTGTTGAGGTCGGAAAAGAAGAATTTAAAGAAAGCAATCAACTCACCAACATAGAGGCCGAATCAACATTATTTATAGAAAACGCCAGCGATTATAAAAAACGTCAACAGGAAGTCGGCACCCAATTAGAACTTGCCAACGCGATGCTGGATCATATAAAAGGTAACAGACCCTCTGACCTTTTACCGGCAAACCTGGGAATTGAGGAATCGGGGGTGAACGATATGATCAAGGAATACAATACCCTTGTTTTAGAAAGAAACCGAATATTAAGTGCTTCTACTGAAGAAAACCCGGTGGTCTTAAGATTGAATTCTCAAATAGAGCAGATGCGAGGAAATGTATTGCAAAGCCTGGAAAGAATGAGGAGTAACTTACTCATAGCCCAGGAAGACCTGGACAGGCAGGCTGCAGTGATAGGATCACAAATTTCGGCAGTTCCGGGGAAAGAAAGACAATACCGGGGCATTGAAAGGCAACAGAATATTAAAGAAGCCCTTTATTTATTTTTACTGGAAAAAAGGGAAGAGAATTCTTTATCTCTCGCCGTAACCGCGCCTAAGGCGAAGATTGTAGATAGTGCCTATAGTGATGCTGAACCGGTTTCTCCAAAGTCAAAAATCATTTTATTGGCTGCTTTAATTTTAGGTTTACTTATACCTTTCCTAATTATCTACGCAAAGAATTTATTGAATAATAAGATCACAGACAGAACCGATATAGAAAATGCTACTAAAGAAATACCTATAATCGGTGAGATACCAAGGATTTCAAAAAAGGAAGATGATCTAATTATGGTTAATGACAGATCGGTCCTTGCTGAAGCCTTCAGGATTATGGTTACCAATCTTCAATACCTTTTGGTAAATGCCAGCAATAAAGAAAAGGGAATTAAATTATTCGTAACCTCTACCGTTAAAGGGGAGGGGAAAACCTTTACTGCTTTTAACCTGGCCATTACTTTTGCCAATATGGGCAAGAAAGTTATTATTATTGGTGCCGATCTAAGAAATCCGCAATTGCAACGTTACGAAACCGATGCCCGCACATATTCCGGGGTTAGTGATTATTTGTATAATAGCGAGGTTCAGGTTCAGGATATTATTGCTACAGCCCAGGCCAATGAAAAACTGGATATTATAGCTTCGGGGAATATTCCGCCAAATCCATCGGAACTTTTAAGAAGTGAACGAATGGCAAAGCTTTTAAATGAGTTAGAAGGAATATATGATTATATAATTGTAGATACGGCACCTGCAATGCTGGTAGCTGATACCTTCCTGATAAATAAATATGCCGATTTAACTCTATACGTAACCCGTGCAGGATATACTGAAAAGAGATTACTTGGTTTTGCTGTAGATGCTAAAAACGATGGGAAGTTACATGATGTGAGTTTTGTACTTAATGATGTGCAACTTGCCAATTTCGGCTATGGCAATAAGTATGGCTATGCCTACGGAGAAGAGAAGAAATCCTTTTTTAAAAGACTTAAGGATAAAGCAGCGATTTTTTAAATAAGGAGTTGTTTGGTTCCAGTTTGCCTTTAATCGACAATTGGAGTGTACCTATTTAAGTCGGGATGTATTGAGAAATAAGGTTGATCCATTAATTGTTTTGGGGTTTTTGAGAACAATTATGTCATCCTGAATTTATTTCAGGATCTAACATGATAGAACCTGAACCAAGTTCAGGTTGACGATAATTTCAGTGGACGAAACTACGCACAGCTTCCTGCCCATTTAGGGCTATTTTTTAGTTCATTAGAGGAATCGATAGCTGACGTGACAATCTTTTAATATGAGCTCCGAGAGTTATAGAAACTGTAAACGGTTTAGAGTTTGAAGTTTGTAGTTCAAAATGCTCGTCAGTTCGAGTGGCGGTATTTGAGCGAGAGTGAAAATAGCGCTGTATCGAGAACTATTTTAAAGTCTTTTTTTCTGACTCTTTTCTCTTCCTTCTTTTCGTCATTGCGAGCGATGCAGGATCGATGCAATCGTTTGATTGTAAGAATGTTATGAGTTATCAATTGTGATTACTGAGTTTTCCGCTTGGTTTAGAGCCTGAAAAATCCATCCTCCCCGACCCTAAAGGGAGTGGATTTTTCTTCAAAAAAAACAATATTTCCTTTATACAGCGGAAATATTTAAATTACATCGCTTTTCCCGCCTGCCTTTATAACTTGTCCTGATTTTATATCGGGAGCCTGTGCCATGTTTAGTTTGGGAGCTAGGTTTTAGGGCGTAAAAAATCAGGAAATTTTTGATTTTCAATACTACTGGTGAAAGTTCTAAATGGAGAAGTATTTTACTTAATTACGGCATTACTTTTCCCGCCTCCCTTTAGGGAAGGGGTCAAGCGGGAAGGAATAAAACAAATACTATATATTTTGAAAAAGGATCATCCTGGATATAATAAAAGCATGTGGAAGGGAGCTCCTCTGGAGAATTTTGCTATTGCCAGGAAATTAAGGCAGAATATGACTTCTTCCGAGAAAATGTTATGGGAGCATTTAAATAATAATCAATTAGGTTATAAATTCAGGAGGCAGCATCCATTACAATCCTTTATTGTTGATTTCTATTGTCACCAATTTAAATTAGTAATTGAAATTGATGGCGGTTATCACAACAGTAAAAAGCAAAAAGTCGCAGATCAGGAACGCGAAGAATTACTTCAATTTCAGGAGTTACATATATTGCGGTTTACGAATGAAGAAGTAGTTGAAAATATTCAAAAAGTTATTGAGCAAATTCTGAAAAAGATGGATGAATTGAAAGTTTCGTAACGTTCTTTATTCCTTTGGTACCCGATACCTAAAAGAAATAATCTTTTACCCCTCATCTATGGATAGAAGGTATTTTTTGAAGCAATTAATTTTCCGCCACCCTTTAGGGTTGGGGGAGGGCGGAAAAAGTTCAAGAGATTTTTTCTGCCGCAGTAATTACTTGAAAACCCGTTGCTAATGGGAGAAGCCTTTAAGTTGTTTTCGTCATTGCGACATAGGACCGCGGCAATTTTTTGTCTTCAGTTCTCTGTTTTCAGTTATCCATTTTTTGTCCAGGATTGGTTTAGATCTTACTGCAAACTGAGACTGTTCACTGTAAACGGTTTAGAGTTTGAAGTTTGTAGTTCAGAATGCTCGTCAGTTCGAGTGGCGGTATTTGAGCGAGAGTGAAAATAGCGCTGTATCGAGAACTATTTTAAAGTCTTTTCTCTTGGCTCTTTTCTCTTGTTTCTTTTCGTTATTGCGAGCGACATAGGACCGCGGCAATCTTTTGATAGGAGTTTTCCTGCCAACTGAGACTGCTCACTGCGAACTGAAAAGCGGCAATCTTTCGATTTAAAAACGCTTTCTCTACTAATACTATTTAACCAAATCATATCATCACCATCAATGAAAAAAATGTTTTTTCTAAGTCTCCTTTGCTTAACATCCTTCAGCACTTATGCCCAATGGGATTTTTCCGGTTCTGTTAATTTGAATACTTATATACATGAAGGGGCAGCAGAAAGACTACCTTTCTGGATGTACCATAATCAAAGGGGGCGTGTTTCCGAAGACACTCATGTTTCCGGTTGGATCTCGGGAAGGACTTTTAATGAATTTAGCAATGGAAATTCACTGGAGATTGGCGCCGGTGTCTTATACCAGGATGGGATTAAAGATGAAATTTTTCTGGATGAGATCTATGCGGCTTTTAATACCGACTGGCTTGAAGCTGTAGTTGGCCGCAGGCAGGAAAAAGAACTGTATAAAGGTTTAAGCGCCACCAACGAAAGTATGCTATGGTCTATTAATGCCAGGCCAATGCCGGGAATATCATTGGCTACTAACCGTACTATTTTCTTTAGTCCGGAATCGGCTTTTGGTTTTGAAGCCAGCTGGAGTGAATATTTAATGGGGGAGGATCGTTTTGTAAAAAATGCCCGACTGCATTACAAGCATATAAACTTTGTTTATCAACCTAATCCTGATTTTCAGATAAAAGCCGGGATTCGTCATTTCGCTCAATGGGGAGGTGATTCCCCGAAAACAGGACAGCAACCTGAAGGATTTTCTGATTATATAAGAATGGTTTTTGGGAGAGAAGGTGGAGAAAATGCCGTTGGAGGTGACCAGGCAAATGTGTTAGGAAATCATTTAGGTACTTATGAACTGGAAATAATAAAAAGGCTTAATCCGGAACTTGAGCTTAATTTTATCTATAATCATATGTTTGAAGACGGATCCGGTAGTCGCTACGCTAATTTCCCCGATGGAAGATATGGGGTTTTCCTGGATTTTGAAAATAACCGCAGGTTAATTAATGGCATTCTATACGAGTTTTTCTTTACCCGAAACCAAAGTATCAATGCCGGTTCCCCTCATGGAGCAGATAATTACTTAAATAATTTTTTAACCTATCATTCCGGTTTCACTTATGAAAGCAGGATTATAGGACTTCCCTTTTTTACCTATGACGAAGAATTAGATCAGGTGGTAAACAATAAGTTTGCCGCCCACCATTTGGGGATTTCAGGAAATTTTTCTAATTATTTTGTGAGTTATCCCTGGAAACTCTTATTAAGTTTTTCTCATAATGAAGGGAGGTATGGTCAATTTTTCAATCCAAATCAGGATGTTTACTCCGGCCTATTTGATATTAAACTATTACAATCTTTTGTCCAGTTAAATGTTCAGTTTGGTGTTGAGGTCAGCAATGTGGCCAAACCGCTTTATGGAGCCGGTCTTAATTTGAGCAAGCAGTTCTAATTAGGGGCAGCTTAAATTCCAACCTGCTCTTCGAAAAAAAGAATTTAAAACTGGAGGCTAATCTCATTAGAACAGGTAACTGTTCCTGCTTCACAGATCTGATAGCTCAGGGATCCGCTGCCGTTAAAATTGGTGACATCTGTAAAGCTTCCTGTATTTTCCACAGTTGCTATAAGCTTACCGTCCCGGTAAATATCTGTCATTGCTGAAGTTCCAGAAGGACTCCAGGCCAGATCGGCATTCCATCTTCCTTTCACTTTATATCCCTCTCCCGTGAGCAGAATATCACTCGGTACAGGCTCTTCTGCAGTTACTGAAATATTTTTTGAAATACTGCCGGTGTCCCCTGCATCATCTGTAACAGTAAGTGAGACACTATAGGTTCCTGAATTTGCATAGGTGTGGGAAGGATGCTGGATAGAGGAGGAATTACCGTCTCCAAAATCCCAGCTCCAACTGGTTACAGAACCATCAGCATCTGTACTGGCATCTGTAAATTGAACCTGTAATAAATTTGTAGTATATGTAAAATCGGCTTTGGGTGGTTCATTCGTTATACCACCTCCATCATCTCCGCTACCATCGCCATCACCAAAGATCACCGTAATAACTTCAGAGCAATTGGTATATCCGGTTTCACATACCTGATAGGTATATTGCCCATCCTTACCTTTAGATTCGGTCATTAAATGATGGCCATCATTATAAAGTTCTGGAATAATTAATTGTCCATTTCTATAAAAGTCAACTTGATATGCCTCAGTAACATTCCAGGTCAGATCAACTTTTTGTGTTCCTTTTTCCCTGTAAGCCACTGCTTCCAAAATTACAGGGACAGGAGCAGGAGACACAAAATTAACAGGTTCCCATAAGCTATGAACCAAATTATTGGTGCCGGATGGGACATTTGAAATCGCATTGGGAGTTGCATTCAATAATATAGCAGATTGTACCTCAGCGGGTGTTGCTTCCGGATTAATTTCAAGATAAAGTGCCATTACACCGGCTACGTAAGGTGCGGCTGCAGATGTGCCACTGAAATAGCGGGAAGAGGTATCGTCTAGTTTTGAAGCGGTTTTTGTATATAAACCCGGTCCAAAAACATCTATGCAATCCCCATAATTAGAAAAATATGCCTTTTCATTTTTAATATTACTTGCCCCGGCGGTAATGGCTGTTTTAACACGAGCGGGCGAATAATTGCAGGCGTCATCATCCTGATTGCCTCCGGAAACGGCAAAATGAATGCCCGTTTCGATAGAGGTGCTCACCGCAATATCCACAGATTCGGAATCGCGATATCCAAAACTGGCATTTACAATAGCAGGTTTCACAGCGTTTAGCGTTACCCAGTCTATTGCAGATATTACCGTGGAAGCAGTAGCCCTGCCCTTACAGGAAAAGACCTTAACATTAACCAGGTTAACATTTTTGGCTACGCCATAATTTAAGCCTCCAATTATACCCGCTACCGGTGTGCCATGACCATAACAATCTTCACCCGGTTCCATAACAGGATCATCATTTTCTGGATCCTCAACTGAAAAATCATAGCCGAATGACGCCCTATTTCCAAATTCTACATGCGTATCTCTTAAGCCAGTATCAATAACGTAAACAGTAACACCTTTACCTGTAGCGGTATAGGCATATGCACGATCCAAATCTCCATCCCGTTGGTCTATCCTGTCAAGGCCCCAGGTTACATTTTCCTCTACAACAACAGTGTTATCCAAATGAAAGTAATGATCCTGTTCAATATGTTCTACACGTGGATCTTTCTTCAATTCCCTGACCTGCTTATCTGTTAATTCCGCAGCAAATCCCGTAAGAGTATTTTTATAGGTTCGGTTAACCCTGGCTCCCGGTTTCTTATTTATTTCAAGAGTTAGTTTCTCCAAAATGCTGGCAGCCTTTGAATTCTTCACAGCCGGATCTCCGGATACCAGAACAATGTAATGTCCTTCAATTAATGTGGAATCCATAGAGACTGTTCCATCCGAAACCAACACTTCTTCGTGTTCAAATATTGCGTCTTCACTGCAAGAAAATAAAATCAAACAGCCTGTGAAGACTAATAATAAATTTCTGAAATTAATTTTTGAATACTCCATAATAGTAAAGCTTAATTGACCCGATGTTAGAATCGGGAATATGATAATTGATTTATTTTTTATCCTTCTGAACTATATAGGGAGAGTTCAAAGATGTTGTGGAAAGGGGTGGGGCTTATCGGTATTTTTAATCCTTTAGGTACTTAGCGGAAAACTTTTAATATTCTTGTAAGTCTCTTAAAATTAATATCTTATATATTTTTTAAATTGTAAAATTCGGACATGAAAGACAAAAATTCTCTAATCAAAAACCATGATTAAACATCTTGCGAAAAAAGTGGGCTATACAATACCGGAAAACCTGCAAAGTTTTGTAATAAATATTATCAGTAGTGAATCTGATAAAGAAATGGATATAAGTATTCCGATTTTCGCAACGGGCTTCCCTTTAATGCTAAGTATAACCGGGGAAGAACCAACCTATACTGTAAATGATTACCGTTATAAAACAAACTCCCGTCTAATGGTAGCCGGACAAATTTATAATGCGCGGGTGGTTTTCACGCAAAAAGGAAAAATAGGGAATCTGGGGATCACCCTGCATCCCACTGCCCCCTATTACCTCTTTCATAAATCGGGAGCTTTTTTTAATAATAAATGGATAGGTTTTGAAGATTTTACTACAGATTCCTGTGGCAATCTTATGGACAGGCTTGCTCTTTGTACCGATTCAAAGCAAAGGGTGTTGCATATCCTGGAGTTTCTCAAAAAACTTGAAGAGAACCGGCTTCCGAAAATTCAGTGGCTTGATAGTTCGCTATCAAAAATCTTTGAGAAAAACGGAATTATTAGCCAGGAAGATTTAATAAATGAAGCCGGGGTTAGCTTGAGACATTTTAGAAGGGTATTTAAAAAAGTAATAGGCGTTCCTCCAAAATATTTCTGTAAAGTAATTCAATTGAATACGGTTTTTCAACTTCTAATTAATTCTCCCACAGAAAAAATGCACCTCCTCGCTCTGGATTGCGGGTATTTTGATCAGGCTCACTTTATAAATGATTTTTATAGATTAATTGGAAATACCCCTGGAAAGTTCCTTAATGGTAAACTCGCCCACTTAAAAGAATATATGGGAAGACCCGGAATTTGAATTGAAGAAATCATATCTTTTCCAAATTCAGTAACACCGGAAACCGGTCTCTGCCTGAAATATGCAGCTTGAAATTTCACGACCTTTCTTCTCTTACTCTAATGAGTTTTTGCGTCAGATAAGTAATGATCAAAGAAGCTTAATATCATTTTATAAATAATTCAACGAAGTCAATTTTTTGCAAAGCAGAGAGCAAATGTTAGATTTTATATTCCATTTCACCATTCCGTAATGATTTATAAATCACTAAATTGAGGAGAACTTTATTCATTATAAACAACAGAGAGTTTGAAGAAGAGCAGAAGACTTTACCGGACTTTTTACAAGCTTGAAGAGCAACTGGAAATACCCATGTTTATTCTTGCGCTGGTTTGGCTTTATTTGTTTATCATAGAACTTGTCCAGGGCTTAACTTCATTCCAGGTAACGCTTATTTACATCATTTGGGGTTTGTTCATCCTGGAGTTTGTATTAAAAATAATCCTGGCACCTCGAAAATTCAGTTTTCTTAAAAGTAATTGGATCACAGTTATTGCCCTTTTGGTTCCTGCTTTAAGGGTCTTAAGGATTTTGAATGCCCTCAGAATACTTCAATCTGTAAGGGTGATTAATTCCACCAGGATAATTCGTGCTATTACCTCAGGCAAACGCTTCTTTAGTGCGCTTAAGGAAGCACAGGGGCCTCAACCGGAGCCCGAAATGGAAGTAGGAATCCTTATTGCCTTCAGCACAAAACAAAATAAGGAGTCACTTATACATTATGCAAAACAACTGGTACAGGATGTAGAGCTAGAACTTAAAGAAAGCACCGGGATAAACTGGTTTTTTGATATAATAGATGCTACAAGGCTTGAGAGCGACCGTTCAAGATACCCATCTGCATTCCTGGATGCTGCCAGCCAGAGAATGGCTGAAGGTCCATACGACCTGGTAACGGTAATAACAGATATTGGTATTATGTCGAGAAGGAACAATCTTGTAGCGGGCCTTTCTTCTTCAGTAACAAGGATTATCGTCCTCTCTACAAGGAAACTTACTTCCACTGGCCGAAATAAACCAAGACTGGAGCTAATGGATACCAGGGTGAGGTTCAACAGTGCAAATTTTTTTCTTCACCAGATCGGTCATTTGCTGGAACTTGAGCATACTTCTCCGGCAGGTAGTAAGATAATGGGCGCCAGATCTTTTAACGAGGAATTAAATAAAATTCCTTCTTTTAATTCTGAAGAAAAAGTAAAATTAAAAAAGAACGCGGTAAAAGCACCCGATAGGGAACTACGGGATGCGAATGACCTGGAAACTTTTATTTTTCACATTCTCATGACCTTCAGGCATTTGAAAATATTTTTCAGGCCTTTGCTTAAAAACAGGGCGCTTTTGTTACCGCTATCCTTACCGGGTCTTGCTACCGCTGCCGTTGCCCCGGCCATAATCCTCATTTTTACTGCAGAAATTTGGGATGTGGGCCTTGGAATGACTAATGGGACAGCTGCTTTTTTTGCGGTAATAAGCATTATGCTGGCGAGTTTTTATCTTGTGCGTGTGCAATCTCTTTTCCTGCCAAGAAAGGAAAAAAGAATACTTACTGAACATCTTGCAGTTGCCAACAGTGTAATTTATTTTAGTATTTTCCTGGCGTGTATTGGACTCTTCCTGCTGGTAGGCATCCTTATGATGATTATTGAACTCTATGTTTTTCCACCGGATCTTATGCAAACCTGGCCTACGCTTAATAAACCTGAAATTCTTCTTGAAGATAAAATACGGCTTGCCGTTTTTATTAGTACTGTGGGAGTTACTACAGGAGCCTTAGCGGGAGGGCTTGAAAGCCGGACTCTTATCCAGCATCTTGCCTTATTTCGAAGTAAGGAATGAGCATGCAAACTAAATATTGCCGATTCTAATACGGCTTGAAAATTTACATAATATAAATAACTATTTAAGTACAAGCCTTGCATACAGGGGGAAATGATCTGAGCCGTGTTTTGGAAGCCGCTCAAGTTCTACAAGGGCAAACTCCTGCGTAACAAAATAATGATCTAAAGGCCAACGTAGTATGGGAGATGTGGCATCAAAGGTATTATAGAGGCCACGGCCAATTCTTACATTTTTTAAATTTCCTTTTTTACCGAACATCCTGGAAGTGTAAGACCAGGACACGTCGTTGAAATCACCTGCAACCATTGAGGGCAGTGAATCTGCGGCTACTAATTCCCC
Organism: Salegentibacter tibetensis; assembly: GCF_020164485.1. GTDB lineage: Bacteria > Bacteroidota > Bacteroidia > Flavobacteriales > Flavobacteriaceae > Salegentibacter > Salegentibacter tibetensis. The sequence goes on from NZ_JAIQZA010000004.1 coordinate 124,027, forward strand.
GATTTTTAATAAAGCAATTTCCTCCTCACCAACATTGTCTGGATATATACTGCTGGGAACAGGAGCAACAGGATGTACAGCATGTAAAATAAAGGAACTGGCGGAAGGAAGTACAATTTTTGCGTGAAAAGAAGGGACGTCTTTATTCTTTAAAAATCTTATCTTTTTGTTTTCCATTGGAAATTTAGAATATAATGACATTCCATAGGCGTTGTCTAAAGGGTATTCCATTTTGTAAGGATAGTTTTTTGCAAAAACCTGTAGCTCCTTCAACCACCAATAGTCTACTTCCATTGCGAGAAGGATGTCGGGATCCCTCTGTTTTACCATCCCTATAAAGTCATCAGATTTCCGGTTGCTTATCAAGACATTAGCTATTAAAATGTCAAAAGAGGTTTCAGCTCTTAGTTGCTCTCCATCATGATCTGGAACAGGTTTTTCGCCAAACAGGTAAGGATAAATTAAACTACCGTGAATAACAATGACCGCCAATAAACCTGAAAGGAGAAAAAAGGAAGCTATGTTCCACTTCCTGTTAAATAGGCCGAAGAATAATAAAAGTAAAATTCCTAGCAAAAAGTACTGCAGTCGCGGGAAATCAAGAATCTTGGAATACCAGAACGAGAGATTATAAAAGAGGGATAATAGCGTTATAACTATTAGTACAGTGCTAAAAAAAATCAGTAAATAAAAAAGGATTTTCCGCAGAGCCTGCATAAGCATTATTTTTTAGTAGAATTTAAGCATTCCGGATAAGTTTTAAATACAAAATCGTTAATCTTCCTGTTCCTGCTTTTGTTCCCTTCTCTTTTGTTCCGTTACAGCGTTGCTGTGTTCTAAATCTCCTGAACTACCTTCTTTGCGATTTTCCAGTGATTGCAGACTTTCTATTTTGCCATAGAGAATTATAATGTCCCCTTCTTTAATCTCAGTTTTGCCTTTAGGGGCTCCAATATAATTTCCATCCAGGCGCCTTACTCCCAATACCCGAACCCCTTCGGCATCTAATTCTAACTTTTCCAAAGTTTTATTCGTTAGCCAATCCTCTTTTTTCACTTTGATTTCAGATACCCGATAATTCTCTTCCAGATGCAGTAAATTGTAGTAATCTTTTACTTCAAGATAAGTATAGCGGCTCAAAGCTTTATCAATCAAAAAAGAAAGTTTTCGATCAATAAATTTGCTGCGCGAAAGAGCAATAAGGAGCAACAAGCCTGAAAAAAGCACAATAATTTCCGTAGAGAAAAATCCTGATTCCTCTATAGATATAAAACTGAAGATTACTGAGGATATGGTGGTAATTATTCCTGCATTACCCATAAAAATGAGAACAGTGAGAATTTTTCTTCTCACGGGGTTATTAACTACCAACTCAGATTCCTGAGTGGTAAAGCCTACTCCCATATAAGCAGATCTTGCCTGGAATTTAGCAGCCTCTTTAGAAAGACCGGTATGGATGAAGGCTATTGTTCCAATACGGGTGGCAAGTATTGACAATGTAATGATTACCAATAAAGAAATTATAGCGGTCATCTGGGACTTTTTTACAGTTTTAAGAGCAACCAGGATTACTATAGCGTCAAAAACCTGAAGTTTCTTTTATTTTTTATTCCTATCTTAAAGTTAAGGGCTTTAGGAAGATATGAAAATTAAGTGAACTTTAATTGCTGAAAAAATTAGAAACTTATGGCACTTCATACCCTTACCGTTTTTATTAAGAGGGTGAAGAAAAATTTAGAGCATTCAGGAGCAAAGCGAGGATCGTAAAAAGCAACAGCTAATTTCAAAGCTTCGCTAAACATTCGCATTATTTAACACATTCGGCCTTGCTGTTTTTTTCCTTGTTGTTTAACTTATAATTAGCAACAAAAACTTCAATATGAAGCAACAGCTAAAAATTCTAATCTTCGGGATACTGGTTTCCGTTTTCGGATTTTCCTGTAATTCCCAAAGCAAACATACTATGGATCTAAAGGAAACTTCAGAAAACACCTTGAAATTATTTCTTTGCGGAGATGTGATGACCGGACGCGGCGTGGACCAGGCCCTGCCCAATTCGGTAAATCCTGTGCTTTATGAATCCTATATCAAAGATGCACGGGATTATCTGAAACTGGCCGAAAGAGAAAGCGGAAAGATCGATACGCCATTAAATTATGACTATATCTGGGGCGATGCCCTTAAAGTCTGGAAGCAGGAATCCCCCAGGTTTCTGCTCATTAACCTGGAAACAAGCATTACCACTAACCAAGAAGCCTGGCCCCGGAAAGGGATACATTACCGTATGCATCCTGAGAATGTGAAGGTGCTGACAGCTGCAGGGGTTGGCCACATCAGCCTCGCCAACAACCACGTTATGGATTGGGGACACCAGGGCCTTATAGAAACCATAGAAACTTTGGAAAAAGCAGGGATCGCCTATTCAGGTGCCGGAAGGAATGAAATAGAAGCAAAAAGCCCTTCAATTCTTGAATACGATAGGGGTCGACTCCTAGTGCTGTCTTACGGATATCACAATAGTGGGATCCCACCGGTTTGGGAAGCCGCAGAAGAAGTTCCCGGCGTGAATCTTTTGCACCAATTAAATGAAACAGAATTGGAAAACATCACAAAGAGAATTCAAGGTTTGAAAAAGGCCGGAGATGTTGTGGTGTTTTCAATACACTGGGGTGGAAACTGGGGTTATGATGTACCTTCAAAGCACAGGGATTTCGCTCACCGCCTGATAGATGAAGCCGGAGTAGATCTTATTTACGGACATTCTTCTCATCATCCTATGGGGCTGGAGGTTTATAAGGAGAAACTAATTATCTACGGAGCCGGGGATTTTATTAATGACTATGAAGGCATAAGCGGTAATGAAGAATATCGGGGAGAATTAACGTTGATGTATTTTCCGGAGGTTGACATAGAATCCGGAAAATTGCTATCCCTGAAGATGATCCCGATGAAAATAAAGAAGCTCCGACTTAATCACGCCAGCAGGAACGATGCTGAATGGCTTCAAAAAACCCTGGATAGGGAAGGAAAGGAATTAGGAACCGGCCTACGGTTAGAGAAAAATAATTCGATTTGGCTGGAGTGGTGAAGCCCCAAGCCCCCAAAGGGGAGTTTAGAACTAACATGAAAACGTTTTATTCGTTGTAAAGCACTCTCAACTTTTGTACGTCATCCTGAGACCCGTGATAAAAAAATTACCTAGCGTAGGGAAATGACAGATAAATATGATATTACTGAATTTATTATGGAGGCTCAAATATATTGGTATTCTGTTCTTTTTCCATTGATGAAATAGAACCAATGCCGAGGCTTCGGGACTAGGCTTACGAAAATGAATCTAAATTTTTCGTTCGATGTTTAAATTTTCTGAACTCGCGAGCAAAATATGAGTAATGAGACAAAGACGTGTCGCTCAAACCCGCCTGACCGTACGGGCAGGCAGCAGAAAATTTAAACGACATCTCACTTCAAATTTTACGATCAATTTTCGATAGGCCATTTAAATTTTCTGCTAAATATTTTATACCTACTCTTTAACTCTCTAATAAATAATAAAAATGGTTGCATTTTGCTTTTGGTCGAGCATAGCGAGTTCTAAACTCCGTGTGTGAGTGTAGGAAAATCAGCAGCGTTAAAAATTTTTGAAAGCTTGTCCTGAGCGGAGTCGTAGGGCCCTGGAAAAAATTTAGCTGCTGATTTGCGATTTTTTATGCCTCCGACGACCAAAAGGGAGAGGAAGGCAGTTACCAAAAAAACACCTCCACATAGGGCGCCCTTCCTGCGCGTCCGTTTAGTCGGGTTTTGTTTCGTTTTACTTGTATCCGACTAACGCAGTGAGAGGAATACACGCAAAAAATGAAAAGAGGAATTTCCAAACCAGGTAAGTTTCATTTTGAACTGGATTCAAATATGCTATGGAAACTAAGAGATGCCTGTGAAGGAATTGGCAAACAGAACGAATACGATACCCATTCATATAGGAAAAGGGCGAAAAATGAGTGACCATACGTACTCGCGGGATGAAATGAAAAAATTATTAAAGGAATAAATTTTATCCTTAGGTTTTCAATCTAGGCTATATGGATAAGCTACTTCCAGATTTAATCTTAAAAAAATATTACTTTAAAACTGTTTCCTCATTATCAACGGTGAAGTCCAGGGCTTTATTAATCAACTGATTGAGGTTTAATCCCTTTTTGGCGGCCAGCATAAATAATTTTTTATGTGTTTTTTTATTTACCCTTACATTAAAATTCCCCTTAAAAGTCTTATTAGGCTCCTTTTTTATCTCCTTACAGGTTTGTAAATAATCATCTACAGATTCCTGAAAATTATTTTCTAATTCAGAAACTGATTCTCCTTCAAAAAGAATTAGATCATTTATTCCCTGGATTTTTCCAAAGAAAACTTTATCGTCAGCACTAAACTCAACAGTACCTATGTATTGTTTATACTCTAAGTAGTTTTTCATTACAAATCCAGTTTTTCAATTACTTGTTCAATAATATATCTCTTAACGATATTCTGAGGATGTGGTTTATGAGCTATTATAACATCCCGGTCTTTTTTTTCATTTATGAATTTTCTTCTGGAGCCTCCTGTCTTTCCTTTATTCTTAAGTTCAAAATATCCATAATGATTAAGTACTTTAGAAAACTCTTCCCAGGTCAAATCCTTGGGGATAGTCAAAAATTTTTCAACAAGTTTTTCAATTTTAGACATAAACAAAGATACCAAATGTTTTTGTAACTAAAATATAGTTGCAATTTTTTAATAGTAATTTCGAAAGTGTAAAATAACCTGATGTGTGTGGTTTGACCCTGGCCAGCGACAGCGGACTGGAAAGTGCTTTGGCTTAAGTATTCTCAGTAAAACAAATAACTTACTAAAAAGGCGTACTTAATTTTTAACTCTGTTTTCAAAATTCAAAGTTCAGGTTTCAGGGTTTGTAAAAAAGAAATAAGAATTAAGAGTTATCACGCAAGACATTTTTTTCTATAGAAACTTGAATTTAGATTAGAATTTCAGATTAAACCTTGGCCCTCTTTCACTCCGGAAACTAATGTTGCAAAAGTTTTCCCTTCCTTTTTATTTCTGCATAATAATCCCTATGTTTATCGTTTTTGATATAGCCCTAATTACCATGGAAATAAAGGAGACTCCGGCGCTAAAAAGGAATAATGTAAAAGTATTTGGCAATGGGACACAACCTATGCTTTTTGCTCATGGTTATGGCTGTGACCATAATATGTGGAGGTATATATACCCCGCTTTTGAAGAAAACTACCAGATTATATTATTCGACCATACGGGTGCCGGCAATTCTGATGAAAGACAGTATTCATTTGAAAAATATGATACTCTGGAAGGATATACAGAAGATATTCTGGAAATATGTGAAGAACTAAACCTGCAGGATGTGATCTTCGTTGCTCATTCGGTTAGTTCTATGATAGCTGTTCTTGCGGCAGTAAAGGAACCAGGCAGGTTTTCGAAACTTATTCTTATAGGTCCTTCTCCACGTTATATAAATGACGACGACTACTATGGCGGCTTTAATAGTGAAGATATTGAAGAACTAATGGAGGCGCTGGACAGCAACTATCTGGGCTGGGCTGCTCAAATGGCTCCTGTGATAATGGGCAATAGAGAAAGTTCAGAACTGGGAGAAGAGCTTACAAATAGCTTTTGCAGTACAAACCCGGCAATAGCTAAACATTTCGCCCGGGTCACGTTCCTGTCTGACAATCGCCAGGATTTGCAGTTTGTGAAAGTGCCTACTCTTGTGATGCAAAGTTCAGAAGACGTAATTGCCCCGAAAGAAGTAGGTGAATATGTACACAAAAATATAACCAACAGCCAGTTTAAGATCTTAAATGCTACCGGGCATTGTCCCAACTTAAGTGCTCCGGAAGAAACCATAGCAGTAATTCTCGAATTCCTGAACCAGCCTACAAATGCATAGGAATGGATAAAGATTTTCTTCACAACATTCCGGAAGAGTCTGCCGAAAATCTGTATGAAAATTCTCCGTGTGGCTATTTCTCTTTTTTGGCAGATGGCACTATTTTCAGGATAAACAAGACTTTGCTAAACTTGTTGAATTATAAAGAAAAAGAAGAAGTTGCAAAGGTGAAAAAGATCCAGGATCTGTTGAGGATTGGTGGGAAAATCTACTTTGAAACTCACTTTTTTCCCCTGATAAAAATGCAGGGGTTTGTAAAAGAAATGAATGTTGATCTACTAAGAAAGGATGGTAGTTATTTTCCTGCGCTAATTAATGTCAACCAGATTTCTTCCACCCAGGGCAACTCTACGATCTACAGAGCATCTGTTTTAGATATTACCGATAGGAAAAAGTATGAAAAGGTTCTTTTAGAAGGCAAGAGGAAAGCCGAAGAGGCATCGAAGGCAAAAGCCGAATTCCTTTCTACTATAAGCCACGAGATACGTACCCCGCTTAACGCTATAGTTGGGATTGGAAATCTTATCCAAAAAACATCCCTTGATGACGTTCAAAAAGAATATGCAAAGATTCTTCAGCTGTCTTCTGACAATCTGCTGGAGCTGGTTAATAATCTTCTGGATCTAAGTAAGCTGGAGGCAGACATGGTGAAACTGGAAGAAAGAAACTTCAGCTTAAAAGAACTTCTGGAAGTACTGTTTCATTCCTTTAAAATGCGTGCTCGGAAAAAAAATATAGAACTGAAAAAGGATTTTCCAAAGGATCTGCCGGAACATTTACTGGGAGACCCCGTTAAACTTAATCAAATCCTGACTAACTTACTGGGCAATGCTTTAAAGTTTACCAAGGAGGGTTATATAAGGTTAAAAATTAAAGAACTGAAAAGTAACGATGAAGCTGTAGAACTCCAATTTACTGTTTGTGATACCGGTATTGGTATTCCTAAGGATAAACTGAATATCATTTTTCAGGAGTTTTCACAGGCCAGTTATGATGTGAACCAGGAGTTTGGCGGTACCGGCCTGGGCCTTACCATAAGCCAGAAGCTGCTTCAAATGCACGGCAGTCAATTACATGTTTCCAGCGAGGAGGGAAAGGGATCAGAATTCAGCTTTGCCTTAAAGTTTAAATTTTCTACAGAAACATCCCCCAAGGGAAGAAAAACACCCCGACTTAAAGAGTTTTTGGCTAACTCTGGCGCCAGGGTGCTTGTAGTGGACGATAATTCCGTAAACTTGCTTATCGCTTCCAAATACCTGAAGGGCTGGGGCCTTGCCCATGAAACAGTTGCATCGGGGGAAGCAGCAATACAGGAGGTAAAGGAAAGTAAGTATGATATTATTCTAATGGATCTTCATATGCCTAAAATGGACGGTTACGAAGCTTCCATTGAGATATGGAAAATATGCCAGGAACCTCCTCCGGTAATTATTGCACTTTCCGCTTCCGGGCGTGGGGACGTTAACCTTAAAATGAAAAGAGCAGGTATAAGTGCGTATGTTTCAAAACCTTTTGATCCTACTGACCTGCAAGAGGTTATGGTTGAATACCTTAACGACAGGAAAAGCGATCCCAGGACCACAAAGAAGTGAGAGCTTACAGGGATGCTGCCTTATCTTTTAAATAAGCAGTAAATATAAAATCTGCAGATATTCCTGCTGCCAGAAAATAGCTGCTAAAAGGCTTAAAACTTATGAAATGAGCATAACGAAAAGGCGATACAAACACCGATGAAGATATGCGAATTACATATGACCATTGAAAAATAATAAATATCTACATATGAAAAAAGTTACTTATTTTCACCCCTTTTGTAACTGCAATGAACGCACAAACGCGGGTGACTTAAAAAGCCGGGTATAAGGTTTTCGGAAGCTAAGGACCAGTCGCCAATTGTGTGAAATGGAAAAGGTTATAACTTCCTAATTAACCGGTCTTGAAACCTCTTCAAGCAATGCTGTGATCTTCATATAAAGCTTGTCCTTGTTCACCGGTTTAGCAAGGTAATCGTTCATTCCAATGTCTTTCACCCGCTGTTTAGTGCTTTCCATGACATCTGCCGTTACGGCGATTATGGGGATATTCTTATTATCCATACCGGCTTCTCCCTTTCGTATGGCAATACAGGCCTCATAGCCATCCATAACGGGCATTTGCAGGTCCATTAAAATTAGATCAATCTGCTGTTCATGTAATTTCTCAAGCCCTTCAGCCCCGTTATTGGCAAAACATACCCTGGTGCCTTCCCATTTCGTAAGTATCGTTTTCAGTACCATGCGATTAATAGAGTCGTCTTCTACCACCAGGATATGGCTGTCCTGCAGATCATAGCTATCAACGGGAAACTGTTTTGACGGGGCAGCCGGTTTTGGAGCCAGGGGATAAGAAAGGCTAAGGATACAGGTAGTACCGGTACCAAAGTTGCTTTCCATATGGATCCTGCCCTTATGCATATCTACCAATACCTTTATGATATAAAGCCCAAGACCAAGGCCTCCATATTTACGCTTATTATTGATGCTGTCCTGGGTAAGCGATTCAAATATGGTCTCCATTTTTTCTGTAGCTATTCCAATTCCGGTATCGGTTATCTTCAGGCTAAGCTCCAGGGTGTTTCCGGCTCCTTCACGGGTCTCAAACTCTAAGCGTATACTGCCTTCCGGAGTGAATTTCACGGCATTGTCCAGGAGGTTGTTTACAATTTGTGCCAGGCGGTTTGCATCACCAATTACAGGCCCGGTTATATTGTTTTGCGCGTGAAATTCAAAAGTGAGCCCTTTTTCTTCAGCCTGGTTCTTATAGCTTAATCGTAGTTGTTCCATGATCTCCATAAGATCAAATACCTCGTTCTCAAGTTTCAGTTCCCCTTTCTCTATTTTTGAAAAATCCAGGATGTCATTAATAAGGTTCAGTAGACGTACCGAGGAAGCCTTGATCACATTTGAAGTGTTTCTTGTTTTCTCTTCCTTAGCTTCATTTGCCATAGTATCTGCAAGTCCCATAATAGCATTAAGCGGGGTGCGCAGTTCGTGGCTTAAATTGGATAAAAAATAAGATTTTAGCTCATTCATTTCCTTAAGCCGAATTAGCGCCAGGTTTTGCAGTTGTTCTTTTTCAGATTTAAGTTTTTTGATTCTGTTTGCCATGGAGAGGGACAGGAAGATAATTTCCAGACCGGTTCCAAGTTTTGCACTGTTCTGGGTTAGGAAGGTATTGGGAAGAACACTAAGATTGTTTAGAATAAAGATCACAAACCCCATGATGAGGAAAAAGATACCCGTAATGAAAAATTTGTCTACTGTTATTTTTTTGGAGACCAGGATAACAACCGAAACCACTATAGCCACAAGTACTCCCAAGCCCAATAGGTTTACAGAAGGATATGAATATTCCAGCAAGCCCGGTATAAACAGTACTGCAAGTAGCAGGAGCCCAAGGCCAATATAAATCGCTTTAAAGATAATGGGCATGATACTGTTGCTTTGGCGTATGTTTAAATACACTTCAGAATATCTGCCCAGAAATCCGCCGGAAATTATAGCAAACAACACCACGGCATGATTGGAAAGCCAACCGCCCCCGGGTCCAAAATATTGGAAAAAGTAGCCATCCAGGGAGAATTGCAACAAGCCTACGGTAACTACGTACATACTATAATACACGAAACTCTTTTCTCCCAGCGCAAAAAAGAAAAACAGGTAAATAATTGCAGCGATAAATAAGATTCCGTAAAAAATTCCAAACACCAGTTGCTCGATATAGGTGATTTTAAGAAGGCTGGAAGCATTATGCAGCAGAAGAGGTAAATTCAAAACTTCCCCGTCATTTTCATAATGAATATAAATATCAAGGGTTTCTTCGGAAGGTAGGTGTAGTTCAAAAATCGTCTTGCGGTGATCAAAACTGCGATCGGCAAAAGCCATTTTATCCCCGCTTTGTTGCAACTGGATTTCGCCTGAAGCTGAAACGCTGTAGAAGTCTACCCCATCTGTGATAGGCCTGCCGGTCTCAAGATAATAGGTGAGGTGTTGGGAAGTAGTATTCGTGATACTGAATTTTACCCAATAATTTTCTTTTGTAAATCCAATATTAACATTTTCAGAATCCAGGGGTTTAAAAGCAAGCTTATCCGGATTGTCCCTTATTTCCTCAAGAGTATAAACTTCCTCACCCGCATTGGCAAAAACTGCATACTCGTGCAGACTGGCAGCTTCACTAAGCGGCCCGGCTGGATAAGGATCACGATCCCTATTTTGGGCATTTACCTGAAATGAATAGAAGATCAGGAAAACCAGGCAGCACACATATCTTATAAGGCGCAAACCTATGCCGTAGGGTAAGTAAGGGGCCATTACTTTTTTATTTAGCGGGTTTGTAGAGAGGAAAGATATTGATTAATTTATAAATCAAAAAAAAATAAATTTCAGACACTTTAAAAGAAATTATTATAACAGGGCCTTCATTCTGAATTAGCCGCTATAAACGGGAATGGAAAGAAAAGCCCCAGCTTCTGAGCAGGCAGGTTCAAAAGAGAACGAACTAGCCTAGTTTATTAATGGAAAACCTGTTATGTGAGGGCTTGGAATTGCATCCTTAGTTACCATCAAGTGAAATCGAAGATTCAACGAGGTTAGACGTTGGGTGGCGGGTGATCTACACGGCCGGGGTAGCTCAAAGTTATGAGTGAGTCTTTGTGCTGCGGGGGGATTAAGTTGAACAGAGAATTGTTTATATCCTGGAGGACGTCCAAAGTAGAATGAAGGAAGGTCGATTTAAAGATGTTAGCGAAGTTATACGCCCAGGATTAAGCCTTTTAGAAGAAGAAAGTAAAGCAATTGCATTGAGGAATGCAATTCAAGACCAGTAGATAACGGTGCTGCACATGACTTTAACCCGAAAAAACACCTTGAAGCTCCAAAAGCTAATAAGCGCCCGAATGACTGAATATAAACTGACTAATAAAGCGGTTGAGGAACATCCCATTGTTCCTATTTTTCCGTTTGACTATTCCTGATCTTTCATCCAGCTAAAGGCATCGTAGCCATCTGTTAAAGGCACTCCCAGTATATCCCACTATCCTTAAGAAAAATAGCGTCACCTTTCATTCTGCACCATGTAAGCGTAGCCCTTTTTTATTACCTCCAGTGCCTTTGCAGCAGTTCTTGTCTTTTGTTCCCCGTCCTGCCAGGTAGCGAAATTATAAGGAGTACAGGAAAAAATGTATCGAGAACTTTTTGTAATATAGAGTTCTCGATACACCATTATTCTCACTACTGGTGGAAATAAAGCCTATCAAATTGATGAGTTTTAATAAGTAAATTATTTACAGGTGTAACCACCATCAATAACCAATTCACTTCCGGTAACAAATTTAGATTCCTCTGATACCAGATAAAGTATTCCGTAGGCAATATCAATAGGTTCGCCAACATGTCCTATTGGATGAAGGCTGTCCAGGTTCTCCCTGAAATTCGGAACATCTTTCCCGAATTCCTCAACCAGTGGGGTCCAAATGAATCCGGGATGTACAGAGTTTACTCTAATTTTATCCTTTGCATAAATTAGGGCATCGTTTTTAGACATTAATCTCACTGCCCCTTTTGAAGCATGATAATGTGGAATATCTCCCGCACCAATTATCCCATAAATTGAAGAAAGGTTTACTATACTTCCTCCGCCTGCTTTTTGCATATAAGGGATCGCGTGTTTGGTGCAAAAGAAAACTCCCTTTACATTTATATCCATAACCGCATCCCATTCCTCTTCAGTTAATTCATGAGTGGGTTTATCTACACCCGCAATTCCCGCATTATTAACAGTTGAATCCAGTTTTCCGAATTCGTTGACCACTTCAGCATATACTTTTTCAACTTCCTTTTCATTAGACACATCCAGGTGCCAAAATTTCGCAACTCCGCCGGATTGGTTAATTTCTTCCACTAATTTTTCACCTTCCTGGTCAAGAATATCTGTAACTGCAACTTTAGCATTTTCTTTTGCCAACAAAATACAGGTTTCGCGACCTATACCTAAGGCACCTCCGGTTACTATTACTACTTTGTTTTCCGCTCTTTTCATGATTTTTGTTTTAAATGTTTATATAATAACTAAGGGGGATTAATTTCAATGTTTTAAGGAGCCAGAGGGTTTCGTGCTTAAGACTTCGGGTATTACTTCAACTGTTCTCGGAGCCGCAGGCTATTGATAGGAGTAAAGAAGCATTGCCGGATGATGCCGGGCTTGTTTAACCACCGCAGCCTTCATATTTTTTGGTAGCATAGTTGTGAATTTTAGATTAAACAGTAATGTTTAATAAAAATAAAAATGAATACTCAAGAAAAATATGATAAACATCAGTAAACGAATCAATTAATATTGTTGCTAAATGTTATAGAGGGTTTGTTTCGATAGGGACAGATTGCATAGCAACCTGACATCATACCTGCTCTGTAGACTTTCACGAAAGTTATTGAAACGGAATTCCTATACCTATAAAGTTTGAACCAAGCTTAAGATCTGAACAGTGAAATTCTATTTAGATTATGGTTTGTCAGGATTTTTGGATTTAGTAAGAAGTGCCGTTTCCATTCTTCCCCAGGAAATATACCACATAACTTTTAGTGTTTTTAATCTGTGATTATCAATTTTTTAGGTATTTTTTATTAAATTTATTGTGGCACTGGATACCTTAGGGGAATAAAAGCTATTTATCGTCTGATTTTTTCTAATGGCAAATTGCCTTCACTGCTGAAAATTCCGAATTCAGGAACAGCGCCCCCCAAACCTTCATCAAAGAACTTACCTGAGCTTGTGTTTTTTAAACATTCAGAACCATTAAAAACGACCATTATGAAAAGTCAGGATTTTCACAAGACTACCCGAAAAGAATTTTTACAGCAACTTGCCTTTGGAGCCGGAGCCCTGGGGGCAGGAATTTGTTTTCCCGGTATGCTTTCTGCCCAGGAATTTATCACCGGGAAGACCAATGCACCACGAAATATCCTTATCCTTGGAGCTGGACTGGCCGGACTCGCTGCTGCCTGGGAACTTGACAAGGCCGGCCATAAAGTAACAGTGCTTGAGGCCCGGGACCGTCCCGGCGGCCGTGTCTCTACCCTTAGAGAGCCATTTGCGCAGGGATTGTATGCTGAAGAGGGAGCTGCAGCATATTCCGAGAGTTATACCACAGCACTTAAGTACATAGAAGAACTGGGGCTGGAAAAGGTGCCCTGGACAATGCCGGAAAGGCCGGTAGTTCATCATCTAAAAGGGAAAAGGTTTGTTGTCACTCCGGGAGAACCAGTGGACTGGCCTTATGAACTGACCGCTGAAGAGCGGGAGTTAGGCCCCTGGGGAATAGTAAATAAATATATTATAGAGAACCTGCCCGAAGAAGTATCTCAACCGGAAGCCTGGGATGAAGCACCATTAATGGAATTGGATGAACTTTCTCTAGACCAGTATATGACTTCTATGGGAGCTAGCAGGGGAGCTGTTGAACTGGTTCAAAACACGCAGTGGTTTGCTGCAGTGCCGGGAAAAACTTCAGGGGTATCCATGGCAGTTTCAGATTTTGGATTGTTTATGGGGGGAGCACCATTTCTGCTGAAAGGCGGCAATGATAAACTTCCTTTGGCAATGGCCGAAAAGCTAAAAGAAAATATCCGTTACGGAGTTGAGGTGAACTCGGTAAACAGTTCAGCGGAAGAAGTATCTGTAACCGGTAAAGAAGCCGGAAAATTGCAGACTTTTAAGGCAGATACTGTTATATGTACCTTCCCGGCAAAGGTGATGCGCAAAAAAATTAAAATTCTGCCTCCGCTTCCGGCAGATAAGCAACAGGCCATAAATAATTTGCCTTACCTGGATTATACAAGAGTTTACCTACAGGTGGAAGAGCCATTCTGGCTTAAAAAAGGAGTTTCCGGAAGTGCAAAGTCAGATCTTATAACAGGGGAGATCACAGGTCATTTGCACCCGGATAACCCTGAGGAAAATCCTGCTGTCCTTGAAAGTATGGTAGGTGGGCCAAAAGCGACAGCTATGGGAAAAATGTCAGAAAAAGAATTGCTGAATAAAACCCTTGAGGATATGAATAAAATACATCCAGGTCTGCATGATCATTACCAGAAAGGACATGTGAAAGCCTGGAGCGAAGATCCTTATGCCCTGGGGGGCGTTAGCTGGCCTGCACCCGGTGATGTGAAAAAATATCTAAAAGCTTTACAAGGTCCTCACGGGCGAATTCATTTTGCAGGAGAGCACACCAGTATACTGCGCAGTACCATGGAAGGTGCTTTGCGATCGGGCGTTCGGGCTGCTAACGAGATCCACGGAAAAAGTTGATGCCAGAGAATAACCTCAGAAGTTTTGAATTGAATTAATTATGAGATTTTTCCCGGTCCTTATCTGTTGTTAAAATTTTTTTAAACCGCAGAATCATAATTATTATTAAAAAGAATACAGTAGCTAAAAATAAGATTGTTATTGGATTTTCAACGAGAATAGCATAGTAGAAATCTTTATCCAGATAAATTAGATAACAAACTATTACAATTGCTAATAGAATTAAGAATCTGTAAATTTTACTATTCATTATTATTAAAATTAAAAAAAATAGTACAGTTTTCCTATTTATCTCTACTTTTTAAAAGGGTTTTATGTATTCAAATTGAGGTTTTGTATTGATCACAAGGGATGCACTTGTTTTTATCTGAAATTTGATTTAATGGTGTTTTAGTCTGATTAATTAGTAGATGTTCCATTATTGGCAATTAAAACGCTTTGGAAATATTTCTAATTAATTGTAAAATGTTTAATTTTAGTATTAACTAAGAATGCTTCTAAGAAAAATATTTTAGTCGCAATAGACCAGCAAAAGGATGTAGATCAATTAGTTGATCAAACAGTAAAGTTAGCAAAGTTGACCAATGCAAAAATCTGGATTATGCATGTGACCGAGGCTGATCCAGATGATTTTCTTGCGAGGGAGGCCGGACCTCAATTTGTTTATGATAAGAGGGCTAAAGAGCGAAAAGAAGAAGCCGTAACTATTAAAAAATGGGCCGATAAAATAGGGGAGGAACATAATTTGGAGGTTGAAGGTCTTTTAATTGAAGGCTCTGTAACCAAATCTATAAGGAAATTAGTGGACGAATGTCAAATTGATTTAGTGGTGGCAGGGCATAGAAAGAAAAGTTTGGTTTATGGGCTGTTTACCTCGAATAAGAAAAAGGATCTTATCGATGATCTTAAAATTCCATTACTGGCGGTACCCCTGGTTTAATCATACCGGAAGGCTGTTACTTCCTACTTATCTTTGCTAATTTGATATAATTTGAATTAAAATGGGACAAGCTTAATTTGTTGGGGTCAGTGATAAGCATACCGAATCCGAGCCCAAAAAGATCACCGAACCAGATGATAAACTTTTTCATAAATATTTTCTAACCTGATAATCAACTTCTTAAAATTATTTTGTTTTACCAAAGGCATAGCGTAATTTTAAAAATCAACTTTTTGTTATGGAAATAGATAACGTGCAATTCCTTCTCCAAAGCGGTGCTGCTACGTTGTCGGGACTGCTTATGGGCCTGGAAAGAAAGTTTAAGGGAAAACCAGCCGGGCTAAAAACCAATATGTTGGTTGCCCTTGGAGCCTGCGCATTCATTACCATTTCTTTATTGTTTAAGGATGCTGGAGGAACCGATATGACGCGTATTGTAGGACAAATAGTTGTGGGAGTTGGATTTCTGGGTGCCGGAGTGATTTTACACGGGGAGGATAATAATAAGGTTAAAGGTCTCGCTACAGCTGCAACTATCTGGTGCAGTGCGGCCGCAGGCTGTCTTGCCGGATTTGGCCTTTATCTTTCATTATTGTATTTCACCGTTTTTGTTGTTATGATCAATTTGGTGTTTGGATATTTGAACCGTAAAGTGAAAAAACATGCTGATGATCCCGATGATTGATTTGCTGTTTAATAGTTTTCTATACAATAGAATATTGACTCTAATTGCGAAATTCTTGTAATCCTGGTAGCCCGTAGCGATAAACTATACCTGATCGTCCAGTATGAGAGAACCTGAATATGCACCGCATTCTTCAAGAATTCCGTTGATGTTTTTGGTCTTTTGTGAAGGCCCGGATACATAGAAATTTGTGCTAAAATCACACATCTCCTTTTTTTCTTTATAAAATAGATATATTGGAATTATCTTTTGCAGCTAAAGAGTAAAATACTTTATGAGAACCGGTATTATTTTTCTTTCGGTATTAACAGGATTCTATATTCTAATCTGTTTGCTACTGTATGTTTTCCAGGAGAAGATGATCTTTCTTCCGCAAGTCCTGGGCAAGGATTTTAAATTCAGTTTCAGGGAAAATTTTGAGGAACGGTTTATCGAGATGGGGGACGGGAAGAAACTAAATGCGCTCCTTTTCAAAGCTGAAAATTCGCAGGGAGTGATATTTTATCTGCACGGCAATGCGGGCTCTCTGGAAGACTGGGGGAGTGTAGCTGAAACTTTTATGAACCTTGATTACGACCTGTTTATTCCCGATTATAGAGGCTATGGAAAAAGTGAGGGAAACATAAAAAATGAAGAACAGCTCCACCAGGACATCCAGATCCTTTATGAACATTTAAAGTTGGATTATTCTGAAAACAAGATTATTGTACTTGGTCACTCCATAGGCTCGGGTATGGCAGCTAAAGTAGCCGCGGCCAATAACCCAAGACTCCTAATCCTGCAGGCACCCATGTATTCTCTGCCCGACCTGGTAAAAAACACTCCTCCCTTTAATATCTTCCCCCGATTTCTTATCAGGTATAAATTCAGCACCGGTAATTATTTAAAAGAAGCTGAGATACCGGTTGCCGTTTTACACGGAGATGAGGACGAAATCATTTATTACGGCTCCTCCCTTAAGTTGCAGCAGGAATTTAAATCACAAGATACTTTGATCACCCTGGAAGGCTATGGACATAATAACTTTTTGGGTACTGAGCCTTACAGAAGGGAGATAGAAGAGGTTTTAAAAAGATACTAGATTTTGATTCTTAAAGTCAAAAAAATATACCTAAACACCTTTTAAAGGAAAAACGGGAGATTAAATTTTAAAATTAAAGTTATTTGGAGCTAAAAAGAGGAATAAAAAAATGGGATTTGGTGCTATTGATGATTAACAGCACCATTGGAGCCGGGATATTCGGGCTGCCATCAAAAATATTCGGGTTGTCTGGAATTTACAGTCTCCCTGCCCTCTTTTTATGTGGCCTCATCGTTTTTGTATTAGTACTGGTGTTTGCTGAGGTTTCAAGCAGGTTTAAAAAAACAGGTGGGCCATACCTCTATATTTTATCATCTTTCGGTAAGATCCCGGCTTTTGTGATTGGCTGGCTTATTCTAATTACACGGGTTGCTACTTATGCTGCGCTTATCAATTTAATGGTTACCTATATCAGTTATTTTAATCCTGTATTTTTAGAACCTGTTTATTCCTTCAGTCTAATTACGGGTATTACATTGTTCTTTACCTGGATCAATTATCTGGGGGTGAAAAGTTCCACTATTCTCAATAATACCCTTGCCATAGCAAAGATAGTCCCGCTCCTCGTTTTCGTACTGGTAGGGCTGTTTTATATGGATCTTAACCTCATAGATACTGATCAGCCACCGCCAGAACCGGGAGATTTTATGTCTACCATTTTGATCCTGATTTTTGCTTTTACCGGTTTTGAAGCGGTAGTGGTGAACACGGGGGAAATGGAAAATCCCAAAAAAAACATTCCTTTTGCCCTTATGCTGTCAATTGCTTTTGTGGCTGTTTTCTATGCCCTGATTCAATTTGTGAGTATAGGTACTTTGCCAGATCTGGCTTCTTCTGAAACACCTATTACCGATGCGGCCCAGATCTTTATGGGATCTCCCGGGGCTATTTTTATCACCTTAGGAGCCGTTATATCTATTGGTGGTACACTAAACGCCGTAATGTTGATAGGGTCGAGGCTTCCATTTGCCTTAAGTGAAGAAAAGCAGTTTCCGGAATTATTTGCAAGACTGCATCCAAAATACCGAACTCCGGTTTATTCCCTTTTCATTTTTACAGCTGTTACGCTTATTGCCTCCCTCACCGGGTCCTTCATTTATGCCGTATCCATCAGCGTAATTAGTAAAGTGCTTATCTTCTTAATGGTGTGTGCTGCTATGATAAAGTTGCGTAAAAAACATCCCCGAAAAAAGATCTTTTTCAAGCTTCCGTATGGTTATCTGTTTGCCATTACTGGAATTCTGTCGTCAATAGGTTTGCTTTACAGTTCAAAACTCTCTGAATTGGTTGATGTTTTGATTACCATTGGCATCGGAATGCTCTTGTATGCTCTTTATAAGATATTGTCCCGGAAGAAGACTTGAATTGTATTCCGCAGAACCTTATTAATCCCTCATTGAGGGTTTAATTCCCCCGAGGCTTGCTCCCAGGTTCTTGATTTTTGGGAACTTCAGATATACCTACCTTCAAAATAAGATTTATACCAAATTATTTAAATCTCACCCCGATTACTTAATAAATGTCATTGTATCAGTTGATTAATAGGTTTCATCTCAATTAATCACCTCCATTATGACTGGGGTCATAAAATAAGATTGGCTTGTCTTTTAATTTTACTATTGAAATCAAAATCAATCATTATGAAATTAATTGTAAAAATAGGAATGTCTTTAGCCCTGGTAATTTCTTTGGCAGCTTGTGGCAATTCTGAAAAAGAAGATAAAGAGAGCCTTCGGTTAGATGATTACAGCTCACAAACTAAAGAAAAGAAAACTGAAGCTAAGGATGCTTCCGGAGATTCCGGGGACGATCTGTCTAACAAAGGCATTGGTCCTATAAAATCTATGGATTTGCCCGAAAGCATTGACTCAGATATGGCAGCCAATGGAGCCAGTATCTTTAAAAATATGTGTTCTGCCTGTCACAAAATGGATAAGAAATTTGTGGGACCTGCTATAGCTGGAGTAACCGAAAGACGCTCACCAGAGTGGATCATGAACATGATTCTTAATCCTGAGCAAATGATCAAAGAAGATCCTATTGCTAAAAGACTCCTTATAGAGTCGAATATGGCAGTAATGGCTAACCAGGGACTTGAAGAAGATGAGGCCAGGGCGATGGTAGAGTATTTTAGACAATATGATAAGCAAAACTGATGCTGCTCATATTTTCAGAAGTATTTCAATTATAAATTCGTATTAAATTAACTTTTATGCTTATCCGTTTAGAAACCTAAAAACAGTTTTTGTCACCCTGAGCTTTTCGACTTCGCTCAAAACAAGCTTTAGTCGAAGGGTCAAACAAAAACGTCTCAACTACGCTCGACGTGACACTTTATTTCAATTTTGCCTTATGGGCCTCTTAGCGGATATACAATAACTTTTTAATTGAATAAACCTAACTAAACCGACAAATCATGAGATCAATTCCCTTTCTAATGACGATTGTTCTGCTAATAAGTTCTTCTGTACTTATTGGATGTAAGGATAACACCAATGATAAAGGCGGGACACCTTCCGCCACTGCTGAAGCAGAAAGCGATGCCAGCTCTAATAGGGGCCAGGCCTTTATTGATGACGATAGTGAAAATCCAAACGCTTTACGCTTAGCTATGGATTCTGAAGACCATACAACTTTGGTTGCTGCCGTTGAAGCGGCCGGGGTTGAAAATGCCCTGGTAAATGTTGGGCCGCTTACGGTCTTTGCTCCTACAAATGCCGCATTCGATAAACTTCCTGATGGCACCGTTGAAGATCTTTTAAAACCTGAAAATAAGTCTAAGCTGGCTTATATTCTTACCAATCACGTAGCTCCCAGCAATTATCCAATTAGCATGCTTGAGAAAAATTTAAAAAAAGGGCGCACCCTTTATATGGCTTCCGGAGAAAATGTTGAGGTGAGTCAAGAAGGAGATGATATTATTGTGGGAGGAGCCAAAATTATAGGTACCGTAAAAGTGAGTAATGGCTGGGTACACGTAGTGGAAGATGTCATTTTACCAAAAAAATAATCAATCCAATTTTAAACAATAAATTAAAACTCATTCTAATGAAAAATATATTTAAAATAGCGATCCTGGGTGTATTGGGACTATTTATCCAATCTTGTGGCAATGGAGGGTCTTCAGATCAAAAATCTGGTGCCATTTCCGGTAATGCTGCTGAACGTGTTTACGTGGCTCCGGGAGAGCACGATGAATTTTATGCATTCCTTTCGGGAGGATACAGTGGTAATCTTACCGTTTACGGTTTGCCTTCAGGAAGAATGCTAAAAGAGATCCCTGTTTTTTCTCAGTTTCCAACCAACGGTTACGGGTATTCTGAAGAAACAGTACCAATGTTGAACACTTCCTTCGGATTTGTGCCATGGGGAGATGCTCACCACCCCGATATTTCACAAACCAATGGGGAACTGGATGGGCGATGGGTCTTTATCAATGAAAACAACACGCCAAGGATCGCACGTATTAGTCTCGAATACTTTGAAACTGAAGAGATCATCGAGATTCCTCACAGTGCGGGAAACCACTCTTCATCTTTTGTTACTGAAAATACTGAATATGTGGTTGCAGGAACTCGTTTCTCCGTGCCTTATCCACAAGAGGATATGGCTATTGATGAAATGAAAGGTAACTTTAAAGGCCCTCTTACCTTTATCGCTGTTGGCGATGATGGAAGGATGAAGATCGATTTCCAACTGAAGATGCCAGGATTTAACTATGACCTTGCACACCCCGGGCGTGGAGATTCTCATGGATGGTTCTTCTTTACCACCTATAACACCGAAGAAGCTCACACTATGCAGGAAGTTAACGCTTCTCAAAATGATAAAGATTTTATTGCTGCCGTAAACTGGAAAAAGATTCAGGAATATGTGCAAAATGGAGGAGGAGAAGAGATCGATGCAGAATATGCACATAATGTTTTTGATCATAGTACCCAGACTGCCACAACTACTATGGAGAATAAAGTTCTTACTGTAGATCCAAGAGAAGTGGAAGGAGCTGTATTCTTTATGCCAACTCCAAAATCTCCTCACGGTTGTGATGTAGATCCTTCAGGAGAGTACATTGTGGGTAACGGTAAACTTTCTACCGACCTTACTGTTCACTCTTTTTCTAAGATGATCACTGCAATTGAAAATGAAGATTATGAGGGTGATGCCTATGATATTCCTATCCTTAATTTCGACTCTACTCTTGCAGGAACTGTAAAAGAAGGAGGTTTGGGCCCGCTTCATACTGAATTTGACGGAAAAGGAAACGCATATACTACATTCTTTATCTCTTCTGAAGTTGTTAAATGGAAATTAGGAACCTGGGAAGTGCTTGACAGACAGCCAAGTTACTACTCTGTTGGTCACAATATGATTCCCGGTGGTAACTCAAGAAAGCCTTTCGGAAAGTATATGGTCTCTTTGAACAAGATTACCAAAGATCGTTACCTGCCAACAGGGCCTGAGTTAGAACACTCTGCACAATTATATGATATTTCTGGAGAGAAAATGGAACTTCTTTCAGACTTCCCAACTCACGGAGAGCCTCACTATGCTGCAGGTATTCCTGCAGATAAGATCAAGTCAAAATCCAGGAAGATCTATAGACTTGATGAGAATGAGCATGAGTATGCGGCTACTAACGAGTCTGAAACAAAAATGGTTCGCGATGGGAAAGATGTTCACGTATACATGACTACAGTGAGAAGTCACTTCTCACCAGATAACCTTGAAGGCATTAAAGTAGGAGATAAAGTGTACTTCCACGTTACTAACCTTGAGCAGGATTTTGATGTACCACACGGTTTCGCTATGATTGGTGCAAATACTTCTGAGCTCTTGATTATGCCAGGACAAACCAAAACAATTACCTGGGAACCCAAAAAAGTAGGGGTATGGCCATTTTACTGTACCGACTTCTGCTCAGCTCTTCACCAGGAAATGCAAGGATACGTAAGAGTATCTGGACAGAATTCAAATGTTCCATTGAAATGGACTTTGGATGATGAAGAGATTAATTAGTTTTTTTAGTTGAAAACTGTTTGTTTTTAGATTGAGAAAGGCGGGTGGATGGAAAATTTACCCGCTTTCTTTTACAAATCCCCTTAGCAATGAAAAAATCAGGAATTTTAATGCTAATAGGTTCAGCACTACTGCTCGGCCTGTTTATCTACCCGCTCTGGAATATACAACTGGAAGCGCCACAGTATCCAGATTCTCTGGGGATGAATATTTTCATAGGTGGAATTCAGGGCGAAGAAGAATTTGATATTCAGAACATAGATGGTATAAATCATTATATTGGGATGAAAAAGATCCCAACTCCTGCAGAAATGTGGGAATTTAATGTTTTTCCTATTGTAATTGGCGGGATGGCGGCTCTTGGAGCCCTTCTGGGAATCCTGGGCTTCTTTAAAATTATAGGTCCAAACTGGTTTTTAGGCTGGCTTACACTCATGACCGTTTTAGGCATTTTAGGAATGATAGATTTTAATAACTGGCTAACAGACTACGGAACTGATCTCGATCCTAAAGCGATTATGAAGTTAACTGACTCTGAAGACAAGCCTTTAAGCTACAAACCACCCTTACTGGGATCTGAGAAAATTCTGAATTTCACGGCCCATTCCTATCCTAAAGCAGGTGCCTATTTAATGCTTGTAGGAATGTTAATAACTTTAGTCGCCTGGTGGGTTGGGAAAAAAGCCACAAAGGGCCGAAGCTAAGGAAAATTTAAAGCTATGAAATGAGCATAACGGAAATTCGATGCAAACACAAATGAAGATATGCGAATTGCATATGACCGTTAAAAAACAATAAATATCTACATATGAAAAAGATAATTTACCTTTTTGTGCTGGGGCTGTTTACTGCATGCAGCAATGACCCCCAACCAATAGATTACGGCAATGATCATTGTAATTTTTGCGAGATGACCATTGTGAGTCAGGCCTATTCAGCACAGGCAGTAAGTCAAAAAGGAAAGCAATATAAATATGATGCTATAGAATGCATGGTTAATGACCAGCTTCAGCATAAATATGATATGAGCGTAAATTTGGTTGCCAATTTTGAGCAACCGGGAACTATGGTAGATGTAAATAAGGCCGGTTTTGTGATAAACGATAGTATTAAATCTCCTATGGGTGGCAATCTTGCTGCTTTTAAAAAAGAAAGTCTAGTGGTTAATAATGAACCTGAAGGAACATTTAGCTGGGAAGAATTATTGGACCATTTCCTTGAAAACGATTCCTTGACTACAAGTTACCAATAACATGGGTAGATTAGTTATTTTTTTATTATTTCTAGTTTTAGCAACAACAAGCTTCCAGGCTCAGGAGATCGAGGTCTGTAAAAGTTGTGAGGTAAAGACTATTCAGGCCGCTGTAGACATGGCCCAAAATGGTGATGTTATCAGGATTAAAAGCGGCACCTATAAAGAACACAATATCAATATTATCGATAAATCGCTTAGCATAATTGGGGAGGGATTTCCGGTGATAGATGCCGAAATGGAAGGCACCGCAATAAGTATAAGAGCAGATAATTTTTCTTTAGAAGGCTTAAAAATCATCAATGTGGGAAGAAGCCATACTAATGACTTTGCGGGTATCCTGGTTTCAAATTCCAAAAAATTTGAGGTAAAAAACAACAGGCTGGACCAGGTTTTTTTTGGCATTCTCATAGAAAGGTCTTCAGGAGGGCTTATTTCCGGTAATAAAATTACCAGTAATGCTAAAGATCAGGCAACTTCGGGTAATGGTGTGCATATCTGGAAATCGGAAGAAATAACCGTAAAAAGTAATGAAGTAATTGGTTTAAGGGATGGTATCTACCTGGAATTTGTGAATAATTCTGAGATCATTGACAATTTTTGTAAAGATAACTTACGTTATGGATTGCATTTTATGTTTTCAGACCACGACCTGTATAAAGGAAATATTTTTGAGAACAATGGAGCCGGAGTAGCAGTGATGTACTCTAAATTTATTGATATGCAGGGTAATCAGTTCAGGAAAAACTGGGGCAGCGCCTCCTACGGACTTCTCCTGAAAGAGATAACCGACTCAGAATTAAAGAATAATATTTTTGAGGATAATACTATAGCTATTAGTGCCGATAATACCAACCGCATCAATTATATAGAAAACGATTTTAAAAACAACGGCTATGCGATTAGAATTCGCGGTGCTGTTTACGACAATATTTTTGAGCGAAATAATTTCCTTTATAACTCCTTTGATGTAGCTTACACCGGGAGGTTAAATGATAATAAATTCAACAATAATTACTGGAGTGGCTATTCTGGCTACGACCTGGACAAAGATGGGATTGGGGATGTGCCTTTTAGACCGGTAACTCTTTTCTCTTACCTGGTGAATAAAACTCCGGAGGCAATCGTACTTTTAAGAAGTATATTTATAGACCTGCTGGATTTTTCAGAGAAAGTTTCCCCTATTTTCACCCCGGCCGATCTTATGGATGAACAACCCCAAATGAAAAGAATCCAATGGTAAGTATTACAAATTTGCATAAAAAATTTGGTTCCCTGGTTGTCCTGAATGGGCTGAACCTTCAAACTCCCGAAAGTGGGATTATAGCTGTATTAGGCCCAAATGGTTCAGGGAAAACCACACTTATAAAAAGTATCCTTGGGATGGTGGTACCTCAAAAGGGGGAAATTGAAGTGAATGGTGAAAGGGTAAAAAAACACTGGAATTACCGAAAAGATATAGATTACCTGCCGCAAATCGCCAATTTCCCGGGTAACCTAAGAGTTCAGGAACTCATTGATATGATCAAGGACCTGCGTGGAAAAGAAGCACGGGACCGGGAGCTTATTGATCTTTTTAAACTGGAACCTTTTCTGGACAAAAAACTCAGTAACCTTTCGGGCGGAAGCAAGCAAAAAGTGAATCTGGTCTTATGTTTTATGTTCGATAGTCCATTAATTATTTTAGATGAACCCACATCGGGGCTGGATCCTGTTTCGCTTATCCGCCTGCGGAAGCTTATTCAGGAAGAAAAAGCCAAAGGGAAAACCATCCTGATTACTTCACATATTATGAGTTTCGTTGAAGAAGTATCAGACAGGATTGTATTTCTACTTGAAGGTAAAATTTATTTTAACGGAACCGTGGAAGAACTAAAAACCTCTACAGGTGAAAAGGATTTTGAACACGCTATTGCCAACATCTTAACCGAGAACCATGCTTAAAATATTAAAATATAGTTTTTACGATCTTTCCCGTAGCCGTT
Organism: Salegentibacter tibetensis; assembly: GCF_020164485.1. Lineage (GTDB taxonomy): Bacteria > Bacteroidota > Bacteroidia > Flavobacteriales > Flavobacteriaceae > Salegentibacter > Salegentibacter tibetensis. Next base: position 149,297 of record NZ_JAIQZA010000004.1, read on the forward strand.
GGAGCTATGTATATTTCTTCTTTTACCTGCTTTTAGGGGTGGTGTTGCTGTTTTTAAATAACGATCTTTCCAACGCGGTGATCACGCTAATGAATGTGATTATAATCCTGGTACCCCTTATCGGGACAATTTTTGGTGTGATGTACTTTTATAATTCGCGGGAATTCACAGAACTGCTCCTGGCACAACCGGTAAGAAGAAGTTCAATATTTTTGGGGCAGTACCTGGGCGTAGCAATTTCTTTGTCTGCAAGCCTTATTCTTGGATTAGGTTTACCCTTTATTATCTACGGTTTGTTCCAGTCCGGAGCAATTTGGGATTTTGCTTCTCTTTTGGTCTCCGGGGTTTTTCTCACCTTTATTTTCACCGCTATAGCCTTTAATATCGCTTTGTCTAATGAGAACAAGATAAAAGGTTTTGGACTGGCAATCCTGGTTTGGCTTTTTTTGGCAGTGGTTTATGACGGCCTCTTTTTATTGTCGCTGGTCTACTTTCAGGATTATCCGCTGGATAAATTCTCCCTGGTGGCAAGTATGCTAAATCCTATTGATCTTTCCAGGATACTTATCTTGCTGAAACTGGATATTTCGGCTTTGCTGGGTTATACCGGCGCAGTCTTCAAGCAGTTTTTCGGAACTAATCTGGGCGCATTTACCTCTGTTCTCGTGCTTATTCTTTGGGTTATATTTCCCGTTTGGAGAATAAAAAGCATAGCTGCAAAAAAAGATTTTTAAACCCGAATTAAAAACCTCTGGGTAAGCCCACGAATTATGAATTGGAAAATTCTTTCTGAAAACTGTGAGGCAAGCGTCGGGGAATTAAACCCTCCATGAGGGATTAACGGTAAACTTTCCCGCTTTTAATTTTAAGCTCACCTTTTTTCTCCAGGCCTTTCATAGCCCTGATCACAGTTTCTACGCGCAGTCCGGTTAAATCGGCTATCTGTTGTCGGGTAAGGTTTACTTTAAACTTAAACTGTCCATCAATTTGATGTACGTAGCGTTTCAGGTAATCCAGGATCCTGATAATTCGGTGTTCCGGGTCCTGACTGGAAATTTCGGAAACCATAATCGCTTTGTAAAAAAGCCGTTCGGCCAGGGTGCGGGTTAATTTTAGGTGAGTTTCGGGATATTTGGTAAGCAGTTCCAGGAAATTTAATTTTGGCAGTTTTAATACTTCTGAAGTTTTTATGGCTTCAGCATTGGCAGGATATTTTACATCTGCCAGCAGCGGTGGTTCTCCAAAACTCTGCCCGTCTGTAAACATTCCCTGGATGAATTCCTTGCCATCGGCATTGTAATTATTCATCTTGATTTCCCCGGAAACAACCTGGAAAAAATTAAGCGCAATTTCTCCTTCCCTAAAAAGCTGGTCGCCTTTATGGTAAGTTTCTTTTGAAGCTCCAAATTCCAGTAAAATACTTTCCGAAATCATTCTAATTTGATTTATTCAAGACAAATTTGTTGAAAAATCAACAGACTTTAAATGAGGATGGTCATAATTCCAAAGCTAAGAAATCTATCATTTATCTTTTCAATAAATTAACGCCTAAAATCCATCCTACAGCAATAGGAATTAAAGCACTTGCCAAAACCATTAATAAGAAATAATTGCTGAAAAAAGGTAGCCCCAGCCAAAGCACCAGGTCTTTGTAGAAAATAAGCGCTTCAGAAATTAAAAAACCGCTGAGGTATAGGTAGCAAGCCTTTTTCGGAACCCGTATTAATTTCAACCAGTTTAAAAATGCAAATAAAGCCAGGGAAACAAACCCCAGAAAAACCCAGTGTAAATAACCAATTACAAAATCAAGGTTGTTAATAGCCAAATCGGCAAAAAATGGGATGGCGCTAAGGCTTTGCATTAGAATTTTCCCCACTAACAAGATCCCCGATATTTTTAAAATTCTATAATCGAATGAACTTAATCTAGATTTCAGAAGCTTTTTATTCCGTAGGATAAAAGCGAAAAACTGGAAGAAGGCTATGAGAAGTAGAATTACTCCAAGACCCCCGAGCAGGTAGAACACAATTGGGGGATTTGTCCAATAGGTAGAAAGAAAAAAGCTCAAGATCACACCTGCATTGAGCAGTAGAAAAAACCGTTTAAATTCCCTTACGCCAAAATCTAAATTCAATTTTTGAAAGAGATAAAATAAAATACCTAACAGCGCCAGCAAAAACCAGGCATTATATTGAAAATGAAGGTAAAAATAAACAGAGAGTTTGTACCATATTGAAGTATTTCCCAGTGTACTCATTATAGCGCCTAAGGCCCAGGGGCCAATGCTGGAAAACACCATATACCATAGAGATGCTTTTATAAGTTTAAAACTTTCAGTTTTGCGGTGCTTTTCGGGAGTATTTCTTAAAATAAAACCGGCAAAGAAATAAGAGCAAAAGAGAAAAAGCGTGGAAAAAAATAATGGATATCACCGCATAGCCCTGGAAAGGAAAACTGAATAACATCCCCAACAAGCTAATATTTGTAGCCAGGAAAATATAGAGGTACTTTTTTGAAAGTTCTGTTTTATGAAAAAACAACCGATAAATAATTCCGGTTAAAGCGAGATAAACCCAGCCCAGCAAAGCGATATGGGAGTGCGCGTGAAGAATATATTTATAATTCCCGGAAACGGGAGTTACATAAAATAAGCGAAGTAATATTCCCAGCAATGCTGCCAGTAAAAAATAGGAAATGGCAATATTTTGGTGAGCTTTTAAATCTAAACGCAGCATAGGGGGGAAGATACTAAAAAGAAAAGAAGTTAGCTTAAACTTAGATATTGAACGTCATAACGAACGAAATGAAGTAATCTCTGAATTCTTAGACATAAGTTAGAGATTGCTTCAGTCGTTCCTCTTTCGCAATGAACGAATTTTACTTATTTATATATCGTCACAAGTAAAACTTCAAGATAATATTCTTTACTTACTTGTAATAAATTGAGAGGTTGTTTAAAAAGGTCTGATTTCGTCAAGCTGAACTTGTTTCAGCTTCTAACATGAATTAATATATAACAGCTTAGATCCTGAAACTAGTTCAGGATGACATTAAAACGACTTTCCAAACAGCCTCATCTTCAACACAACTATAAACAAGATTTCCAAAATAAAAAACTAAATTTCACTTAGGGAAAACCCAAAATGAAAACCTTCTTTATTTGTCTAAACTGCGTTCAAGCTCAATCGCCCTGGGGAAAAGTATGTTGTTTTCCAAATGTACGTGGTGGTGCAAATCGGTTTCAAATTCTTCCAGTTTTGCATAAAACGCCTTATAAGTATTGCAGGCCCAGTCGGGGCAGCTATAATTATCACTTAGATCTGAAATCTCTTTAAAAATAGCCCCGGCATCATCGTGTTCGGTTTCCATCATTTTAATGGGATTATCAATTTTTCCAAATTGCGGTTGTGGCACCGGTGTACCTTCTTCCTGCGCTTTTACCAGTTTTTTGATAAATGGAAAAAGAATAAGTTCTTCTTTCTTTAAGTGGGCACTTAATTCCTGGGCGACCTCAGTAAATAGCTGCTGAATTTTTATTAGTTCCGGTCTTTCGTGGCCGTGCACTTTGGCCACACGCGCTCCATACTGAATAAGCAGCGGGATATTTTCTTCAACATAATGATGATGCACGTTTATAATATGGTCGATTAAATCCAGTTTCCAGCTTTTATAATCGTATTCCCGACTAACCGAGTCTGTTTCCTGTAATTCTTTTTCCAGTATCTCAAGGTTCACATTGGCTTTTGCCGCAGCCTGAGCTAAACTAACTCCGCCGCCACAGCAGAAATCGATCCCGTGTTTTTTGAATAAGTGCGCGTTTTTAATGTTTTCAGTTACATAATCGGCTACGGTTTTAGCAGTTTCGGTATTCATAATAATGGCTTTAAGTTGAACAATATTTCCCTACAAATATCTGGCTTGTCCTTTCGCTATTTTATGAGTCTGGTCATAAGCCCCAATTTTCTGTTTGCCTGTCCTCAATGAGATTTGATAATAGGAAGTTACTAAGCTTAAATAATTCGTCAGTCAGCTTTAAAAATCGTATCAAGAATTTATGCATTAAACTTCTTAAAAACCTCTTAGGTGTTAAAGTAAAAATCTTATTGATTTTTTAACTTTATCCTGTAAAAGCCTAATTTTAAGTGAAATAACAATGGATTAACAATATTTATATAGGATAAAGGCTAATTTGGTTAAGAACCAAAAAATAAAATAAAGATGAATTCACTAACAAACCACGTTTACAAGCCACTATTTGTATTAGCATTTTTGCTATTTGCAGGCTGTGGAGGTATGAAAAACACTGAAGGCGACCTGGTAAGAGATGCCGCTGATGCCAGACAGGAACTAAGACAAAACCATGCTAATGCAGCAGAACTGTTTGATGATTCTGCAGGTTACGCAATTTTTCCTAATGTAGGAAAAGGAGCTTATATTATAGGAGGAGCTTCCGGTAACGGTGTTGTTTATAAGAACAACGCAGTTCAGGGCTATGCCGGTCTTAAGCAGGTAGATATAGGATTGCAGGCCGGAGGAAAGGCTTTTGTAGAAGTACTTTTCTTTGAAACCGATGCAGATCTTGAAAGATTTAAAGAAGGAGATTATGAACTTTCTGCGAACGCATCTGCGGTAATACTGGAAAAAGGAGTTTCCAGGGATATTGATTTCCAGGATGGCGTAGCCGTTGTTACCATGCCTAAAGCCGGTGCAATGGCGGGAGTATCTGTTGGAGGTCAACGGTTTACTTTTCAGCCAAGACGCTAGAAATTAAATAGAATAATCAAGAAAAGCGGCTGTTATGGCCGCTTTTTTATGTTTAGTGTTTAAAATCCCCCGATTAACAGTGTCTTGATGATTCGTGTTGTTCATTTTTTCCATTGATGAAAAAACGAACCAAAAAAATCTAGGCTGACGAAATCTTATCTAAATTTATCGCTCAACACCTAAATTTTAGGAACTCGCCTTTTTAATTCAATTTGATAGAAGGATACTAGTGGCTCAAACCCGCCTGAACGGACGGACAGGTTACCATTGACGTTTTTCAAAATGATTGTTTTTAGCTTTCTTTTTGGTAAGTGTAGTACTTTCCCGGCGTTAAAAATTTTTGAAGCCTTGGAGAAAATTTAGCCGGGGAAGTGCGGTTCCGATAAGCGATAGCGATTCGGAAACACCTACAAAAAAGTGTCCTTTTTTTGGTTCGTCCCGATAGCAATCGGGATGAACAAACACTATCACAGATAATGGTGAACTGGAATCTATTAACCGATTCATTCAAAAAAGTCATATTCCTACGCTAGAAAACTTTTTTCTGTGGTCTCAGCTTGACGCCAATTAGAAGTTTTAGGCAGTCTTTTTATGCGATAATTTTTACCGAAGACCTGTCTATTTTAATTATTTGCTTATTAAGTTCTGCTTTAAAATCAGTGCGAATTTACCAACCATTCTTCCGGTTGCCGGTCATTAACCGTTTCATCTTCTTCGGTGTTCAGGTTTAAGCGGGTGATATTCTTTTTAGTATTTAAATACCTGTTCACAATCCTGTCGGCATAACTGGAATTTGTTTGTGGAATCAGGTAATCTTCAAACTGTTCAGGACCATTGAAATCCTCCGAATCTTCTACAAAGCCATACCCGGCATAACGCCCCTTTTTTAGATAGATAAAAGATTTTTCAGCTTTAGATCTTCCTTTTTCTACCAGCAGGCAGGAATTTTCATATTGATTTATATAATCTACGGCTTTAGAAACCCGCCGGTTGTATTCGGCTTTGTCTATTTCTCCTTTGCACATTCCGCTGCAGCTGGTAATTTTATAATGACTACAATGAGAAACGCCGGTTTGTAACCCACAATACCTGGGGCATAATTCAAATTCCAGGCAAATATATTCCAGGAATTTTATGGCTTCCTCGCGGGTATAAAACTTCATCCAGCTTACCGGTGATACTTTATTTTTATGAATCACAAACTGCTCGATCCCTTTTTGGTTATGATAGGAGGTGAGGGTATAAGGCCTGCTCACCTTTTTCTGGGCTTTATTGAATTCAGGGAAATATTTTAGAATCAACGCCGATTCCCGCAAAAGGGCCAGTAATTCACTACCGGTAAGTTCGTAGTCTATGCTGTAGGTGGCTTGCATCAACTTATATTTCCGGTTCGATTTTTCCTGAAAATGAGATTTTATCCGGCTTTTAATATTTTTAGCCTTGCCGATATAAAGCGGAATCCCGTCTTTGTCCTTAAAGAAATACACCCCGGTTGAAGCGGGTAATTTTTCAAAATCTGAATTTTTAAAATTTGGAGGAAGGTAAGAGGCCGCTGTTCTTTGATTCAGAAAAGCGGTGAAAACTTCATATTCGGGATCCAGATCCATACAACGCTGAAAAAGCGTCACCGTAGCCTCGCAATCACCCCGGGCCCGGTGCCGGTTGGTATGCGGAATATTAATTGACGTGCAAATATTTCCCAGGCTGTAAGAAAAAAGTCCAGGAATAAGTTTCTTGGCCAGTCTCACCGTACACAGGCGTTTTTTTTGAAACGGCAGCTCCAAATTGCTGAATTCTGCCTTAATAATATTATAATCGAAATTCACATTGTGAGCTACGAAGACACAGTCTTTGGTAATGCTGGTAATTTCAGAAGCGATCTCAGAGAATTTTGGCGCATCGGCGAGCATTTCATCATTGATGTTGGTAAGGGTTTCAATGTATAAGGGAATTTCGGTCCCGGGATTCACCAAAGAGCTGTATTCGTCTATAACTTTTCCGTTTTGAACTACCAGCACGCAAATTTCGGTGATCTTATTTCCTTTGATCCCGCCGCCCGTGGTTTCAATATCGGTTATGGCAAATTTGACATCTTTCATACGGCCAAATTATGATTATTTCTGAAAGTTTAAAAGGAAAAAATACTAAATAATGGAAATATTCCTTATTAGTAATTTTTCAATATGATTTATGTTTGTTCTCCTTTCCATTTAGTTAAGGTTCAAAATTCAAGGTTTCTTAACTGGTTGTCGGTTGTCGGTTCTCAGTTCTCGGTTCTCAGTTCTCGGTCATTTAAGCATTAACTCATAAGACTAACAACCCATTGTTGATAGATTTTTACAGGATTTCCCGCAGTTTTTCAATCTTCTTGGTATATTGTTAAAAATTTAATAAGAGTAGATTTATTTAAACGAGATCTGCTGAAACAGCCAACCCTACAGGCCGTTTGTTTTACCAAAAACCCCATTTCTACATGTATTCGGAACAGGCAAATTATATTAAAAGCTTTCAAATATTTAAGTTTTGGAAAGTATGCTATAAAACATTTTTTAGGAGATATCCAGTAATTGTTATCCCGGGGAAAATGGATATAAAGAAAAAGGGAGTAGATTATATAACGAGTTAGTAAACATTAGATGAAAGACAGAATTCCATATTTAAATGAGATCTACCGTGCCTTTAAAAGTGATGATGTAAAAGCTCGATTGAAGCACTTCGACCTACTCACAAATTCTCTCTTTACTTTAACTGAAAGTCTATTTGAGAACAAGGTGCAAATAGAATATCATCATGCGGAAATGGAAAACAAATTTTTCAGATATGGAATGGCTAATCACAGCATTAAAAAACTCTTAGAGGGAAACAATTTTTCAATTATAAATAAGCAGATTGAAATAATAGATTTATTTTCTGTTTTTGCTTTAACACGGATGCAGATTGAAACTTTTGCAATCATGTATTATCTGTTCTTTGAGAAAGTGGAAACCATAGAAAAAGATTTCCGATATGATCTTTATAAACTTCATGGACTGCAAAAACAAAACAATTTTCCAGTAAAATTTGAGAAGAACGAAGAAAAAAAGAAAGCAATCCAAAAGGAGATTACTTTGGTTATTGAAAAAGTGAAAATTTATTCAAGGTTTAAAAATTCAACCGCAAAGCAGCAGAAAGAATTTTTAAATCCCAAATTTTCAAAAACAGAATCCACAAAAGATATTTTGATCAAAAGCGGAATTGACTCAAATAGAATGAATGATATGTGGAGTTTATATTCTAATCACGCTCATAACGAACACATAAGTGACCGCCAATACAATTATATGTACAAAAACAAGAAATCTACACTTGCGGAATCCATGACTGTATTATCATTAAATACAATTCTGACTTCTACCCTTTGTAAGTTAATTGCTGATGAGTTTGAGGGAGTAAAAAAGAAATATGAAGACCTTCATTTAAGAGATAAAGTTCAGATAGAAACTTGGAGCAACTTAAAGTACAAATAACGTTTGCCAACAACGGTTAACACAAATACGGCAGACCAATAAAAAATGGCATTTTTGAGTACCTTTCTGTTCCCAATTCCGCACTTGCGTTAACCGGGACGGTTGTAGACAATATAAAACTAGAAAAATGCATAAAAGAATATTTATAGTTTCACTTCTAATCTTATTTACAAGTATTGGATATGCTCAATCTGATAAAATAAAATCAGACAATGTAAATGAATCAGATAAACGAACCCAAAATTTCCCCAGAGAAGAATTAAAAGTAACGGTAATTCCCGAAAAAAAGAATGTTTGGGTTTTCCTGTTAGCCGGGCAGTCAAATATGGCAGGACGAGGCTTGGTTGAACCTCAGGATACAATACCTTCAAAAAGAATTTTAACAATTAATAAGAATAATGAATTAATATACGCAAAAGAACCACTTCACTTTTATGAAACCACTGCGACAGGATTAGATGTCGGGCTTTCATTTGGAGAAGAATTAATTAAAAATATTCCTGATAGCATTTCAGTTTTATTACTTCCAACTGCTGTTGGTGGAAGCTCAATAACGCAATGGTTAAATGATGAAAATTTCCGGAATGTCCAACTTTTTTCGAACTTTAAAGAAAAACTGGAATTAGGAAAAAGTTATGGAGCAATAAAGGGCATTATTTGGCACCAGGGAGAAAGTGATGCTAATAAGGAAGAGATAGAAAATTATGAAAAAAGATTATCTCAATTGATTTCGAATTTTAGAAAGAACTCTGGAAATAATGAATTAACTGTTATTATTGGAGAGCTCGGCTCATTTTCAGATAACAACGAACAATGGAAAGAAATTAATGAACAAATTAGAGCCTATGCTACCACTGATAGTCTTACAAAAGTTGTCCAAACGAGTGATTTAAAACATAAAGGAGATAAAGTTCATTTTAGCTCAGAAAGTATTAGGATTTTAGGTAAAAGATATGCCAAAAAATATCTGGACTAAAAAAGATAGCTCGCACAGTTTAATACGAGACGTTATGCACAAGCAACTAAAAAAATTAATATAAATCTAAAAATGTACATAGCAGTAGCCCAATTTCAACCGAAGGACGGAGATAAAGCATACAACTTATCGGTCATCCGAAAACTTGCCCAAAAAGCAAAATCCAGGGGAGCAGACTTAATCAGTTTTCACGAAATGTCCATTACCGCATATACTTTTACAAAAAATCTAAGCCTGGAACAGATAAGGGACTTAGCGGAGGAGGTACCAAACGGTAAAAGTACCCGGGAATTGATTGCAATTTCCAAAGAACTGAATATTCCGATTTTAGCAGGTCTGGTTGAAAAATCAAACGACAAAATATATAATACCTATATCTGCGTTTCAGAAGACGGACTAATAGCAAAACAAAAAAAGTTGCATCCTTTTATCAGCAAGCACATGTCCGCCGGAGACGAATATTGCGTCTTCGACTTACTTGGGTGGAAATGCGGAATTTTGATTTGCTATGACAACAACGTAATAGAAAATGTCAGAGCAACAAGCCTTTTAGGAGCCGAATTAATTTTCGCGCCCCACGTTACGGGATGCACCCCATCGGCAATGCCCGGGCGAGATTATGTAGCCGACAAATATTGGCAGAACCGTGAAAACGATCCTGTTTCATTGCGAATGGAATTTGACGGACCTAAAGGTAGACGTTGGTTAATGCGCTGGCTGCCTGCGAGAGCTTATGACAATGGGGTGTACTATGCCTTTACCAATCCTATCGGCTATGACGGCGAACATCTTAAAAATGGCAATTCGATGATAATCGACCCTTACGGGGAAGTTTTGTCTGAAATAAAATCTTTTGAAGATGAAATTACGATTTCAAAAATCACAAAAGACAAAATTCAGCTCTCAGGTGGTTGGAGATACAAAAATGCAAGGAGACCTGAGCTTTACAAAAACATAATTGGTGCGAACCATCAATCGGACACCACACCTGTATGGATGAATAAAAAAAATGGCTGATATAAGCACAATTTAAAATTTAAAACCTATACGTATTCCTCCCCACCTGGCAGAATCGCCGGTGCTAAATTCCCGGGTTATCAGGCTTCTGGAATACTCAAAATATAGGCTGGAAGTTTGCAGTACAAGTCCAAAATTATTTTGGGCGGTAAACCTTTCAATTTCTCCTGAAGAAATAGTGTAGGGACTGGAATTATTAAAAACGCCGCCTTGTAGACTGGCATCGTAACCTATAACATTAATAAGGGGCTGGGAATAAAAGTATAATTTGAAAGCATCTTTTTTATCTGAAATTTCAAAAGGCGAATTTATTAGTCCTATGGCCAAATTTAAGCCCAGGCTGGCCTTTGTATTTAATGTTCCTAACTTTAGGTTTGCAGTGCTATTTAGTGAAAATAAATTCCCGGAACGTAAAAGCAGTTTTTCGTATCCCAGTTCATAATTAATGATAATATCGTTCCTGATTTGGTTTCGCCAGCCCAATGGAATGGTATTTCCGGTAGCTTCATGGATTCCCACCTGCATCTCTTTTCCAAAAGCGGCAGGACCAATTATGCCAAGACTAACTGAAGAATTTAATCTGTATTTTTTAAGGCTATTTGTTTTAATGCTAAAACTTTTTAGCATAATGGCCGAAGCAAAAGGCCGATCTCCATCTTGAATCTCGACACTTCCATAATTGCGCGGAGTAAAACCAAGATGTTCTATAGATAATCCATATTTATTCTCTGTATTTTTCGGTTTTAGAAAAAGATGATTCATCGGATTTTTCTGCAGTGCGGGATGCACAAATTCTAAATTATAACCCTGGGTATAATTTCTATCTGTAGCAGTAAAAAAGTCATTATCATAATTTAAACGAAAATAGCGCTCGCCCGAAATATCACGAAATGAAGCCATGTTTTCTATTTTCTGAGCGTAGATAAAACCCGGTAACAGTAATAATAATAAGAATATTCTCATAATAATATTTACGAAGTTCTTACTAAAAAGGTTTTTAATGAAATGTCTGAAGGATATATATTCACAAGAGACACTGTTTTTTTAGTAAAGTATCCCCGGAGTAATAAGCCCCAAAATCAAGATATATTTACCAATAATGCCTCTGGGGTTTGCCCCGAGGTAGTTACTCCGGATCGGCTAAGAGTAAATAATGGGTTTTCCGTTAGGAATAAGATGTAGGAGGCAAATTAGGTTAAATGAATAGATAGTCCAAGGAGGTGGTAACAACTTTATTTCGGCTCAATCACATCTTCCCAATCCCAGCCGGCTTTTTTGATATAGCCTAGTAATCTTCCGCGGCGTTTATTGAAATTATCATCGTCGGGGATGCCTGGATCTTCCTCAAAATTCTCTTTTAATTTATCGGGTAGATCATTAAAATAATTAAAGTCAGGCGTCTCATCTGATGGGGAGGTGTAACCTTCCTGAAGTCTAACAGATAGGTTATCCATAGAGCCACGCAAAACCCGCCAGGTAAATGCATTAGCCGACTTATCTAAGCGGTAAGCTTCCTGGATGTTTAAGGCTTCATCTAATATGGCGAGATTTAATCTTATGGAATGCGACCGCCGGTTGGTGTGAAAGTAATGCAGAATGGGGTATGCAAGATGATGCTCTCCGTGCTTTAAAAGCATGGTTTCCAAATTCTGAAAACGGGAATATAAAGGAGTAAAATCTTCGCCATTATACCCCTTATTAATAATTTCCTTTGGAGATCTTCCTAATTGGTAAATATAAACAGCCAGTGTTCTTTTATCTACTACCGCCTGGAGGACAGGAAGAATATAAGAAATTCCCAAACTTATAAAGATCATGCTATTTACCCCCATAATATTGGAGACAATCCGCCAAACATCGGTGCCTGCTTTAAGGTCACCGTTTCCCAGGGAGGTAAGGGTATAACCCACGTAATAAATATTTCCGATAATATCGGCACTTGCACCGGTGGTGCTTTCTAAAACCGAGTTGGGATCTGAAAGATAAATTAAGCTATATCCTAACCAAATAAGACCAATCCACATTAGTACCAGTGCCATTAGAATAGTTCCGCCGGCGAGATTGAGCACGGGAGATTTTGCGTTACCTCGAGCTAACTGGAAATAAACCCACCAGATTTTACCGGCCATAAAGGAAGACAGGTCTCCGCCTCCATTTATATATAGAATGTTTTTAAAAATGTCTATTAATGCAACAATTAGGATAGCAATTCCTAAAAGAATTAATAGATAGCTCATGTTTGTTGGTTTAAGAGCTATAATTTAGAAAGTAATCCTGAAAACCAGTGTTTAAGGAAACTTAATTCTTTGTGAATGGATGAGAAAACTCAATAATTCCGGTGATTGAACCTGAAATTCTATTTAGAGATTTAATACAAAACTTCGAAAAATGCTTATTCGTGAATTCGTGGCGATATTTTAAAGAACACTACCTGTCTTTATAATATCACATTATTTCTTAAGTCACGAATACACAATTTTTTATAAGGCTTAGTGAAATTCACCCGGAAAAATTCAGTAATATATTTTCAGTTGACATGGAAATCGGTAATGTCATTTTTTTACTCCAATTCCTTTAAAATCAATACCGGCACCTTCGGGTTAAAATCTATTTCTTCCTTAAATCGCTGCGAAAAGAGTTTGCTGAAAAAGCCCTGTTTTCGTTTGTAAAGTGCGAGAAAATTACTTTCCCTGCTTTCAATAAATAGATGGATTCCAGCAGTAACGGTAGTTTGGGTAAGCTTATGGAAGCTGAAATCGACTTCAGAAAAATAGGTTTTCAGCGTTTCCTTGTTTTGTTCCTGCTCTTTGGTGAGCGGCCTGCTATCGCTGTCAATATACAGGATCCTGATGCTGGCATTTAGATTAATAGCCATATCTATAAGCGCCGCAACCTCTTTATTTTTAAACGGAAATTTATAGTTAGTAGGAAAAACAATTTCTCTGTTGGATTCCGGCAGTTCCTGCATTTTTTCCGGAAGAATCAAAAAAGGACAATCTTCTACCTTTTCTATCACTTCAGAAATTTCATTTTCAAAGGCTGCATTTATCGAAACATTTTCGCCCCGGGAAACCATTAAGATCAGGTCTATATTGTGGGTGTCTATGCATTCCTGAAGAGCTTCAGTCAGGTCTTTATTACGGGAAATAGTTTCAAACTTATGCTTCTGATTTTCCTTTCTGAAATTTAAACCCTGGAGAATTTTCTGCAATCCTTTTTCAGATTCAGCCTTCGCTAATTCCAGTTCTGTATTATGATTCCGGTTGAGTGAAAATCTTACTGAAACTTCATAGGTGTTCAGAATAAAAAAAGTACAGGGAATGTTCTTGTAAAGATTCAAAGCATACACCAGGGTATTCCAGGCATGTTTGGTAAAATTGGTAGGAATAAGAATTTTCTTTTCCATAGATTAAAATGAATTTTTAAGCAATCCCTGTAAATATACTAAAACTAATTTCCCAAAATTTCTATTTCCCTTCGGAAAAAAGGATTTTAAAAAAATGAGATTACCTGAAAAAAACTTTTTCCGTCAAGCTGAACCTACCCGTCCGTTCAGGCGGGCTTGTTTCAGACTTTTATCCCGAATTTATATCGGGATTCTAACATGTTTTGATTATCCACAGCTTAGATCCTGAAACAAGTTTAGGATGACGTTTATTTTCAGACAACCTCATATGTATGATTTTACTCACTTAAGAAGTGAATCTTCAATACAAGTTATTCCTGACTCATTTCAGTAAAATATTTATAAAACCACGGAATGGTTTCTATTCCTTTTAGATAATTCCAAACCCCAAAATTTTCGTTGGGGGAGTGGATGGCATCGGTGTCAAAACCAAAGCCCATTAAAATGATCTTGCTTTTCAGTTCTTTTTCAAATAAAGTAACAATAGGAATACTTCCCCCGCTACGCTGCGGAATTGGTGTTTTTCCGAAAGAAGCTTCATAAGCTTTACTTGCTGCCCGATACCCGATATTATCTATTGGCGTAACATAAGCCTGGCCGCCGTGATGAGGTTTTACTTCCACTTTCACAGCATCTGGAGCTATACTTTCAAAATGCTGTTTAAAAAGCTGGCTGATTTCTTGCCAGTCCTGGTTGGGCACCAGTCGCATAGAAATTTTAGCATAAGCCTTTCCCGGAAGTACCGTTTTTGCGCCTTCACCAATATACCCGCCCCATATTCCGTTTACATCTAAAGTTGGGCGAATGGAAGCTCTTTCTAAAGTAGAATAACCGGCTTCCCCGTAAACATCCTTGATATCCAGTTTTTTCTTGTAAGCTTCTTCACTATAAGGTGCTTCAGCCATTTTAGCTCGTTCTTCCTTGCTTAATTCTTCAACCTTGTCATAGAATCCGGGAATCGTGATATGATTGTTTTCATCAGTTAAAGAAGCGATCATTTTACTTAAAATATTGATTGGGTTTGCTACGGCGCCACCATACAGTCCTGAATGCAGGTCACGGTTTGGCCCGGTAACTTCCACTTCCATATACGAGATTCCGCGAAGTCCGGTGGTGATGGAAGGCGTGTCTTTAGCGATCATCCCGGTATCTGAAATTAAGATCACATCGTTGGCCAGTTTTTCCCTGTTGTTTTCTATAAACCATCCCAAATGTTCACTTCCCACTTCTTCTTCACCTTCAATCATAAATTTCACATTGCAGGGCAGCTGGTCATTTTTGGTCATATATTCCAGAGCTTTTACGTGCATAAACATCTGGCCCTTATCGTCACAGGCACCACGTGCGAAAATAGCTCCGTCGGGATGAATTTCGGTTTCTTTGATCACGGGTTCAAAAGGAGGGGATTTCCAAAGGTCTAAAGGATCTGGCGGTTGCACATCGTAATGCCCGTAAACCAGAACGGTAGGCAGGTTTTTATCAATTATACGCTCTCCATAAACGACAGGATGCCCCGGAGTTTCACAAATTTCTGCGGAATCACAGCCTGCTTCCAGTAAATTTTTCTTTACTGCTTCGGCGGTTTTTAGCATTGAATCTTTGTAATTAGAATCGGCGCTTATAGATGGAATTTTCAGTAAATCAATGAGTTCGTTAAGGAATCGTTCTTTATTTTCCTCAACGTATTTTTTAATATCCTTCATACTTTATCTTTTGAATGAGATAAAGGTAAAAAAAATATTTCCAGACTATTTGTGAATTGAAACATTTATGTATATTTGCATCCGCTTACAACAAGCAATACATATTGAAATGCGGGCGTGGTGGAATTGGTAGACACGCTAGACTTAGGATCTAGTGCCGCAAGGTGTGAGAGTTCGAGTCTCTCCGCCCGCACAAAGGAAAAAGCCGACTTGAAAGAGTGGGCTTTTTTATTTTGGTACAACATAGGTACAACATTTTTAGAATTTCTCTTTCTATATACAAATTGTTGTTATTTGACACTTTTATTTGGAGAATCGTTGTAAGACAATTACGATATATAATATACTAGTAAACTAAAATTCCGTGACATAAGACGAGCCGGAATCCATCAATAGCCACAAAAAGTGCACTTAGTTCAGGTTTCAATCCTTATTTTTTGTTGGAATGGTCTGGAATGCTGCTGCTTCCGCGATTCCATTCGGCGCTATGGCGTTTCAATCCTATTTTCTTAATGGAATGGTCTGGAATAGAGGCGAAACCTATGTTGAAAAAGTAGCGATTTAAGTTTCAATCCTATTTTCTTAATGGAATGGTCTGGAATTTTCCGCCGGGATCGGTGAATTCGAATTTTGGATATGTTTCAATCCTATTTTCTTAATGGAATGGTCTGGAATGGGAACCCGTCGGTCTTGGATCCTGAATTGATGAAGTTTCAATCCTATTTTCTTAATGGAATGGTCTGGAATCCAAATTGGTTTCGTCATAAACCCCGCTATCTCCTAGTTTCAATCCTATTTTCTTAATGGAATGGTCTGGAATCCATCTCAGTCATACGCGCTATTCGGGATTTCACTAGTTTCAATCCTATTTTCTTAATGGAATGGTCTGGAATTTCCACGTGGTATTTATTTGTTACAGGACTTAACCCGTTTCAATCCTATTTTCTTAATGGAATGGTCTGGAATCTTGATTTGCGTTTTCTGCGCCATCGTTGTTTGTTTGTTTCAATCCTATTTTCTTAATGGAATGGTCTGGAATTAGCTCTTGCAAAACGCTCGTCGAACTCGGTAATCTGTTTCAATCCTATTTTCTTAATGGAATGGTCTGGAATAGGACAGGGGGAGCATCCCTTGCGGTGAATACGATAGTTTCAATCCTATTTTCTTAATGGAATGGTCTGGAATTCGAAAGCTCGTCCTCAAGCGGTTTGCTGGTGTTTAGGTTTCAATCCTATTTTCTTAATGGAATGGTCTGGAATAAATGTCTTTGTTTTGGGTTTTTGTCAATGGTGTCAGTTTCAATCCTAATTTCTTAATGGAATGGTCTGGAATTGTGTGTCCATGTGTTTAGTTTTTTGGTTATGCCAGGTTTCAATCCTAATTTCTTAATGGAATGGTCTGGAATACTTTACATCAGCCGTTTCATTCCTGTTTGGTGGTGGTTTCAATCCTAATTTCTTAATGGAATGGTCTGGAATATCTGAATCACATATTCTGAGTCCGCTACGTCATTTTGTTTCAATCCTAATTTCTTAATGGAATGGTCTGGAATTCATCTAATTCAGCTTTTTCGCCTTCATCTGGTTTGTTTCAATCCTAATTTCTTAATGGAATGGTCTGGAATTCACTTTGAAATAAATATTTTGAGATTCTAATACAGGTTTCAATCCTAATTTCTTAATGGAATGGTCTGGAATAATAAGTATTGGACCCCTCATCTGATATAGAGAAACGTTTCAATCCTAATTTCTTAATGGAATGGTCTGGAATGGATAATGAACCTCAGACAACTAAGTTTTCTAATAAGTTTCAATCCTAATTTCTTAATGGAATGGTCTGGAATGTATTATCACCTTCGGTGGTACCTCGAAATATTTTATAGTTTCAATCCTAATTTCTTAATGGAATGGTCTGGAATTTTTTATCTCTTAAAGCAATATAATTTTCAGGCTCAGTTTCAATCCTAATTTCTTAATGGAATGGTCTGGAATCTGCTTTCTCTGCTAAGTTCTTTGCCTTATCTTCAATGTTTCAATCCTAATTTCTTAATGGAATGGTCTGGAATAAAGAATACAAAATACTACTTACCGCTTTTGTTTTGGGTTTCAATCCTAATTTCTTAATGGAATGGTCTGGAATTGAAAGTTCAATTTCATATTCTTTCTTTTCTTCAACGTTTCAATCCTAATTTCTTAATGGAATGGTCTGGAATTTACGCTGAGTTGAACTTTAACTACATCCCCAATATGTTTCAATCCTAATTTCTTAATGGAATGGTCTGGAATTGGATTTAGAAAAGTAACCGATGTAAATGCAGCGTGTTTCAATCCTAATTTCTTAATGGAATGGTCTGGAATCCGCTTCACTTTACTTCGGGAAATCTCCTGAGAATACGTTTCAATCCTAATTTCTTAATGGAATGGTCTGGAATCTTCTATCTTTTTAGTATTGGTTTTGTAATAGTTTGTTTCAATCCTAATTTCTTAATGGAATGGTCTGGAATAAAAATTTTTTCGACAATTCAGATTCAGTTTTGTTGTTTCAATCCTAATTTCTTAATGGAATGGTCTGGAATAAATACCACGGCTGGGATTCAATACCAGCAACAGATAGTTTCAATCCTAATTTCTTAATGGAATGGTCTGGAATTCAATTACTAGATCTGTGGAAGCTTCAGTTAAGGTGTTTCAATCCTAATTTCTTAATGGAATGGTCTGGAATCTGAAAATCAAAAAATAAACCTACAGGTTGTTTTCTGTTTCAATCCTAATTTCTTAATGGAATGGTCTGGAATAGGTTTCGGTGACAGGGATACTAGAGTAACATTATTGTTTCAATCCTAATTTCTTAATGGAATGGTCTGGAATAATTAGGAGTCGTTAGACGGTAGTCTTTAGATTATTTGTTTCAATCCTAATTTCTTAATGGAATGGTCTGGAATCCTGAGCTCTACGTTTGTAAAGCCATTAACGATATCAGTTTCAATCCTAATTTCTTAATGGAATGGTCTGGAATAGAAATGAAGAGTTAGCCGAGCCAACAAATCAGGCAAGTTTCAATCCTAATTTCTTAATGGAATGGTCTGGAATTTTTCATATTAATTTCCTTTTGTCGCCCCTCCTCAAGTTTCAATCCTAATTTCTTAATGGAATGGTCTGGAATGGTGATGCCACACTTATTCCTGACAGAAAAGGTATGTTTCAATCCTAATTTCTTAATGGAATGGTCTGGAATTGCTGCGAAATTTCCTGGTTTAGCCATATACTTTATGTTTCAATCCTAATTTCTTAATGGAATGGTCTGGAATATTACATCCCCTGCTGTAGTTACTGCGCCTGTAATCTGGTTTCAATCCTAATTTCTTAATGGAATGGTCTGGAATTTTAAATAGAAAACTTAATTGATTATCTTTGAGTTAGTTTCAATCCTAATTTCTTAATGGAATGGTCTGGAATTCAATAGTTGTTTCATCTACATTGTAAATGCCCGCGGGTTTCAATCCTAATTTCTTAATGGAATGGTCTGGAATTGAATGTACGGGTGTCCTGGGCTTTAAAGGTAAAATTGTTTCAATCCTAATTTCTTAATGGAATGGTCTGGAATATATCATTACGCTCATGACCCATAAGCTCCCTGAGGTTTCAATCCTAATTTCTTAATGGAATGGTCTGGAATTCCCCAGTAGTAAGCTTCGTCTTTCTGAGGAGAAACGTTTCAATCCTAATTTCTTAATGGAATGGTCTGGAATTCAACTTCGCTAGGGTGTATGGGACAGTGGGTCAAGAGTTTCAATCCTAATTTCTTAATGGAATGGTCTGGAATATTATTCGACATTGATCTCCAATTAGGAATAGAACCGTTTCAATCCTAATTTCTTAATGGAATGGTCTGGAATCTCCAAATACTCGGCTTCCTCTTCCTCGGTAGAGAGTTTCAATCCTAATTTCTTAATGGAATGGTCTGGAATTGAAGCATATACAAGTTTAAGCCGAAGGCCCTGCTCAGTTTCAATCCTAATTTCTTAATGGAATGGTCTGGAATTTGCCGCTGAAGTTTCAGAAGAAACAAAACGCGAAGCGTTTCAATCCTAATTTCTTAATGGAATGGTCTGGAATTCTGCGCTTTTCTTCTTTCCTTTTCAGTTGATTCTCTTGTTTCAATCCTAATTTCTTAATGGAATGGTCTGGAATTCTGCGCTTTTCTTCTTTCCTTTTCAGTTGATTCTCTTGTTTCAATCCTAATTTCTTAATGGAATGGTCTGGAATTTGTAGCTCCAAAACCTGTAGGATTGGCGTAAATCTGCTGTTTCAATCCTAATTTCTTAATGGAATGGTCTGGAATAACAGAATTTTGTATGCAGCATCTTGATTTTTAATGTTTCAATCCTAATTTCTTAATGGAATGGTCTGGAATCATCTGCAGCTTCAAAGATCTTATCAACGATGCTTTGTTTCAATCCTAATTTCTTAATGGAATGGTCTGGAATCTTCTTTTCTTGTGCCATAACTTTGGGGTTTTTTAGGTTTCAATCCTAATTTCTTAATGGAATGGTCTGGAATCCGATTGTTTGCCCAGAACCTTTAATCATGTACCCTATGGCAATTTCTTCAACTTTTAAAATTTGTTTTTTCAATATGTCAAAGAACCTAAAAACCATATATTTCAAATGGTTTCCGTATTCGCTATGTCCCGTTATTACTACCATAAACTTAAAAAATAAGTTGTTCAAAAATAAATTTATACCCGGAACGCCTATTTAATACAAATGTTCCTGTAGGTACAATTTACACATCTTTTCTTAAATTTAGTGGCTTTTGGATATTTGTTTTCTTCAATAATATCAAGCATTTTTTCCATACTGCTTTTGATTTCCTGTTTCGCTTCCGCGGGAATAGAAACTTCAACCAGTTTATGTTTGCTACGCGTATATACCAAAAAACCTTTTTCTACCCTGGTATTAAAAGTTTCTTCTATTAAAACCGCATAACAATAAAGTTGCTGTTTATAGGTATCATAAACCTTATCTTTCCAAAGTGCAAATTTATAATCCAAGGGGGCATAAGAACCATTATTTAGTTCGAGGACCTCATCCACTTTCCCCCGTAATCCATCAATTCCCAAATATTGATCGTTCCATTTATTTGTAACACCAATTTTCTTACGCAAATATTCCTTATTTCGTTCTAATTTCTCATTATGGATTTCACGTCCACGGTTGACTTTATAGAATTTATCTTCGTACTGCGGAATTCGAAGCACATACTCAAAATACGTATAGCGTGGGCAATACAGGTATTCAATTATTTGTGAAGGATAAAAACTTTGCATCAAAAAAATAATGCTTTTACTTCATCGGTAACCAGTTTTTCATCAAATGCCTGACCCATCATCGTACATTCGTTTAACTGTTCTTTATTCATCCTAAAAATGTAAATCTTATCGGTATCTTCATTGATCACCTTTTCTATTTGCAGTTCCAGGCTATCTTTTTCATTTGAGTTTAAGGTTCCCAAAAAACAGGAATATTGCACACGATATAAACCGGCGTGCTTGCAAGCTTTGGAAACAAAGTTTCTTGCGCTGTCATTTTTAATATCATATAGAACCCAGATGATCATAAATTTATGTTTATTCAATTAAACTATTGGCAAAACGATGAGCTTCCAACTGTACCGCATTTAAACGTGTTTGCAACCTACCTTTGTATCGTATTTTCTCACTATCCAGATATTCAAGATATGGTGCCACAAAAAATGCTTTTCCCTCTTCATTAAGTGAATAACCACCTGTAAATTCTGAAAAATAATTCTTGTTTATTTTCTTTCCTGTAAATAGCCTGAATACAAACCTATCTGCATAAATACGATAGGGTTCTATAAAGTCGAAAACCAGGCTTTTGGAATTATAATCGTCCCGGTGCATAAAACCCACAAAAGGATCTAGCCCGGCGAGCATTAACGACCTTTCTATACGACTGTACAAAATACCATAGGCATAATTAAGCATAGCATTAAATTCATCTTGTGCTGGGCGAAAGCTTCTGCCTTTAAACGCAAATGCTTCTGGCATACAGGTGGAAAGAGCTTCAAAATAATGCCTTCCGGCAGAACCTTCCCAACCTCTAAAGGATTCGGCTACTTCATTGATTTCTTTTGCTTCACTTTCTAATATTTTCCGTCGGAAATCTAATATAGCTTCGGTTTTAATATCCAGGAATTCGTGTAAATTTGAACGGTGTTTTTTAAGATCCTGTAGGAAATCGGACTGATTTTCTAGTTTATTCCCCAACCACAATTTAATCCACGTTACTGCCTTAGCGTCTAAAGAAGCTTTTAATTGCTCTTTTCTTATTTTAGTGGTACTTCCTAATTTACTATGCCAGAAACGCCCCATGGGGTGTCCGTCATTTTCTACAACTACAATATCTATATTATGTTTTAAAGCCAGGGCAATCGCATCCGTACTAAGCGCTGCACCCTTGCTCATTATAAAAGAGGTGATTTTATGTGCTGCAATATGATTTACTTTTACCGGTTGCGATTTATCTTCCCGAATTTTAATCTGGAACATATCATCCTTTACGTGTACATAAGTTCCGTAAGTGTTGATGAAGATTTGCATTTAAATTCGTTTTATAGTGCCAAACCCCCGGGAAACAGCTTTACCCAATCCTATTTCATCTGGAAGCAGAGCATTAACAATAAAACTTCCTGAAAAGGCAATCATCTTGTTTTCTTTAAACTGGGTACTTTTTTCTTCAATATTTACTTTTGCCATTAAACGTTCACTGGCATTTAATTCTACCCCGGTATTTCTAAAAAAGCTTAAAATATGCCCTACCAAAATAGCATTCAACATATCCTGTTTTTCTACTTCGCTTTCCAATTTATGATATTTGGCATAATTGGTTTGGTTAAGCCCCATCCAAAGGGTTTTAAATTGATATTCATGTAGACTACTGCTATACCCAGTTTTTTCATTTGTAAGAGCTATGTTTTTAGTGTTAATGCTGAATTTTTGCCCATTAATATCCAGCTCTTTTATTTTTAAAAATAGGCTGGGTAATAATTCGGCTCCTTCTTCGATCCCAATAAGGGTGGGTATGTTATTGATTACTTTATATTGAATGCTCGGATATTTATACCTGAAACGTCCATCTTCATAATGGTTGTGTAGAATAGGGGAGTGCTCTTTAAATAAATTTCCAAAATAGCCCCGAAGTTTATGGGCATCCCTGGTTTGCAATTTAATTTCCGGGAACTTAATACGGCAAACTTGCAGTTCTTGTATTGTTGAAGATGTTGTCATTTTTTCCTTGTTTTGATGGAATTTTTTAAAATTCAGAACAGTTCATAAGAATTATTTTTCCAGTTTTCGGAATGGTAGAATTCATCTAACAAGAAATTGATGTCTTCCAGGTTCACGAAGGTTTCATCATATTTTTCATCCTTTTCCAAACCGTACCAGATGCGTGTTTCCTTATGTTCAGGATGTTTTTTATTTTTTATGATCTCAAGAAATTCGGCATAGCCCCAAGGGCCGCCCACATCTTCTGGAGGGCATTTGCCCTCTGCCTTGATGCAGATTGGCGCTTCTTTAAATTGGTTGAGGTCTTTTTGGCTTACTTTTAGAAATTTTATATGGTGCCACCAGTCGTCGCCAAAGTCGTACCAATACCAAAAAGCCTTACCTTGGGTTTCTTCTAAAAATTTTTCTTTGAGTTTTACTTTACTTGCATCTTGTTTAGCAGCCATTTCGATAAAATCAAAATCGTCTTCAAAATCATCTGGTACACCCACGCGGATGGCAGCCTTGCCTTTGTTATCGCTAAATTCAAAAAGATGTGCGTTTAACCAACCAAATGATTCCTGAATTAGAAAATGCAACTGTAGCATGGTAATATCTTCGGGAAGCAACAGCGTTCTTGTACATTTGTGTGGGAGGTCTTTAAGATCAATTTTAATTTTAATAGGTGAGAACATTTATCCTTGTTTTAATGGGTGGGGTTATATTTCTAATGGACTTATAAGTGCTATATACTCAAGATGTTTAAAATCCTTAATGTTAGCTGTTGCTATAGGCAACTCGTAAACTGAAGCGGTTGCGGCTATTATTGAGTCACCTACACTCATTGATTTTTGTTTTCTAAATTTGATCGCTTGGTTTATGATGATTTTGGAAATAGGTAAACAATCAATATTCCTAAAAAACTTATCTAAAAGTTTTTCTTCCTGTAGCTGAAGTTTATGATATCCAAAAATTTCCAGTCTTGTTATTTCAGAGACGATAAGTGAAGGTTTTTCCAGTTGTGAAACCGAAAACCTACCCTTAACCACTCCAATGATAATATTCGAATCCAGTAATAACTTATTCATCCCTGCCTATATTGCGATCCTTACGCTGCTCCTTTTGCCAGGCAACGGGATCATCAATATCTTTAAATGCCCCCATTTTTGCCAGCTTTTCTAGGGCATCTATTGCTTTTTTTTTCTTTTTTTCCTGAAGCACCTGTTTTTTTGAAATTTTCAAACCCAAACTTTTAGCCAGCTCTTCTACCTGCTGTAAGCGTTCTTTATCCTTTCCTGAAATGGTGATTTCCATAGCATGTGTATTTTTGTTTAAATTAAAGATAAGGATTTTAGAAATCAAGCCACGAAAGCTTTATTATCATTTTTTGATTTAAAAGTCAGTCCTTTTTCATCATCATAATTTGCATCAATGAATTTAAAATCCAGTGGACCTGAAGTGATTTTTACAGAATTAGCCCTTCTTGTACTGATCGATAATTCGTAATTACTAAGTTTATCTCGATTTTCACAACCATTTAATTTTTCTTCAAAACAATTTGGAATAACTGAAATCGTATCTAAACCTTCCCTCGTAAATACTTTTTCATCTGTGGTTAAATCCTTGATGAAATTATATTTGTACTGAATATCCAGATGCTTGCTTAAGCCTTCAATATATTTCTCATTAGATTCAATGTCTAAATCCTGATAAACCATATCAACCAATTCGTTTAACTTCTTTTCGGAAAGCCTTTGGGCATTTACTTTTTTAAATTCCTCATACGTGTCATGCAAAATATTCCCAGTATCGTAAATCTTTTCACTGATTTCAAAATGTTGAAAAATTATTACCTTCGTTTCACTTTTTTGTCTCTTTCGGTTTACCCTTCCCGCCCTTTGAATTATGGCATCGATAGGGGCATTTTCAGTAAAAAGTATATCAAAATCGATATCTAAAGAGACTTCAACTACTTGGGTAGCTATTAAAATACCTCCTTTGTTTTTCTTATCTAATTTAAATATTTCTTCTTCTTTTTTAAATCGATCTTTTTTTATGAACCGTGAATGATAGCAAATAGCGTCGAAGCCTGCTGATTTAGTTACCTCGTTTAAATAATCGTAAAGCTCAATAGCTTTATCTACTGTATGGATATTCCGGTGATGCTGACCCCTCATTCCGGCCATACTGACCCCCCTAAGGATTTTGGTCAAAAAGATAAGTTAATGACAATATTACAGTTTTTTTCTTAGACTTTCCCCCTTAAGTTCTATAC
>NZ_JAIQZA010000040.1 GCF_020164485.1 Salegentibacter tibetensis
TTTTATTGAGATTACGGATGGTAAAGTGCACGATGTAAATATTCTGGATGCTTTGACCTTGGAGCCAGGTGCTTTTTATATTATGGACAGGGCTTATCTTGACTTTGAGTGGTTTTACCATTTAAATGAATGTTTGAGTTTTTTTGTGATTCGGGAAAAACGCAATTTTAATTACAGAAGGGTTTATTCTAACAAGGTGGATAAAACCTTGGGGTTTAAGTGTGATCAGATCATAAAGCTCACGGGGTTTTATACCAAGCAGAAATATCCAGAAAAACTCCGGAGGATCAAATATTTTGATAAAGAGACAGGGAAAACTTTAGTTTTTTTAACTAATAATTTCACCTACCAAGCAACGATTATTGCTGAGCTATATAAAGAAAGATGGAAAATCGAATTATTTTTCAAATGGATTAAACAACATCTGAGAATCAAGAGTTTTTTTGGAACAAGCTTGAATGCGGTTTATACCCAAATATGGATAGCAGTAAGTGCCTATCTGATAATTGCAATTATGAAGAAAAGACTGAAAATAGAGCTTGAACTTTACACTATTTTACAAATTTTGAGTATTAGCCTCTTTGAGAAAGTAACTGTAAATCAACTACTTAACAATAAAGAATACAGAAACAATGTTAATGACGATTATAACCAACTAGAAATGTTTGATTTATAACCGGACACTAGTGGCGCTATATATGGATAAAAGCCAGATTTGTACATGGTGTTAATTCAAAAATCGAGGAAATAGAATATCGGCATTAAATTACAGGGCCATTGGCCTAGATCGTGAAATCGTAGCTTAGACAAATTAAACCTCACGCTTTTGGAGTAATCAGTAGTCAATGACATGCTTACCATTAAAACTACTTAGAACACAGGTGGATTAAATAATCCTTTTCTTCCGGGAGTTTTTAAATTTCCATTTTTATAGAAATGCTATCATTTAACTTTCCTTTGATGATGGTATTATCCTTAAAGTCACCCCTTATTATTTGCCCCATAAAGGTCATAAATCAACCGGTCGATTTTCATCTGTGGATTTAATTAGCCCTTGCAACTCTAAAATTATCGAGCAGTATTTTACCTCCAGGTTCTTATGCGTGATACGCTCCCGCAGATAATATAACACCAGCTCCTGAAACGCCTTCACATTGATGTTCTCCTTGCTAAGCATGTCTGCCCGGTTGTTGGGCTTCTTTGCTTCCAGAATAATATTAAAGTTGGAGTTTATGATGATGTGGTGAATATTGTCTCACCCGGAAGCTTACCTAACAATATTACGATGGAAGATATTTTTAACGGTCGCAGTGAAAGCCGAAACCGGGTGTTAGCTAATATTTTTAAAGAGCTGGGGCTTATTGAACAATGGGGAAGCGGGATTAACCGTATTATTAATTCCTGTAAAGAGTACGGTTTACCTACTCCTAAAATAGAAGAACAGAATGATTTTATGGATATCGAAATCATTCGTTCACAGGATGATTTGCAAACGATAAAACCCGAAGTCCAACCGATTGAAGCCGATTACGACCGATTATCAGAAGAAGAAAAGCAATTACTACTATATCTATTGGACCACAACCAGATAGTTAGAAAAGAAGCTGTTCAATTATTGAAAATAGGGGAAACAAAAACAGAAGAAGTATTTAATGAATTAATGCACAAGAAACTCATTGAGCGTAAAGGTAAGGGAAGAGCTACTTTTTATAAGCTAAACCACAACTAAAGAAATTAAAGAATTATAAATCATGACACTACTGACTAATTAAGAGCTTTAGGAAAATCTAATCGCAACGCGGAAGTCATTCTTCCGCGTTTCTTCCAATTAAAACGGCATCAAATTAATAAAAAGACCTTTATCAGTTTCTTTCACCCGCATGTTACTTCTTGGATACCCGTGAAGCTAATCGTAGAAATTATATACCCATAAGTCCTTATCTTTTTCCCAGGATTCTTTTTCAATTTTTAAATGAATTGGACCGTTAGCTCCTTCCTTTGTTGACTCTAAAATATGTTTAAGGTAGGAGTAAAATCAGATTTTATTAGGAAAGCTATAATATAAACGGGGTAACCTTATAGGTATCTTCAATTTTGAACTTATATATGTTTAATTGACATCTATACTATAAAAGTACAAGATATATAAACTCTTTATCATTCGTTTTACTCCTCTTTTATCGAAAATTTATATTTTGAGAGAGTCTGATATTTTTCTCCAGGTTCCAGTATTATAGAAGGAAAATTATCCTGGTTAGGTGCATCAGGAAAATGCTGGGTTTCCAGGGCAAAAGCTGTCCTGAACTCATCGCTTGTTCCAGATTTGAATTTGTTTTTACCTTCCATAAAATTGCCACTATAGAATTGAATTCCGGGCTCCCCTGTATAAATATCCATCTTAACACCTGATTTATCACCAATAATGGTAGCAGCATGATTCATTCCATCAGACTTCTTTTCATCCAAAATAAAATTATGGTCATATCCTTTACCATATGTTAATTGACCATTCTTCTGCGTTATGCGTTCCCCTATCCTGTGAAATTGCCTAAAATCGAAAGGAGTTCCTTCTACATCCCTTAATTCCCCGGTTGGGATTAATCCACTAGCCACCGGTGTAAATTTAGTAGCATTCAGTTTTAATTGATGATCCAGAATTTTTCCGCTACCTTCACCATTTAAATTAAAAAAGGCGTGATTGGTAAGGTTTACCGGTGTTGCTTTATCTGTTGTAGCTTCGTATTGCATTTTAATCGCCTGGTCATCAGTTAATGAATAGGTTACTTTAACATCAAGATTGCCCGGGAAACCTTCTTCCATATCAGGAGATCGGTATTTGAGAACAAGCGTATGTTCATTAGGTTGGTTTGCGTCCCAAACTACATAATGAAAACCTTTATACCCTCCATGCAAACTGTTTTCACCATTGTTTTTTGGAATATTATACTCCTTTCCCTCTAATTGAAATTTTCCTTTAGCGATCCTGTTACCTACCCGGCCGATTGTAGCCCCAAAATAAGGCTCTGTTGATTCTGTAAATCCTTTGATACTGCTCATTCCTACAACCACATCAATCATTTCGCCTTCGCGATTAGGGACCCACAAACCAATTAGCCTCCCACCGTAATTTGTAAAAGCGGCTTTAATACTGTCTTTCTCCAGCCAATATAGTTTGACAGGTTTATTATCTATTATGGTATCGAAATTTTCAGCTTTAAGATGCTCTTCCTTATTAAAATGCATCTCTTGTGAATCTTTTGAAGCTATTTCGTTTTTTGATTCAGATTGATTTTTACAGGAATATAATGCAGCGGAAGCACATATAAAAGTTATTAGAAAGCGCAAGTTTTTCATAAGAATATATTTTAATGTTATTTAATTTCTTCTGGAAGAAAAGGAAGAGATTGTTCTGTTGTGGTTGGTCCTTCGACTTCAAGCTTTCCATTTTCATGGATTATTAATCTATCAATAAAGACTACACGTTCATCTCCTGTAGATTTGGTTCTTCCGTGATAAACAGCATAGACCTCAGTACTGTCTTTCGAAAATACAAGACTATTGTGGCCGGTACCGGTAACATCTCCACCTTTTTCAAGGTTTTTTTCTAAAATAGGGTTATTATCTGCTTTTTCATATGGTCCTAATGGTGAAGAAGCAGTAGCATAACCCACTGCATAATTTTGACCTCCATAAAAATTGGCGGAATACATCATATAATAAGTCCCATCGTGTTTAAAGGTATAAGACCCCTCTGTCCACCTCCTATTAACCTCCCTGGAGGTTACCGAACGGCTTTCCCATTCTGCATTTTTTTCATCCATCTTTTCTGGCGGACGAAGTAACAGTTTAGGCTCTCCTTTTACTCCACTAAAGTCCGATTCTAACTCTATGCCATACACCCAGCTTTCTTCAATTTCATCAAACCAGCCTTTTTCCCTGGCCCATTCAGAAATTTCTGTTTCAACCGGATGCTTATATGCAACTCGGGAATAATACAGGTAGAATTTCCCATCATCGTCTTTGAACACATTAGCATCTATTACCGGATATCCTGGATCAAAAAGCGGTTCATCGCTAACTTCTTCAAAGGGTCCTGTAGGTTTATCAGCCACGGCAACCCCTATCTTGAAATTTTCCAGTTCCTCATTAGGGTTATTTTTCCATTGTGCACTAAAAAACATATAATACTTCTGGTTGAATTTATAAACTTCCGGAGCCCAGAAATCACCTACTGCCCAGGAACCCTCTTCATTTCCTTTGTAAACCTGACCTTCAAACTCCCAATTCACCAGATCTTTAGAAGAATAAGTAGCGAAACCATCTTTGGCACCGCCACCAGTACCATACATATAATAATTGCCGTTACCGTCATTCAGAATATAGGGATCCCCAAATTCAACATCTAAGGGGTTTGAATATGTTTTTGTTTCAACAACAGCATTGGTCTTTTTTTCTTTATCTTCTTCACTGTTTTTACAGGATAAGAAAAGAAATGCCAGACTCATTAAAAATATATAATGGAATTTAATGTTTTTTTTCATTTGAATAATAGTTTAATCTTTAAGAAGATGGGGGTGTTAATTGTTCATTTCTGCCTGCCGGCGTTCCGAAATCGGGAAAACCATTTTCATCCCAGTGAACTTGCTGAATGCGAGGTTTCCTGGAATCGGTACATCCATCACCGGAATTATCATTGGCGTGGTAAAGAATCCAGTCTTCGGATTCATCTGGTGATTTAAAAAAACTGTTATGGCCAGGGGCATATACACTATTAGTCTCGCTCTTTTCAAAAACAGGGTCTTCATGTTTCTCCCACGAGTCCGGGTTAAGAGGGTCACCTCCATTGTAAGTAAGTACCCCGATTTTATAATCATCGGTCCAGCAACCCGAGCCTGAATAAAACATAAACATATCGCCTTTCGGATTTTCCCATGCCACCGGGCCTTCATTTACTAAACCGTTTTGCTCCCAGGCATAATCCGGTTCGGAAATCATTACCCTAGATCCTTCAAGAGTCCAGGGATTTTCCATCCTGGCTATATAAAGCTGCTGTCTCCCCGAATTCACTTCCGGATTTTCCGCTCTCCAACCGGACCATACAAAATAATTTTCATCATCTATTTCCATTACTGTACCATCTATAGCCCACTGGTTGGTTTCATCGGCTATTTTGCCTTTGAACTCCCATTCCCCTTCCATTGGTGATTCAGCAGTATTTTCCAAAACAAACATCCTTCTGTTTTCGTCGCTGTGATTTGAAGTGGCGGCGAAATACATATACCATGCCTCATTTACGTAATGCAATTCAGGGGCCCAGATTTGAGTGGAATATTCTTCTCCAGAAGGAGGAGTCCAAATAATTTTTGGGTTAGCATTCTGAAGATCTGCCATACGTTCAGTCTTCCAAAGCTGAAGATTATTTCCTGTAGTATGGGTGTAATAATAATAGCTATCATCACCTTTTATCACCCAGGGATCGGCCCCGGAGGATAATATTGGATTATCAAAAGTATTAACCTCTTCGGGCATTTCAACATTATCGTCACTACCAATAGAAGAAGGTTCATTATCTGTTTGATCACAAGCAAACACAAAATTTAAAATAATTAGAAATAAAAATAACCTATAAATCATAATTCTTATTTTAATTTTAAAAAGCTAAAAGTTTCCTCTTCTGCCTGTAAAAATTCATTCCCGTCTTCATCTTCAGCGAAACTTAACTGTATAACCGCTGTTCTCCTGGGATGAACCGAAGCATGAGAAAAATGGGTGTGTAAGACATAATGCATTTCATCATTTTCTCCTATAATAACATCTCCATGTCCCGGACCACTTTCGCCTAGCAGCTCTCTGTGAATAGTGGGATTTTCATCAGACTTTTTCCAGGGTCCCAAAGGGCTGTCACTGGTAGCATAACCAACTGCATAATCAGGATTTCTAAAATCATTCGCAGAGTATATTAAATAATATTTCTTATTATGCTTTATTACTGTTGGCCCCTCGGCAACCGGCCAGTCCACCAAGGCTGTATTTTCCCAATGTTTTGTTGCTGACAGGCATTCCCTAAGAGTTTCAGGCTTTATACTTTTAAGATCACCTTCCATCTCGGCTACAAAAATTCTGTTTCCTTCATCAAGTCTCACATGATACAGGTAAGCTTTACCATCGTCAAAAAAAATGAAAGGATCAATTTGTTTTGATTCAGCATAAAGGGCTTCCCCTGAATTGGTAAAAGGACCCAACGGGCTATCACTAGTGGCAATAGCTATACTTTCATTGGCAGTGTAAGCCATGTAAAACTTATCATCATACTCAAAGACCTGAGGTGCCCAAAAACCCTTATTGCCAAAAGCATTATTTTCTGTTAAGGCAAAACCATCTGATTTACCAAGCGGACCCTCCCAATTTTCCATATCATCTGAGCTAAATACCAAAAATCCTAAACCTTTCTCTGTAAGCTCTCCCTGTGAGGTTCCATATAAATAATAGGTGCCATTCTGATAAAAAATGGTCGGATCAGCAAGTTGAATTTGTTTAGCTTTTGGTTCATTACCAGAACCTAATGCATCATCATTCTCAGCACTGGAAGCTTTTTTACTATCGGAGCAGGAAATACCGGGTAACACCATGATAATTATTAGTAAATCTGAAAAAATTTTATTCATTATTTTACTTTTTAATGGAATTAAAACTTCTATTTCAACTATCTACTGACAAATGATTATGGTTTTATTAGCCAGGTATAATTCCTAATTTACAGATGTAGATCGTCCAATGAATTTGACTTATATTTTTTCATCTTGAACTAAGCAAGAACCACTTTAGTGTTTTACTAAGGATTCTCTGAATTTAACTTCTTGATTAAATCTACTTCATCCTGACGGTAAGGAGTGCCGTCCTTTCTAAAAATATCATGAAACCATTCAACAGGTTCTTCCCCGGATTCGATAGGGGTATTCCAGGCATAAATCGTATTTGATTTCCCATTTACCAAGCCCCAATTAATAGCTCCTATATTTTCTTCTTTGAGCATAGGCAGGGTATTGTTAAAAGTATTGTTCCTGGTTCGCGCCATATATTCGGTACATATCATGGGGCGCCCGTGGGTTTTTAATAACTCGATAATTCTATTATGGGCTTGAGGTTCGTCGTAACTATGATAAGTAATGATATCAGAATTTAGTGCCTGGTAGGTATTCAGGTCTTTTAAATCCCATTTCCAGAGACCTACAGATAAGGGTTGAGAAGGATTCACCTCGCGTGCCCATTTAAAAACATTTTTAAGCAAAGCCATAGATTCATTGCCTTTATCGTTATTTCCCGGTTCGTTGTAGAGATCCCAAAGCACCACTCTGTCATCGTCCCCAAAAGTATTCAGGATATCTTTTACATAAGCTTCAAGTTCTTCAGAATCTGCCATCTCTACCGATTCGGGATAGCCGGGATCCTGTACCCAACCGGAATTATGAGTTCCAGGCTTGGGCTCAGGTTGCTTACCTATTTCTGGATTAGCATCCCAAACATCATCGAAAAACACAAACATCGTTTTAATATTATGAGAGTTTGCAATTTTAAGGTATTCTTCCATCCTGGATTTAAAACCTTCTTTATCTGCTTTATACGCAAGACTGTGAAGATAAACTCTCATGGTATTAAACCCTATTTCTGCTGCATAACCCAGCTCGCGATCTATGGTTTCGGGATCAAAAGTATCTTTTTGCCACATTTCCAACTGGTTTATTGCGGTACTGGGATTGAAATTCGCTCCCGTAAGCCAGTCATGCTGATTGTACCACTCCTGGGCCTTTTCACGGCTCCATCGATCCTGTGCATTTAAACTTCCTAATGCAATTACTACTATTAAGCTTGTAAGAATAATTTTTTTCATAATGATATTATTTTATTGATGGTATTTCTAATACTGTTTCTGAAGAAACCGGTTTTCCAAGTTTTGGTGTTCCGTCTTCATTCCATTCTATTTTTTGCATTCTGGGAGATCTCTTTGTACCACAGCCTTCTCCTGGTTTTGAATTTGCGTGGTACAGAATCCAGTCTTCAGAGCCATCAGGCGATTTGAAAAAGGAATTATGACCGGGTGCATAAACGGAATTTTCTTCGGACTTTTTAAAAATAGGCTTATCATGTTTCATCCAGGACGCAGGATCCAGAATATCCTCTCCCTCCAGGCTAAGAAGACCCAGGGAATAATAATCGGTCCAGCATCCATTCGCTGAGAAAACTATAAATATTTTGCCATTATTTTCTAAATACTGAGGGCCTTCATTTACATTGACGTGAGGAGGGTTCTCTTCATCATCCAAATCTCCCTGTTTTTCCCAAACATGAGTAGGTTCAGAAATTAACACCCGCTTCCCCTCAATGGTCCAGGGGTTTTTCATTTGGGCGATATAAATATTCTGCTGCCCATTGGTACGTCCTTCCCAGCCAGACCAGATCATGTAGAGTTCATCCTGATAGTTAAAAACATTACCGTCTATAGCCCACCGATCAGGCCAGGCAGCAACCTTTCCTTTAAATTTCCATTCTCCCCTGAAAGGGTCTTCATTATCATTTTCAAGTACATACATTCGGTGATTCTCATTGTTTCCATCGTCTGCTGCAAAATACACATACCATTTGCCATCGATTATATGAATCTCCGGGGCCCAGATATCTTTTGAATACATAGTTCCTTCAGGAGGAGTCCAAATAGTTTTACTTTCAGCATCGGCTATATTTGCCAGGTTTTTGGTTTTCCATACAACAAGTCTGTTCTGAAGAGTATGAGTATAATAATAATACCCTTGATAAAAGGTACTATAGGGATCTGCCCCAGAGGGCAAAACAGGATTTGTAAAAGTACCAAATTGTGCAAGTGCGCTTGCAGTTATCAGCATTAAAAGAAAGCTGACTAAATATCTATTTTTTCTTTTCATCAATTATTTTTTAAACTAAATTTTGAACAACTTAACAGCCAGATCATGGAAAATAGTAAGAATGATTTTTCTATAGGATCCATAATGCTACTTCTCATTTTTTTCTTTCGCTGAAATTCCGAATTCGTTCACCAGGTTATTATATTCTTCATTTGTAATGGTGATCATGCAACCATGCCTAAGCTTTTCAGGCATACTGTATTTATCCCAATCACTAAAGAAAGTGTAGCCTGAGGCCTGATACCAGGGACCGTTTAGATTATCTGAAATTGAGAGACCGTAGGATACTCCAGGGTATTGTTCATAGTACAAATACCAGATCTCCCCATTTGGAGACTGAATCAAGCTAGGGGCTTCCCTAAAATTTGGACTAATTGGATCCTGGGGAAGGGAATACGGTCCCAATAGTGAAGCAGATCTTGCTATTCGGATTGTTTTTCCCGTAGGCCAATAAAGAGTAGGATAGGTCTCGTCCTTTAAGATTGCATAATAACTGTCTTCCACCTTTCTGATAATTACATCTATAGTTCCAAAATTCCAATCGAATAGCATTTTTGGTGGACCTTCAAAATTCCTGAGATTCTCTGAAAGAACATACAAGGTTCGCTGGCTTGCCCAATAACGCTCGGGATCTTCTTTGGTTCCTTCTTTATGCGGTGTATGCCAGGTCAATATAAACCTGGAAGATGCTTCGTCATAAAAAAGTTTTGGAGCGCCAATTCTTTGTAATGCTTCTTCATACCCGGGGGTAGCACTTAGATCTGGAGTATACACCGCGTGCTTTTTCCAGGTTATCAGATCTTCAGAAATCCAGATATTAATATCTGGCGATGAATCGCTCGTATTACCCGCGATATAATATTTCCCATCTGGTCCTTTTACAATATCGGGGTGTCCCTGATAGTCGTCAAAAACCCGCTTCCCTTCATTCAGGTTTTGCCAGTGTAAACCATCTTTACTCACAGAATAATATAATTTCCCGTAATCCTGGTGAGTCATATGGGCAAAAAGGTAAGCTTCATTTACCGCCTTTTCTTCACCACCCACCTGTCCCGGAGGATCCGGTTGCTGTGAGAATACGCTTGTAAACGCAAATAGCAAAAATATTAATTGATATTTCCTCATAAATAAGCCCGTGAAATAGTTATTTAAAGCATTCCAATACTAAAGCGTGTCTCCAGCTGGTTGATTGCTGTACCCACATTAAAATTTGCACCAACAAGCCCTGGTTGTTCACTATACCATTTATTAGTCTTTTCCCTGCTCCAAACTTCTCTCGATTCTATGGAATTCACCTCTGAATCAACCACTAAATTTTTTCTTTCTTTCTCATTTTCCTTACAGGAAAAAAAGGGCAAAAGACATCATTATCAGAAAAAGGAAATTTATCTTTTTCATTGATTTATTTTAAAAAAATCCCTGAAGCAGCTAATTCAAAACTTCAGGGATATCCAATTAATATTGAGGGTTCTGTTCCAGATTTGGATTATTTTCAACTTCAACCTGAGGTATTGGCATTCTAATATTCTTACCAATTTCAAAATTGTTAAAATCGGGATCTCTTTCTGCTATTTCGTCTACAGATTGCTGATTTTCAAGGTCACCCCATCGTTTAAGGTCTTCCCATCTTACACTCTCTCCTGATAGCTCCAGGACTCTTTCTATTTTAAGACGGTCGAGGAATCTATCCTGGTCATTTCCAATTTCGGGATAAGCTTCTGCTAATGGGGCCATATTTGACCTTGCTCTCACAATATCAACATATTGGTAGGCTTCAGAGGTCATTTCCAGTTCATTTAGAACTTCAGCATAGCGCAATAAGATATCGGCATAGCGTATAAGTCTCCAGTTTACACCAGAAAAATAATCTTCATTATCTCTTTTGTAATCTCTGGCACCTTTTCTAAACCATGCTTCATCTTCTCCCCATTCCCAATCTCTGCCATAGGTTTTATCTCCAAAATCTTCAAAAAGGCTTGGGTAAAATAACGAATGTTGCAATCTGGGATCCAATTCGCCAGAAACAGTTTGCTCCTCTTTAAAGGTATCAACGAGCCAGAATCTAGCCTGTCCGTCGGACCATCCAATACCTCTTGGTGCAAAAAACTGTGCCCTATTGCTGGACACGGAAGCATCAGGACCTTCACCAGTACCTCCACGACGTTGATCGCCAAACTGAATCTCGAATACAGATTCTGAATTATTTTCATTAATATCTGTGAAATTGTCTTTATAATTATCCACAAGCATATAGTTTGCTCCCTCACCTGTTACGAGAAAATCCAGTGCTGTTTTTGCATCGTTCCACCTATGCTGTTGCATATAAACTTTTGCGAGCATAGCTTTTACCGCACCTTTTGTAGGTCTCCCAACATTTTCGGCATCCCATTGCATAGGTAAATCTGTAAAGGCTTCGTTTAAATCCTTTTCTACCTGAGCAAATACTTCCTCTTTAGAAACCTGCTGTGGAAGATCATCAGGCCTTGAAGGCTCGAGGACCATTGGGATATTTTCCCAAAGTAGACCGGCATAATAATAATGTAATGCCCTTAAAAATTTTGCTTCCGCAAGAATCGATTGTTTTCTGGCTTCATCCTGGAATTCTATCTCCGGTACATTCGCTAGAACCTGATTAGCCCTGAAGATTGCCTTATATGAGTCTCTCCAGGTCACCCCATTACCTTCCCAGAAATTATAATTTATATAATTGAATCTGGTCCAATCTGCAAGTTCTATCCAGGGACTGGTACTATAGCCTTCATCAGAGGTTAAATCTAATCTAAAATACATCCAGCGTGTCCATAAGCCATCCTTATAAAACATGGCATAAATAGAATTCACACCTAACTCGGCATCATTTGGAGTAACCCAAAACTGATTAGTAGTCAGCGCATTCGGGTTCTTAAGATCAAGTTCCTCTTCCTGGCAGGAAACTACCGCTAAGAGTGAACAGATAACTGTAAAAATTAATAGTAACTTCTTCATCATTGTTATATTTTATTTAGAAACCAAATTCTACTCCTAATGAATACGTTTGAACATTAGGAAATGCCCCAAGATCCACTCCTCTCTGGAAAATATTGCTATTACTAAACTCAGGATCAAGACCTTGATAATTTGTTATAGTGATTATATTTTGTGCTGAAAGACTTAAGCGTGCTCTCGAAAAGCCGATTTTTTCTAAGGTATTGGCTGGAATATTATAGCCTAAACCAATATACTTTAATCGGGCAAAGCTGCCATCTTCGAGCCATCTATCGCTATCACCTCTTGAATTAAGGGTAGTCCCTTTTACGACCCGTGGAAAATCTGTATTCGGATTTTCTGGTGTCCAGGGCTGAACTCCTGCCCTATAGTTACTATCATCGTCAAATCGGTCGACGATACTTCTATATCCATTGTAGACAGTAGCTCCAAAAGAACCAATCCAGTTCATTGAAAAGTCAAAATTTTTATAATTAAGTCCTGCATTTAGCCCCATTTCAAAATCTGGCCAGGGACTTCCCACTATTTCCTTATCTTCATTGGTGATCTCTCCATCGTCATTTATATCCTTAAAACGGATATCTCCTGGTAAAGCACCAGGTTGGATTACTTCTCCTTCAGAATTGGTATAATTGTCAATTTCCTGCTGACTTTGGAATAGTCCATCAGTTTGAAGAACATACCACATACCAACCGGACCTCCTGCCCGGGTAATAGTATTACCTTGAATACTTTCATTTAATCCGCTTCCCAATTTTACAAGTTTATTGTTAAGTTTGGTAAAATTTACTGAGGCATTAAAGCTTAAATCATCATTCACCACTTTATTATAAGACATATTAAACTCAAAACCTCTATTTTCAACAGTTGCAGCATTTGCAATAGGATTTCCCCCATCATTACCGGTGGAAAGAAGAATTGGGAAACCGAATAATACATCTTCTGTCGTAGCAATAAAATAATCTGCAGTAAACTGTAGTTTGTTTTTGAACATACTAAGATCTACCCCAATATTAGTTTGCTTCAGCGTTTCCCACCTTAGTTGTGAATTTGCAAGCCTTACCTGGGTGGCTGAAGGATATAAATTTTGCCCTCTACCCAGGACAATTGCACCGAAAGTATTTATGAAGCCCTGGTATTCATAATTTCCTATATTTCCACTTCCAAGCTCACCATAACTTGCTCTAAGTTTAAAATCACTTATATTCTCAACATTAAAGAATGATTCATTACTTAATCTCCAGGCTCCTGATAGGGAAGGGAAATTAGCCCACTTATTCTCATCACTGAACCGTGAAGATCCATCCCTTCTAAAGACAGCATTTAATATATAACGATCATCATAATTGTATTCAAACCTCCCGAGGTAGGAGAGAAGAGAAGCTTCATTTCTAAATCCACCAACCTGCGGCTGATCCCCTAAATCAAGAACATCAAAATAATCGCCGGTATTTGGATTTATAAGTAAATTTCTTTTTAAACCATTAATTTGTTCATAAGTATCTTTCTGATAGGTTGTTCCTACAAGCAATGTGATATCATGCTTGCCAAACTCTTTATCAAAAGTTAATGTGTTTTCAAGAAGTTGGGTTTGTGATTGGGCCCTATTTTGACTTGTGAATGAAGGGTCAAAAGGTTGATTCAATGTCCAACTACCTTCTTTACGTAAATATTTAAAATCGTCAAAGCTGGTTTCATACCCAAAACTCACCCGATATTTCAAAAAGGGAAAAGGATCTAATTCCGCCCATACATTCCCCCTAATCCTTAAGTTTTCAATAGTTTGATCTATAAGATTTGCTATGGCTACCGGGTTAGCGCCAAAGGTATTTGCTACACCAGATTTACCGTAACCATATCCTCCTGGATTACTTTCATCACGCACAGGAATGGTAGGAAATAACCTTACCACATCAATAAATGGATTTCCACGCAATGCTTCGGGCCCTCCAATTTCATTATTTTTGGAATTTGATATTGCAAGGTTCTCACCCACGCTAAAAATTCCTTTTGTCCCACTACTATTTACTCTAAAAGACACACGGTCAAATCTAGTATCGATTACTGTCCCTTTATTTCCAAAATAGTTACCAGACATAAAATAAGAAGAATTCTCGCCACCTCCGGAAAAGCTCACATTCTGATCTTGGATCATCC
Source organism: Salegentibacter tibetensis (assembly GCF_020164485.1). Classification (GTDB taxonomy): domain Bacteria; phylum Bacteroidota; class Bacteroidia; order Flavobacteriales; family Flavobacteriaceae; genus Salegentibacter; species Salegentibacter tibetensis. Next base: position 14,079 of record NZ_JAIQZA010000040.1, read on the forward strand.
CTGTACGGAATACTTCCTCCTGCCAATCTGTGTTTACATCGAGATTAAGATCCTGTCTTGGAATTCCTGCATTGTCATAAGCCATATTATTTAACCTGACAAATTCCTCCTGTCCAGCCAGGTCATATTGAGGAACTTCAGTAAGGCTTAATTTAGAACTTACATTAATCTGTAATGGTCCTTTTTTACCTTTTTTGGTGGTGATAATCACAACACCATTCGCAGCTCGCGAACCGTATATGGCCGCTGCTGCTGCATCTTTAAGAATCTGAATAGACTCAATATCATTGGGATTAAAATCCCTGTTAGCTGTTGTAACCAGGCCATCAATTACATATAACGGATTTGCATTCTGAAGGTTTTTAAGTCCGCGAATTTCAATTCTCGCTTCCTGGCCCGGTTGCCCTCCACCTCTTACATTCACTCCGGCAGCAAGCCCCTGTAAACTCTCTGCTACGGTGGTTGTTTGCCTTTTTTGAATCTGATCTGAACTTACTACAGAGATAGCACTGGTCAGATCTTTTCTCTGCTGAGTACCATATCCCACGACCACAATTTCGTCTAGAGCAGCAACATCTTCCTGTAATTGTACATTAATAAAAGATTGCTCGCCAACAGCTACTTCTTTAGTATCAAAACCAATGTAGCTAAAAACAAGCGTTTGGTCCGGCTCAGCCTCAATAGAATAATTTCCATCAATGTCAGCTGAAGTACCAACCGAAGTCCCTTTGACGATCACGTTAACAAAAGGAATAGCCTCGCCATTTAAATTTGTCACTTTCCCCGTAATTACTACAGTATTTTGAGCGTTTAAACCCAGCAACGGAAAAAGCAAGAAACCTAAAATGAACAGTAATTTAAATGGTAAAATAGTTCTCATAGAATTTCATTTAGAAATTTGTAATCATTTGAAACAATTTGAGGAGAATTACACACTTCATAAGCACGTATTTGGTTACATTTAAAGAAATATCCAAATAATCATAATTACGAATTACATAATTTTCTTCTTTAATTATTAGTAAAATTTGAATAACGGAAAGCATATATTAAGAATAACGCTTTTTCAAAGTAGGTTAATTTAATTTTAAAATTTGCAAGGTTATTGTTTCAATTTTTCAACATAATTGGTCAAGTTTAATTTAATTTTAACAAAAGACATCTTTTGAACACTTTTGTGGAACTTTGAAACATTTTGTATAATAGGTATTTAAGCAATTTGACTTCTTTTGTATAACTATGAGGATATTTTTATTATTTATTGTTATTACTCTATCCGTCTGTAATACAGAGGCGCAGAATCTCTCTTTTAAACAATTAAAAGTAGAAGATGGGTTATCTCATAATTCAGTCATCAGTATGTTGCAAGACGAGAATGGTTTTCTATGGTTTGGGACTAAAGATGGGTTGAACCGTTATGATGGGTATAATTTTAAAGTGTTTCGGAATGAACCCGATAATGAAAATACCATTGGTAGTAATTTTATACGCTGCCTTCATCAATTTGAAGGTCATCTTTGGGTGGGAACTGATACAGGCTTATTTAAATATGACGATAAGACAGAATCTTTTAGTTTAATTCAGAGTACAAAAGCTCAACCCATATTAGATATACAAGGAGATTTACAAGATAATTTGTGGTTCATAGCCTCTGGAAAACTTCATAAACTTGATCTTAAAAATACCGAAGAGGAAGTTTTTGATAACTTTAATGCTTCTTTTATAACTACGAATAAGGATGGAGAGGTGTTTGTATCGTCTTCGGATCTGTTTTATGAATATGTTCCCCAAAATAATTCTTTCAAAAGAATTGATCTCGAAGAAAGAGCAACGAATTTAAGTGACATTATAATTACCAATATCAAGGCTCAGGGAACGGATTCTATTTTTATAGGCACAAAAAATAAAGGAGCTCTTTTATATAACAGAAAAACAAATGAAATCACTTCTCTTCTAAAAGAAGATGAAAATCCACTCTTTGTAAGAGAATTTTTAAAGAAAAATAACAAAGAGTTATGGATTGCAAGCGAATCAGGTATTTATATATATAATTTAGAAACTGACACTTATCAGAATTATAAGAAAAATTATAATAACCCTTATTCCCTATCAGATAATGCAATCTATTCTCTAGTATTGGACGGAGAAGATGGAGTATGGATTGGCACCTATTTTGGGGGTGTAAATTATTACCCAAAACAATATACTCCAATAGATCGATATTTTCCAAAGGTGGGAGAAAATTCAATTAGCGGTAATGCCATAAGAGAAATAAAGAAGGATACATTTGGAAATTTATGGATTGGAACAGAAGATGCGGGCCTAAATAAATTAGATCCAGATATCGGCAGGTTTAAAAATTTTTATTCTGTTCGTAATAATGGAAATCTTTCACATTATAATATTCATGGGCTCCTAGCCCGCAATGATGAATTATGGATAGGTACATTTGAACATGGCCTAGATATAATGGATATTAAAACGGGGGAAGTTAAAGACCATTTTGGTTCTGCAAAAAATGAAGGTGGCCTAAGAAGCGAGTTTATCCTATACATTTATGAAACGAACAACGAGAACGTATATGTGCTAACTTCATCTGGCATTCATAGGTATATGCCTGAATCTAATTCATTTGAAATAGTTGAAGGCTTCCCAGAAATTTATCATTATACTACATTTATTGAAGATCACCAAGGCGTCTTATGGGCAGGAACCTATTGGGATGGACTATTTTACTATAACCCCGAAACTAAAGATAAGGGTTTTTATCGTTTTGATCGGAATGATAGATCCAGTTTGAGTTCTAATGTTATTAACGGGTTATTTGAAGACTCTAATAATAATCTATGGATTACAACCGAAAATGGTTTAAATCTATTTAACCCAAACCAAAATAACTTTTATCGCTATACCACAGATAATGGTTTTCCAAGCAATGTTACCTACTCAATTTTAGAAGATGGTGACTCAAATCTTTGGATAAGCACTTCCAATGGCTTGGTTGAGTTTAATAAAACGAATCAGGAGATTAAAGTTTTCACAAAATCTAATGGATTATTAAGCGATCAATTTAATTATAATTCTGCTTTCAAAGATGCAGATGGTAAGATGTATTTTGGAAGTGTAAATGGACTAATAAGTTTCAATCCTGAAAGTTTTATTCAGAATACTTTCCACCCGCCTATTTATATCACTAATATTCAAATAAATAATCAAGATGTTTCTGTAAAAAAAGAAGATTCTCCTTTAGACACCTCAATTACCTTTTCTGAGAGCATTGAACTTAATAATAAGCAATCTACGTTTACTCTGGAATTTGCTTCACTAAGCTATACAGCGCCAGAAATGACAAAATATTGGTACAAACTTGAGGGACTAAATGAAAACTGGATTCCCATTGGAAAAAACCATAAAGTAAGTTTTAATGAATTGCCCGCAGGAAATTATACTTTTAAAGTTAAGGCTTTAAATAGTCATGGAGTTTGGAGTAACGAAAACAGCAGCCTAAATATTGAGGTGCTTCCTCCTCTAATGGCTAGCAATCTTGCATATACAACATATGCAATTCTACTTATTTTAATAGTATTCTACCTCTTGCGATATTATCATAGATACAACCGAGATAAAAACAATAGCAGGATACAACAGCTTGAAAACGAAAAAGAAAAAGAAATATACCAGGCGAAGATTGAATTTTTTACCAATATCGCTCACGAAATTAGGACGCCGCTAACTTTAATAAAAAGTCCTCTGGAAAAACTTTTAAGATTAAATTACAAGTCCTTAGAAATACCTAAAAACCTGGGTATTATGGAGAGAAATACTTCTAGGCTTTTAGATCTTGTAAATGAACTTTTAGATTTCAGAAAAACAGAGATGAAACATGTAAAACTGAGCTTTATTGAAGTAAATATTACTCAGCTTGTAGAGGAAACATTCATTCGTTTTAGCCAATTAATTAAAGATAAAAATATTCAATTCGATATTTCAAAGCAGGAGAATGATATTTTAGCTTTTGTGGATGAAGAAGCAAGCAGGAAAATTCTCAGTAACCTTTTTAGTAATGCTATAAAATATTGTGATTATCGCGTTCAGGTTTTTTTAGAACAAACAGATGATCATTTTAAAATTATTGTTAAAAATGATGGTGATCCAATTCCCTTAGAATTAAAGCAACGTATTTTTGAGCCATTTTTCAGAGTTCCAGGAGAATCCAAAAATTCAGGAACAGGTATAGGCCTTTCACTTGCACATTCCCTCGCAGAATTACATAACGGTAATTTATATATAAACAGCAGTAACACCTCCATGAATGAATTTGTATTGAAAATACCGCTTCATCAGGATAATGAATTTAAAACATTTAAAAATCAACCAAAGGAAATTTATAAACCTGAAGAAGTTATTAAGAAATTCGATAAAAACTCACCATTAATCCTTGTAGCGGAAGATAATACTGAATTAGCTGACTTTATATATAATGAGCTATCTGAAAATTATAATGTCCTTGTCACTACTAATGGTAAGGAAGCCTGGAAGGCAATTTGCTCATACAACGTCGACATTGTGGTAAGCGATGTTATGATGCCATTTAAAAGCGGAATTCAATTGTGTAAAGAAATCAAGGATGATATTAATAAAAGTCATATCCCGGTCATACTATTAACGGCGAAAAGTGCTCTAAATGCGAAAATTGAAGGCTTAGAATCAGGAGCAGATGCCTATATCTCCAAGCCCTTTTCATTAAATCATTTACAAGTGCAGATTTCAAATCTATTGGATAATAGAAGGTCTATAATTGGACATTATAACAGTTCTCCCCTGGCCCATCTTAAATCCCTTTCACTAGCCACAAACGATAAAACCTTTATAACACAGCTGGACAAAAAAATAGATGAAAATTTAAAAGATGCAAATCTCAATGTTGAAAAACTCGCCGATCACATGAATATGAGTCGCTCGACTCTTTATCGTAAAATCAAGGATATTTCCAATTTATCTCCCAATGAATTAATTAATGAGACCCGATTAAAAAAGGCAGCATACTTGCTCAAAACCTCAAACTCTAAAATTTACGAAATTTCCGAAAGTGTTGGTTTTAGATCTCAAAGTAGTTTTGGAAGGAGTTTCCAGAAGCAATTCAAAATGACTCCATCCGAATTTATAGAGAAAGAACAAGATTTCTAGGCTAGTCAATTGATATTGGAAAAACTTTTAAAAAATATAAAGTAAATATTTAAACTAGCGCTGTTTTTTCGGGCCTTGCTATCGATCTGCGTGATATCATAGGCCTTTGCAATCAGCTGATACCCTCTCCACTTATCTGTTGTTATTTTCGCATCACGACTGATATGGTCAACAAAGATATACTGCAGGGACTTGGCCGAAAAATCCTCGATACGCATGGCGTACATCCTTTTCACCTTTCCATCCTCCGTTAGCTCAACAGCTGTTACTGCTTTCTTTTTCTTGGCTTTATAGCTTCTGCCGATTTGTTCCTTCTCCCGTCCACCCAACACAAATTCGTCGACGTGGACAGTTCCACCCATTGGATTATTGCCACTGCTCTCCATTGCTTCCCGTACTTTGTGCATAAACAGACGTGCTGTTTTTTCGGTAACCCCGAAACGTACGGAAACATAACTCGCCGAAAGACTTTTGGTGCTGGTAGCCATCTCGAAGACGATGAAAAAAGCCTTGCGGACACCAAATTTGACTTTGTGGAAAAGTGTATTGGACGTAGCGGATTCGTGGTGTGAACAGATATTGCAGGTTCGTGAGAAATCCTTTCTCACCTGAGCTTTGTTATGTCCACATTTGCGGCATTCAAAACCCTCATTCCATTTAATCCCGGCCAAGTATTCTTTACAATGATCGTTGGTTTTAAACCGATCAGAGAACTCTAGAGATTTTGACCCTTGAAAATATTCATATTATCCCTATATTTATTGACTTTAAAGATATGTATTTAAATACTTACCTCTAAAATTTAATATCTATGATTGGTTCATAAAGAAAGGCCCCATCTCTGATTATGACCATAATTTGTAAAAAAACGGATTCGCATTTTAATAAAATGAATCAAAAACCTCAAATAAATATTATTCGACTTGAAAAGTTTAAATTTCATAAATACGAGACCAATCTGGCAACCAATTTTTTCGCCTCTGATAAAACTTGTAAACGCTGGAAACTTTGAAAAATGGTTGTTTCTTCCAATTTAAAAGACACCATAAGGATTTTTTAACCTTTCCCATTCCTAAGCTTCCTACTTAATTCAGACATATCCTCACTTAATTTATCTTCAAGAACTCGCGCATATATTTGGGTCGTGGCTATTTTCGTATGTCCCAAAAGCTTAGAGACAGTTTCTATAGGCACCCCATTAGAAAGAGTAACAGTAGTAGCAAAAGTATGCCGGGCCATATGGAAGGTTAAATTCTTCTTGATATCACAAAGGTCCGCTACTTCCTTTAAATAAAGGTTCACCTTAACATTGGTTATTATAGGCAAAAGACTTTGGGTTATTTCTGTCATTGGATGATCGTCATACTTTTCGAGTATCTCTAAGGCTTTGTCCAGCAAAGGAATCTTAACTTTGGCTTTGGTCTTGTTTCTTGAAGTGAAAATCCATTTCTGACCGTCCAGACCATTCCTAACATTATCCTTGGTTAGATCATTCATATCTGTAAAACTGATCCCTGTATAACAGCTAAAAACAAATAAATCCCTCACCCTATCCAAACGATCATTATAAAAATTAAAATCCTCGATTTGTTTTAATTCATTAAGATTTAGAAAGTCTCGTTCTTTTTTTTGAAAAGTAGGTTTCCATCGTATAAAAGGATCCTTTTCAACCCATTCCAAATGAAAAGCAAGAGTCACTATTTTACGAAGTCTTTGTAAATGTTTCATTACAGTATTATGACTCATTGCATTCACGTGCCCCTTGGGCCAGTAATTAAAAAGGAAGTTTGCAAAATCATTGATGAACTTATAATTAAGTTCGTTTAGGTAGATAGTAGTTGTCTTAAGTTCTTCGTTTAAGAATTTAAGAACATATTTCTCTGTAACCCCGAAATTACGGATGGTTCCTTTGGTAAGCGTTTTCTCAATCTTTTGCTTGTGATACTCTAAAATATCTAACAAGGTTTTATCCCTAGGCCCTTCCCCTAAAAAATTCGATTTAAGAAGGTCAGCAGTTACTTTTTTATTCTGAAACCTTAAGTCCTGGTAATTCTGAAAAATTTTTGTTCTGGTTTCCGAAATGAGATTATTAGCCTCCCTAGCTTGTTTAGAATTACCATTAACACGTTGTGTAGAAGAATCCCAAAGATCGAATGGAACCTTAGATTTTAAACTAATATTTACTCTACGACTATCCAGGGAAATTCGAACGTAGAGATTTGTTTGATTGTTTTTCACTCTGGAAGAATACACCCAGAATAAGATGGAAAATGTTTTAGAAGTACGCATAGGTATCGTCTTTAAATTAATATTCAGTTAAAAGACGAAAGTCAAATCCACAAAAATTTTAAGCTACTGGTAATCAAACTGTCAACATGTTGACAGGAAAAATTTTATGTTGACGATTTGTTAGAAAATAAATATAATAAAAGTCTTTCAAACAAAAGCTCTAAAAAACATAAAACCCTGTAAATCATAGTATTTACAGGGTTTTGATATCATTTGATTTCTTTAAAAGTGACCTTGCCAGGATTCAAACCTGGAACCTCCTGAGCCGTAATCAGGTGCGCTATTCAGTTGCGCCACAAGGCCTTTTTAATATTGCTTTTCCTACGTGGTTAAGCGGCTGCAAATATATTATTATTTTTAAAACAAGAAAAGAATCTTTGACTTTTTTAGCCTAAACTATTTCTGCGCTTAATCCTTCTTCTAATAATTTTGAACATCGGGGCTTTAAATCGTCAAAAGAACCTGTTTTCACTATACACTTCCCTTTGTAGTGAACCAGGATGGCACATTGTTCGGCCTGCACGGCGGTGTGCTCACAGGCGTAAATTAGCGTTTCTATTACGTGATCAAAAGTATTGTAATCGTCATTATAAAGTACGATCTCATTCTCCTTCTGCGTGGTGGTTTTCACCTCTTCTAATACTTCTTCTTTAGTACTCATCTTCATTTATAATTTAAAGCTTCAAAGATACAAATTATCTATAAAATGCTTATGCTGAAAACTTTATAGCAACCCAATTATTTCTATCCAGGTGATCTACATATTCAAGCCCCAGGTCTATACAAGCTTTTTTTATTACAGGAATGTCCTCTTCGTAAAACCCGCTTAAAAAAAGATTTCCACCTTTATTCAGGCAATTTTTGTAAATAGGAAGGTCCCTTAATAAAATATTGCGGTTAATATTGGCCAGGATCATATCATACTTTCTATCCTGCAATAATTCGGCACCTCCTTCTTCAACGTTAATGTTATCGCAATCATTCCTTCCCACATTTTCAAGGGTATTCTGATAACACCAATTGTCAATATCAATAGCATCAACAAACTTCGCTCCTTTAAGACTTGCCAGAATTGCTAAAACACCGGTACCGCAGCCCATATCGAGCACGGCTTTATCTGTCCAGTCATTTTTAAGAATATGCTGAATCATCATATGCGTGGTCGCGTGGTGACCGGTCCCAAAAGACATTTTTGGTTCGATCACAATATCGAATTCTGTATCTGGTTCTGGATGAAAAGGTGCCCGCACACTACAAATATCATCTACTAAAATGGGGCTAAAATTCTTTTCCCATTCTTCATTCCAGTTTACCTGTTCTATTTCTCCTTTGGAATAGGTGATTTGGAACTCTTCCGATTGCAAAATATGAACCCCTGCCAGAAGATCATCTTCATATTCTTCGGCAGGGATATAGGCTGTAAGGCCGTCTTCTTCTTCCACAAAACTCTCAAATCCCAAATAGCCAAGCTCTGCCACCAGAATTTCTGAAGCAGGCTGAAGCGGCTCTATTTTAAACTTGAATTCGAGATAATTGGAAGACATATTTAAAAGGCATTTATAATTTCAACAAAATCTACAGCTTTAAGGCTGGCACCACCAATAAGTCCGCCGTCTACATCTTCTTTTGCAAAGATCTCTTTAGCGTTTGCGGGTTTTACACTTCCACCGTAAAGGATAGAAACATTTTGCGCGATCTCATCATTAAATTTTTCTGAAATATTTTTTCTAATAAAAGCGTGCATTTCCTGTGCTTGCTCGGGTGAAGCAGTCTCTCCGGTACCAATAGCCCAAACCGGCTCGTAAGCCAATACAACATTTTTCCAATCTGAATCTGAAATCTGGTAAAGGCTCTCCTGAAGTTGTTTTGCTACAAGATCAAAGTGCTTATCGCTCTTTCTATCGGCCAGCTCCTCTCCAAAACAGAAAATAATTCTCATTTCGTTTTTAAGGGCTGCGTTTACTTTTTCGGCAAGGATTTCATTGTTTTCACCAAAATGAGCACGGCGCTCACTATGGCCTAAAATTACCGTATCTACACCAATACTTTTAAGCATTTTTGCTGAAACTTCTCCGGTATAAGCTCCGTTTTCTGCCTGATGCATGTTTTGCGCCACGACCTGTACCGGTGTATCTTTTAAGCCCTGAAAAGCTGCGTACAAATTAGTAAAGGCTGGTGAAACCATAACTTCGGCTTGCGGCTCTTTTACCAATTGCATTTTTAGATGTGAAAGTAACTCTTGCGTTTCAGCAAGATCGTTATTCATTTTCCAGTTTCCGGCTACTATTTTTTTTCTCATAATTTCTTAGTTGATTTTATTTATTTCCGCGGAAAGAAATCCGCACTTCTACAAATATATCGATTAGAATAAACATAGCTGCGCCTTAGCCTAATGAAGATTGGCTTTTTACCAATATTTTAAAAAATCTTAAGGATGATTTATAATTTTATATCCTCAGCATCAAACCAATGCTTTTTCTGGCTAATTGTACCTTTTTCTAAAACCAAAAGTCCGGGATTAGATCTTACGATCGTTTGTAAAGCTTTTTTATCTACCTGGTAGAACTCAAAATTGAGCTTAAACTTATTGCGTATTTTCTGCTGATCGGCAGCATTCGAAGCTGTTAAGCCAACTACTTTATAACCTTTCTCTTCAGCTTCTATAGCAAGTTTCTGTATCGCTTTAAAGCCTTCCTGCTCGGTATGGGATAAATCATAGGCTATCACCATAAAAAGCTTTTCGGCATCAAGAATCTCATCGGTTATTTCCTCGCCGTTTGCTTCTATTTCAAAATCCTGAATAGGTGGTACATAGCCTTCCTCAATCATTGTAGTTTCCACTTTCACAAACTCCCCTTCCTGGCCTGGATAACTTCCATCAGTAGTTACCGTAATTTCTTCGCCATTATTTCTAAAAGTCCATTCATACTCATAAACTGCCTTTTGAGCGTCTTCTGGCACTTGCATGAGTTCTTTAATATTATTTCCAATTTTATAAGCCCTAAAATCGAAAACCGGTAAATGCATAAGCACGTGATAGGCAAACCAAAAAGAAAGCATAAAGGATAAAAAGATGATCCAGCGGTGCGAAATAGGGTTCAAAACCGGAGTGATCAGTTTTCGATTAAAGAAAAGTATTAATATAAATATCAGTAGGATTACATCTTTTATAAACGACTGCCAGGGCGTTAACGGAATCGCGTCCCCAAAGCAGCCACAATCGGTCACTTTATTGAAATAAGCGGAATAGAACGTAAGAAACGTAAAGAAAACGATCATTAAAAGTAGAGCCCAAACCGTGAATTTAGGCAGGTATCCTATTAAAATCATTATCCCCACCACCAGCTCAAAAACCACTAAAATGATAGCTATTACCAGGGAATAAGGAACCAGGAACTCAAGCCCCAAAACTTCCGGACTGAAATATTCCTGTAGTTTATAAGAAAATCCCAGCGGATCATTGAGTTTTATAAATCCTGAAAAAATAAATAATACCCCAACCAGCACCCTGGAAATTCCTACTAATAATTTCATGCTCTTTTGTTTAAAATTGATTTTTTTTGAAAAGCTAAGAAAATTTACTCTTCGTTTTCGTTAATGAGAACCATTGCAAAAATGGAATAATTAATCATATCTTGGTAATTCGCATCAATCCCTTCGCTCACCAGGGTTTTGCCCTTATTATCTTCAATTTGTTTTACACGCAATAATTTCTGAATAATTAGATCGGTTAAAGAACTAACCCGCATATCCCGCCAGGCCTCGCCATAATCGTGATTTTTATTCATCATCAGGGCTTTGGTCTTAGCGATTTTTTCGTCATAAAGTTCTGTAGCCTCTTCTACCCCAAAATCTGGCTGGGCAACCACGCCTTTTTCCAACTGAATTAATGCCATCACCGAGTAATTGATAATTCCTATAAATTCAGATTTTTCGTCTTCATCTACTTTTCTAACTTCATTTTCCTGAAGTTTCCTTATTCGCTGGGCTTTGATAAAAATCTGGTCGGTAAGGGACGGCAGCCTTAGAATTCTCCAGGCGCTTCCGTAATCTTTCATCTTATTAATAAACAGGCTGCGGCAGGTAGCCACTACCGCGTCATACTGTTTTGAGGTATTCTGCATAAAAGAGATCTAATTTGCGTAAATTTCGTGCAAATATTTTAGATACTAAAACCGCATTTTATAAATTCTGAAGTGAGCCTAAAAAACCAGCGCTTTTCAACTTCAGGAAATTCAATAAAAATCCGTAAAAAAATGACCATAAATTGCAAAGGCCGGCTTGTAGATCTTAACAGCCCTAAAGTGATGGGTATTATTAATACCACCCCTAATTCCTTTTATGCTGAAAGTCGAAAAACTTCGGAAAAAGATATATTTAGGCAGGTAGAACAAATGCTAAAGGATGGCGCTGAATTTATTGATGTTGGCGGTTACAGCACTCCTCCCGGTGCTCCCAAAGTTGAAGAAACAGAAGAGCTTAAACGAGTACTCCCGGCTGTAGAAAATATTCTGAAACATTTTCCGGAGGCCATTATTTCCGTAGATACATTTAGAGCGAATATAGCCGAAAAAAGCATTGAAGCGGGAGCAGCAATTATCAACGATATCTCGGCGGGAAACCTGGATCCGGAAATGATGAACACCGTGGCAAAACACCAGGTACCTTATATTATGATGCATATGCGCGGCACACCGCAAACGATGAAAGAACTGAACCAGTATGACGATCTTTTGCAGGACATCTTATTTTATTTTTCAGAAAAAATAAATGCGGCCCGAGCTTTAGGAATCAACGATCTTATTGTTGATCCCGGCTTCGGATTTGCAAAAAATATTAGTCAGAATTTTGAATTGCTATCTAAAATGGAACTCTTTAAAAACCTGGAACTTCCCATTTTAACCGGACTTTCACGAAAATCGCTTATCTATAAAACATTAAATACTTCAGCGCAGGAAGCTTTGAATGGCACCACATTTTTAAACACTATCGCTTTAAGCAAAGGTGCTTCTATATTGCGGGTTCACGATGTAAAAGAAGCGGTAGAATGCACTAAATTATACGCAGAACTTAATAAGTAGCCGCATATTTTCTATTTTTACACAAAACCCCGCTAATTTGGATATAATAAATCTTCGTTTTCTCGATGCCCTGGATATTGTATTTGTAGCCTTACTGCTGTATTATTTATACAAACTAGTAAAAGGAACGGTTGCGGTAAATATCTTTATCGGGATCGTGATTATTTACCTTATGTGGAGCCTCACGCAATTGCTTCAAATGGAGCTCTTAAGCAGTGTTCTGGGTGAATTTATTGGCGTGGGAATGTTTGCATTAATCGTGGTTTTTCAGCAGGAAATAAGAAAATTTCTTTTAATGATTGGCTCTACTAATTTCACTCAAAAAGGAAAATTCTTTACCCAGTTGCGTTTTCTGAAAAACGATCTTGAGACCAGTACAAATGTAAAAGATATCATTTCGGCCTGTGAAGTGATGGGCCAAAATTACACCGGAGCGCTAATTATAATTCAGAAAAATACGAACCTGGATTTTGTGAAGAATTCCGGGGACGATATGAATATTGAACTCAATCAACCAATTATAGAATCTATTTTCTACAAGAATTCTCCGCTTCACGATGGTGCGATGGTCATAGAAGACAACAAAATTACTGCTACCCGGGTTATTTTACCGGTTTCTAACGACAGGTCAATTCCGCTAAGGTTTGGTTTACGGCACCGTGCCGCAGTTGGAATTACTGAAAAAACCGATGCCCTGGCCCTTGCAGTGAGTGAGGAAACAGGACAAATTTCTTATATAAAAGACGGGCAATTTGTAATGTTTGAAAGCAACGAGGAACTTATTGAAAAAATTAAGGAAGATCTTTTATAAGCTCTATAAAGATTCCTCTGCCATAAACTGGACTTCATATAAATTTTTATAATACCCATCCTTCTTTTGAAGTAACTCGGTGTGGGTTCCAATTTCCACGATCTTACCGGCATCCATCACCATGATCTTATCGGCTTTTTTAATGGTAGCAAGCCTGTGGGCAATAACAATTGAAGTTCGGCCTTTGGTGATCTTATCGGTCGCTTCCTGAATTAGGATCTCGCTGTAGGTATCTACCGAAGAAGTTGCTTCATCTAAAACTAAAATACTGGGATTGCTCATATAAGCCCGCAAAAAGGAAATTAGCTGGCGCTGGCCGGAAGATAACATCGCCCCGCGTTCTTTTACATTATAATGATAGCTATTCGGCAGCGTACTAATAAACTCGTGAATACCTATTTGTTTAGCGGCATTAACCACTTCCTCTTCAGTAATATCGGGATCATTAAGGTTAATATTGCTCAAAATCGTATCGGCGAAAAGGAACACATTTTGTAAAACCACGGCGATTTCAGAACGCAGCGATTCAAGCCTTATATCTTTAATATCAATTCCGTCTACCAGGATTTGCCCACTGTTTATTTCATAAAAACGATTCAGTAAATTGATTACCGTAGATTTACCGGCACCGGTTGCTCCTACAATCGCGATAGTTTCCCCGGGATTTGCTTTAAAGGAAACCCCTTTCAGCACTTCTTCATCATCGGTATAACTAAAATGAACATCCTTAAATTCGATTTCGCCCTTCAGGTCTTTTACTTCAATTTTCCCTTCGTTGCTTATTGAAGATTCTGTATCTAAAATTCCGAAAACGCGATTTGCGGCCACCATTCCCATTTGCAGGGTATTAAACTTATCGGCAATTTGGCGTAGTGGCCTAAAAAGCAGCTGGGACAGTTCAATAAAAGCGATAATCACACCAAGGGTAATTCCGTCATCGGCTACAGCCCGAAGTCCGCCGTACCAAACGATTAAACCAATGGTTATGGAAGTAGCCATTTCAGCAATAGGAAAGAAAATCGAGTTGTACCAAACCGTTTTCACCCAGGCATCGCGATGCTTGCTGTTTATTTCTTTAAAATTATTGTATTCGGCTTTTTCACGTGTAAAAAGCTGAACGATTTTCATTCCGGTAATTCGCTCCTGAACAAAGGTGTTTAGATCTGCCACCTGGGTTCTTACTTCCTCAAAAGCAATCTTCATTTTCTTTTGAAAAACCCGCGTAGCATACATAATTAGCGGAAGCACTGTTAAAACCAACAAAGTTAACTGCCAGCTCTGGTAAAACATAAATCCAATTACCACCAGCATTTTTAGAATATCACTGATAATCATAAAAAGCCCCTGACTAAAAATGCTCGCAATAGTTTCAATATCGCTCACCGCCCGGGTAACCAAACGCCCAACCGCCGACTTATCAAAATATGTCATTTTAAAACCGAGCATATGTTTAAACAGGTTCACACGAAGGTCACGTACCACTTCCTGTCCCAGCCAGTTGGCGAAATACACAAAAAGAAACTGAAAAATCACTTCCAGTAATAAAACCCCGGCCATAAGACCTACATAAAAAACAAGGTTATCATAATTCTGCGGCGTAATCGCATCATCTACAGTAACCTTCAACAAATACGGTCTTAAAACGGCAAAAAACGAAAGCAAAATAGCCGCAACCGCCACAAAGTAAAAAGTTGCCTTGTAAGGATTGGTGTATTTAAGCAAGCGCTTAAACAGATTAAAATCGAATGCGTTACCGGATTTAGATGCCATTTATTTTATTGCTATTTCAGGATAAGTTACCCGGGTTAGGTAAAGTGCCTTTGCCGGTACCGAAGTCCCTGCCCTGCTCCTGTCCTTACTTTTTATAATCTCGTGCATACTTTCAACGGGTTGTTTTCCAAAACCAATTTCAAGTAAAGTTCCTACGATTGCACGTACCATATTCCTTAAAAATCTGTCGGCTGAAATATGAAAAACCAACACTTCATTATCTATTTTCCAAACTGCTTCAGCAATCTTGCAATTATAGGTTTTTACATCGGTTTTAGACTTTGAAAAACACTTAAAATTAGTATAATCCTTTAGGATTTCTGCTGCCTGGTTCATTTTTTCAACATCCAGCCTATTTTTTAAAAAATAGCTTCTGTCTTCCAAAAAAGGATCTTTATGCTGAACAATATGGTATTCATAACTTCGGCTTAAAGCATCAAATCGAGCGTGCGCATCGGGTTTTACTTTAAAAATGTCTTTTAATGCGATATCTCCCGGAAGCAATGAATTTAATTTAAACCGAAAAGCTTCCTTTTCTAATTCCTTATCAACATCAAAATGCGCAAAAATCTGTTTTGCGTGCACGCCGGCATCTGTTCTTCCGGCCCCAACAATATCAATTTTATGCTGAAAAACCACAGATAGCGCTCTTTCTATTTCCTCCTGAACCGAAATTGCATTCGGCTGATTTTGCCAACCGTGATAAGCTTTTCCAAAATATGCCAGTTCTAAAAAATACCTCAACCGAGTTCTTTATTTTATATTTGCGAACTGCAAAGATAAGGCATTTATTAGAAGCTCAAATCCTTTGAAAGCATTGGTTTTAAAATGAATTTTCTAAATAAAACAATCCCGATTTGAAAAAAATACTTTTGCTAAGTGATACCCACAGCCATATTGACGAAAGAATTCTGCATTATGCCGGGGAATCCGATGAGATATGGCACGCCGGTGATATTGGCAATACCGATGTTTCAGATGAATTAAAGAAAATAAAACCCTTAAGGGCAGTCTACGGAAATATTGACGATGCAGAAATAAGAAAAGAATTCCCGCTTCACCAGCGTTTTACATGTGAAGGAGTAGATGTTTGGATTACCCATATTGGGGGTTACCCGGGAAAATATTCCCCGGCCATACGGGAACAGATAAAACAGGATCCCCCAAAACTTTTTATTAGCGGGCATTCCCATATTCTAAAAGTAATGAACGATAAAAATTTGAGCTTACTTCACATGAATCCCGGTGCGGCCGGTAAGCAGGGTTTTCATAAGAAACGGACTATGCTTCGGTTTAAAATTGAAAATAAAAATATTTCTGACCTGGAGGTGATAGAATTGAAGGGGAAGTAGGCAGTTTTTCAGTTGGCAGTAGGCAGTCTCAGGTATCAGTTGGCAGTCTCAGTATGCAGTCTCAGTTTTCAGTGGGCAGTCGCAGTTTTCAGTGGGCAGTCGCAGTAGGCAATATGCAGTTCGAAACTCCTCGTTCATTGCGAAGGCACGACTGAAGCAATCTTTTTTAATTTCCTCAAAAATCTAAAACCTAAAGATTACAACGCTCCTGCGTGGTTCGTAACGACGAAAAAATCAAGATTCACAAAACATTCGTGTATTCGTGGCAATGTGGAAAAGTGAGCAACCTCCGTTTTCAGTTCTCAGTAGGCAGTTCGAAACTCCTCGTCATTGCGGAGGCACGACTGAAGCAATCTGTTTTAATTCTACGAAAAATCTCAAATTTAAAGATTACCACGCTCCTGCGTCGCTCGTCGTGAGGGAAAGAACCAAGGTTCACAAAACATTCGTGTATTCGTGGCAATGTGGAAAAGTGAGCAATCTCCGTTTTCAGTTCTCAGTAGGCAGTTCTAAACTCCTCGTCATTGCGGAGGCACGACTGAAGCAATCTGTTCTAATTCCACTAAAAATTTCTAATCCCCACACTCCTGCGTCGCTCGTAAAAAGATACAAATCCTAAAAAATTCGTGTATTCGTAGCTGGCAAAACTTATAAATCGGGTAGGAGAAACGGGATTAATTCCCGTTTCGACCTCCCACACCACCGTACGTACGGTTCTCGTATACGGCGGTTCCCAGCTTGACATCCTTTTAGATGTGTAAGATGTTGTTTTCAGCTATCCCTTTAAATAATTATCACTCTTACCTATTCTTCGGATTCCGTCCTATTTTTATGGTAAGGAGCCTCTAACTGAGCATCTGATATCATTGGTTTATCAGGTAACATTCATTTACTATCTTACTGCAAGGTTCAGCCATTCGCTATCTTGTGAGTCCTCCACATTTCTATTTGTGGCTCGATTCCGATAACTACTATGGCGTCTGCTGACTTCTCACGACTACTGTTGTCCGTGCTTCTCACACTGTTTCCGTACGTCCGTAAGATCTCCCGTGGTAAGACATATAACTTTCATTCCACTTACCCACACCATTTACACTCCAATTTCCGTGTAGCTTTAGGGCTTCGTTGTGTGTTGCAAACTCACCCCAATTGGATATGCCTGATGATGTTCGTGTTCCTCGCATCGGAATTTTGCCTCCAGCTTCCTTCAGATTCCACCTCGCGATGGACACCTTTGCTATTGGCTAATGGTAGGTAACTACAAACCCCCATAACGGACTCCCACCGTCGAGCTATATGCCATGCACGGCACACACACAAAAAACCCGAAGCTTTCACTTCGGGTTTTCACGCACTAATACTACTAAGATGATAGGCTTATCGTAATCGGTCCACAGATTTTACGAGATCTTCGTCCTTTTTAATGGCCTTATTGGCCAAAACAAGAAAAACGATAGAAATGATTGGAAGAAACATCCCAATACCCTTCTCTGAAATATCCATTTCTCCAGGTACACTTAGCGACCAATAAACAAACACTCCTAGTAAAAAAAAGTTTAATAAGATATTTAGACGCCCCAATACAAATTGAAGCTTTCTGTTTTTGAACATAAAAATACTCGCCAAAGATAATAAAGCTGAAGCGAGAAATGCAATAAAAACCGTAAGATAATCTTGCGCATACATCGCCACTCCTTCTGAATTTTCCCAAAGTGAGAAAACGAAAATAAGTCCGCCACTAATTATGGCAGCGATAAGTAAATATACTGTTTGTATTCTTTGTAGCATAACTTCTGGTGGAATTCGCGAACAAAAATAAAGATTCTTTTTAGAAATGCTATTTAAAATATTAAAATAAAGTTGTATACTTGCAGGAACATTTCGTAACCAATTCAAAACAGGTTACTTAAGTCTCCAAATTTTTTTCGATTCTTCCTCGAGAAGTTTAACAATCAATCCAAACACAAATTTATTCTTAATTATTCATGTTTGAAATTTCAGAATTAAAAGCTAAAAAGCTTCCTGAGCTACAGGATATCGCTAAATCTTTAAACGTCCCAAAATTCAGGACTTTAAAAAAATTAGATCTCGTATATCAAATCCTGGACTATCAGGCTGCCAACCCTAAAAAAGCTAAAGAAGCGTTAACCGACGACACTAAGAAAGAGGAAACTCCAAAAAGTGACGAACGTAGCCAGGCTTCAGAAAAACCACAGCCAAAAAAAGCTGGTAAAATCGGAAGCAATAAAAAACCGCCCCGGGCTGCTGCAACTGCAGAGACCAAAGAGTCCCGACCGGTAAGAAAAGAAAGTTCTTCTCCTAAAAAAGAAGATGCACCTTCAAAGCCCAGGGAACCTAAAAAGCAGGAGCAAAAACCGAGAGAAGACAACAATAATACTTCTCATTCAGGTAAAAACAATCCTCGCGATCAGAAAAAAGACACTCGCAGTAATAAAAGTAATGGAGGCCGAGACGCTGGCAATCGTGATGGGCGAAACCGCTACCGCGAACCAGATTACGAATTTGATGCGATTATAGAGAGTGAAGGCGTACTGGATATTATGCAGGACAACTATGGTTTCCTTAGATCTTCAGATTATAACTACCTCACCTCTCCAGATGATATTTATGTATCCCAGTCGCAAATTCGTTTATTCGGATTAAAAACGGGAGATACTGTTTTAGGTCAGATCAGACCCCCAAAAGAAGGTGAAAAATATTTCCCTTTAATCAAGATCAACAAAATTAACGGATTAGATCCGCAGGTAGTGAGAGACCGTGTTTCTTTTGAACACTTAACTCCGCTTTTCCCTAAGGAAAAATTCAATATCGCTGAAAAGCAAAGCAGCATGTCTACCCGTATTATGGACCTCTTTTCCCCTATTGGAAAAGGCCAGCGTGGTATGATTGTTTCCCAGCCTAAAACTGGTAAAACAATGTTGCTTAAAGATATTGCTAACGCAATTGCAGCCAACCATCCAGAAGTTTATCAAATAGTGTTACTTATTGATGAACGTCCGGAAGAGGTTACCGATATGCAACGTAATGTACGTGGCGAAGTTGTGGCTTCAACTTTTGATAAGGAAGCTCACGAACACGTTAGAGTTGCCAATATCGTATTGGAAAAAGCAAAACGTTTGGTAGAATGCGGACACGATGTAGTGATCCTTCTGGATTCTATTACGCGTCTGGCCCGTGCTTACAACACCGTGCAACCTGCCAGTGGTAAGGTTCTAAGTGGTGGTGTAGATGCCAACGCCTTACACAAACCAAAACGTTTCTTTGGTGCTGCCCGTAATATTGAAAACGGAGGTTCCCTTTCAATTATCGCTACCGCCCTTACCGATACTGGTTCTAAAATGGACGAAGTGATCTTTGAAGAATTTAAAGGAACAGGAAATATGGAACTGCAGTTGGACAGAAAAATTGCCAATCGTAGAATTTTCCCTGCAATTGACCTTACTTCCTCAAGTACACGTCGTGACGACCTGTTATTAGACGAAGCTACACTTCAAAGAATGTGGGTACTGCGTAAATATCTTGCAGATATGAACCCTATTGAAGCAATGGAATTTATAGAAGACAGGATTAAAAAAACTAAAAACAACGAAGAGTTTTTGATCTCCATGAACGGATAAACCCTTCTCTCGTTATAAACACAAAATCCGGAAGCTTTACAGTTTCCGGATTTTTTTATGGCTAAATTTTATTAAAACGAAATTATGAGTTTCCGGTGCAACCACCCCTTTCTTCAGCAAAAAAGCTGAATTCATTCCCCTCCTTAAAAAGGGGAGCTCTTAATTATTTGTCATTATTTTTTTTGAAAATAAACCACTCTGCACTCAAAGTGCAGAGGTTTTTTTACTAGGGACTGAAAGTCCCCAAGCTATTCCAATATGAAATTGGAGTTATCACTCGAATCTCGACGATGGTGCTCCAAATATTCATTAACCA
>NZ_JAIQZA010000041.1 GCF_020164485.1 Salegentibacter tibetensis
AAGCATAGAATAATAAAAATATCTACACCTTAAAAATCACCAATAAAAAAAGCGACCAAGTCAAAAAATATATTTTTGCTTGATCGCCTTCATAAAATTACCTCAAAGGAGATAGTTTTTCAGTGCCTTCCTCGAAAGACAGGGTTTAACAATTTTTCTTTTTCATTTTTATTTCTTCGGAAGGTTTTAATTACTGGAAATCGAACCTGATCCCGAGGTTTTGAAATCCTGATTTTCCGGATTACCTTTATATTTAATATCTCCAGAACCCATTACTTTAGCTTTCAGGCTTTTATTTACAGAAATTTGGATATCCCCTGAACCCATTACGGTTGCTTCAACATTTTCTGCTTTTAAGTCATAAGCTTTAAAATCGCCGGAGCCGGTTACTTTACAATCAAAATCCCGTGCTTTTCCTGCTAATTCAATATCCCCAGAGCCTGTTACAGCACCTTCCAAATTTTCAACTTCCAGATCTAATTTAATATCGCCCGAGCCGGTAAGTTTAGTGCTGAACTTCTTCGCTTTAATAGGATCTGAATTCCAAAGATCACCTGAGCCGGTTACCTGAACTCCTTCTAAATCTTTAAAAGGCACTGTTACTTTAATACCTTTATTTCTGGACGGCCTCAAATTATAACCTTTCTCTACTGAAATTTTTAAAGTGCCGCCACTTACTTCTGTAGTAATATATTCTTGTAGGTTGCTTTCAGCTTCTACGGTTAAATTACCTTCTGTCCCAGAAACCAGTTCCACATCCATAGAGCCTACCAGTGAAATTTCATCATAATCGCCGGTGTTCCTTTTTTCTGAAGTCATTTCGCCATTACCTTTTATGGTTTCGTTACTGCCCCACCATTGTGCCTGTACTGGTGCCGAAGTGATAAATAGTACTGCTAAAATTAAAGTTAGTTTTTTCATGATTTTAAGTTTAATGATTGATAAATTCGTTAAAAGGATGCGTTGTATAATTGTTGAAGCCAGGTTATTGTTTAGTAAAAGTCACGCTTCCATAACTGGTATTGATTAAAATGGTATTGCCAGAATTTTCTTCCAGGTGATAGCCTTCAAATGATTTGCTGGTATTTTGCTCATTACGTTTTCTAATTTGCATATCTTCCAGGCCTTTTGCATTACCATAAGAAGATTTTACGATGAAATTAAACGGGTGTTCCCTATCGTAGCCCAGTTTTATTCCGGCATAATCGGTGTTTATTTCTACTTTAGAAACTCCTTTTAGAATCTTTTCAATAGTTAATGAACCATAATCGAGGTTTAGGTCTAAGGATTCAAAAACACGGCCTATTTTAGTGCTCAGGTAATCACCGTTACCCACAATTCTTTTCCCTTTCTCTATATTTATGCTGCCATAATCGCAGTTAAAATCTACCTGGGCTACTTTCTTGATCCTGGAATTGGTATAATCGGCATTTATATACAGCTTCTCTGCCTCTTCAATTTCATAGCCGCTATAATCAGCATTTATTTCAGCATTCTTTACGTAGCCGATATGGCTGTTTCGGGTGTAATCAAAATTGAGCTGGTTAGAGTTTCCGCGTAGTTCACCGATATCGATTTTGCCATAATCGCAGCTTATTTTTGCATTTCCCAGGAGCCGGTCTATGTAAATTCCGCCGTAATCGTTTTCAATATCCACGCTATGTTTTTCGGGAGCCCGAATCACATAATTAATTTGCATATTTACATTGCTTGAACTATTAAAAAGCGAGCTCCACCAGGATTTGTCTTCCCTTGTGAAATGGGTTTTTGCACTCACCCCGGAAGAAGACTGGTTGAATTCTATACGAATTTCATCCAGTTTCTGTTGCACTTTTTCCTCATCGTCGCCATTGGTTTTTATATTCACTTCTATCACTACCTTATTTTGATCCCAGGTAGAAATATCTACATTTCCGTAGCTGTTATCTATTGTGAGCATATCTGTAGCGCTCACATTGTAAGATTTTGTGATTTTCTTTTCTTTGGTGTGTCTACCGTTGAGGTCACCGTGGCAATAGCTTAGGGCAGGGGCTAGCAGGGTGATCATGAATATTTTAAATATAGTTTTCATCGCTTTGGTTTTTTAGGGTTTTAATATTTTCTATTTGAACAAGCACTTCGTTTAATAGATCTATTCGTTGCTGAAAATTGGAGATCATCGCGTAGATAACCCTTTTATCCTGACCACTGTTTTGTAGATCTTTTTTTAGTTTTTCATATTCTGTTTCCAGTTTTTCTAATTGCGTTAAAGCATCTTTTACTATGGCTTCAGTTCCCGGGGCATCTTCAGCTTTAAGTGCTGCCAGCTCTGTTTTAATAAGCTGTGTATAGAACTGCTGGGTTTCTTTCATTTCAGGGGAAACACTTGCCAATTCGCTGGAGTTTCCGTAGGAATTCTGATTAAAAAATCCGGCAAAAAGTATAAAAGCTATCGCAAGGATTGCCGCAATCGAAAGCATTGGAGCCCAGAAGCTTCTTTTATGAGTACTGTTACCCAAATTATTGGGTTGGTGGTTCTGTTCCTCCAGTTTTTCCAGAAATCTTGTTTGGTGACCTGAAGCCGGTTCTTTATTATCAAAGTCCAGCTCTTTAAAAAGCTCGTCTATTTTATCGGTTTTCATCTTTCAGCAATTTTTTTCTTAAACTTTCTTTAGCTCTTGAGATCATTGTGCGGGAATTAGCGTAACTCAAATTAAGGATATCGCTAATCTCTTCATAATCGTAACCTTCTATTAAGTGCAGCGTTAAAGCAACGCGGTAATTTTCTTTAAGCGAATTGAGCGTTTTTAGAACTTTGTTTACTTTTTCGTTTTTAGAATCTTCTTCCAGGATAATTCCTTCACTTTCATCTATTTCATTCTTCAATTCGTCATTGTAGGCTACTTCATTTAATTTTACTTTTTTATTAAAGGAGTTTATGCTTAGGTTTACCACGATTCTTTTTAACCAGGCACCAAAGGTGGAAGTGCCCTGAAAACTATCTATTTTTGCAAAAGCTTTTAAAAATGCTTCCTGCATAATGTCTTCAGCTTCAGCTGTATCATTAACAATACGCAGGGAAGTGTTATACATCGCCTTATAATAGCGTTCGTATATTTCCATTTGTGCACGCTGATCGTTTTTTCGGCATCGCGCAACAAGATCATTAATATGTGTGATGGTTGGTGTCAATTAAAACTATCTTGTTTCTATACTAAAGATAGCTTTGATTTTAATTTGTTACACTTTTTAGAAAATAAATCTAGAAAAGATGGTGGCATAGGAATTGACTACTTCTAGTAGAAATTGCACGAAAAGCAGCTTAGTTTACTGAGCATAAGGCTTTACAGAAAAAGAAAAGATTAAGAACCAAAGACTGTTTGTGACAGTTTGACTTAAAATAAATTATGGCTAAAACTAAATTAACGAGTTTTGACAGTTTGTCATTGCAAGATATAGATCAGGATGCAGATTTAATTCCCTTAATGACGCCAGAGGATGAAGAAGAAATAAACAGGGAAGAATTGCCCGAAACCTTACCGATATTACCACTAAGAAATACCGTATTATTTCCCGGGGTAGTAATTCCAATTACCGCCGGAAGGGATACTTCCATTAAATTGATAAATGAAGCTAACAACGATTCAAAAATAATCGGGGTTGTTGCTCAAAAGGATGAGGAAGTAGAAAATCCTTCTGCAAAGGATATTTATAGTACTGGTGTAGTTGCCCGTATTCTTAGGGTTTTAAAAATGCCCGATGGAAATACCACGGTAATTATCCAGGGGAAAAAGCGTTTTGAAATTGACGAAATTGTAAAGGAAGAACCTTACCTAACGGCGAGCATCAAAGAAGTTCCTGAAGCGAGACCGGAGATTGACAATAAAGAATTTCCTGCGATAATAGATTCAATCAAGGAACTTGCGCTTCAAATAATAAAGGGAAGTCCAAATATCCCCAGTGAAGCTTCTTTCGCTATTAAGAATATAGAAAGCTCTTCATTTCTTATCAATTTTGTGTCTTCTAATATGAACCTTGCGGTAGAAGACAAGCAAAAATTACTGGAAACTAACGATCTTAAAGATCGTGCCCTGGCTACTTTGCGGCATATGAATATGGAGTTTCAGAAACTGGAACTTAAAAACGATATTCAGAGCAAGGTGCAAAGTGATATGAGCCAGCAACAGCGTGAATATTTTCTTCATCAGCAAATGAAAACCATCCAGGAAGAACTGGGCGGTGTTTCACACGAAGATGAAATTGAAGAAATGAAAATACGCGCCAAGAAGAAGCAATGGGGCGAAAAAGTACAAAAGCATTTTAATAAGGAAATCTCCAAAATGCAGCGAATGAATCCACAGGTAGCTGAGTATTCAATTCAGCGAAATTACCTGGATTTGTTTCTGGACCTTCCGTGGAATGAATTCAGTAAGGATAAATTCGATTTAAAAAGGGCGAAAAAAATACTTGACCGAGACCACTATGGTTTAGATGATGTGAAACGCCGAATTATAGAATATCTAGCGGTTCTGAAACTGCGTAATGATATGAAGTCGCCAATACTTTGTCTTTACGGACCTCCCGGGGTTGGTAAAACTTCGCTTGGTAAATCTATGGCCGAGGCCTTAGGTAGAGAATATGTGAGAGTTTCCCTTGGTGGTTTGCGTGACGAAGCTGAAATACGCGGGCACAGAAAAACCTATATTGGTGCGATGCCGGGTAGGATTATCCAGTCGCTTAAAAAAGCGGGAACCAGTAATCCGGTTTTTGTATTAGATGAAATTGATAAATTAAGTATGGGACATGCCGGCGATCCTTCTTCAGCATTACTAGAAGTGTTGGATCCCGAACAGAATAGCGAGTTCCACGATAACTTCCTGGAAATGGGCTTTGACCTTTCAAAGGTAATGTTTGTGGCTACGGCGAATACTTTAAGTACCATTCAACCGGCACTTAGAGACCGTATGGAAATTATAAACGTTACCGGGTACACCATAGAGGAGAAGGTAGAAATCGCCAAGCAGCATTTACTTCCGAAGCAATTAAAAGAGCACGGATTAACCAAAGAGCATATAAAAATTGCTAAGCCACAATTAGAGAAGATTGTGGAGGGTTATACCCGGGAATCAGGTGTTCGTGGTTTAGAAAAACAAATCGCCAAAATGGTTCGTCACGCCGCCAAGAATATCGCGATGGAAGAGGAGTATAATGTAAAAGTGACCAATGAAGATGTTATAGAAGTTCTTGGTAGTCCAAGGTTGGAGCGTGATAAATATGAGAATAATGAAGTTGCCGGTGTTGTAACAGGCCTGGCCTGGACGCAAGTTGGAGGTGATATTCTCTTTATTGAATCTATTCTTTCTAAAGGAAAAGGTAATCTGAATATTACCGGGAACCTTGGAAAAGTGATGAAAGAATCGGCTACCATTGCGATGGAATATATGAAGTCTAATGCCGAAGAACTAGGTTTAGATCCAACTATATTTGAAAAATACAATGTACATATTCACGTGCCAGAAGGTGCTACCCCAAAAGATGGCCCAAGTGCCGGAATAACGATGCTTACTTCTTTAGTTTCCCTGTTTACACAGCGAAAAGTGAAGAAGAGTATCGCAATGACGGGAGAAATCACCCTTAGGGGAAAAGTGCTTCCGGTAGGAGGGATTAAAGAAAAAATTCTTGCCGCGAAACGTGCCCGCATTAAAGAGATTATTCTTTGTAAAGAGAATGAACGTGATATAAAAGAGATTAAAGATGATTATCTAAAAGGACTTACTTTTCATTATGTAAATGAAATGCACGAAGTTATAGATCTTGCGATTACCAAAGAAAAGGTAAAGAACGCAAAAACGCTTTAAGAGCGAAGCTGTCTAAAAAAATCTTTTGTCGTCAACCTGAACTGGTTTCAGGTTCTAACATGATATAGTTTACAAATTTGTTAGAATCTGAAATGCCCACCCTGAACGGACGGGCAGGTTCAGAAATGACGTTCTCAGAGATTTTTAGACAGCTTTTTTAATTCTGAAGCCAAAGTTTCAAAACATTTAAGCTTTGTCTAATTTTACTATCCATACAGAAATTAAATTATGAGTAAAAAAATAACTATTGCTATAGACGGATATTCATCAACCGGAAAAAGTACTGTTGCCAAACAACTTGCAGCCGAACTTGGTTACGTGTATGTAGATACCGGCGCTATGTATCGTGCGGTGACTTTATACCTGATGCGTAAAATGATTGTTACCGATACCAATTTTGATGAAGAAGCCATTTTAAGACAATTACCGTTTATAAATATCAGCTTTGTTTTTAATAAAGAGGTAGGTTATGGGGAAGTACATTTAAATGGTGAAAATGTAGAAAAGGAAATCAGGTTAATGGAAGTTTCACAACAGGTGAGTAAAGTAGCCGCTGTTTCCCAGGTAAGAGAAATGTTAGTTAAAATTCAGCAGGAAATAGGGAAAAATAAAGCGGTAGTTATGGATGGCCGCGATATTGGAACCGTGGTTTTCCCTGATGCCGACCTTAAAATATTTATGACCGCTTCTACTGAAAAAAGGGCTGAGCGCAGGTTTAATGAATTGAAAGAACGCGGCGACGATATTAAATATGAAGATGTTCTGGCCAATGTAAAAGAACGCGATTACCTGGATACTACCCGGGAAGACTCACCATTAATCAAGGCGGACGATGCTGTAGAAATTGATAATTCAGAAATGAATCTGGAAGAACAATTTGAAAAAGTACTGAAACTGGCCAAAGATAAAATCGAAGAATAATTACCCTGTTTTTAAACTATTTAGGGTTTGAGAATATAAAAATAAGTTGTATTTTTGCAGCCCTTTTTGGCAAAGAATCGGAAATTCAAAAGGGATTGAAAATCAAACCATAAACATCTTCTGTGTTTTATTTGCTTAATTTTTCCGAAGAATACAGGATACAAATTTTTTATCAGCAATGGCTGAAGACAACAAAAACCCGGACGTTCAGGACGAAAATCTAGACGTTCAACCGGTGGCCGGAATGGCTACTTCATCGCAACCTGCTCCTACTGAGCAACAGGAAAACCCTGAGAAATTTCTTGAAGAATTTAACTGGCACAATTATGAAGAGGGTATTGACCCAATTGATGATCAGAAGTTAGAAGAATTTGAGAAACTGGTTGCAGAAAATTTCGTAGACACTTTAAATGACGAAGTTGTAACAGGAAAAGTAATTAATATTACCGATCGTGATGCAATTATAGACATTAACGCAAAAAGTGAAGGCGTTATTTCCCTTAACGAATTTCGTTACAATCCAGATCTTAAAGTTGGAGACGAGGTTGAGGTATTGATTGATGTTCGTGAAGATTCAACAGGACAATTAATCCTTTCTCACCGTAAGGCTCGTGTAATTCAGGCCTGGGATCGTGTGAACAAAGCTCACGATGAAAGTCTTATCGTAAACGGTTTTGTGAAATGCAGAACTAAAGGTGGTATGATCGTAGATGTATTTGGAATTGAGGCATTCTTGCCAGGTTCTCAAATAGACGTGAAGCCTATCCGTGATTACGATGCTTACGTAGGAAAAACAATGGAATTTAAAGTGGTGAAAATCAACCACGAATTCAAAAACGTTGTGGTTTCTCACAAAGCGCTTATTGAAGCCGATATTGAGGAACAGAAGAAAGAAATTATCGGTCAGCTTGAAAAAGGTCAGGTACTTGAAGGTACTGTTAAAAACATCACTTCTTACGGAGTATTTGTTGATCTTGGAGGAGTTGACGGACTTGTTCACATTACCGACCTTAGCTGGTCTCGTATCAACCATCCGAATGAAATCGTTGAACTTGATCAAAAACTAAACGTGGTAATTCTAGACTTTGATGAAGCTAAAACGAGAATTCAATTAGGTCTTAAGCAATTAAGCAAACACCCATGGGAAGCTCTTGACGAAAACCTTAAGGTTGGAGACAAAGTAAAAGGTAAAGTAGTTGTAATCGCAGATTACGGTGCATTTATTGAAGTTGCCGAAGGTGTTGAAGGTCTTATTCACGTTTCTGAAATGTCTTGGAGCACGCACTTGCGTTCAGCTCAGGATTTCGTAAATGTTGGAGATGAGGTTGAAGCTCAAATCTTAACTTTAGATCGTGAAGACCGTAAAATGTCTCTTGGAATTAAGCAATTAACTCCAGACCCATGGACAGATATTACTACTAAATATCCTGTTGGTTCTAAACACAAAGGGATTGTACGTAACTTCACCAATTTTGGTGTATTCGTAGAATTGGAAGAAGGAATTGACGGACTTATCTATATCTCTGATCTATCCTGGACTAAGAAAATCAAGCACCCATCAGAATTTACTAATGTAGGTGATGAGCTTGAGGTTGTAGTTCTTGAATTAGACGTTGATGGTCGTAAGTTAAGCCTTGGTCACAAGCAGGTTGAAGATAACCCTTGGGATAAATACGAAACTGAGTTCGCTGTTGGTACTAAACACACCGCAGAGATCGCAGAGATCGTAGACAAAGGTGCTACTATAGACTTTAACGAAGATATCACTGCATTTGTTCCAACCAGACATCTTGAAAAAGAAGACGGTAACAAATTAACTAAAGGTGAATCTGCAGAGTTCCAGATTATTGAATTCAATAAAGAATTCAAAAGAGTGGTAGCTTCACATATGGCTATTCACAAAGAAGAAGAGCAGCAAATTGTTAAGCAAGCCGCTAAGAAAGCAGCTACGCAAAGCAATGACAAAACCACTATTGGGGATGTTAATGCCGATCTTCAAGCTTTAAAAGATAAAATGGAAGGGAAATAGTTTTATTCCTGTGAAGACGGGGATCCCTAATATTTAATCATAAATAGAAACCTCCTTAGTTTGTGCTAAGGAGGTTTTTTTATTGGTGTTGTGATCGTTCCGGGGTTGCTACCAGAAAAAGATATGGGAGGCGTACTAAAAAAAGAAATCGGTTTCTACGGCTTTAATTAAGTCTGTTTTTTCAGACCTTTATCAAAGCCTAACCAGCCTGATTTTTTGCCATAAGCTATTTGAAGACAAGCTTATTACTTTAAATATTGCCCTAACAATGTTCTTTTCTTAGGATCCAGGGCTTTATTATTTGCTGCAATTTCCAGGAAGTCCCGGTTCTTTTCTTTTGCATAAACCAAATGGAAAAGTTCGGCCACACTTAAATTCTTATCAGGACGCTCTATTAAGGAGAATTGATCATTATTAGCTACAAATCCTTCCTCTAGAACACTTAAATAGGTTCCTGCAAAACCCTTTTCAATAAATTGTTTCAGGATCTTTTGATCTCCAAATTTATAACCGAGTTTATAACAAGGTTCTCTATAATCCGAAACTTGCACTACGGCATCACCTACTTTATAAACATCCCCTAAAAAAACTTTCCTTTCATCAAAATTTGATACGGTCAGATTTTCTCCAAACATTCCCCAGGTCCAGTCCAGTTTAGGATATAGATTTTTCCAATACGGGTACTGTTCTGAAGAAAATATGTAGCAGGCTTTGTAAAAACCACCGTGATTTTTACGATCTGATATTTCATCATTAATCACATTATTTTTCGCTAAATAAATAGGTTCATCAGTAGGTTCTTTATAAATACCTGTGAGTACTTCTTTTGCATTCCAAATTATTTTAGTTGGTTTTCCAATATTGGTTGAAATTATTTTCACGTAATTAAAAGTTTATTTTTAATGGTATTATCGGGCAAAGGTATTTTAAGTTTATTATTGAGTATATCTGGTAGACGATGAAATCCTCAATTGGTTGTGTCGAGATTTAAAAATCATCCATTCCAATTTCCAAATATGCCATTTTGATAATCCTGAAACGCCTGCTGGATTTCTTCCTGACTATTCATTACAAAGGGTCCCTGGGCTACAATAGGCTCATTAAATGGTGCGGCATGCCCAAGTAATACAATACTTTCTTCCTGAGCTTCAATTTCCAGTTTTTCTCCATCATTAGTGAATTCAACCAGATTATGCATTTTAGCTTCTTCACCGTTCACCTTTACTTTGCCTTTTACCACATAAAAGAAAATATTTTTTTCTGAAGGAATATCTAAGGAATATTTACCGCCATTGGCAAATTCTACAGTAGCTATTTGAATATCGTTTAAAGGTTCAAAAGCACCGCTTTTTTCTTCCCAATTTCCGGAAACTGCTGCTAATTTAACTTTCCCGTCATTTAAAGTTAACTGCGGAATATCTTCTTTTTGAATTCCTTTATAGTTAGGCTCAGTCATTTTATGCTTTGCCGGAAGATTTACCCAAAGCTGAAGAATTTCCAGTTCCCCACCTTTTTTCTTGAATTCTTCTGAAGAAATTTCGGCGTGAATAAGGCCTTTTCCGGCAGTCATCCACTGCACACCGCCGGCTTTGATCACACTTTCGAATCCGCCACTGTCTTTGTGGGTTAGATCGCCTTTCAGAATAAATGTAACGGTCTCAAATCCGCGGTGGGGATGTGGGCCAAAGGGCAATCCGTTATTGTTTTCGGGATATTCCTGGTAGCCGTGATGGTTTAAAAATAAAAACGGATCTATATGATCTACAGAATTTGTGGGCAACGCACGATAGGTTATAAGATCGGCGATAGGGGAGCTCACCGCTGTGTGTATTTTTTTAATACTTCTCATTAAAGTTTCAGGTTTTAATTAAAAACAAATTGATTGGCGAGTTTCAGCTCATCTTCTGAGATTGTATGCGGCCTGTTTTTATAGATTTTCACTTCTACATTGGCATTCATTTCCCGCAAAATTTCAGCAGAATTCTCTACCCGCTCTACCGGTACGTGGGGATCGGGATCGCCGGTGCCAATAAAGATTGGCGTACCATTAAAATCACCCGAATAATTTTCGGTATAAATTTTATCGCCAATTAGACCACCAGTAAACGCTACGACACCACCAAACCTTTGGGCGTGGCGAGTTACGAATTCCAGGGTTAGGCACGCGCCCTGGGAAAATCCTGCAAGATAAATATTTTCTGAAGCTATGCCCGTTTCTTTAATTTCTTCCAGTAATTCCTCTAAAACTTCCAAAGCTGATGAAAATTCTGGTTCATTTTGTGCAGGCGGAGCCAGGAATGAATTCGGGTACCAGGTGAAATCTGTGGCCTGTGGTGCTAAAATCGCGAATTCTGGGGTGTTTAATTTACTGGCTAAGGAAAGAAACTCCTTGGCGCTGCCACCACGGCCGTGTATTAAAACCAAAACTTTTTCGGCTTCCCGAAGTTCTTTTCCGGCGGTATATATCTCTTTTTTATGCATTTTTATAATTTTAAATTAAGATACTAAATACCAATAAAAAAGTCCCGAAAAACGGGACTTTTAAAACAATTTTTAGATTTGATTCAGTTAAACTAGATATTCGAAATTGAACTAGTTATCATCGTTATCAATTTTCACTTTTTTCTTCACTTCTCCATCATCTTCTTTTATCTTGATCTTTTTATCATCGGTTTTCACTTTTACCTTGCCTTCTTTAACTTTAATCTTTGCATCTTCTTCTTCGGCCAATTGTTCAATCTCCGACTTCTCCTCTTCCTCCCTGCACGATACAAAACTTAGGCTTAATGCCAGTATCAATAGAATTGATTTTAATGCAATTTTCATAATTTTTAGTTTTATGTTAGTAATTAAATGTAGCTAAAAAACTTAATCTTTTTTAGCAAGAACTGCTTTTTCTGAAAATTCAACTAAATCTACTTTAGGGTTTCCGTAAAGTTCCATTTTGCTTCGGTGTTTAGCAGTAAGCGTAAGCGTTTCTAAAACTTCAAGTTCATTTTTAGATTTACCTTCGGCTACAACTACTGCAGTTTTTACAGTTAACCTCCTACCGTCAAATTTGGTAGAATGTTCTGAGCGTAATTGTAGATCGTCTACTTCTCCTTCAATTCTGGCGCTTGCTTTTTCATAAATGTCTACTTTAAACTTTGGCGCGTTTACCAGGGCTTTGATTTCACTTGACCCATTTAGTTGAAAATACGCATCATCTGCCGT
This sequence comes from Salegentibacter tibetensis, assembly GCF_020164485.1. Taxonomy (GTDB): domain Bacteria; phylum Bacteroidota; class Bacteroidia; order Flavobacteriales; family Flavobacteriaceae; genus Salegentibacter; species Salegentibacter tibetensis. The sequence goes on from NZ_JAIQZA010000041.1 coordinate 12,001, forward strand.
TAGGTTTAATTCTACTTCAGATTTCCCTTCGTTAAAGAGATCAAATTTAGTAGCGGTAACGGTAAGGTAAACCTCCGCGTCATCTGCAGTAGTAATTTTAAGTTCTTCAGAGTATAGCTCTTCGTTTGCTTCCAATTCAGTATTTCCAGAAACGCTAATATTCAGAAGGTTTTCAGGAAAGGTGAGGATGATTTCCTGAGACTTACTTTTACCAATTTTTTTAGTCGGCTTCAAATATAAAACCTGATCTACCACTTCTCCTCTAATTATGCGATGTAGATTATCATCGGCTTCAACTTCCATCATACCGGTGCTTCCTTTTTTGAGTGTCACCTCAAAATCTCCTGCTATGTCTATACTATGAAAATCTGTTAAACGAGTTTTTTCGGTAGTTACATTTCGGCTTCCTTTTACTTTATTGGCACCACAGCTAAAAGCCATACAAATGCTTATTAAGAGTAATATCTTTTTCATAAATAATAAGTGTTTTAAAACAAATATACTAAAAAGCCCCCGTATTGGAGGCTTTAAGGCTTGCTTAGCATTGGTAGAAAGCTACCGGACATTTTTTGATTAAGATTTGATGACATTCAATATAATCTTTAACCATCTTTTCGTTTTCTACCACCGGCTCTCCTAAATTGAAGACTACCAGTAGTAATTGCAGGATTAACTGTATCATAACTCCTCATTTTCATTATTCGCTTTTCCATTGCCAACAGATTTTTTATCTATCGTAACCCCTCGCCGGTTAATCTGAATATTTACTTCTTCATCCCCGGAATTAATTCTTGCATTAAAATCATCGTCTTCATTCCATTCATCTTCACTTTGGGTGTCCCATTCTTCAGCCGGGCAATCTTCACAAATCGCTGCATCTTCAGTGATTGTTAAAAATTTTTCTTCATCTCCGTAATTTAAAATATCACCCCATCTATCAGTATTTCTGTGGAAAGTATTGGTGTTTTCATCGGCAAAAAGGATAGTACCTTCTGGTAAAAACAGTGTAACTTTCACTTTTTGATCTCTGTATTTATATTTTGTAGCTGAAGTGAAGAAACTGTTCAATAATAGTTCGTTTCCACTGAAACTAGTGTTGTAATCAATATTCTGCGCGCGTTCTTTTGCTTCTTTGTAATCTTTACCTTCCGCCGACTTTACTACTTCCAGTTTGGCCAGGGAGTCTTTGGTAGGCTTTACAATTAGGCGAACATCTGAGCTGTACATTACTTTTTCATCATTATCATCATATTTAATTTTAAAATCTGTACTTCTGTAAATATTTGATGAATAATTTTGATTTGACTGCATTCTCAAGTAAAGAGTATCATTGGCGGCAATTGGCAGGGTGTCTGTAGTTAACTGTTCACCATCAAAAGCTCGATGGGTCGCTTGTTGTATTCCTATTACCGCAGCACCGATTAGTGCCAGAAGCCATAATCCTAATAGAACCAGTTTTGCCGGGGTACCAATAGACTTTAAGCGACCTACCAAAATTTTTAATCCTAAGATGAAAAGGAAGAAAAACGGGATGCCCACAAGTAAAAAACTTAGCAACCAGAGCAACCAAAGTGGAGCTCCACTAACAGCCATTTCCACATAACTGCTCCAGGGTGCATCTATAAGTCCGAAGGTTCCAACGGTAAACAAGCCTATAAAAAGACTGATTAATGCCGCACCTGCTATCAATATTAGGAGGATTCCAATTAGTTTAACAAATACCTTTAAAATAAAAGCTATAACATCACCTATGGCAGTGGCTGCAGAGGTAGCTCCGGTTTTTGCCTGGTTGCCATATTTCTGGTAATCTACATCTTTCACCTTTCCGGTAACATTATCAAAACCCTCCCGAATCTTTTTTTCGATATTGCTTATGGTCACCTCCTCACCGCGCATCGCCAGTTTATCGGCTGTGGTTTTGGCTTCAGGAACAAAGATCCAAAGTGCAATATAGATTAGGATAAAAGCGCCACTTGAGAAGATGGTGAGTAAGATCCAAAGTAAGCGTACCCAGATAAAATCTATACCTAAATAATGTCCCAGTCCAGAAGAAACACCGCCGACATAAGAATGTTCGGTATCCCTAAACAATTGTTTTCCTGAAGATCTGGTGGTTTTTGTGTACACCGGTTCATCTTCAAAGATCTCTTCATCTACCATATAATCTTCGGGTTGCCCCATTATGGCGATTACTTCTTCTACTTCTTTAATGCCGATAACCTGGCGGTCGTCTTTTTTCTTCTCATTAAACAATTCAGCAATACGTGCTTCAATATCAGCTATGATTTCATCTTTTCCCTGAGTGTTGGTAAAAGAGCGTTTTATAGCATCCAGATAATGCTGTAGTTTGGCATATGCGTCTTCGTCTATATGAAAGAATATACCGGCAAGATTTATATTTACTGTCTTATTCATGATTCTTGTTTTTTTGATTGGTTACAACATTTACAGCGGTTTGGAGTTCGTCCCAGGTGCCGGTAAGCTCCTTGAGAAAGAGTTTCCCGGTATCGGTAAGCCCATAATACTTTCGCGGTGGTCCACTGCTGGATTCTTCCCAGCGATAACTGAGTAATCCTGCATTCTTTAACCTGGTTAATAGGGGGTAAATCGTGCCTTCAACCACCAGTAATTTCGCGTCTTTAAGGGTGTCCAGGATTTCGGCTACATACGCATCTTCGTCTTTTAAAACTGAAAGAATGCAGTACTCCAGTACACCTTTACGCATTTGAGCCTTGGTGTTTTCTATCTTCATAGCGTTTGGTTTTGAGGGTTGTTAAACTGTTCATTTTTTGATTGTTGATGGTTATTATGATGATTATCTGAATCTTTTCCTATAAAATTGATGCTTAGGGGAAAAGAGTAATTTTCTCCATTACTGGCCTTAATACTCGCGCTTATTACAGCATAGATTTCTAAAATAAAGAGCGCAGAAAGTAAAATGGCGAATACACTAATGGTGATCACTATAGAAATTGCCTGTCCCATTTCTTCTATATGAAAATGCTCGGGCCCAATTGCAAAGGGAACATCACCACCCAGCCGTATTGCCTGGAAAAGGATAATTGAAATCCCAACTGCCAGTACTAAAATGGTATAGAGAAAAAGACTAATTTGAAAATTTATCGCCTTCCTGCCGTGTTCGTCTATAAATGGCTTTTCTTTCTTAGTAAGCCATAATATTAGCGGAAATATAAAATTCCCAAACGGAATAATAAACTTGCTAAAGACCGATAAATGCAGGATTGTGGCCAGTGTTTTTTCTTCTTTTGCTATCTTTGAGTTCATAACCTAATAATTTATAATACAAATATATGGTTAAAAGAAGGTATTTTGCAAAGCATAGTACTAAAATTTAACATATTTTTGTGAAATTATTTCTGAAGACATATTGATTAATTTGAATAACTTTATTAAAAACATATCTTTCACAATGACATTAAATAGAAGCAAACTCAATAAATTTCTAATGCTGAAAATACCTAGCGCCTGGCTTTGCGGGGTACGGGTTGACGAAATTGAAGAAAATACCTGTAAGGTGAGTGTAAAGCATAAATGGATAAACCAAAATCCTTTTAAGAGCCTGTATTTTGCCGTGCAGGCCATGGCGGCAGAATTGACAACCGGCGCGTTGGTTATGGGAAAAATTCAGCAATCTAATAGAAAGATTTCTATGTTGGTTGCCCAGAATCGGGCGAAATTCACGAAAAAAGCCACGGGAAAAATCAGCTTTTATTGCTACGATGGGCATTTAATAGATGAAGCTATAGAAAAAACACTCTCAACTGGAGAAGGACAAACTTTATGGATGAAATCTACCGGAATAAACGATACCGGCGAACAGGTAGCTGTTTTTGAATTTGAATGGACTATAAAAGCAAAATAGAAGTATGAATGCACATGAAATAGATTACCAGATCTTTGGAGAAGAAATGCAATATGTAGAGCTGGAACTGGATCCACAGGAAGCCGTAATTGCCGAAGCCGGCAATTTTATGATGATGGATGATGGGATTAGAATGAATACTATTTTTGGCGACGGTTCTAAAGAAAATGAAGGTTTTCTGGGTAGAGTATTAGGAGCGGGAAAAAGATTGCTTACCGGCGAGAGCTTATTTATGACAATTTTCAGCAACGAAATTCAAGGTAAGAAGCGTATTAGTTTTGCTTCGCCTTATCCCGGTAAAATTATTCCTATAGATTTAACGAGATATGGTCATAAATTTATTTGCCAGAAAGACGCTTTTTTATGTGCGGCGAAAGGTGTTTCTGTAGGAATGGAATTTAGTAGAAAACTCGGCCGCGGGTTTTTTGGCGGAGAAGGTTTTATCATGCAAAAACTTGAAGGCGACGGGATGGCCTTTGTACACGCCGGAGGAACTATGGCCAGAAAGGAACTATCTCCCGGGGAAAAACTAAAGATAGACACGGGTTGTATTATTGGGTTTACACAAGATGTAGATTATGATATTGAATTTATAGGCGGAATAAAAAATACCATATTTGGGGGCGAAGGACTTTTCTTCGCAACACTTACCGGCCCGGGAACTGTATACGTGCAATCCTTACCTTTTAGCCGATTGGCAAGCCGAATTTGGCAGGCTGCACCACAAGGTGGAGGCAAGGATAAAGGGGAAGGCAGCATTCTCGGGGGATTGGGAGATGTTATTAGTGGGGATCGAAGATTTTAGGACTGTTAAACAGTTCTGAATTAAAAAACGATTAGTAAATTTTTAGTATATTTAAGTGATTTAAAAAACACACAGCCTATTATAAGATTTCTACTCTTTTGTAACCTAACTTCTAATTTAAATCTTTCAAATTATGGCGAGAGCGATGTTTGAATACACCAAGACTGTACTGGATAAAGTCAGTTTTGATCCCGCCCTGTTTTGCAGGGAAGTGAAAAAAGCACTTCAGCGACTTTTACCTCATGAAATTGAGGAACTTCGTATCTGGATTCTGGCCTTAACCCGGAAAAACCCGGAACTTAATCAATGTTTAACTTATTTAAATACATAAAAAAGCGGCTTTCGGGCCGCTTTTTACTCGATAATCGAGATTTAAATGCTGCGAGGCTTGCCTCTAAATCAAGATATATTTTCTAATAATGTCTCTTGGGGCTTGCCCCGAGGTAGTTTACTTTAAAGTATATTACTTTTTTATCTATTCCTGAAACTCTTTCTTCTTGCTTAGAGGACTTATAATATTTACATTATGAAAAGCTATAGCCCCTTTAACCACGCCGGCAATTGTACTTCTTATGGCTTCTATAATTTGTATTTTTAACTCACTTCTATTATAGATAAGACTTACTTCACGTGCAGGCACTGGATCCTCAAACATTCTCAAATTCTTCTTTTCAGCATCTTTAATATCCAGGGTATGCAAATAGGGTAGCAGGGTCATCCCCAGGCCTTCATTGGCCAGTTTTATAAGAGTTTCAAAACTTCCACTTTCTAATTGAAAATGGTCTTCATCGTAATTTCTGGATGATTTGCACAGGTTAAGAATACCATCTTTAAAACAGTGTCCATCTTCGAGAAGCAACATATCATCTATATCGAGATCATTAACTTCAATCTTTTCATTGTTATGAAGTCGGTGTGAATTAGGAATATAACCAACAAAAGGCTCGTAATAAAGTACATTTTCTTTAATACCCGGTAATTCCAATGGGGTAGCGGCAATGGCAGCATCTAAATGTCCTTCTTTTAAACGTTCAATTATAGCTTCTGTATTTAACTCCTCAATTTTGAGCTTTACTTTTGGATATTTTTTAATGAAATTATTGATGAACATTGGTAATAATGTAGGCATAACCGTGGGGATTACCCCCAGTTTAAAAATTCCGCCTACAAAACCTTTTTGCTGATCTACAATATCTTTAATCCGGTCACTTTCATTAACAATATTCCTGGCCTGCTGAACGATTTTTTGCCCCGTTTCAGTAAGCTGAATAGGTTTTTTCGTCCTATCAAAAATCTGTACATCCAGCTCTTCTTCCAGTTTCTGAATTTGCATACTTAGCGTAGGCTGAGTAACAAAAACCTTTTGAGCAGCCTTGGTAAAATTCTTATGTTCGGCCACCGCCAACACATAATGCAGTTGTGTAATTGTCATAAATTGAAGCCTTATTGTTACTGCAAATGTATTGGTTTTTTCTATTCTAAATTAAAATAAATATGATTTTATCTATATGAAATTTAAGCTTAGGTTCTTCAAAAATTAAAATCGAAGGATTAATTCCTTCTTTTTACCATCAAATTCAAATTTAGCATCTTCCCAAAGTGGAGGACCATATAAATTCATTTCATTGTTTGAAACACCATAATCTTCGGTAGGCATACCATTCGCGTCAAAATCCATTTTTTGATTTCCGTTCTTATCATGGTATGCAGTTATAGCATAGGTTCCGGTTGGAACTTCCGTGAATGTGACCACGGCTAAACCTTTTTTAATTTCGCTGGTTTCAACTTGTATAGGTGCTTTCTTAAGAAAATTATCTTCATTAAAAAGAGCGAAATAAACTTTTCCCTCTTCTGAAGAAATATTATCTACACTTACTTTAATGCTTCCGGTTTCTTCCATTTGTCCAAAAGCAAGATTACTGAGGAAAAGGCTGAATAAAATAGCGATTGTTTTCATAATCGTTTAATTTTTATTGGTTTATATCCTCAAAACTAAGTTGATTTTTGCTGCTGAATTAATAATTATAACCGAGTTGTAATTATTAAATGCTGAACTGTAAATTTTGTGCTTTAAGTATTTCAAACGAGTAGGAAGTCTTCAAGAAACAAGAAACAAGAAAAAAGACGAAAGAAATAAAAGTGGAAAACCTTAACAATAATCTGTCATCCGAAATAAGCTAGACTGCAGCATAGAGATTACTTCACTCTGTTCGTAATGACGTTTTATGGATAATTAGAGTATACCGCGAGCTTTAATTTCCAGGTATTTATTAATAGTTTTAATGCTTAATTCTTCGGGTTTGGTAAGTAAAGTATTTATCCCGTGCTGCCTTAGTTCGGCTGCCATTAGTTTTTTATCGTGCGCAAAACTTTCGGCGATAACCTGGTGAGCCATATCGGTAGTATTATCTGGATTGCTGGCTATAATTTTGTCCAGCTCGGTATTTTCAAAGAAGATCACCACCAATACGTGTTTTTTGTTGATCGCTTTTAAATAGGGAAGCTGCCTTTTTAAAGCCGAAATATGCTCAAAATTGGTATATAACATCAGCAAACTACGCTGTGTAATCCTTTGTCGCAAATTACTGTAAAGCATATTAAAATCTGAATCCGGAAATTGCGTGTTGATATTATACAAACGCTCCATAATTTGTTGTAACTGACTTAGTTTTGCATTGGCCTTAAGGATGTTTTCGATCTTAGCTGAAAACGAAATCAGGCCTACTTTGTCTTTTTTCCTGAGTGCAATATTGGAAAAGGCAAGGCTGCTGTTAATCGCATAATCCAGTAAACTCAAGCCATTAAAAGGCATTTTCATCACTCGGCCGGTATCTATTATAGAATAGATGGGTTGCGCCTTTTCATCCTGAAACTGGTTAACCATAAGATCGCCCTGTTTGGCGGTTGCTTTCCAGTTTATGGTTCGCACATCGTCTCCCGGAACGTATTCTTTAATTTGCTCAAACTCCATGGTATGACCAATTCTTCGAATTTTCTTCAAACCGGGTTGCGATAAGCGATTATCTATGGCCAGAAAATCCAGTTTTTTCATTTGGATAAAGGAAGGATATACTTTCAGCATTTGTTGATCACCAAAAACCGACCGTCTTTTTACCAGTCCTATTTTTGTAAAAACGTAAATATTTAGTTTTCCGAAGAAATATTCACCTCGTGCCACAGGCCGCAAATAATAGCTGAATTTTTCAGTAGCATCGGCACCAATTTTCAATTGTTTTAAAAAATTCCTTTTCTGAAATTGCACGGGAATTTCATCTATAATTTCGGTATAAATCGGGAATTTATATTTATTCTCCAGGATAATTTCCACTTCATTTTCATCGGAATTCGAGAATTTCTGCGGAAGAATTCTTTCAGCATTTATTCGGCTACTTTTATAGAGACTTACTAAATCAACGATAAATAGAATTAGCAGAATCAGGCTTAAAGCCCAGGTAAATCCGTACAGCAAATTAAAAAAATAGGAGAACAGAAAGAGTAGGGCGATGCCGAAGATCGCATAGAAAAACCGCTGGTTTAGATATAAAGATTTAAAAAATTTGAGCACTAACGGGGAATTTCTACAGATTGCGAGATCATTTCTATCACTTCTTTGGCGGTAATCCCTTCCATTTCCCGATCAGGACTAATAATCAGTCGGTGGGCCAGAACAGGGTTTAAAGCTTTTTTAATGTCTTCAGGAATTACAAAATCCCTTCCTTTAATTGCGGCAAATGCTTTGGAAGCATTCATCACCGCGATAGAAGCACGGGGAGAAGCACCAAGGTAAACATGGGAGTGATTACGGGTTTTACCCACAATGCTGGCAATGTAGTGCATCAATTTTTCTTCAACGATAATTTCCTGAATCTGGTTTTTTAACTCGTTTAGATTCTCAGGATTCAAAACTGCCTCAATTTGCGAAACGGGAAGCACACCTTTGCGCTGGTGATGTGTTTTTAAAATATCTACCTCGTCTTCAAGACTTGGATAGTCCACTTGAATTTTAAATAAAAACCTATCTAGCTGGGCTTCGGGTAAGGCATAAGTTCCTTCCTGTTCAATGGGATTTTGCGTTGCCAGGACCATAAATGGTGATTCAAGATCGTGTTGCACCCCGTCTATAGTGACTTGACGCTCTTCCATTACCTCAAACAAAGCCGCCTGGGTTTTGGCAGGGGCGCGGTTAATTTCGTCTATCAGGATGATATTAGAAAAAATAGGACCTGGTTTAAATTCAAATTCTCCTTTTTGAGCATTTAATACCGATGTACCCAATACATCACTAGGCATTAGATCTGGCGTAAATTGAATTCGACTAAAATTGGTGTCCAGGCTTTTGGCGAATAGTTTTGCGGTTAAGGTTTTAGCAACGCCAGGCACGCCTTCAATTAAAACGTGACCATTAGAAAGAAGGCCGGCGATCAATAACTCTACAAAATCAGTTTGACCAACAATTACTTTGGCAAGCTGGTTTTTTAATCTAGACACTGCTTCTTTTAGGTCGTCTAAGGGAATGCGACTATCAAAATCCAGCGATTCGGTTTCTTTATTTTCGTGGTTTTCCATCGGAATGTGATTTAAAATTATTTATTGCCTCTGAAAGTTCGTGAAACTCGCTTTTCCCGGCATTAGTATTGTTTGAAATTTTCTCCATTTTAGCAAAAAGCTCCTTTCCCGAAGCTAAACTATTTCCAGTTTTTGCAGCCAGTAAGTTATGGAATTCTTCGTCTATGGTTTTGGTAGAAATTTTATAATGAATCCTGATATATTCTAAAAACAAATTGATTTTCTGCGTGATCAATTCTGCGTATTCCTTCTCTTCTAAATAGAGGTCACCGACAGTTTTTGCGTATTCATAACTCTGATTTTTTAAAGTTTTTACTACCGGAATGGCCCGTTGCTTTCTTTTTCCTTCAAAAATAATGAACAAAATACTACCGGCCAGCAAGAAATAGTACGCCCATTTAAGTCGGTTGTCACTGAGTAAAATATAAAGCGGAGAGGAATAAAATGTTTTCCCGGCCTTATAGTAATTATCCAAAAAAACCGGGTTTTCTTTATTTATGTAAGCCAGGATATTTTCAGCGTATTCAAAATTCTGGTCAGTTAGTAAAAAGTAATTCCCATAAGCTTCCGGGGTGTTATGTAGGTATATCTTCCCTTCCCCAAAATTTGATCTTATAAAATTAGGACGACTATTTTTATCATCCCCCTGAATATTTATCTCTCCCAGGACTTCAATTTCGGCACTATCTTTTTGATGAAAGTAAAGTGAAGAAAACTCATTTTTAAACTGAAAATCGGTTTTAGTTTTTAAGCCTGAATTTATAAAATTCACTTGTGGTTTTGAGCTAAGGTCGTTTTTTGGAATAAAAACTTTGGTTTCCAGTTGAAGTGTATCTAATAAAGCCGGACTAATACCTCTTGCAGAAACAAACAATTCATTTCCTTTAGCCACCCATGCAAGCAGCCTATCCAATTCGTCTGGATCAAAATTCACTGCATTGTTCAGAAAGAAATAAGTGCCATTTCCCAGGCTATCAGAAAGTTTTTCGAAGGGTGGGATGCCAATTTCTTCAAACTCCCAGTTTCCGGTATTTTTCCAGCTTTCATAAAAAACAAAACTTCCCAGCGGAATTTTGTCATTGCTTATATAACTGGGAGTCCAATTTACCGGTTCTGGTTCTGTGGCTTCCAGGTAGGTGAGGAAAATTACCAGGAGCAGGAAAAAACCGAAGAATAATTTTGATGTTTTACCCATTATTTTCGGTTTTCAGCTTGTTTTCCATTTGGGTAAATTCCCGGTGTACTTTTGTAAAACGTTCTTTTGAAAGTTCAAAATCTCCATACCAGATAAAATCATAAAGTCGGGTGATCTTGGTGAACTGATTTTTTATTTCAGTTTCATTTATTTCATTGATATAATCTTCATTTGTTTTTTCAAATCTATACGAAATGTGTTCTTTTTGATCCAGCAAACGCAGGCTTTTTAGATACAAATATCTAACGCCCAGACGATAATTTTCTTCGCGTATAGCTTCTTCAATTAAAGAAGAAATATCTGCTGATTTTACAATGTCCTCTTCTTTTTTAAGATTTACTTTTCCTGTAATGGGTTCAGCCATCGCAGCATTTCCGGGGTTTAATCTAATAAAAAGCCAGGTGATTAATCCCAGCACTAAAATTAGAAAAACGTAAGGTAAGGCCGAGAGAACAGCACTCCAAAAAGCGTTGGTGTGATAATCACCAAAAAGCCATTGTAAAAAGGCATTCCATTTAAGGTTTATCCATCGCTTTAAGCGCGTCCACCAGGAATCTTCTTCAATTTTTTCTAAATAATTAAAAGCTTTTTCAGTTTTATAATCTTCAATCTCTTTAACATCAAAATCAGCTTTTTCCAGGATTTCTTCAGGGGAATTCTGAATAACTTCCGTAGAATCAGTAATGGCTTGATGCTGCGGAATCAAATTTCCGAAGAAAATAAAACTGAAAAAAAGTAAGATTTTGATCATTAATTGTTTTTACCCAGGTTTTCAATGCTTTCGTAGGCGCCGGTAAAATATTTTATTTCGTTCAGGTTGTAATACACCAAGGCAACCCCAATTGGCGTAATAGCATAAAGTAGATATTGAACCGCAGATGCAATAATGGTTAAAGTAAGATAAACCCAATCAAACATACCGGCCACATCGGCTGCTGAAGCTGAACTTTCTTCTATTATAGTAAACATTTTTATAAAGGTGTAAATAAGCACCGGCAGTTGGAAAATAAGGCTGATGATATAGACGATGAGCCAGATTAGGAAAAGGCTTATAAAACTCATCCACCAATTGTCTTTTACCAGGTGAAAACCTTCAGAAATACTTCCGCCAATACTGTCATTTTTAAAAACAAGTACCGCAGCCGCAATACTAAGTGGAACACTCAGGTAAATACCTGGAAGTATAAAAATTATAATTCCTGCGAAAATTAAGATCCAGGTGATGGCGCCAAGGCCAAACATTTTCCCTAAATCTTTTTTTACTCCTTCTTTAACTTCCTGGTGGCTGGCGTCCCCATCATTACTTACATAAGATTTTATAAAATGAAAAGCTGCAACATTCATCACCGAAAAATATAGAAGCAGGCCAATCATTAACAAACCAAACCCAATAAAAAAACCGCCGTCCTGGCTAAACATTAGCGAGTTTCCTACTGTTGTATAAGAATAATAGGCCACGGCAGCGATTAACAGTAAAAATGCCGGCCATGCAATCTTAATTACGCTTGTGAAATACGCTTTATAATTTTCACGTATAAATTTAAACGTATAACTAATAATATCACCCAGCTCCCGCTGCTGCTTAAAATCAATATAATCCTGCTTCATGAATTTGTTGTTTTTTATGTAGAAATATGGGGTAAAATATATAGTAAAATAAAATGAGTGCTAAAGAGCTGCCAATAATTAAAATCGCCAGCCAGTCGGGCATTTGGGTTTGTCTGGTTACAAAACCTTCCAGAAATCCCGCAAGAATAAAAAACGGAATGGTACTAATCACAATTTTAAGTCCGTTTTTAACTCCTTTTACAAATGAAGTCAGCCGGGTGTAAGTGCCGGGAAAAAGTATGCTTTTCCCAACCACAAGTCCTGCGCAACCTGCGATAATTATTACTGAAATTTCTATGGTTCCGTGAATCCAAATGGTTCTTGCAGATTCCCATAGTAAGCCCTGATCGTAAAAAAAATATTGAAAAGATCCCAGCATCACTGCGTTTTGCATTAAGATAAATACAGTTCCAATTCCGGCAAGGATTCCCATGCTGAAAGCCATTAAAGAAACCCGAATATTATTAATAGTAATTCCCAGGAACATATCGGTTTCGGCCATTTTTTTATAGACGGCCATAGGATCGCCTTCAGCAATATTCTGCAAAGTCATATTCACATAAGCGTCGCCTAAAATACTTCTCACAAAAGTATGATCTGATGCTGCTGAAAAAGCACCAGCTGCAGAAAAAAGAGCGAAAATCAGAAAGCTGAGCAGTAATTGTTTCTGAAAATTATAGAAGAACAACGGAAATTCCTTAGTAAAAAAAGTGATAAACCGGTTTTGTGATTCCTTTTTATTCTTATAAATCTGTTGATGTGCTGATGCCGCTAATTGATTTAAATAGGTGGTGGTATTGCTCTTAGGATAAAAGGTCCTGGAATAGCTTAAATGGTCGCTAATTTCAATATAAATATTAGAGAGTTGCGCTGGCCGCAGGTTATTTTTATTTTGAAGCAGGCTTTCAAACTTAAGCCATTTATCCTTATTTTGCTTCACAAAAGCAGCCTCTCGCATGGTGATTTCTATTATGACTCAAAGAAACAGATTAAATGGATAATTTTCAAATTGAAACCGCTCAAAATATAAGTATTAATCAGAATGTTGCGAGCGTAGGCGATCGTATCCTGGCTTTTGTCGTAGATGTATTTATTATTGGGTTATACGTAGTGATAAGTTCCCTGGCTCTTGCAGGTACCGGGCTGGATGCGGCAGGGCAGTGGGTGTATTACCTTGTTATGGGGTTGCCTTCCCTGCTTTATTATCTACTGTGGGAAAGTTTATATAATGGCCAAACCCCTGGAAAGGCGGCTTTACAAATTAGGGTTGTGAAATTAGACGGCAGCAGGCCGGCTTTTGCTGAATATTTAATCAGGTGGTTATTGCGCTTTATTGATATCTCTATTAGTAGCGGAGCTATTGCGGTGGTTACTATTTTATTAAACGGAAAAGGACAGCGTCTGGGTGATTTGGCCGCTAAAACTACCGTGATTTCTGAAAAACCAAGGACTAATTTAAACCGAAGCCTGGCAGTAGATGTACCTGAAGGTTATCAGCCCAAATACCCACAGGTTAGCGTTCTAAAAGATGCCGATGTGCAGGATATTAAAAATCTTTATCAAACCGCGAAGAGAAGTCATAATCACCGGCTTATTTTATCGCTTTCAGAAAAACTATCAGAATTACTGGAAACAGAACCCGAAGAATCGCCTATGGAATTTATCCAGCAGGTGATTACCGATTATAATTACTACACCCAGCGTGCTTAATCCCTCACTGAGGGTTTATTTCCCCGAGGCTTGCCTAGAAATTATAAATAGTTTTCCGATTCCAACCTCGTGGCTTACCCAGAGGTTCTGATTTAGTTAATTATTTCAACATCCATTTCCACGTTGTCTATCGGCCATTCAGACTGGCCGGTCTCCACCTGTGCAATTTTCTGGGCTACATCCATTCCTTTGGTAACACGTCCAAAAACAGTGTGGTCGTTATTTAAATGTGGGGTTCCGTTTTCTTTGATAACGATAAAAAATTCGAAAGGCGAAGAAGCTTTACTCACGTTTTGCTCGCTGTATTTTGCAGCTGAAAAAGCTCCGTAGGTATGTTTATGGCCTGCATCAAACTCACTTGGAATTAGATAGCTGCCAATTTTAGAACGTTTTCGGGGGGTCGCCGCATTATCTGAATTTCCGCCCTGTATCACAAACCCAGGAGCTACACGGTGGAAAAAGGTGCTATTAAAATAACCTTCTTTTACCAACATTATAAAATTAGCACGGTGCAGGGGAGTGTTCCGGTAAAGTTCTACCTCAATATTTCCGAAACTGGTAAGAATCCTAACCCGTGTTTCAGGATTTTCTTTACCGTATTGAGTTAAAAAAGGGATCAATTCTTCCTGCGCAATAGGAAACTCCTCGTTGCTTTGAATCGAATCGCTTTGGTAAGATACTTCTTCAGCTTTACTATATTTCGCCTTTAGGGAATCTAATTTAGAAGTTTTCTGGGTAATTTCTTCTTTATCTGAAGCCTTTTCCAAAGCGTTTTTACTGGAAGATTCCTTATCTTCACAACTTGCGAAAAAGAGAACCAGGGTAAAATAAAAGATAGAAAGCGAGATTTTCATGGATTTTCAGGATTTTAAAGACAGGATACCAAAATTAAAAAAAATTGTCCTTCCGGGAGAAAAGGCGCATCATAAATTAGTGCCGGGTAACCGACTTGCAGAAATGCGAAATCTCGATATTGATAGTCTTAAGCCGAATAAGGCAGGTGTTATGGCTGTTTTTTATCCAGATAATTTCGGGAAAACATATTTAGTCTTAATTTTAAGAAAAACCTATAAAGGCGTCCATTCTAATCAAATTGGATTTCCCGGCGGTCGCATAGAACCTGAAGATGAAAACCTAAAACAAACAGCTTTACGGGAAACTGAGGAGGAAGTTGGAATTCCGAGGAATGATATAGAGGTAATAAGGGAACTAACCCGTTTGTATATTCCTCCGAGTAATTTCTGGGTGCAACCTTATTTGGGTTTACTGGAAGAAACCCCGGTTTTAACTCCGCAGGAAAGTGAGGTAGAGCGAATTTTAGAAGTAGATTTAGATCATTTTCTAGATCATTCTAATTTTATAAATCAGGAATTAAGTACGAGTTATGCAAGTAAAATGATTGTGCCGGCATTTAAGTTGAACGAACAAATCGTATGGGGGGCTACGGGGATGATGTTGAGTGAAATACGGGAAATCTTTAGAAAAAGCTTTTGAAAACTAAGAATTACTATATTTGCCCGGCTTAAATTTTAAGGATTGTTCAATACGCTGGGGAACTGTGGGTATACTGATCAGTAAGAATTGAAATTAAAACTATGGGATTATTTAAAAGAAATCCGTTTGGACATATTTTATTTCTGAAAAAGTGGCTTATCCGTATTTTCGGATTATTGACCCATCGCCGTTATCGTGGCTATAATGAATTGAGTATTGAAGGCTCTGATATCATTAAAAACCTTCCCGATACCAACGTGCTTTTTGTTTCCAATCATCAAACCTATTTTGCCGATGTAACCGCAATGTTCCACGTTTTTAACGCCAGCCTTAGCGGAAGGGTAGATTCAATTAAAAACATAGGCTATATCTGGCAGCCAAAACTTAATGTTTATTATGTAGCGGCCAAAGAAACGATGAACGCCGGTTTGCTTTCCAGGATTATGGCTTATGCGGGAGCCGTTAGTGTAGAAAGAACCTGGCGCGCAAAAGGTGAAGAAGTTGAGCGAAAGGTAAATCCAGACGATACCAAAAATATTGGAATGGCTTTGGAAGACGGCTGGGTAATTACTTTCCCGCAAGGAACTACTAAGCCTTTTAAACCCATTAGAAAGGGGACAGCACATATAATCAAACAATACAAACCGGTAGTTATTCCTATTGTTATCGATGGTTTTAGGCGCTCTTTTGATAAAAAAGGGATCAGGATCAAGAAACGCGGTATTTTGCAAACTATGCAAATTAAAGAACCGCTGGAAATAGATTACGAAAATGAATCTATTGAAGATATTGTAAGTAAACTGGAATATGCTATAGAACAGCACTCTTCTTTCCTAAAAGTCATCCCTTCTGAAGCGATAGATGATATGGAAGAGTTAAATAAGAGAAGGGAATATTAGCATATAACCCGGAATCTCAAAAAACAAACATTTGCAACCCAAGCGCTATTTTTACCTTATTAAAGTTCAGTATTTAGGTTACCGTTTACACGGCTGGCAAAAGCAGCCCAATGTAAAAACGGTTGAAGAACTCATTACAAAAACTCTGCGATATGTGATGCCTACTGAAAAATTTAAAATTTTAGGCACGAGTAGGACCGATGCTATGGTTTCAGCCCAGGAATCGGCTTTTGAGCTGTTTTTGGATTACGAACCGCTTTCAGATTTAGATGAATTTTTAAAGGAATTTAATCTAAATTTACCCCAGGATATCAGAGCACTTTCAATTACTGAAGTAGATTCGAAATTCAATATAATTCAACATTCAAAACTTAAGGAATATGCTTACTTATTTAGTTTTGGAGAAAAAAATCATCCATTTTGCGCACCTTTAATGGCCAATTTTCAGTTTGATCTTGATATTGAATTGATGAAAAAAGGAGCTAAACTTTTTGAAGGAAAACACCAGTTTCGAAACTACTGCGTGCGGGTTTCGGAGAACAGTACTTTTGAACGGGAGATCGTTAAATCTGAATTAATCGAAAACACTGAAATCACTGCCAGCTTTTTTCCGAAGCAATCTTATATTTTTCATATTCACAGCGCCGGATTTTTAAGGCACCAGGTTCGGTTAATGATGGGTGCTTTGTTACAACTGGGTAAAGGAGAACTGAGTTTGCAAGATTTGGAAAACAGCTTAAAGCCCGGTGTAGAAATGCAAATGGATTATATAGTACCGGCTTCTGGATTGCTCCTGAATAAGATTGGGCTGGAGGATTTTTAAGCCTAAAGTTTTTATTTAGTTCAGTATTTCCTGATTTCCTGCAAGGTTTTAGAAACCTTGTAGGTTTGGTTAATTTTTCAACCTTCAATAAATTTCATTATCCATATATAGAAGCCACAAAGACTTAAATAATATTAGTGAATTCGTGGCTTAATTTGGAAACCGTAATAAAGGGCTAAGATTATTAAAATTTTTCATTGTGAAAATACTGGAGATTCAATTAACTTTTGCTTCTTCTTTTTCCAAAACAGCCAGGACCAGCCTGATGGTGCCATAATCTATTGCCTCTTCAAAATGCTCAAAATATACTTTTAATCCTTCAGGATTTTCGAGTTCAACTTTTGCCTTTTCAATAGCTTCAAAATCAGATTTTGAAATATATTTCATTGGTTCCACAGCTTTATTTTCGGCATATAATTTTGCCAAATGCGAAAAAATGGTTGTGATGGCAAGCTCCCGTTTTTTAGCGATTTCTTCCAGACTTAAACCTTCGTTTAATAGTTCAAGGGTAGCTTTGTAAGTATTCGCTTTTTTGCGTTTTTTGGTAGTTCTTTTTTGTTTGCTGAAAGCGATGATTTCTTTGATAAATTCATACCCGTAATCCTGCATTTTTTGTCTTCCCACACCGTTGATTTGTAGAAATTCATCATCGGTCATCGGGCGGGATTTTTCCATCTCTTTTAGCGTGGCATCATTAAAGATGAGGTAAGCCGGAATTTCTTCTTCTCTCGCAATTTTTAACCTTAATTGCCTTAATTTCTCAAATAGGGAATTGTCTGAAGTCTTTTCTGCAATTTCAGTTTCTTCCCGGCGTTTGATCTTTTTACGATCGGGAACTTCAGCCAGCTGAACTTTTTCACCTTCAAAAAGTACATTTTTTGCCAGTGCCGTAAGTTGCAAATTATTCCCCCGGTGAAATGCGATTTCTACATAACCCAGATTGATAAGCTGAATAATATACTGCTGCCAGTGATGCCAGGAAATATCTTTTCCAATTCCAAAGGTTTTGATTTGCTGATAGTTTTTGCTGAAAACAGCTTCATTCTGTGAACCGCGAAGTACATCTATAACCAGAGTAATCGGTTCGTTTTCTTTTAGCCTAAAGATGCAGGAAAGCGCTTTTTGCGCGATGATGGTCCCGTCAAAAAACTGCGGCGGATTCTTACAAATATCGCAATTGCCACAATCTTCCTGTTTTAATTCTCCAAAATAGCTCAGCAGGATTTTTCGCCGGCAACTTAAAGCTTCTGAATATTGTTTCATCCGGTCCAGTTTCGCCAGCTGTACTTCTTCGTTTCCTGAATTTGAAGCGAATTTTTGCAGCTGCACCACATCTGCATAACTATGGAAAAGCATGGTATCTGAAGGTAAACCATCCCTCCCGGCGCGACCAATTTCCTGGTAATAGCCTTCCAGGTTTTTGGGCATGTTATAATGAATTACCCAGCGAATATTAGATTTATCGATTCCCATCCCAAAAGCGATAGTGGCACAAATAATCTTTGAATTATCGTTGATAAAATTATCCTGAATTTCAATTCGTTTCTCTGCCGGTAAACCCGCGTGATAGGCTTCAGCTTCAAAACCTTTGCGTTGCAGTTTTTCAGCGATTTCTTCGGTATTTTTTCTGCTTAGGCAATAAATAATTCCGCTTTCTTTTTTTCGGTTCTTAACGAAATTAGTGATTTGTTCAAAGCGTTTAATTCCCGGACGAACGTCAAGACTAAGGTTTTTCCTGTCGAAAGAAGCGATGTGTTTTTCGGCATTGGGAATATTCAATTGCCTGCAAATATCTTCGCGAGTTGCTTTATCGGCCGTGGCGGTTAACGCGATCATTGGAGTAGTGGGAAAGCGGTTTTTTAAATACCCCAATTGTGTATAGGCCGGCCTAAAATCGTGGCCCCAGCTGGAAATACAATGTGCTTCATCTACTGCGATCAAACTTATTTTGCCATCGCTCATAAAACGGTCTACAAACTGTAAACTTTCAGGAGCAACATAAAGTAATTTTAATTCTTTGGAATCAATTTTTTTAAAGATTTCCTGCTGCTGGCTTTCAGTTTGGCTACTATTCAAAAATGCCGCAGAAACACCGTTTGCGGTAAGCCCGTCTACCTGGTCTTTCATTAAAGCGATAAGCGGAGAAATCACCAGGGTGATTTCTGGAAGTAGAATTGCGGGAAGCTGATAACAGATTGATTTTCCACCACCGGTGGGCATAATAACCAGGTTGTCTTTTCCTGCAAAGACCGAGTCGATGATCTTCTTTTGAAGTGGTCTGAAACTATCAAATCCAAAATATTCTTTAAGCGTATGTAAAACCCTGGTATTTTCCATAGCTGCAAAGTTAGGGCAAAGTGACAATTCACAAACCCTAATGCGTTTAAAATATGGGAAAACACCTATTTTCTGATGAACCAGTCGATTCTTAATTCAAAATTATAATCGCCCGGTTTCAGGATAGATTTATTTAATTTAAGATTTAAAGATCGTAAGCCACATAAGCTTGATTTATTACTCTAAAGTCAGAATTTTCATCGGTTACATTTTCAAAAGCCTGATAATCTATCCATACAAAGCCGTTTTCACCCCAGCTTTCTCCCCAGGAGTTTACAAGCTTAAAAGCGCTTACTTCGTCATCAAAACCAACCACTAACATGGCGTGACAGGTTACGTCATTATAATCTACCGTGTGTTCGCGGTAAGCACTTATACCAAATCTATCAGTAACCCCAAACTCGGGAGAAAGTACAGCGCCTATGATAATAGGTTGTTGCTGGGTTAGCAGGGTTTTCATTTCGGCAATCATATTATCACCGCTTAAAGCTTTGTAATCGGCTATCCTGGCATCGGCTGCGGATTCAATAACAGCTTCATCCGGTTGGGTTTCGCATTCATTTTCGGTATACGGGAAAAGTTCTAATGCTGCAACTCCCTGTTCTTCAATTAAAGCAAGGGTTTCAGTAATGGAAGTGCTGCCACACTCATCGGTTGTGAGCTGGTTATAAGTATATGAGGGACTAAAAATAGTCGCTTCAGAATAAGGCAATCCTGTTTCAATTTTTTCCTGAAAAGATTTCATATAGTAAGTGATGGCCCAGGAAGTACAGGAACCCAATTCACCCTGGTCGCCTACCGGTGGGAGATTTTCTGAAAGATCAAAAGCTGCCGGTAAAGTATCAGGAACAACCAGCCCTTCCAGTAAATTTTCAGTGTCTATACTGTACTGTCCGGTGCCGGTGCATTCAAGTCCGGTGGAATATACCTCGCCATCTTCAGAAACAAATTGATTTTCGTTTTCTTGTGGAACCGCGGGATTATTGGGGCGGCCATCGGGATTTAGATCGTCCCTGTCGGAATAACATCCTGCCAGGCTCAAAAGGAGCGACATCAGGAAAATTTGAATTTTTTTCATAGCAATTTGGAGTGTTTTAATTCTAAATATTTCAGAAAGAAATTGGTATCAATTTATTGATACGGAATTTTTTCTAAAAACCTTTCAACATATAACAGCAAAAAACATACTAATTATGTCTCCATTATTGAAATATTGCATATTTAATTAATAAGCTCACTGGAATAAAAAGAAATTAGTGGCTACAATAGAAAAAACGTACATTTGCAGCCGCAAAAAATATATACTATGAAAGCCGGAATTGTAGGATTACCAAACGTAGGAAAATCAACGCTTTTTAATTGTCTTTCTAATGCAAAGGCACAGAGCGCGAATTTCCCTTTTTGTACCATTGAGCCTAATGTTGGAGTGGTGAATGTGCCAGATTCAAGATTGGAGCGATTGGAAAGTTTGGTTAAACCTGAAAAAGTACAACCGGCCACTGTAGAGATCGTAGATATTGCGGGCCTTGTAAAAGGTGCAAGCAAAGGCGAGGGTCTTGGAAACCAGTTTTTGGGAAATATTCGGGAAACCGATGCGATCCTGCATGTTTTGCGTTGTTTTGAGAACGACAATATTGTGCACGTAGATGGTTCTATAGATCCTATTCGGGATAAGGAAACCATAGATATGGAACTTCAGTTAAAAGATCTGGAAACTGCAGAGAAGAAACTTGAAAAAGTGAAACGCGCTTCCAGAACTGGAAATAAAGAAGCTCAAAAAGAGGAAGCCGCATTAGTAAAAGTGAAAGAAGGTTTGGAAGCCGGAAAATCGGTTAGGGCGCTAGATCTTACCGATGATGAAAGAAAGGAATTTATAAAACCATTGCAGTTTATTACCGATAAACCGGTAATGTATGTTTGTAATGTAGATGAAGGTTCAGCGGTAAACGGCAATGCTCACGTAGATAGGGTAAGGGAATCGGTAATAGATGAAGGGGCCGAGGTTCTGGTTCTTGCCGTGGGAACTGAAGCCGATATTACCGAGCTTGACGATTATGAAGAACGCCAGATGTTTCTTCAGGATATTGGTCTGGAAGAACCCGGAGCTGCAAAACTTATTAGAGGAGCGTATAATCTTCTAAATCTTCAAACTTATTTTACTGCAGGAGTTAAGGAAGTACGTGCCTGGACTATTCCTGTAGGATCAACCGCACCACAGGCTGCCGGTGTGATCCATACCGATTTTGAAAAAGGATTTATTCGTGCCGAGGTTATTGCTTATGAAGATTTTGATCACTTTGGAAGCGAAGCTAAGGTAAAAGAAGCCGGGAAAATGAGGGTTGAAGGAAAAGAGTATATTGTTAAAGATGGTGATGTAATGCACTTTAGGTTTAATGTGTAAACCTCCTTTTTTAAGATAATTTTGTTTTTTTTTGTACTTATCTATTCAGATTTAACTAAAATTAAAATTTTACTTAAATTTTTAGAAATAGTTTATCATATGTGTTAGGCTTAGCTTTTATTTATTTTCTAATTTTATTCACTAGTGTCCGGTAAAAAAAATAAACCGGGCTAGCAATTTGAACACTAACCCGGTATGTCTACTTTTGAGTTACGACACAAAAAAGCTAGACATGGGTAAAAGTAAGGATTTTAACGGACAGCCG